>NZ_JH379330.1 GCF_000235885.1 Leyella stercorea DSM 18206
AACAGTAGCACATAGAAGCCGACGAAGTAGAGGATTTTATGGCGTAAAACAAAGTCGTAGCAAATCAAAGAAAATACACGTTATATCATTGATACACAGATACTTCTTTGATTTGATTTCTTTTATTTTCTTGACTGTTAAAAATCTATTTTTGGTGCATTTTTGTTGCACGTTTGTTACGCGAAACAAAATAATCTTTATAACTTTGACCTCAGAGAAGCCCGAATGTGGGCATAAAATAGAAACAAATAAAAGCATATAACAGCATGGGAAGACAAAAGAAAGTATCAAAACCGAAAGAGCCTGTTCGCATTCGTCAGCGCAAGTTGAAGAATGGAAATATCAGCCTCTATCTCGACATTTATTCAGATGGTGTCAGAAAATACGAGTCGCTGTCGCTCTACCTCGTTCCAGAGAAAGACCCGATTTCAAAAGACCAGAACAGACACGCTATGCAAGTGGCAAACAAGGTGAAGTCAGAAAGAATATTGGGGTTGCAGAACCGTGGCATCAAACAATGGGAGAAAATCAAGCAGGAGAATATGCCACTGCTGACTTGGCTCTGCAAATATGAGCAGTCAGACGGCAACTTTGCCAAATCCACATTGAAAGGCAGAAAGGAGATGCGCCACAAGATAGAACAGTACCTTGCCACGACTGGCGACATCAATATCTGTTTGTCAGAAATAGATGTTGATTTCTGCCGTGGCTTCGTGAAGTTTTTGAAAACGGCACATCACGGAGTGAAGAAAGACGCTACAGCTGTTATCAGTCAAGGTTGCGCACATCATCATCAAGCGGTATTCAATGGAGCGTTGAATAAGGCAGTGCGTGAGAGTATCATAGCAAGCAATCCAATGAAACTGTTGGATGCTAAGGAGAAGCATCAGCCAGCCGAAAGCGTAAGAGAATATCTGACCATTGACGAGTTGAAAGCCATTATGAAAGCGGACTGCGCCAACACGGAAGTAAAAAAGGCATTTATCTTCTCTTGCTTTGCAGGATTGCGCTTGGGTGATGTACGTGCGCTCACATGGAACAAGGTGTTTCTCGCATCTGACGGAAAGACAAAGTTTGTCCGCACGATCATGGAGAAGACAAACAAACTCGTCAATGTTCCATTATCAAAAGAGGCTCTGAACTGCCTTAATGAAAGGGAAGACCCGAACGAGCCGATATTCACTTTGCCAGGTACTCCAACGGTATGTCACGACATTCGTAAATGGATGCAAAATGCTGATATTAAAAAGCATATCTCGTTTCACTGCTCACGCCACACCTTCGCCACGATGATGCTGACACTTGGAGTTGACATCTATACAACAAGCAAATTATTGGGGCATAGCAATGTCTCTACAACACAGATATACAGCAAGATAGTGGACGAGAAAAAAGTGGAGGCGGTCAACAAGGTTGATAATCTATTTGATTAGCACTAATAAAAAAGGTAACTGAAAATGAGTGTAGAGATAAGAACAAGAGTGTTAAAAAATGGCAGTCAGTCACTATACCTTGACTGCTATGAGAATGGTAAAAGGGAATATGAGGCACTGCATTTGTACCTTGTTCCAGAGGTAAACGAAGACGCAAAGCGAGAGAACAAGAACGCCATGAAAAAGGCGGTCGCAATCAAGGCTGAAAGACTCCTTGGTATTCGTAAGGAGGCAAATGTTCCAGATGAAACGGCATTAAGAAAGGCATCGCCTGTTTTCTATGAATGGCTGCTTGATTATCACAAGGGATTGATTGACAGCCAAGCGTATTCTCAGAACTACATCAAGAATGTATGGAAGCTGATAGCCATCATGCACCAATATATGAAATACAGCCATAAAGGTGGCATACGATTGATAGACTTCAATAAAAACGTATATATGGGCTTCTTGAACTATATGAGGGACATCTATGTTTCGCCAAAGTCTCCAAGCAACCCTCAGAAGCTGGCACAGTCCACCATGCACCAAATGCAGACCACACTCAACACCATATTGAACAAGGCGGTCAGAAACGGTCTGATAAGTGCAAATCCTTTTGCTTCATTGGATATAAGGGAAAGGGTCAGCAAGGCAGAGAGTAATATTGTTGCATTGACAAAAGAAGAGGTCATGTCATTGGCTTCCGTTGAAACAGGCAGTCCTGCAACCAAACAATGTTATATGTTCTGTTGTTTTACAGGTTTAAGACATAGCGACATATCCAACTTAAAATGGAAGGATATTCGCCAAACTGATGCGGGATTGGCAATCTATCTGCCTCGTATGCAGAAAACCAAGCACCCCATTCTGATACCATTAGGCAAAAAGGCATTGGAATGGTTGCCCGACAAGCAAGATAAAAGTGAAGATAGCCTTGTGTTCAACACACCGCAAATCTGCAACTGTGACAGAGCCTTGAAGCACATGGCAAAACGAGCTGGCATTACAAAGGTTCTCGGATTTCACACAAGTCGGCACACTTTTGGAACATTGGCTATCCTCGCAGGATGTGACATCTTGACTGTGAGCAAACTATTGGGTCATAAAAGTGTTAAGACAACACAGATTTATGCTTCCGTAGCCATGCAGATGAGAGCGAATGCCGTCAAGCGAGTGGAAAAAGTATTTGGAAATTAGGGAAGAAAAGAAAGGGAGTAAGGAGGATAAAATCTCTTTATTCCCTTATTTCGTATCAAATGGATGTGAAAGTGTGAAATATCGTTATATTTTTACCTATTAGAGCCACATAACGAATTATTATCGCAAAATTTAATGTATATTTGCAGTAAAATTCGGTGAAAATATGAAACTGAACAGAATAAAAGACACGTTGGAAGAAAAAGGCATCTCTCAGACATGGCTTGCAAAACAGCTTGGGAAGAGCTTTAGTACAGTAAACTGCTACGCCAGAAATAAATACCAGCCAGATTTGGAAACATTGCTTGCAATATCAAAAATTCTACAAGTCGATTTGAAGGACTTGATAACAGACGAGGGCGAGCGAGAATAAAAACGCCAAATACTGGATTTTTAGAACTGGACAAAATAACTTCCGATAATAAAACGTTATTTGAACATGGGCATAAGCAAAGAACTTACAGAAGAGGACATCAAGTTCCGCTATATCAACGAAGCCATCATAAGCAAGGGATGGTCAAAGGATAGTATATTCATGGAACAGAAGGTTAAATTTACTGACGGTAAAATTAGCCTTCATGGTAATCTTGTGCATAGAGAGAAACCGAAGTTTGCCGACTATGTACTTTATGCAAATAAGGCAACACCCATTGCTATTGTAGAAGCAAAGGATGCCAATCATTCTGTTTCTCATGGATTGCAACAAGCCATGACCTATGCTCAAATGCTTGATGTGAAGTTTGCATACAGTTCAAATGGTGAGGGTTTTGCCGAACATGACTTCTTGACAGGCAAGGAACGCACTTTTGCTATGGACGAATTTCCAACAAAAGAAGAACTTATCGAAAAATATAAAAATGAGGCTAACGATGGAAATGGACTTAACGAACAAGAGCTGGCTATCATAGAGCAGCCTTTTTGCACTGGTCAAAATATATTTCCGCCACGATATTATCAGCGCAATGCAGTAAACCGTACAGTCAATGCCATTGCCAAAGGACAAAACCGTGTGCTCCTTGTCATGGCAACTGGCACAGGCAAGACATATACTGCATTTCAGATTGTATGGCGTTTACTTAAAAGTGGTTTGAAGAAGAAAGTGTTGTATCTTGCAGACAGAAACATATTGGTTGACCAATCCATACAGCAGGACTTCAAACCATTAGATAAGGTAACGCACAAGATAGACTACTCAAAAGACAAAAAACACTTGGAAGAATTGGGTTCTTATCAAGTGTTCTTTGCACTCTATCAACAGCTGATTGGACAGAATGATGCCAAAAACTATAAGGAGTTGTTTCCTAATCCAGACTATTTTGACCTTGTTATCGTTGATGAGTGTCATAGAGGTAGCGCAAAGGATGATAGCAACTGGCGAAACATTTTGGAATACTTTTCTTCGGCTACTCATATAGGTATGACTGCCACACCTAAAGAAACAAAGTACCAGTCAAGTATTGGCTACTTTGGTGAGCCTATATATACATACAGTCTTAAAAACGGAATTGAGGACGGTTTCCTTGCTCCTTTCAAAGTAATCAACATCACAACCAACATTGGCGATGAGTGGAGACCGACAAAGGGACAAAAGGATATTTACGGCAATGAGATAGAAGACCGCATTTATAACAACAGCGACTATGACTATAACATTGTCATAGAAGACCGCATAAGGGAAGTTGCGCAAGAGATAACCAACTATCTGAAAAGTACAGATCGCATGGCTAAGACCATAGTGTTCTGTGCTGATGAAACTCATGCGGAACGTATGCGTATGGCTTTGGCTAATGCCAATGCTGACATGTGCAAGAAAAATCCCGACTATGTGGTTCGTATAACTGGTAGTGACGAATACGGAAAAGGCAAGTTGGATTATTTCATTTCTGTTGCAGAGAAATACCCTGTCATAGCGACAACAAGTAAGTTGCTTTCAACTGGTGTTGATTGCAAAATGACAAAACTGATTGTTCTTGACCAACAAATCGGCTCTATGACAGAGTTCAAACAGATAATTGGTCGTGGCACTCGTCTTCGTGAGAAAGAAGGAAAGACATACTTCACTGTAATGGACTTCCGCAACGTGACACGATTGTTTGCAGACCCAGATTGGGACGGACCGATTGAAATAGACCCGAACTATCCGCCCAAGCAGAAAGAGCCTAAGCCGTATGTACTTCCTGAAAACGACGAGCCTAAAGGCGTGAAAGAACCAGATCCTGAACCACGACCGAAGCCGATTGTTGCCAAGGATGGTTGTCAAGTTATGGTCATTAACAAAGTCGTTTCTGTCTATGACACAAACGGTAAGTTACTTCGCACGGAAAGCATTACCGACTATACAAAGAAAAGTATCATAGATACATACGCTACGATAGATACGTTCACTTCCAAGTGGCAAGAAACCAAGAAAAAGTCAGATATTGCTGAAATGCTTAAAGACAGTGGTATTGATCTTGCAGCATTGAAGCACGACCAAGACATGGACGATGTTGATGATTTCGATTTCATCTGCCATATAGCCTACGGCAAGAAAACGCTTACACGACATGAACGTGCCGAACAAGTGAAGAAACGAGACATATTCAGCAAGTATGGTGAACAGGCACGACTTGTGCTTGAAGCCTTGTTGGATAAGTACACCAAGGAAGGTGTGTCAGAATTGGAAAGCCTGACAGTACTTGAAAATGACCCATTCCGCAAATTGGGTTCAAAGGCAAACATCGTGAAGTTCTTTGGTGGCAAGCAAGGCTATCTTGATGCCGTAAAGGAACTGGAACAATACATATATAATATAGCATAAAATAGAAACAAAATATGAGTTTATCAAATTTCGTAAAACGAGTACGCAATATAATGCGCAATGATGCCGGTATCAACGGTGATGCGCAACGCATAGAACAAATGGCGTGGATGCTGTTCTTGAAAGTCTATGACGAGAAAGAGAATGATTGGGAGTTGGACGATGATGATTACAAGTCTATTATTCCAGAAGAATGCCGTTGGCGCAACTGGGCGCATGACGATGGAAGTGGTAATGCCTTGACTGGTGATGAGCTGCTTTCGTTTGTCAACAACACCTTGTTTGTTGAACTCAAAAACATTGAGGTTACACCAACCACCCCAATTCGTCAGGCAATAGTAAAGACAACTTTTGAGGATGCCAACCAATATATGAAGGATGGTGTTCAGCTCCGCCAGGTGCTGAATGTGATTGACGGACTGAACCTTGGTGACTATGAAGAGAGTCATGCTTTCGGTGAGATATACGAGACTATTCTCAAAGAAATGCAGTCGGCAGGTTCCTCTGGTGAGTTCTATACCCCAAGAGCCTTGACCGAATTTATGGCAGAGATAGTCAATCCGCAGATTGGTGAGAAAATGGCAGACTTCGCTTGTGGTACAGGAGGTTTCATCACAAGTTGGTTGGGTGAATTGGACAAGAAGGTAAAGACTGCTGAAGACCGCAAAGAGTACAATCAGTCTGTATTTGGCATAGAAAAGAAACAATTCCCGTATATGCTATGTGTGACAAACCTGTTGCTGCATGGTATTGACACGCCATTGGTATATCACGACAACTCGCTTACAAAGGATGTTCTCAACTACACAGACGAAGATAAGTTTGATGTTGTGTTGATGAACCCACCATACGGTGGAAACGAGAAGTTGGATGTCAAGTCACATTTCCCTTCTGATATGCGCAGTAGCGAGACTGCTGACTTGTTCATGGTTCTCATCATGTACCGACTGAAGAGGAATGGTCGTGCAGCGGTCATTGTTCCAGACGGTTTCCTGTTTGGAGCGGACAACACAAAGATAGCCATCAAGACCAAGCTGCTCAGAGATTTCAACTTGCATACCATTATCCGTTTGCCAGGCAGTATCTTTGCACCTTACACTTCGATTGCCACGAACATTTTGTTCTTCGACAACACCTGTGCGGAGGGTGCTCCAGAGGGCTATTCTACAAAGGAAACGTGGTTCTATCGTTTGGATATGCCAGAGGGTTACAAGCATTTCTCCAAGACAAAATCCATGAAGTCAGAACATTGCGACCCAATCCGTGAGTGGTGGAACGACCGTAAGGAGATTATTATTGCTGATGGTGACGAGAAATCTCGTTGCTATTCGGTTGAAGACCTTATCGCCACCGATTGCAACTTCGACTTGTGCAAGTTCCCGAAAGAGGATGAAGAAATCCTGCCTCCTGCCGAACTGCTTGCCGACTATTTCAAGAAACGCAAGGCTCTTGATCATGAAATTGATAAGACATTGGCAGAGATACAGCGTATCTTGGGAATAAATGTGAATGTGGACGAATTGTAAAATGTGGAACGGTGTTCCACAAATCTAAAAGATTGGCATGGAGAATAAAGATTTGACAAACATAAATGATGCTGCCTATCAGAAGTTGATAGACAACATAGCCACGCTATGGGGTGAGGCGAAGTCAAAAGCCATTGCTGCGGTCAATACGGAATTGCTTGATGCCAACTGGCAAACAGGAAAGTATATTGTTGAATTTGAACAGGGTGGCAAACAAAGAGCAGAATATGGCAAAAGGTTACTTGTAAACCTTGCAAAGGATTTGACAGCAAGAAATGGAAAAGGTTTTAACCGAACAAACCTTACCTATATGCGTAAGTTATACTTGGCATTCCCAAAATGTGGGACACTGTCCCACAAATTGACATGGAGCCATTATTATGAACTGTTGAAGTGTGATAATGCACTTGAAATGCAGTTCTATTATAAGGAATCCATCAAGGAATGTTGGAAAGTTAGGGAACTGAAAAGACAGATGAAGAGCTGTCTGTTTCAGCGACTTGCACTAAGCACAGACAAGGCTGGAGTTCTTGCTTTGGCAAACGAGGGGCATCAAGTACAAACTCCGCAAGACATCATCCGTGACCCTTTCGTGCTTGAATTTGCAGGGCTTCCCAAACAGAAACGCTATAAGGAGAGTGACTTGGAAAAGGCTCTGAAAGACCACATGGAGCAGTTCCTTTTGGAAATGGGACGTGGTTTTGCATTTGTGGGCAGACAATACTCCATGCAGATAGGAAGCCGACAGTTCAAGGTGGATTTGGTATTCTACCATTGTATTTTGAAATGCTATGTGTTGATTGACTTGAAGCGAGCAGAGATAAAGCATGGTGATATTGGGCAGATGAATCTCTACCTGAACTATTTCAAAACAGAAGTGTGTCAACCTGACGATAATCCCCCTATTGGTATAGTTTTGGGAGCAAGAAAAGACGAACTTCTGATGGAGTATGCCTTGGAGGGTATAACCAATCAATTGTTTGTGGCTCGTTACCAACTCTATTTGCCAAAGCGTGAAGAACTGCAAGCGCAACTTGACAAGTTGTTAGACGAAGCAGAGTAACAACAATAAAATAAGGACATTTCGATTTTATAGCATAATTATGAAAAGTAATATTGGAATACAAATCATTTTGTCTATTGTACTGACTATGTGCAGTATCAATATAAATGCACAAACGGTTGGATATACATATCGACCTTTGGCTGCCGAGGGATGCAACATGAAATATAGCGTTACAAAGCAAGATACAACATATTACATTATTGCAACCGTAAAGTCAGACAGACTGAATTTCCTGAAAGAATCAACCATGTTGTTGAAAACATTCGATGGTGAAGTTATTAAACTTTATGGTTCTCAGATTGGTAGCGGCTCTGAAACGGCAGGTATTGTCTCTGGCAATATAGTCCTTCCAGTGACAGAAATCAGTTCTACAGCTCAATTCAAGATAAGTCCACAACAATTTGAGTTGTTGAAAAAAGGCGTGGCTAAGATAAGGTTATCTACCATACCTATTGAGCATGAGCGGACATTTGCCAAAGATAAAATAGGCAAGAAACTTTATCAGTTCTTCTTGAAGCAGAAGAATAAGGACAATGATTTCTAACGATAGAAAATTACAATGAACGGAAAACAATTAAAGAATAGCATATTACAATGGGCGATACAGGGAAAACTTGTACCGCAGGATCCTAATGACGAACCGGCAAGCGTATTGCTTGATAAGATTCGCCAAGAGAAAGAACGCTTGATCAAGGAGAAGAAAATCAAGCGTGACAAGAACGCATCCATTATCTACCGTGGTGAGGACAATTCCTATTATGAGAAGATACTTGCTACGGGGGAGGTGAAGTGTATTGATGAGGAGATACCGTTTGAAGTGCCACAAGGGTGGGAATGGTGCAGGGCTTCTTCTGTAATCTTACCTCCGAAATATGGAACTTCAAATAAATCTGTTGGTATAGGCTCAGTTCCCGTCTTAAGAATGGGAAATATTCAAGATGGAGAAATTGATTTTACAAAATTGGTTTACAGCAATAATGAAATTGATAATGAAAAATATAAATTGCAAAACGGTGATCTTTTATTTAATCGTACAAACAGTGCAGAGCTTGTAGGTAAAACAGGAATCTTTAGAGGAAATAGGCCTGCAATATTTGCTGGGTATATTATACTGCTACGACCTATATTAGTTTGCTCTGATTTTTTGAATTTCGTTTTCGGCTCACCTTATGTTCGCTCATATTGTAAGGACGTAAAAACAATAGGTGTTCAACAATGCAATATAAATGCAGAAAAGGTTTCAAACCTGCTTATTCCTATAGCTCCATTGGGAGAACAAAAACGGATAGTTGATAAAATTAATTCTTTGAGTGCAAATCTGTCATATTATAATAGAAGTCAACAAAAATTAGACGAGTTGAACGACACAATTAGATTACAGTTAAAGAAATCAATTTTACAAGAAGCGATACAAGGCAGACTTGTATCACAGATAGCCGAGGAAGGCACTGCAACTGAACTGCTTGAACTGATAAAGACAGAGAAGCAGAAACTAGTCAAGGATGGTAAACTCAAGAAGTCTTCCCTCAACGATAGCGTTATCTTCAAAGGTGACGATAACAAGTATTATGAGAAAATAGACACAGAAGTAGCTGATATAACAGCGGAAATTCCGTTTGAATTACCTGCTGCTTGGACTTGGTGTAGGCTTAGAGACATCTGTCAAATCATGACAGGTGCAACTTTCAAGAAAGATGAAGCCAACAACAGCGGTATCGGAGTACGAGTGCTCAGAGGTGGCAATATTTCTCCGTTCAAATTGCAGCTGAAATCAGACGATTTGTATGTGCATACTGACAAGGTTAAAGAAGCAATATTACTCAAAAAGAATGATATTGTAACGCCTGCCGTAACCAGTCTTGAAAATATCGGTAAAATGGCTCTTGTGAGCGAGGACTTACATAATATAACTGTAGGCGGTTTCGTGTTCATTATTCGCAGCCACTTGACATCCAATGTGTTTGCAAAATATCTGCAATATATAATGAGTGCGCCAGCAACCATTGAGTTTATGCAATCTATAACCAATAAGTCGGGACAGGCTTTCTATAATATTGGAAAAGAGCGACTAAATGCCGCTCTTATTCCAATACCACCGATAGGTGAAATCCAAAGAATTAACGACAAAATAGAAACCATATTTTCTTTGTCGTAGTTGTGTTCCTACAACCTTTTGAGTAGTGAATTTATTTTTTCAACAATGCGTTTTTGTTCGTCAACTGGCGGAACTCCAATAATTAACGAATAAAATATTTCCTTATTAAGGTGCGGTATTGCCGCACCTTTTTTTGAGTTCCGTAGCAAGTCCTTGTGGAACGCGATAAAGTGAAGAACATACTCTAACGACACGGCATCACTTACCCATAACTGCTTGAATGTGCTACCCATATAGCCACCACATGGCACGGTGAACACTTCGCCTGAGTTTTCACCGTCCACAAGGATAATGTGGTCGTTCTTTTCTACAAACTTTCCTTTTGCAAGGTAGTCGCCACATGATTTTCCACGCAGGAACTTGGCATCCAAACAGAGTTGTTGTCCCTCTCGCTTTTCTCCGTCAGTAAGGGCGCAAAGCGATGACAATCGAGTGATTAACCAGCTGTCAGGAAAGTCTATATCTAACTCTATTTGACAGGTTTCTATGCCTACCTGCTCATAATACTTGTTAGCTCATAGTATCGTTTAACTATTCTAACCTGCTCTTCACTCGGTGGAATTGGTAAGATAAAGTCTGAAATCAGTACCATAGAAATATTATCATTAGTAGAGTTCTTACGTTCCGTAATGATTTCCTGTATATAAGGTGATTTTATGATTAAATCCAAATATGCAGATGAAATATATTCTGATCTCAAAACAGCTACACGCTGGTTGGCTAAGAGTTCTTCTTTGAGTTTATCATGCAAATATACACTCTTACCAACTGTTCCTCCAGTCATAGCTAAAAGTATATCGTGCTGAAGTATTTTGTATTGAAGCAGAGAGTCGTTCCCATTGTACCGCACAATGTTAGTCTCTTTCAATCCCAAAGGAGTAATGTCTGAAATGCGAATAACTCTGCGTCCAGTCGGAGACTTTAAAGCACTACTGGGAAATGCAAAGCCACCTAACAATTCCACACAATCTGACAGACGTGTCCATTGCCAACTTTCGGGAATTTCAAAAGGTATCTCGTCATCAATGCAAACTTCTTCCTTACGGTTCTTCTCCCAATACTTGTTATCGCCACCTTTAAAGATAACACTATCGTTGAGGGCAGACTTCTTTAGTTTGCCCTCCTTAACCAGTCGTTGCTTCTCTGCCTTAATCTGCTCAAGCAGTTCTTGTGCCGTACCCTCCTCTGTAATCTGTGGCACAAGTTTGCCTTGGATAGCTTCCTGCAATACGGATTTTCTTATGCTCTCATTGAGGTTCCTGTTTAGTTTATCCAACAATTCCTGTTTTACTTCATAACCTTCTATAACAGGAATGACCTCATTCATTTTCTCGAAGATTCTTTCCTGCTCCTTAATGGGTGGCACAGGAACGAGAAAAGAGTTGAAATTATTTTGTGTTAATTGGTTTATCGTGGTGGTGCTACTAACTCCTCTTAGTTGTGAGAAAAACAAATCTGACTGTAAGAAAATAGAGATATACTGATATAATGAAGTCTTGCAAATAGCCATAAAAGCACCAAAAGTCATTGGTTCAGAAACGCTATTAACTATTGCAGATTTTCCAACAAGCTTCGCACTACCATTTCTGGCGCAAATGATGATGTCATTTTTCTCCACTTGCAGTTTCTCACTTATCTCCTTAGTTACTCGTACAACATCATTCAAAACGATTTTACCATTTTGTATATTAGATGAACGTAGAACTATTGTGCCACATGAAGAAACGTCTGTTGGACTGTATGTTAATCCAATATACGACTGAGATACATTTCTAATCCTTGTCCACTCCCACCCATTCGGCAGTTCAAATGGGATCTCCTCATCAATACACTTCACCTCTCCCGTGGCAGGCATCTTCTCATAATAGGAACTCATAGAACAAATCCATGCCTATTTATTAGGACAACTTAATGTTTCACTAATAAACGAATAGAAATGGAATTAGACAAATTTGAAGAGTTCCTAAGCCAAGGCAATATGGCTAAGAACACGATTTCGGCATATCTGTATGCCGTGAAGGAGTTTGGCTCTCGACACAAAGAGTTGAACAAGAGAAACTTGTTGGTTTACAAGACCTACCTGATCGAGACTTACAAACCAAAGACGGTGAACCTCCGTATTCAGGCGTTGAACAAGTATCTTGTATTTGTAGGCAAAACTAAGCTCCGCTTGAAGTCGGTCAAGGTGCAGCAACGTTCTTATTTGGAGAATGTCATCAGCAATGCCGACTACACATTCTTGAAGAACAAATTGAAGAAGGAAGATAACTTGGAGTGGTACTTTGTGGTGCGTTTCTTGGCTGCGACTGGCGCCAGAGTGAGCGAACTTGTACAAATCAAGGTTGAGCACGTGCAAGTAGGCTATTACGACATCTACACCAAGGGTGGCAAGATACGGCGTATCTATATTCCCAAGACATTGCGCACGGAAACAGAAAAATGGTTGCAGACACTAAACCGTACAAGTGGCTATCTCTTTCTCAATCGCTTTGGCGAGCGCATCACGACAAGAGGCATATCACAGCAGTTGAAGAACTATGCGGTGAAGTATGGCTTGAATGAGAAAGTAGTTTACCCTCACTCGTTCCGCCATCGTTATGCCAAGAATTTCTTGGAGAAGTTCAACGACATTGCCTTGCTTGCAGACCTTATGGGACATGAAAGCATCGAAACGACACGTATCTATCTACGAAGAAGCAGCATTGAGCAACAAGAGATAGTTGACAAAGTGATAACCTGGTAATCGAAGCATATTCTATATCTTTTGATATGTTATCCATGCTATTAAACTATGCAAACGAGTATATGCTTTTTACAACAAGTAGAATTGATTATCAGTATTTTACATTACCTTTGCACTCAAAAGAAATTACGCATGGGACTATTCAAGAAGATAAAAGACATATTCAGCAACGACAAAGGCAAGGAGACAAACACGCAAGAGAACGTTTCCTTGCCTTCTTCTATAAATGTACCTCAACAGTCCACCAAGCAGTCTTTGGTAATGCCTGGTGTTACAGAGGTTATAAAGGCAAGGACATATCTGAAAACAAATGACACAGAACAGACTAAATGCCAATACGAGAGTGCGGCTCAAAAAGGATATTCATTGAACCTTGAACCCTATAATTGGCTACTTCGCCATTATATAAGCAAAGAACAATGGAGCGATGCCAAGCGTGTTCTGTTGCTTGTCCCTGCAAAATTCAGCCAAGATGCGCTTGTTGTCGAATTTAGGGAAGTAATAAGGCAACGAGAAGACAAACTACCCAAACAGGCCAATCTCAACAGAACCATTACCACCAAAGAGACATTGGCAAACCGATACAAAAGTTTGATTACTCAACTGCCCGAATTTGATTTCTACACAAGTGGAAATGACGCTCTGTTTTCAGAAGACGCTCCAGTGTGCCATCAGATAGAATATATAATCAGCCATATAGAGAATGAACTACGCAAGGCAAAGGTTGCCGAAAAAAGTAAGGATTACATCACTGCAACCAATATCTATGAAGAGCTGATTGCCAATGGCTATTGGAAGCCAGAGCCTTACAACCGTCTGCTTTATATCTATGACAAGGCAGGACTTACAAATGGTGTAAAGGAGTTGCTTGTTCTTGCAATAAGTTTCTTTGAAAATCAGCAAAAGAAACAGAAACAGGAATTGTTACGCCTTGCCGACAAGTACAAAAGCAGAGCCTATGCAGAGGCGAAAATAAATCAAGGAAAGACAGTGGCATATTTCGATGGTTTCTTTGAAATATACATGCCTTTCCCTGATATTGATGTCTGGAAGCGAATACTCGCTGATACTACCGCTTAATGCCCGAACTCTTTTGGGGATAGTGTTTGCTGTGGGCGAATCTCATGCAGCGTCTGGCAAAGCTGAAAATATCCTCGTCCTTATCCCTCCAAGGCAATTCCGAATTGGAGCCACCGCCACCTCCCGACTGCGTGATGCTTGTTGCCCCATTGATGCCCTCAATGAACATCTTGACGGCTGTGCCAAGTACATCTTTGAAACGCATATCGCACATATCTTCAATAATGGTGTTCTCTGCCATTTTCTTGGCTTCGGGTACATTGGCGCAAATCCTACTGCTCA
Organism: Leyella stercorea DSM 18206; assembly: GCF_000235885.1. Lineage (GTDB taxonomy): Bacteria > Bacteroidota > Bacteroidia > Bacteroidales > Bacteroidaceae > Prevotella > Prevotella stercorea. The sequence continues at coordinate 14,265 of NZ_JH379330.1, forward strand.
TCGTCAGCAGTTCTTGAAAACTGCCAGCAAGAATAGAGGCTTGGGCGTATGTCTGCAAAGTACGTGATGTCTGCTCCTGCACGACACGCAATGTTTCAGCCTCAGACTTCTGCGCCCTTGTCATAGCTCTGAACTCGGCAAGTGCTTCATCGGCTGCACTCAGTTTTTCTCGTTTGTCCGTCAGCTTGAACTCCAAGGTGGACAACTGACTTTTGAGCCGTTCCAGTTCCTTTGACAATTCGGAATGCTCGCCATTCTGTTGTTCCAACAATTTCTCAACCTCATGGATTTTGTTCTCCACCTCAAACTTCTGGTGAGTGAGGTTTTCTATCATCGTTTTCAGACCTTTAACGGCATTCTCCTTTCTGCGAATGTCAAGTTCCAGTTTGCCATTTGCGATTTCCAACTCACGGCTTTCGGCTTGGAGTTGTCTATACCATTCGTCACGAGGGACATGCTGGGCATTGGTAGCCGAAACGGATTCGCCACGTACCAAGCCCCATTTTTTGTTGACCTCTGCCAAGTAGTCGTGGATAGCATCCAGTTTGTTTGCGTCACCACCAAAAGTATCTCGGTATTTGATACGCATCTTCTGTTTCTTCTCATCGTACATAATTGGCGTTACAAGACAATGGATATGCGGTGAAGACTCGTCAAGATGAACGGAAAAGTCAATGATGTTGTCTTCGCCCCATGCATCGGCAACAGCCTTGTAGATGTCCTTTGCCCACAATTCTATCTCCGCTTTGCGCTTGACATGACTGTTGTCTGCGCCTTTCGCTCGCTCCACATTCTGGTCTCCGAAAGCCATTTCTCGCATTCTGTCGGCATCGCCCGAAAATATCATGTTGCAGGCAATGCGGTATTTGGGCGTTTCAAGCCCTTTGTTAGGGTCTTCCGCACCAGTGGCTTCCAAACGGTCTTGAAACCGCTCCAAAATGGGCTTAGAAGAGCCGAGAGGTACAATCTTACTGCCCTTGACTATCTCAAAGTTGAGATGCGCACGGCTCTTGTCGTAGTTAAACTTCTTGTTGGAGGCTTTGGCTTCCCATTGGGATTCCGTCCAACGCCTCTGATGTTCGTTGTCTTCACCTGCCGAAAACGACTTGACGGCTTGTTGGTGAAACACTTGGTATTCTGGCATAATGTTATTTCTTAGATGGGGTAATGAAATTTATAAAATGAGCTTGCTCTGGTGACCTCCTGAGGGCTTGCCCGACGGAGCATAATTCGGTTGGTGATAACCATACCGAGGATTATGTTCCCCATCTACATTATGCGTACATATAGGCAAGCCTCTTCTGTTGTGTACCATCATTGCTCTAAAACGGTTTTGATGAAGTCTTGGCATTGCGTTCTTACTGGCAAACTGACAGCATGAAGGCAAATGCCAAAACTAAAAAAGAATGAACGGAAAGTTACATTTCACGTTGTTCGTGGAATTGCTCCATATCTTCCGCCAACAACTGCTCTCTCACATCATCAGGGATTTCTTCCAAGGAATGGATTTGCTCCATTTCCGAAGGAGTGATTTCTGTTGAAGTGGAAGGAGGCAAAGTTAAAGAAGTCGGATCTGAAACAGACTTGTTCGGGTTCTGTTCCGACTTCGCTTTGCCGTTGTCTCGCTTATAAAGGGCATTGGCTGTATAAACCGTTTCACCCACATGCTTCCACGCTGCTATGCACCGCATATCCATAATGGTGGTAAGGCAATCAGTTTTTATTGTTACGATACCCAACTGTTCCAACTGTTTCAAGAAGCGGATAACTGTCTTTCGGTTGCAGTTCCATTCCTTTGAAAGTTCAAGGGCAGATACACAAGTTTGTCCTTGCATTAGTGGTTTGGATATGCCACGCTTGGTATAGGTGGTATCGGCAGTTGCCGTGTGGTGAAGCAGTCTGCGGAAACATTGTATTCTGTTGATGCCTCCCTCGTTGCTACTGAGAAAATTCAGTTGTTCGTCCGTCAATGACAAATAGTAAGTGACAGGGCGAGTTTTGTCTATCTCTTTTCTTTCCATGTCCGATTGGTTTATAAATGGTGAATGACTGAAAGGACAACAAATCATCGGTGAAGACCATGCTGTTGCCGTGGCATGTCCTCGTTGACAATCTCCATGAGTTTTCTATCCAAGCGTTGAAGTTCATCTTTGTTAAGACTGTTTATTGCCTCTATGCCTACTCGTAATGCAACGGCACGTCTTCCATACAAAATGGCTTGTTCGTCATTGTCTATGGCATGGTTTGCACCAGTTGCTTCAATGTAATCATTGACAGCATCCCTCATTGATAGTTCACGAAGTCCTGTCTTAGCCCAGAGGACAGACAGTTTGACTGCCTGTTCTTTCTTGGCTTCATATTCTGTTGTCCTCATGGCTACTTGACACTTAAATTTTTCAAGATACGGTTGGCTTCTTCTGAAACCTGCGCCTTTGACGCAATCGCATTTCTGCGAATCCATGTCAAGAGTTCCGCTTTCTCGAAATACACCATCTTGCCATTCGGCTTGTAATAAGGAATGGTCTGCTCATGTGTCATCTTGTAGAGCGAACTTTTTGTCACTCCCATAAATCGGGCAGCTTCTTCCAAAGTCAGCACTTCCTTACCTGCTGACAGGGTATTTTCAAGCACTTCTACTCGCTTGGCGAGTTTTAGGTTCTCCAACATGAGTGCTTGAACATCTGGAGTAACGCTTTGATTGGTTCGTGATTCCATAATCTGTTGATGTTTTAATTTGACTATTTCATCATGACCATTGTTTGTGATTGCAAGTTGAAAGTGATGCAAAGGTATGTAAGAAATTTCTCATTCTGTTAGAAATGCTTGGTCAATGACGAAATCTTAAGTTATATTATAACAATGAAGTTGTTTCATACTCTAAATCATACTTGGATGAAATAAAGTGAAGACAAAATCAAACTTAGAAACGATAGTAAGAATACAAAAAAAACGCTGTTTTTGAAACTTGGTTGTCAAACTCTCAAAATAGACATAAAATGCAGAAATGGTGCTTGGGCTGTAATTTTATAGTTGCAAATACGCAATTATCTCTTTTTTATTTGGAAATTTTTGTTGCACGTTTGTTACGTGGAGGTGTTTTGTAAAATATCAGCACTGATAATCAGTGAGTTACATAGCGAAATAATCCGACGAAGTAGAGCATTGCACCATAGAAATG
>NZ_JH379331.1 GCF_000235885.1 Leyella stercorea DSM 18206
TGTTAAAAACACAACAATATTATTTGATCCCCTCTTTGCGCAATATCATTTTTATATTTGTTTAACGCTGACATTGCGCTGTTGTCCGTCTTTTTTAGTGTTTTTGTTGATTTCTGCGTGGGAAAGATTGTACCCATTTGTAACTTGTGCTTTTGCCTAATATTGTATCTTTGCCATAAATCTTACTAAGTAGTCCCCCTGATAGTCCCCCATTATACAATAAGTTCTGAGTGAGTAGTAGCAATCAATCATTATACTTGGGTAAGTCCCATAATTCAGAATCATGCTATATATTTGAAGCGTATATCGTAGCTGTCGTTCTTTTCCGAGCGATGGCTATTTTTGTTATGTAGCATCTTTATTTTGTGCAAACTGACATCCTTTTTACGGAAAACATTTTCCGTAACTTCCTCTAACTTTTCCGTTAATAAGAAATGTTTTCCGCAACAATCCGCTTGGGATAATTTTATTCTTTAATCGCCAAATCCGTTAATAACTTTGTACTGCGATTAGGCACTAAAGCCACGCAAAAATATCAATGGAAAAAGAAAACAAGCCAATCATCCAGGCAACACTGGGTGACTTGAAAGAAATGATTGAAGATATGTTTGCGACCCCTACAGACTATCCTCATGACAAACCTCCAAAGGTCAAAAGACATCTAGTTTATGGATTGGCAGGACTGGCTAAACTGCTTGGGGTATGTAAATCTACCGCTTCTAAAATTAAAAGCAGTGGCATCTTAAACCCAGCAATCAGTCAGCATGGTAAAGTAATAGTAATTGATGCGGACTTGGCTCTTGAATTGATGAAGGCAAAACAAAACGCATCAGCAGTTATTAACAACAAAACAAAATTTAAGAATTATGGCAGAAGAATTTGAGAATGAGCCTGTAAAGACCATTAATGAAGAAAAGGGAAACATGACAGTTGAGCAGACAAACACCCAAGTGAGCAATGAAGAGGCAAACTTGAAGGATTTTACAGAGTTTTGCGAGTATGAGATGCTGCGTGTTAAAGAGCAATATCCTAATAGTGTCTCAACATTCCCGAATGGCGATGTTGCTTCTTTGAACTTGAAGGGACTTAAAGATGCAGGTGTTGAATTTTATGGTCTTGGTGTGAATCGTACTCATGGTGCAGACGAACAGAAGACTGGTCGCTCGATTCTGGAAAACGGCGCACAACAAAGCTTAATCGTCATAACAGTTCAGATGGCAGATAAGGCTGGCATAAAAGTAGAGCGATTTGCCAAAGATCCTAACAAAGACAAACCTATAAACTCTGATGGTATTGTAGTGGTGGATGGTCATGGTCGAGTTGACTTCTTGCAAACGATACAGGAGTGGCCTCTCATCATGGGACATTTTCCGATGAAGGATAAGGATGGCTATTACAATTTTGCCAAAGCATTTACTGAGATAAATATCAATGTCTCAAAGTGGAAAACGCAGGATATGGTAGCCAAGCGTCAGATCGAAGACGGTGTGAATACGCATGAGGGTTGGGTGATGATAAATGACCTTGTTTCTAAAGGTTATAAATATCAAGCTGCATGTCAGCTGGCAACACTCAAACCTGATCGTCTCACAGCAAGACAAGTTGCAAACGGTGACGAGAGTGAATTTTTCGTAAACATTGAATATGGCAAACGTATTCATAAGGCTCTTAAAGATAGATTTGGCGAGGGAGATGACAAGACCATAAAGACGAAAGAGTTTACCAAAGAGATTGTCTTGTCCCTTGTAAAATTAATCAACAGACAGGGGATTGGTTGGGCTACTGATAGGATGGAGGAATTTATCAATACTCTCCCAAACAAAGAAGTTGCAGAGATTAAGAATGCCAAGAGTACTAAGGTGCAGCGAAAAGATGAAAAGCGTAAGCAGATTCTTGACAAAGCCTTCTCATTCTTCTTGGGTCAGAATAATATAAAGTTATAAATCTAGTATGGAGACTACCGTAACCGCCTCATACGTCTCTTCAATGTGTGAGGCTAAAACAAAAAAAATATGAGACCATTTTTATTGGTAACAAAATGTACATTGCCACAACTACAGTTGGCAACTATTCAAAAGTCCTCAAACAGATTATAGCGGATTGGGGAAAGAGATTTGTATTTTACAAGGAGAGAAGCAAAACCAAAATCGGAACATTGCCATTTCCTGCTCGTGTAGAACTATCTTTTTCTCGTCCCCTGCCTGTACCTTATCGAACAATACTGAAATCGTATGTATGTGCTAGTGATGTAAAGTATATTCTTGACCTACCTTCTACAGCTTTCGATATGAGCGATACTACATTCACCGATAAAATTCAAATTAACGGTGAACCTGATGTCTATATTGCAATGAAGGAAGTTGCAGATATGTATTGGCGGAGAATTGCATCTGAGGTAAGGAAACACGGTTTTAACAGTAACTATGAGTTTCCTAGTAAAATCGAGCTGACGGTAACGAGCAAATATTTTACAGTTCAGATTGATTACAAGTAAAGAGTATATCCCCATTCTCCCTTTTTAGTGGAGTTTGGGGAATATACAATAGTCAAATATGCCATTTTATCCAATCAAAACTCTCATTAGAAAAAACAAACAATATTTATGACCAAATTAAAAATTAAATTAAGGAATTGTAGCGTGGAACTGCCTGATGATGTAGGCAATTTTATTCTGAGTACAGGATGTGGTTCTGGTAAAACATTTTGGTTGGAACGCTTCATTTTGACACACTATATGGAAGGTATGCTGATTATTGTTGATTCCATCGTCAGCGCCAACTCTTTATACTTCGACTTGCTGACCAAATTAGGATTAGATGCAAATGATATGATGCAGATTCATTCTGAAACAGATTATGATGTTATGAATGAATTTGCCAATAACCCAGAAGAAGTAACAAAGAAGAAAGTGTTGATAATGACAAACGTAAGGCTTTATACAGAATACCCACCAGTATATCTGCTTTACAATATAGATGGTGTTACTCTGTCTTCTTTTGATGGCGATTGGAAGAAGCTGATGAATAATCCTAATACTCGCCGTTGGATTTGTATTGACGAGATACCTGGTTTTATTCAAAAATATGCCTCTGTATCTAAACTACATTTGGGTGTTCTAGGAGAAGATGATAGTAAAGGTGGGTATAAGGCAAAAGAGTTTGTTGCGATGAGAAAGGATTATAACACATTCATAGCTCATTCTGATGCTGCTTGGTTTAACACGGCAACAACCTTGGGGCTACTAAAAACAGACACAGCCCTCTCTATTGTTGAGAGTGAATATTCAAACATGATAAAAGTACAAGGCGATGCAGTAATCCAATTCTCTCCTTGCGATTTCCAAACGACAAAGAGTCTCGTATTGATAATGGAGGGAGCTGGCGATGTTCTTTTTAAGGATTCAAGCATATACAAACTTATAGATATTCCTCAAAAATACAGAGCCAAGGCAGACTTCCATAGCTTTAATGTTCCCAATCTTAACCGTAGAAACAACAAACATCAGGAGTTAATAAAGAGTATGGTTCAATCCGTAATCGCTATTCTTTCAAGTGTAAAAGGAAAGACTCTCATCGCTTGTTGGAATGATTTTAAAGGTGATGATAAGGGGATAACAAGTGATACTCAGAATAGTAATGATATTACTCTTGTTACTTTACTTTCTGACGAACTGACTAAAGCGAATATCCCACAAGACATATATAGTATTATCTATTACGGAAGTGCAGAGAGTAAGGCAGTAAATGACTTTAAGGACTACAGTAACATCATCCTCCTTGGCAAATGGTCTCTTCCTGTTTCAACATCTTCAGAAAAATTCAACAAAGCTTTCCTGACAAACACTACTCTTACAAGATATATGCTTTGGGAGTATGTTCAGCTAATAACAAGAATAGCCATCAGACAAGACATGGACATTAATGTGTTTTATACAGATGACCACAACAGAGATTTTATACAGACATTAGAGAAGTATTTTAACCAGAACATTCTTGATATTCCAGAAGAGCATATTGATTGGAGAGACAAGGTAAGGAAACTCAATAACGGTAAAAGAGTTGTCAGTCAAATTGAAAGGTTATCTCAGAGATTTCCTTATATTCCCCAGATGATAGTAGAGGGGAAACAGAATAAGACCATAAATGTATCTTTGAAGGAAGTCAACAATCTCATAGGTAAGTCAAAAAAGAGAAGAGATTATAAGCATTTAATCAGTATATTGCAGAAATTTGGAATATCCTTGGTTTTGCTATAAAATCACTTGTGGATAAACTTACTTGTACTCATTCCTTTCAGTAATGAGATACCTTAAATATTCATTTAAGAGGTGTAAAAACTTCATACACATATTATATATTATAGAGACAAAGAAATTACACCTATATCATTATAACATATCCTTTATCGACTGCAAGAAGATAAAGGTATAGTAAGGTTTAACCCTAAGACAAATATACAAATAAAAAAACGAAAGATGGTAAAAATACATTCTTATGAGAACAGATTATTTAAAAGAGGGGTGTTTATTTCCTTATAAATTATGCCCCAAACATTCAGGAAAGAGGGAAATCTCTTTGAGAAACGAACTTTCAAGTAACAGCAACTTAACTGCTCATAGAGGTCTACCACCTTAGCAAACAAGGAGGTTATAAACAAAAGAGAATAACAACAATCAAACAAAATAAATCAACAAATAAATTATGGAAATCAATTTAAACATTCCAACAGCAGCAGAATGGATGAGACTATGCCCTTCTCAAATAGGGTTTGTCTTTTCTAAATATTATAGTGAGAACAAAGACAAAGTCGTGAATAACTGGAACAATTTTGTACAATCTGCCAATAATGGAACCATACTTGACCAGGCTTTAATAGCAAAATGGCTCTTAGATAATGACAGAAACGAAGAAGCTGTTCCTTATATGATAATGGTTCATAACAAAATGGACTTTTACTTCGATTATGACCTTGGAGAATTTTATGAAAATGGCGAAGCTGGTTTACCAAAAGATATGGGTATAGCCTTAAAACTTTACACAAATCCTGCGGTACTCTTTGGTGACGTGCCATCCATGATAAAACTTGGTCACTTTTATGAGGAAGGATTGGGTACTCCAATTGACATGAAGGAAGCAATATTGTGGTACGAACAAGCCTTTGATAAAGGAGACGAATCAGCAGGGCTTACTATTGGTGTCAGATATGCACAAGGCTATCATGGATTGAAGAAAAACAAGAAGAAAGCTTTGAAATGGTTAAAACAGGCATCACAGAGCAGCAACCCAGAGATTGTTGATATTGCTTCTGGGTGGTTGGCAAATAGAAATGAATGGTAAATATCAATCTTACACAAAAATTGTAGAGCTTTAAAATTAGCAGATAACACTTTTGATGTGTTCTCCCTATTTGCTTAATGCTATAACTCTACATGACAAGTATAGAACCTGCTGCATCTTTTCAGTGGGCTCTTTTTTTGTATCAGAATCTTCATAGACAATTTTCCAAGACAAAAGAAAAGGAGGAAGATTCAGTAGGTAGTGTAAACAGAACTGTGTCACGGCTC
>NZ_JH379332.1 GCF_000235885.1 Leyella stercorea DSM 18206
TATGCCCATCTGTAAATTTAAAATTATTCAATACTATTCTTGATGATATTCGCTTTCCCAAATAGCATCTTCCGGATTATCGCCTTTATGACCGGCAAGCTGTATCACGAAGCTTTTTGCCGGGAAATACGGTGTGATGTGAATATCAAGAAGCACACGGTCTTTCTGATTCGGGTCTTGTTCAATCTTCATAACCTTGAAGCGTTCGATGAGCTTGTTCGGGCCCATTACACTATCGAGGAATTTCACAACCTGACCACGTAAATCTGCTTCCGTGCGAGTAGTCCAATTTTCAAATGCCCGACGGTTCAGGAAGTCAATCAGTACCTTCGTTATATAGTCGAATACACGAACTACGGAGTAGGTCTGCAAGCCAAGATTATCTCCATTAAATAATGTCTTGGCGGAGAAAGCCATAACCTTGCTGTACTCGTTCACCATCGGCACAAGACCCATACGTTCAAGCTCGGAAATCTCGCTCTTGCGAAGGTCGAAGCGTACACTTTCTACTTCATTAAGTCCACCAAATTTCTTTCCGGCTACTACCTGAGACATTAAGGTGTTGTATATTTTTCCGGCAAGTGAAGAAGATGGCGGGATATAAAGATTTTCTTCTTCTCCAACGCTTTCCTCTCTTTGACGACCAAGCAACCAGTTACAGGTCATAATAGTATTCGATTTGAACACATCTCCACTCGTATGATTGGCATTGAAGAATATATCTACTACATCGTCCGGAGTTTCAAGGTCTTGGAAGTCTGTAACAAGAAAAGCCTTGTTCTCGTATGCCATTTTAGACCACTTATCCAAAATGGCATTTGAGCCTATATATCCAGGAACGACAAGCAAGGAGTAGTTGCGACGCAGGTCAAGACGGTCAAAATTCTGTTTGAGTTCGTTGCTAATGTGGTCAGCGAAAATGGTATTGTCCAAATCCTGAAGCTGCTCCATGGTCGCATTGACAATGGTGACATTCTTCACCTTATCACTTTCCGTGTTCTTGTAAAAGAACGCAATAGTGCGATATGCGCTTTCAAGTTCCCGTGTCCTGGCAAGAGCATTCTTCAAGTTATGATTAAGAAGGTTCTCGGCGTTTTCTGCGGTTTCTTTGGCCTTGTCCCGCATTTGTTCGGCAGTGTCATTCTCACGTAAGAGTTTGAGCCATACGCTTAAGCGATTAACCAAGGCCTTACGTTCATTTTCCCACTGTTCATCCGTGAGGAAGATGTTGCGACGGGCCTTTCGTGCCGGATTAAGATTGGAATACCCATCTATGATATTTTCAAGAAAAGCGAAGCCACCAAATTCTTTGAGTTTGTCTATTGCCGATGCAGATGACTTTTGCGCCTGTTGTGATACGACTTTCTGTGAGGTTGTCGTACTGGCTGTCTGTTGTTGAGTTTCCTGCTTCATCTTAGTAAAAGATTAAAGTTCTACTTTCTTTTGATTTGCCAGAATCTCCTCGATTGATGATTCAATCACGTCCATAATGGCATTTTTGACTTCCGGATTTTCAAGTGCTTTCTGTAAAGCGCGGTTGGAAGTAAGCTGGCGAGTTATTCTGACACCCTGCTCTTTCTCAATGTCAAGTTTACTCAAGAAATCACTCTTCTCTTTAATCTTCTTGGCTCCGAAGTCTCCAAGTCCGGTGAATGTCATGATTTCCTTGATTTCATTACCTTCCGCATCCACGTGGCATAAGTCAACTGTTGGTTCAAAACGTTGGAACACATCTTCAATGGTTTCCAAACCATACACGCTTTCCGGAGCTGCAGGAGCTTCATCTGTCAGTTTTTGAACTATCAAAGTTCGGTTGGAGGGGATTTCCGCGATGGATTCGTTCGCATCGACTTTTACTTCGTTGCCTCCAATTCCATAATTGTAGATTGCCATAGAATTTACTTTTTAATATCATACTTTTTTTATAGCTCTCTTTTGGTTTTGTGACCGTACGCAATATATGAATTATTTCTGAAACCGTCAAATTTTTAGGAGCATTTTATTGGCATCTAACAAGGAAAAGAGTATATTTGCGAAATAGAATAAAATAAAAGAATAGTATGACTTACCTGAAAATGCCATTACAATTGCAATCGGCTGTTGCCAAGAAATTGCAAAGGTGTTCCTATCAGGAATCGATAGCCCAACACATCATGCTACTGATTCTTTCTCACCATGGGGAAGTTATCGGCCGAGAAGACTTTGGTTCCATGATATGGGACCTTGAGTTCAACCAACTTGTGAAAAT
>NZ_JH379333.1 GCF_000235885.1 Leyella stercorea DSM 18206
TCTCGTCAACGTAGACTATCATGTATGTTATGTCACTGACCCATAGTTGGTTCGGACGAATGGGGATAAGATCCTTGACAAGATTCGGATAGGTCGGGAGGTCGTGGTTGGAATCTGTGGTTTTTGCTCTTCTGCGGCGTTTGCGTACCTTTAGCCCGTACTTCTCGACAATGTCATAGAAACGGTTGTAGCCAACGGAGTGGTCTTCGCCGAACTCCTTCTGGTACATACGCCAAAGCTTGCCACCGCCTATTCCACGGTCGCGCTCACGGATGCGCTTGATAAACTCAACGACGAATGCCTCTGCTGCTATCTTACGCATCTGGGTGTCATCATGCTTATAGTAGGCCTGGGTCGTTACACCAAGTAGCCCACAGAGCGATCTGACGGCATAAGCCTTCAGATCACGCTCATGGAGCCTACCGACTACTTGGTGCCAGCTTTTTTTAAGTCGATGCCGTAGACTTCCTTGCCGAATGCAACCATCTCCTCATAAAAGTCGGCACGTAGCCTCTCGCGCTTTAATTCACACTTGAGGCGGAGAACCTCCTCTTGAAGTTTCTTGTAGTCTTCAGGAATGATGTTTGGACCTTGTTTTTTCATCTGTTCTACCAATTTGGGGTTTTCTTCCTCAAAGGTATGAAGATAACGGTAAATAGTACCCATCCCAAGGCCTGTTTTTTTTCTTACTTCATTAATTGTAAGTTTTTGAATACGACAAAGCTCGTAAACGTGCTTCTGAAGTTTAACGCGATCCAATGAAATTTGGAGTTGTTCTTCTTTCTTTTTCATAATTGTTGACTTTAGGGTGTCAACCTTATTTAAAAAAAGACA
>NZ_JH379334.1 GCF_000235885.1 Leyella stercorea DSM 18206
TATCGGCAGATGAGCAATGAACTTAATACCAGGAGTGCAAGGGCAATCATCCATGTGTAGATCTTCCGTTCCTTTTCCAAATGTTCGATGTCCGCCGCTTGTTGTTTGGAGCAAGTTGTCAGTATATTAATCTGGGATTGTTGTGCCTTGCAGATATCCATAAGTTCAGAATTAATCCGTTGCTGTGTCTCCAGCGAAGTTTGGATGTTCTTGAAGTTGCGGTTGGTCGTATATGCGTCACGGATATATCCGGGCGTGCTAACTTGTAACGAGGGAACCTGTATGCTGTCCGGAAGGTATGTCAGTTCTGCATTATTGCGCCGTTCCGTTGCGAAGCTGTTGAACAGGAGTATGCCAACAAGTGTGCCGCTGATCAGAAAGGCTATTAATGCTATGATGGCAAACATTGTGTTTGATGATTTTGCGACAGGTTGTTGGTACTCTCGTTCAAGCCATGGATGATGGTTCATCGTGTGAGGCGGAATGGATGTTCCATACTCCACAGTCCGGACTTCGGCATTTTCTTCGGTCTCTTTTTTCTCAAGAGCCTTACGTCTTGATATATCCATAAATTCGCGCTTGGCAATCTGGTATTTATCCGCTTGATAAATTACAAGGTCGTTTTTTACCAGCCAGTCAAGAACGTCCTTGACACTCCGTTCTGATACCTTGAGGTTGCTGATGCTCCAAAATATTTCTGCACAAGATACCCATATTGGCTTCTGGAGGCACTTCTGATATAGGATTTCAAGAATCTCTGCCTGTAGTTGTTCTCTTGTTGGTTCCATTTTATTTACAGTATTAATTGTTTCGGAATAAAATAATATTTCTTGCCGGCGATGAATACAGGTCTGAAAAGGTTGCGTTGATATATGTCTTCCAGTCTCTTCATCTTTGAAATCAGGGTTGTATAGCCACTATTAAAGTCCGTCAGTTCAACCTTTCTTTTCTTTAGTTTCTTCACCTTTGTTGAATTTAAAAGGCTGTCATTGGCCATGACTCCCGTCTTACAATAGAAGATTTGAGCCAAATATGGATTTCTGGGCAATACTTTTCGATAGAAACTTCTGTTTATGCTTTTCTTTTGCCGGTTAAATTGCTTGCGAAGCACTCTTAGCTCCTTTTTCCCTATGTTATCTGAGAACTCCGGGAGCAGTCCCCTGTAGCTTTGCAGCAGTTCCATCACTTCCTTGTCATCGAGTAGATATCCATATTCGTACCCGTCCATTATACTGTCCGCTACGGAGGCCTTTATATAGTAGGTGTCATTCACGCTGTTTCTATCTATATCGTCAAGGCTCATACTGTCAGGATTTTCCGTATGATGGAATATATGCGTCAGTTCGGATGTGGGACGGCTTCTTAGGACACCTATATTTCGCTCATAATCTTTAAGTGAGTGCAACATTAGGCTGTCCGTTTCGAAAGATTGCCATAATACGGAATCCAAGGCTGTTTCCAAAGCGTTGCTTTCCAGCTTGTTTCGACCTTTAGGGAATAAGATTCCTCCTACTGTAAGGCTGTTGTATGGAGCATCGTACAGGTATAAGTTGGCATCCGTAGCTTCTATGTTCTTGAACAGCTCCGTCTTTACCAGTCTGCTGTCTGCGATATAATTGGATATATGGTCTATGTATTTCGTAGAATGGCTGTCCAGAATGGATTTGGCCTGCAATAGGAAGTCCTGATAAGAAGTGCCTGACGCTCTGTCTATCTGGACAAACAGAAGCCTTGCCGGTTGGGTTGCCAGCCACAAGAGTTGTTGCTCGTGCAAGGATAAAGTTTGCTTTGACCCTAAAATGACAAATACATTGTTGCTGAAACGGCTTTCGTCATCATAACGGGAGATTTGTTTGATAGCCCCGCCAAAACCGTAAAACGATGATTGTTCCTCTTGCTCATTTTTCCGTTTGAAAGAAATGGATTGTTTGATATAGTCGAGCCAGGCTGAAAAGTCCTTGGTTGGGGCCAAATGTCTGTTTTCTCCGTTGGAGGATATGCAAGTTGCCGAGAAAGTGTAGTCATATCCGGGCTTCATTTTCAGCTTTAGGTTCTGTAGCACATTGATATATGGGGATAGATAAGGCAGGTCGGCATCATTGAACAGTACATGTATGTTCACGTTTTTGTTTTCCGCTTCCATCTTTCGGACATCGGAAACCATGATGTCTCCGCCTTTGATATTGATAATCTTATTCCAGTTCTTGTCCCAGACGGACAAAGGATAGTTCAGCCGGATATTCCCATTCGTTATAGGCCCTGCCGGGTTTCCATCCAGGTTGAACAACATCGTACCCTGAATATTCGCATTATGTAATGCCAACGTATCGGGATACATTAGGTTGACAGCACACAACAAAGAATCACGGTATCGTGAATAATCAATATGATACACCTCATTTTGGCCGACTTCTGCAAGAAGGTCAGCGGGAACCCACCCTAAAAAGCGTTTGGTACTGTCTGATAATGCGGGAACATTGGAAATCAATGCGGATTTGCCGCTCTTGTCCAACTTGTATAGGTAAACAACCTCTCCGCTGACAACTACCGCATCCGTTGTTGTTTTCAAAAACGGCTCTCCGTATATTTTCAGGGTATCTCCATTGAAGAATTGATGGATATCGAACAGCTTGTTAATGCTGTTTATGCCTATACGGTACCTTATCGGCTGGTTGTTGCGGGGATTGATACGGGCATGGTCGTACATCAGTACATTTTCCGATGGTATCCATCCGGCATAATTGACTTTACGGGATTCCTTAAAGTGTCTCTTGCTGTTATACAGGAAACCTATTATCGACTTGGGCTTGCCAGTAATGTCTGGGTCAGCCTGAACGAGCTTGTAGGTTCCGTTCTTTTCACCTACTATGTAATAGGGTGTGCCAATCCCGTGTGAAGACCGCTTACGCTGGAAATACGGGTCTTCATAACTTTGATTTCCAGTCCTGTCCGAATAGACAATTCTGTTTGTCTTGCTTTTCTTTGTTTTGAAAGGAGCTTCTGTTGATTCCGGATAATTGAATATATCCCTATCCATTATTTGTATTCTGTCGCGGATGGACACTTGGGCAGATACGTTGCACGCAAGAGTAATCATCACGGCCACAGAAAACAGATTTCGTATGAGATTCAGTTGTTTCATTTTTCAATATAACTTTGTGTCACATGGATGGACTTGACGCAATTCAAATCATCAATTTTCACATCATCAATACTCACACGCTTTTTCCTGTTGCTTTCAAGAAAATGCAGTCCTTGGCAATAGCCGTTGAAGTCATTGTATTTTTCATCATTGATGACGACCACTACCTGGTCTGCATCAATGCAAAAATATTTGTTACGGATATAATTCGTATGTTCGTAATAGACCGACTTTTGTGAGACTTTGGCGTCAGCTATGGCTTGCA
>NZ_JH379335.1 GCF_000235885.1 Leyella stercorea DSM 18206
CCTTGTCCGAGTATCTTCTCTATCTTGTATGTTCCATGCAAGATAGTTCCTGCTTGCAACATTAATTTGTTGTTTATATCCATATATGATACTTTATACTTGCCGTTCTACATCGTGCCGACAGGAAGAAAATCCTTATCGTTTGCCTTTCCTATTTTATTCTACGCCTTTCAGTCTTATTTCCGTCTTTGTCGACTGTCACACACGTTGTTTCATTTAGAGTTATTATTCGATCTGAACTTTCACCCATCCATTCTTTTTTCCAAGGTATAACCATATCATAATACAGACGTTTCTTCTCTGAAGCAACTAATTCCTGTATAACAGTTCTATCATCTGTCAGATTTTCTCCTTGAAATGAGACATCTACAATTTTGATGTCAACATCAGTGGTATTTGTATTTTGCATCTTGTCGATTATGCTCCATGTCCCTTTTTCAGCCAATGATAACATCACAACTTCCTGCACACCATCCACGTCATAAACTAACCGCACGGTGCCGTTGCTGATATAAGTTTTGTCATCATGATATTCATAATTACTTTCTACTGTAGCTTTATTTCCATCATTATACATACTACTTTCTGAATAATACCACTTACCAACCATCAGCCGCTCTGATGGATTGAGCGAGTCACAACTTACCATTGCAAGAATGGCAAACATCATTAATATTACAGAAAAAATATTTTTCATTTTGACTAATTTTATTAAAATAAAAATACCTAATAATAGGCTATTCAGCAATATCATAGTACCCTTCCGCTGTTGTATCTACAGCTGTTGTATCAGCGGTAGCGTCATACTGATAGTCATACGTATCATCTATAACTCCAGAATTACCTCTATTTGCTATAAATATAAAAAACAAAGATATTCCAAATATTCCACCGACAATCTTGCCTAAAAGTTTCAAACTCTTTTTGGAAATTCCATCTCTACGCTCTCCATATTCATTGCCATCACAATCTCCTGCACCAAATAGCATTACAAAGCCATAGAATGGAATCATTTGGAACCATCCTGAATGTCCTAAGTCATGACAACGTTTTGCTCCAACAGCCAACACTACATAGAAATACAATACCAACAACACCAGCATCATCGTGCTTAATACACTATTTTCAACTTGCACATCGATGCTTCGCATTGTTTCCTCTAATACAAAAAAGAAAAGTCCTATAACATATATAGAGAACACCACCAACCAATAGGGTACACGTCCTACTCGTCCTTTGAAATTGAAGATGGAATGATTTAAAGAAATGTCATCTTCATTTTTAGCTTTGTTCTCCGTATTTTCTGCTGCATCTTCAGTAAACACAGGACTTTTTGACACATTTTCTGCCTTCTTAAAATCTTCTGCTGACGTGACTATTGTTTCCTCTTTACCGGTGCCTGCAATAGTATCATCCGATGTAACGTTAATTGTCGCTTGCGTCTCGCTCTTTATGCAATCAAGGTTGCCTTTGAATTCCCTTATGCTCTGTGTTCGTCTTCTTACATTCGGACACATCGCCTCGGTGACAACCTTGATAAGATTGTCAGACACTCCCTTTTCACGAAGTTTGTTCTCCAAAAGTTCATCGTCACTTACCAGGTCAGAAGCTGGCGGTGGTGTCTCACGGGTGAGAAGCTTGTAGAATGTAGCACC
>NZ_JH379336.1 GCF_000235885.1 Leyella stercorea DSM 18206
TTGGTTGAGGTTGTTCGCCATGCCAATGAGGTTCTTGGCGATGGCTACCGTCTCTGCGTTGTGTCTGCTGACCACCTCGCCGTTCAAGGCGGACTCACGAATGTACTCCGCCAACTTGCGGTTGGCTTTTCTCGCCCTCAGCCTCAATGCCTCGTAGCTTGGCTTCGAGAACTTCACCGTGACAGACTTCGACAGCTTGCGAACCTTGCCTGTGGGCGGTCTTCCGCCCTTTCTCTTGTCCTGTTCCTGTATGTTTGTCATTCTATATACTGATTACAGTTGGTACACTCACTTTCTGCGACCGTTGGGAGCAAAATTCCTCCGCCCTCATGGTGGAGCGAGGCGTTTTGGGGTTCCCAAAACATAACCTCGCTCCCTCTCAGAACACGTTAGTTGGAACTACAGCCTTTCAGCTATCCACGTCCAAGGTCGCAGACCTTAATTCTCATAATTTGCGCCAAGCCTCGAAGTCCTCTTCATAAAGGCTTAGGTGGTGGCGCACGATGTTCTCGATGATGCCCGATACGCTCATGCGTCTCCCTCCGAGGATGCGGACGACACGATCAAGACGGTCTCGTACATCGGAACTGACGAAGACCGGCTTGCGGTCGTCAATCCTTGGAACTTGGAGGAATGTCTGCTGATACTCCTCCAGTGTCGCCTTGCGCTGCTTGCCACTGATGCGCTTCTGCGGATTCGGTGGCGATTGAGCCTCGTTCGTTGATGTTTCCTCTCTATAGGGAGTTGTTGCAGCAACTTTCTCTACAATTGCTCTCAACTCTGGGTTCTCTACATCATCATAGAGAGAATTACAACTACTTGGATTGGCTTTGTTGCCATACGTAGATGGTTTAACAAAATCCAAATACTCTTTTTCCACCAGCTCCTTTTGCTCAGGAGTCAAGACTGCATCTTTTGTTCTTGCCATAGCTTATGCTGTTTTATTTGTTAGTATAGTGGTCACGGTT
>NZ_JH379337.1 GCF_000235885.1 Leyella stercorea DSM 18206
TGTTCTTCGGTCTGCATCCCTACTTCGGATTGCTGTTTGTCAGATTGCTCCGCTTCCTGCTTTGCTTGTTCCTGCACCAAAAGAACGGCTTTTTTCTCTTCGATACGTTGGTGACGCTTCTCATACACTTCATTATGTCCGTTCTTGATGTCTGCCAACAGGTCGGGCATATGTTTTTGTGCGAAGTCAAGCAAGAGGGATGCAGTGGCATTGTTGCCGTATGCGTTCTTGAAATTAGCAATTAGAAAATCCCTGCGAATAATCGCTTTCTGCTTGCTCGTGAGGTTGGCAATGATGTTTATCTTTTCTTCATCTGTAAGGTAGGAATAAGGCTTTTTTCCCTCGATACCTACCGCTTCGAAATGCTCTTTGCGGAGGGATGATAGCAAGAAGAAATAAATCATCTTGTCCTCGTCTTGCCCAAACTTGCAATCGGACATATCAACCTCCAAAATCTGTTTTTTTGTGTCCTCTACAGTCTTTTCAAGGGCAATTTCCTTGTTGCGTTTGTCTTGCTTTTCCAACTTCTCTACCGGTGAAAGCGTCTGCTCCTGTTTTGTGTCATTGGTAGTACAGGTAACTTTCGGAACATAACAGAGTACGATGTCCTTGCTCTCAATACGGAAATAAAGGATGATTTCACCTGCTTCACTTCGGGTACGGATTTCTTCGCATTCTTCCGTGTAATCGTTCAAATCCTGTTCGAACTCGCTCTGTGCCTGTTCGTATTCTTCGGTGGTGTCGTACTCATCTTTTCGGGGTGCTTCGGGCTGTTCGGGATATGCCTTTGCATAATAGTTAAGGCTTTCCACTTCGTAACCCATGGCGGTAAGACGTTCTACTACG
>NZ_JH379338.1:0-1251 GCF_000235885.1 Leyella stercorea DSM 18206
GGGTATAGCAAGGATGCTATACCCTCCTATGGATGGTGTCTGCGTGGGTATAGCAGGATGCTATACCCTCCTATGGATAGTGTCTGCGTGGGTATAGCAAGAATGCTATACCCTCCTATGATTTGATGGAAGATACGCTCAAATCCTGGTAGATGCAACCTGTATCTTCCAGCCCTTATCCCTTTGATACGCAACGCGCTACGCTGAAAATGGAAGATATGGTAGATAATTTCGACTATTTTAAAAATCTTAACTAAAATATATTGTTGGTCTTAATACATTTTGCTTTATTTGCAACAGAATAATATTCTTTATACAATACAAAACTATTAATTATAAAACCAAACGATTATGAAAACAAAACTTTTACCCCCCCCCAATTGCTCGCCTTTTGCTTGTAATTATTATTTGTTTACCCGTATGTGGTAGCAATATGTTCGCTCAAACAGCAGAGTCGTATGTCGTGTTAGATAATGCAGCCGGAACGCTGACCTTCAAACACGATGCAAATAAACCCGCAGGAGCGTTCTCGCTGAATGAGGGTGAGCTTTATCCCGCTTGGTATGCAATGGCAGGTGATCATACCGGGTATAATGAAAACAATATTAAGAAAGTTGTCTTCGATTCTTCTTTTGCTAATGCTCGCCCAACGAATTGTTGTTTTTGGTTTGTGGGATGTAAAGATTTAACAGTTATCGAGGGTCTTGAATATCTTAACACAGAGAAAGTGACGAGCATGAGATCCATGTTTGCATCTTGTACCAACCTTACCTCCCTTGATGTCTCTAAGTTTAGAACACAGAATGTTACGGATATGTATTATATGTTCGGTGATTGCAGTAGCCTTACCTCACTCGATGTCTCTAAGTTTGATACACGGAACGTGACAGATATGGATTATATGTTTAATAACTGCAGTAATCTTACCTCCCTTGATGTCTCTAAGTTTGATACACAGAATGTGACGAGTATGTGGACTATGTTTAAGGGATGCAGTAGCCTCACCTCCCTCGACCTTTCTAACTTCGACACACAGAACGTGACTAATATGTACGGTATGTTCTATGGTTGTGTAAACCTCGCCACAATCTATGCAAGTGATAAGTTTGTGACTACTGCTTGTTCATACTATGAAAGGATGTTTAGTGGTTGTGAGAAACTTGTGGGTGCTGTGCCTTATGATGAAAACAAGGTGGGTAAGGAGATGGCAAACTACACCACGGGCTATTTCACGTATAAGGCAGCAAGTGG
>NZ_JH379338.1:1412-2119 GCF_000235885.1 Leyella stercorea DSM 18206
AAAGGGCATAAACATCGTGAAGCGTGGCAACAGAACTACAAAGGTGCTCGTGAAGTAGAGGGTGCTGTCTTGTTCGTTTCATTAGTGTCCCATTAAAATCGGGGGACACTAATAACTTTACTTTATTTACAACAGAAAAATACAATACAAAACTATTAATATAAAATCCAATAATTATGAAAACAAAATTTTACCCCCGAATTGTTCGCTTTTTGCTTGCAATTGCGATCTGTCTACCCGTATGTGGTAGCAATATGTTCGCTCAAACAGCAGAGTCGTATGTCGTG
Source organism: Leyella stercorea DSM 18206 (assembly GCF_000235885.1). Lineage (GTDB taxonomy): Bacteria > Bacteroidota > Bacteroidia > Bacteroidales > Bacteroidaceae > Prevotella > Prevotella stercorea. Next base: position 1,700 of record NZ_JH379338.1, read on the forward strand.
TTAGATAATGCAGCCGGAACGCTGACTTTCAAGCACGATGCTAACAAACCCGCAGGAGCGTTCTCGCTGAATGAGGGTGAGACTAATCCTGCTTGGTATGATGGTGATGGTACTGAGGACCTCTATAACAAAAACAACATTAAGAAGGTAGTCTTTGATGCTTCTTTTGCCAATGCACGTCCCACAAATTGTTACAGCTGGTTCTTTGGATGTAAAGATTTAACCACTATTGAAGGTATAGGGTATCTGAACACAGAGAATGTGACAAGTATGAGGGCAATGTTTAGTGGTTGTAGTAGCCTTACCTCACTGGATGTTTCTAATTTTAAAACGCAGAATGTGACAAGTATGAGGGCTATGTTTAGCCGTTGTAGTAGCCTTACTTCCCTTGATGTCTCTAAATTCAATACAGATAAAGTA
>NZ_JH379338.1:2129-2623 GCF_000235885.1 Leyella stercorea DSM 18206
CTAAATTCAATACAGATAAAGTAACGAATATGAGTGGAATGTTCGGTAGGTGTAGCAATCTCACTTCCCTTAATGTTTCTAACTTTAACACAGCGAATGTGACAGATATGCTTGCTATGTTCTATAAATGTAATAGTCTTACGTCACTTGATGTCTCTAAGTTTAGAACACAAAATGTGACGGATATGGGGAGCATGTTCGAAGGTTGTAGCAATCTCACCTCCCTTGATGTATCTAAGTTTGATACACAGAATGTGACAAGTATGTGGGCTATGTTTCATACTTGTAGTAGCCTCACTTCTATTGATGTCTCTAAATTCAATACAGAGAAGGTAACGAATATGAGAGGAATGTTCGGAGGGTGTAGCAATCTCACCTCGCTTAATGTTTCCAATTTCAATACCCAGAATGTTGCGGACATGTATGCTATGTTCTATGGTTGTAATAGCCTTACCTCCCTCAATGTCTCTAAGTTTGATACACGGAACGTGACA
>NZ_JH379338.1:2700-3111 GCF_000235885.1 Leyella stercorea DSM 18206
CTAAATTCAATACAGATAAAGTAACGAATATGCGAGGAATGTACCATTGTTGCTATAGACTTACCTCCCTTGAACTCTCAAAATTCGACACACGGAACGTGACAGATATGGGTTATATGTTCGGTAGTTGTAACAACCTCACTTCCATTGATGTCTCTAACTTCGACACACAGAACGTAACTAATATGCATAATATGTTCATTGGTTGTGGCAACCTCACTTCCATTGATGTCTCTAACTTCGACACACGGAACGTGACTAATATGTACGGTATGTTCGGTGATTGTGGCAACCTCACTTCCATTGATGTTTCTAACTTCGACACACAGAGCGTAACTAATATGGATTTTATGTTCTTCCAATGTTATAGCCTCACCTTCCTCGACCTTTCTAACTTCGACACACAGAACG
>NZ_JH379338.1:3167-11866 GCF_000235885.1 Leyella stercorea DSM 18206
GCAAGTGGTATTGATGCGGTTTCGACAACGGACAACATCGCAGCGGAGTACTACGACGTAAATGGTCGCCGCTTGAACGCTCCACAAAAGGGCATAAACATCGTGAAGCGTGGCAACATAACGACAAAGGTGCTCGTGAAGTGATTAGATATATAATGTATTACGAATAAAAAACGACTTCCATAACCTTAAGCGGGTTGTGGGAGTCGTATGTTTGTATGCAGTTATTGCTTGGTTGGTGCACTGTTGCTTGGTTAGTGCACTGTTGCTTGGTTGGTGCACTTCTTGCTCTGGCAAGCGGCAAAGCCGAGCGGAGACAAGTGCACCCCCTGGGATTACTTGCAGTTAGGGCACCAGGGCTTCAGCTGCTGGAAGAAGTCGTTGCCCTTGTCGTCAACGAGGATGAAAGCAGGGAAGTCCTCAACAGTGATCTTCCAGATAGCCTCCATGCCAAGCTCCGGATACTCTACGCACTCGATGCTCTTGATAGAGCTCTGTGAGAGAACAGCTGCAACGCCGCCGATAGTGCCGAGATAGAAGCCGCCGTGCTTCTTGCAAGCGTCTGTCACCATCTGTGAGCGGTTGCCCTTAGCGATCATCACGAGCGAAGCGCCGTGATCCTGGAACTCGTCTACGTACGGGTCCATACGGTTGGCTGTTGTCGGACCCATAGAACCGCAAGGATAACCCTCCGGAGTCTTAGCCGGACCAGCGTACAGGATAGGATGATTCTTGAAGTAAGCCGGCATCTCCTCGCCTGCGTCGAGACGAGCCTTAAGCTTAGCGTGAGCGATGTCGCGAGCTACGATGATAGTGCCCTTGAGGTTAACGCGTGTGCTAACCGGATACTTAGAAAGCTCTGCACGTACTGCGTCGATACCCTTGTCGAGGTCGATCTCGATGCCTGTTGTGCCCTCGCCCGGACGACGGAGTTCCTCCGGAATAAGCTCAGAAGGATTAGCGTCCATCTTCTCGAGGAACACACCGTCCTTAGTGATCTTAGCCTTGATGTTGCGGTCAGCCGAGCAGCTAACGCCCATACCGATCGGGCAGCTTGCGCCGTGGCGTGGCAGACGGATTACGCGGATGTCGTGAGCAAGATACTTGCCGCCGAACTGTGCGCCGAGACCGATCTTGTGAGCCTCCTTGAGGAGCTTCTCTTCGAGGTCGATGTCGCGGAAGGCGCGTCCAGTCTCGTCGCCTGTTGTAGGCAGCGAGTCGTAGTACTTGATAGAAGCGAGCTTAACGGTGAGGAGGTTCTTCTCAGCCGATGTACCACCGATAACGAATGCGATGTGGTACGGAGGACAAGCCGCTGTACCGAGGCTCTTCATCTTCTCTACGAGGAAGGGGAGCAGTGTGCCCTCGTTCTGGATGGTAGCCTTGGTCATCGGGTAGAAGTATGTCTTGTTGGCAGAGCCACCGCCCTTAGCCACCATTACGAAGCGATACTCGTCGCCCTCTACAGCCTCGATGTCGATCTGTGCAGGGAGGTTGCAGCGTGTGTTCACCTCGTCGTACATGTTCAGCGGAGCGTTCTGCGAGTAGCGTAGGTTGTCCTCGGTGAAGGTGTTGTACACACCGCGTGAGAGAGCCTCTTCGTCCTCGAAGTCGGTCCATACGCGCTGTCCCTTCTCGCCGTGGATGATAGCGGTGCCGGTGTCTTGGCAGAAAGGCAGGATGCACTTAGCAGCTGTCTCGGCGTTGCGGAGGAACTGCAGAGCTACGTACTTGTCGTTCTCAGATGCCTCAGGGTCGGAGAGAATCTGAGCCACCTGCAGGTTGTGCTCGCGACGGAGCATGAACTCTACATCGTGGAACGCCTGCTGAGAGAGCAGTGTGAGCGCTTCCTTCGAAACCTTAAGGATTGTCTTACCCTCGAACTCGCCTGTGCTTACGCCCTCGGTGGTAAGCAGGCGATACTCGGTAGTGTCCTTGCCCATCTGGAACATAGGAGCATACTTGAAATCTGGTGTTGTTGCCATAGTGTTATTTGGTTTAAAAAGTGAATATTTCTTCTGTAGCGACGCGCTTGACGGGCGCAATCTTCTCGAGCGACTTCATGTCGAGGTTATTCTCGTCGCCGAGGATGATGTAGAGCCACGGCTTGTTAGCCATGTTGTCGTGCTCGAACTTCACGATGTCCTCGAGTGTGAGTTTCGGCATGGCAGCGTAGATGTCGCGACGCAAGTCGTAGTTGATTCCGATGCGCTTGTTGCCAAGGTAAGAGAAGATGATATTAGCCTTGGTGATGCGCTGCGAAGCGATGCGCTTGACGGCAGCCTGCTGCGCCAGTTCGAACGCCGCCTGCGACTGCGGCATGGTGTCGAGGATGTTGTTGAACACGCGGATGCAGTCCATCATCTTGTCGTTCTGCGAGATGATGTATGTATAAGCATAGTTGGTCTGATGCTCCTTGCGCTTCGTTGTGCTGTAGTCGGCGAATGCGCTGTAGGCGAGTCCGCGGCTCTCGCGCAGCTCCTGGAACACGATGCCGTTCATGCCGCCACCGAAGTACTCGTTGAACACCGAAATCTTAGCCTCGTCCTCCGGAGTCCACTTCTGGTCGACGTTGTGCAGCTGCATCATGTAGATGTTCTTTGCGTCGTATGGTGCGAGAAGTATCTCGTTCTTCGGAGTCTCCACCATCTTGTACGGCTTGTTCTCGGGCGCATCCTGCAGAGTCTTCGCTGTGATGTGGTTCTTGTTGACGGTAGCAAGCAGCTGCTTCATGGCGAGCGGACCGTAGTAGACCACGTCGTGCTTGTAGTTCTTCAGCGCAGCGATCATATTGATAACATCCTGCGGACGGGTTGTTACGAGCTCTGTGCTGTCGGGCACGTTGCGCGTGGGGTTGTACTTGCCGTAGAATGCGTAGTTGCGCAGTGCTGAGAAGTTCTCCTTTTGGTTGAGCTTCGCATCGCGACGACCCTTCAGCAGGTTGTCAACGTACTTGCTGTAAGCCTCGTTGTCGACCTTTGCGTTGTTGAGCATTTGCTCCATGAGTTTCATTGCCTCGGTCATGTTCTCGCCGAGACCGCTGAGCGATACGGTCATAGTAGACCATGTGGGGGTGAAGCTGTATTCGCAGCCAAGCTCGTAGAAACGCTCCTTAACCTCTGCTGCTGACATCGTGCCGGTGCCGAGTAGGTCGAGATAGTCGGTGGCGTAGGGTAGCCACTTGTTAGCCTCCGAACCGAAATCGTACACGAAGTGAAGCTCGAAGAGGTCGTTCTGCGTGTTTTGGATGTAGTAGACCGGCTGCTTCTTCTTTGTAGTAGTGCGAGCGAAGTCCTTGGTGTAGTCGAGGAATACCGGCTCGATAGGCTTCACCTTCGACTCCTTTATCTCCTTCACGAGTGCGCTCTGCAGGTCGCGGTTGGAAGGTATCGGCGTGATAGAGGGCTTCTCAATCTTCTTCTGTGTGGGGTCTTCGCCCTGACGTTTGTAGACGATGGCGTAGCCGTCGGTGAAATGGCGTCGGGCGAAGTCCATGATTTGCTCCTTGGTGATACCGGCGATGCGGTCGAAACGTTCCACCTGCGTCTTCCATGGGCGTCCGTAGACGAAGGTGTTGACGAACGACGTTGCGCGACTCTCGTTACTGTCGAGCGAGCGCAGGAATTCGAGCTTCATGTTGTTCTTAACCGAAGGCAGCAGCTTGTCGCTGAACTCGCCACGCTTCAGCTTCTCAATCTCGCCGAGCATGATAGCCTTCACCTCGTCGAGCGACTGTCCCTCGTTGGGCTGACCGATCATGATGAACTGCGAGTAGTCGCGCATGTCTATCTTGCCCGACTGCACACCCTGGCAGAGCATCTTCTGGTTTACGTTTATATCGATGAGTCCGGCGTTGCCGTTGGCGAGCATACGGTCTATGACGTCGAGTGTATCAGCCTGCAGCGAAGCCGAGCCGTCCATCTTCCAGCCGAGGAACACGTTCTCAGCCTCCTGTCCGATTACGGTAGTATCAGCCGGAGCCGTGAGGTCCTTCACCGGTGCGAAGTGCGGGTACTTCACCTGCTCACTCTTCTTCCACGAGCCGAAGTACTTGTCGATGGTAGCCATCACTGCCTCTGGGTCGAAGTCGCCCGCCATGCAGATAGCCACGTTGTTCGGTACATAGTAGTGCTTGAAGTAGTTTTTGATATTCGTGATTGATGGGTTCTTCAGATGCTCCTGCGTACCGATAGTGGTCTGTGTGCCGTAGGGGTGAGTAGGGAAGAGTTTCCTGCCGAGTGCAGCCCACTCCTTGTCGAAGTCGCTTGTGAGATGCATATTGTACTCCTCGTAAACAGCCTCAAGCTCTGTGTGGAAGCCGCGGATGACCATGTTCTGGAAGCGGTCAGCCTGGATGCGTGCCCAGTTGTCAACCTCGTTCGACGGTATGTTCTCCACGTAGCACGTCACGTCGTTGCTTGTATAAGCGTTGGTGCCGTTGGCTCCGATGGCAGCCATCAGCTTGTCGTACTCGTTCGGGATGAAATACTGCGCAGCAATCTGCGACACCGAGTCGATTTCGTGATAGAGCTGTCGGCGTTTTTCGGGGTCGGTCACGGTGCGATAGTGCTCGTATCGGCGTTCGATGTCGTCGAGATAGGGCTGCTCCTTCGCTGCGTCTGTGGTGCCGAAGAGACGTGTTCCCTTGAACATGAGGTGCTCCAGGTAGTGAGCCAGACCCGTTGTCTCGGCAGGGTCGTTGCGCGAACCAGTGCGCACAGCCACGTAAGTCTGTATGCGTGGCTGCTCCTTGTTCACAGAAAGATAAACCTTCAGTCCGTTGGGCAGTGTGTAGATGCGTGTCTGCATCGGGTCGCCCTTCACTGTCTCGTATTCGTATGCCGAGGTAGTAGCCGCTGTTCCCAGTGAGAGTATTGCGGCAATAAGAAAGGATTTGAATTTCATTATTGTTGTTTTGTCTAAAATATTACATATAGAGTTTCTGGTTTTCAAAGTCAACCTCCTTGTCGAGCTGTTCGTTGAAGTTGTTGAACACCTCTTCCTCCACGTCGCCCAGTTCGTATTCCTTTGCGGCATCCTTTTTAATCTCGGCAATCCATGCACGTCGTGCCGTGACGTAGTCGCGCTTCACTCGTTCCACGTTCTCCTCGTTCAGCTCTGAGAAGCCGTAGTAGTCCATAATCATCCGATACGACCACGCCCAGCGGTATTCGGAATAGTTGGCGTTTATCTCCTCAAATCGCTCGGCAATATCCTCGGTGGTGTCAATCTCGCCAGAGAGAATATCGTCCACGAGGTGCTGTTCCTCCGACACGGGCAGCAACAGCCCCGACAGGTCAGTCCACGGTCCGGTGCCCACGTTCGTTGTCGGCTCCATCGGTGCATGGCGTTTGAGCACCGCTCCCATGTATATGCGCAGTGCGATGTCGTAGTATTTGATGCCTTTGCGCAGCGACGAGTTTTTGATAACATACCCATGATAGTTGTACGTCGGCACATCTTCGCCAGATGCGTTGCGCAGATTTTCCAGTATCTTCTTTCCGCGCAGTATCTCGCCCACGGTGAACGGCGAGAGCCAGTCGAAGTTGACAATGCTTTTGCGTGCGCCGTTTGGTCGCATGTCGCGTTTTGGCCATTTGCGTATGTCGCGGTACAGTCCCACGGTTGTCAGGTTGCGTCCTGGCACCAGGTACATGGTGTCGTTGTATGCTATAAGATACGAGAAGGGTAGCGAGCGTGTGTCGGGGTGGTACATCAGTTTGCCGAAGCACACGGAGAAGGCACCGATATGCGCCGGCATCAGTATGTATGCACCGCTGGCAGTCTTCGATCCGCGTTCGAGCGTTCCGTAGTGCATCGGTCCCATCTTGTAGGCATGGTTGGAGAAGTTGGTAGCCGAGCCGGCGTTGTAGAACGAGAACTGTCCGCCGATGAGCAGTGAGCTCTTGTGATGCGAAGCGGTGAACGGACCGCAGAACGCTGCGCATGCCTCTCCGTTCGCCATGTACGAGTTGGCGAAGAATACGCTGCCTGCTGCGGTGAAGCCGTTGCTCAGTTTGCATGCTTCGCCAACGAAGCAGTCCTGCATCTTCACGCTGTTGGTTATAGCCGAGCCGTTGCTGATGATTGAATTCTCGCAGATTACTCCTGTACCGATGTACACCGATGCATCGCTGTTGCTCATTAGGGTGCAGTCGCTGAGTCGTGCTGCGCCCGCTATCTCGCAGTCGTCGTAGACAACGGTATTCGTAATCTCCTTAGTGTTCACAATCTTCACTCGGTTGCCGATGGTTGCCATATCTGGCGAAGTGCGTTCTATCTCTTCGCGTATCAGTCGGCGTATGGCATCCTTCAGCTGTCGGTTGTGGAAGTGTTTGACCATAAGTGCTGCAATCTGGCTTGTCAGTCCGTGGAAGAGTATAATGTTTCCGTCGCCCACCTCGTTGAGCACCGATATCAAGTTGCCTTCTCCATATGTTGCACCGTCGGTTGTTTCCATAGTGCATACATTGGATATGATGCAATCGTCGCCAATGACATAGTTGTTAATGTATCCCGAAATGTTTTCTATGAGACAGTTGTTGCCAATGGTTACGTTGCGCAGTGTGGCGTTGTTCACGCCTGCGTGTTTCATGAAGCCGCGGCTCACCTCCACGTTGTTTGTGAATGCTCCGAGGCGTATATCGCCGTAGAACATTACGCTGTGGAAGAAGCGAGGCTCGAAATCTTCGCTCACCTCAATGCGTTGCCAGTCTTCTGCCCAGCAACTGTTGGCTTGTAGAGTCGAGATTTCGTTTTCGGTTAAGTTGCGATATATCATGTGCTTTTGGTGTTGAGATGTTGTTATGTTGAGGTGTTGTAAAGATGTTGTTGTGGTGAGATGTTGAGGTGTTGAGATATGATGTTGAGATGTGATGTTGTGGTGTTGTTGTGTTGAGATATGCATATGTCACCATCTCACCACAACAACACCTTTTCACCATCTCACCATCTCACCACCTTATTCCACATCCATATACAGGAAGTCGTTGTACGGATACTTCTGCACGTGCAGCTCGCGCACCTTACGGTATATTGTCTCGCGGAACTCGTCGATGTTCAGTTTCTCCTTAGCCGAGATAAACATACAGTTCTCGCCGAGTCGTGCCATCCATGTGCGCTTCAGCTCGTCGAGCGTGATGTTCTCCTTCGTCATCGGCGTGAGGTCGTCCTCCTCCTTCTCGGTCCACGTGTAGTTGTCAATCTTGTTGAACACAATCATCGACGGTTTGTCGGCGCATCCCAACTCCTTCAGCGTGTTCTCCACGACGCGTATCTGCTCCTCGAAGTCGGGGTGCGAGATGTCTACCACGTGCAGCAGCAGGTCGGCTTCGCGCGTCTCGTCGAGTGTCGACTTGAACGAGTCGACCAAGTCGGTGGGCAATTTGCGTATGAAGCCCACGGTGTCGGCGAGCAGGAACGGCAGGTTGTCTATCACCACCTTGCGCACCGTAGTGTCGAGCGTGGCGAAGAGCTTGTTCTCGGCGAACACCTCGCTCTTTGCGAGCATGTTCATGATGGTCGACTTGCCAACGTTGGTGTATCCCACGAGTGCCACGCGTATGGTGCGTCCGCGGTTCTTGCGCTGCGTGCTCATCTGCTTGTCAATCTCCACGAGTCGCTGCTTGAGCAGCGTGATACGGTTGAGGATGATACGGCGGTCCATCTCGAGCTGCGTCTCACCAGGTCCGCGCAGACCCACAGAACCCTTGCCGCCACCCGAGCCCGAGCCGCCGCCCTGGCGTTCGAGGTGAGTCCACAGACGTTGTAGACGCGGAAGCATATAGCGATACTGCGCCAGCTCCACCTGCGTCTTTGCCGCAGCCGTCTGCGCGCGCATGGCGAAGATGTCGAGGATGAGCGATGTGCGGTCGAGGATTTTCACCTGCAGCACTTTCTCTATGTTGCGCATCTGCTTTGCCGAGAGTTCGTCGTCGAAGATGACCATGCCGACGGGGCGCTCAGCGTCCTCCTCAGCCTCTATGTATTCGCGTATCTCCTCCAGCTTACCCGTACCCACGTACGTTACGGAGCTTGGTCCGCCCACGCGCTGTGTGAAGCGCTTCACGGTTACGGCACCTGCGGTGTCGGCAAGGAACTCCAGCTCGTCGAGATATTCTTTTGTCTTTGCCTCGTCCTGTTCCTTGGTTATAAGACCTACGAGTATGGCTGTCTCAGCCTTTACTTCTGATATTACAAATTCTTTCATTCCAAAGATATAAAGTTATAGTATGGGGTGTGTAGCTTTAATCATTCGCAAAATTAACTAAAAAACTTCATTCCACCTATTATATATATCAATAATTCGCGCTTTTAAGTAGGTTTCCGCATTGTTTTGTCCAATAAAACCTCACGAAAAGTCATCGTCACCCGAACGGAATCTGATCGGGCGGCGAACGGAATCTGATCGGGCGGCGGACGGAATCTGATCGGGTGGCGGACGGAATCCGATTGGGTGGCGGACGCGAACGGTGGAGAAAACAGAGGGTTTATGCGGTAAAAGTAGGGAAACTATCAGTTTCAGGAGGAATAATTACGAATTGATAATTACTAATTCAAGCGGTTGCTATTTGTAAGCAAATTGCGGTTGTTTGTTTAAAAAATACGATTTTTTAAGGTTGGATGGATAATAATGTGGAGGTAAAAGAGAGTTATATTATTATGAAGACCCGTTGGCGGAATTAATTTAGCGCATACTT
>NZ_JH379339.1 GCF_000235885.1 Leyella stercorea DSM 18206
GGGTATAGCAAGGATGCTATACCCTCCTATGGTTTGATGGAAGATATGCTCAAATCCTGGTAGATACAACCTGCATCTTCCAGCCCTTAACCACTTCATAGCCAATTGGCTGCGTCGCTACTGGAAGATATGGTAGATTTTTTCACCTACTTCATTTTTCTGCAGACTCTCATATAAGTAAAACCTAAACAGGCTATTTCTTTTCAAAATGCTGATAATCTTTTAGCGATTTCCAATCACCACCCCATGTGAAGCCATGCTTCTTGAAAAGTTTGTAAACTAAATCGTTGTGATCAATTTTATACTTGAACGTTTTAGAGCGATTGGAGTATGCACGTCCTGTCTTAGGAGAAACAGATGTACTGCCATTGCGTAATCGTTTTACGCACGGGTTGTATAGTGGATTGATGTCGATGGCTTTACCCTGACTATGATAAGAGAGAGTTTTAGAACCAGATACGCGTCGGTAGTTGAAGCATGAGGTGTTGTTATGAAGCATCGATTGTTCATCGTCTGCGTTATAGTCGTCGATGAGTTGTATGCGTTCGATGGGGTAATGGGCTTTGTATAGCTCCTGAAATATTTCTATAAGGTCGTCAGCAATGTCTTGATGGCATACCAGTTCGCCTGACTTTACCTTGCCATCAAATCCGTAGTGTAGAACTCGGATATATCTCAGCTCTGTGCGTGGTATCGTACAATTGGCTTTGTAAGATTTGCCTTGCATACGCTTGAAAACCGCTTCACTGATAGGCTCGGCTGTAAAGTATGTTGAGGTGTTGAGGTGTTGAGATGTTGTGGTGTTGACATTAGTTTGATGTGCTGTTGTTGTTATAGAGATGAAGGATAGAGATAGGGCGAATAATATTGTTTTCATATTTAAGTTACGAAATGAATTATAAATAGGTTGTAAGGAGTGGGGGATTGTGTATAAACAAAAAAGCCACCGGCCTGAGGCCAGTGGCTAATTTTCTCTTTTCGTTGTTCGAGCTATAATTACTCAGCAACAGTTGTGTCAGCTGCAACAGTGTCAGCAGCAGTTGTGTCAACTGCAGTTGTGTCTGTTGTATCAACAGTTGCGTCAGTAGCAGCTGTTTTGTTACCACAAGATGCGAAAGAGATAGCTGCGATAGCTACGAACATCAAAACTAATTTCTTCATTTTCTTTGCTTTTTAAATCTGTAAAACAATCATTTGTTTATTAAAACATTGCAAAGGTATATATTTTTTCAATACTACGTACAACTTTTTATGATTTTTTTTTGCTCTTTTTGTAACGTGTTCGGAATGTATTGATAATCAATGAGATACGAATAGTGAATAAATGTTAATGCTTTTAGGTTTTAAGAAAAGAGCTAAATTTTAATGATTTTAGACCTCTTGTGCGCGAACAAAACAGAAAATTCATTACCTTTGTATTCGCTTAATATATATATTATAAGGTATAATGATTAATACATCTGTTTTTCAAAATAAAAAGGCAGCATACTTCACTTTAGGTTGCAAACTGAACTTCTCTGAGACATCCACTTTTGGTAAGATGCTCGCCGACTTAGGTGTGCGTATCGCTGGCGAAGGTGATGTGGCGGATATATGTTTGGTGAACACCTGTTCGGTTACGGAAGTGGCAGATCATAAGTGTCGTCAAGCTATTCATCGTCTTGTACGCAACAATCCAGGTGCTTTTGTGATTGTCACAGGATGCTATGCACAATTGGAGTCGGAGTCGGTGAGTAAGATAGAGGGTGTTGACCTTGTGCTCGGTTCAGACGAGAAAGCCAATCTGATACAATTCTTGAGTGATGCATGGACCGCTAAGGAGTCGGCTGCAGAGCTCAATGAGGATGGAAAGGTAGAGTCGCTACACGAGTATCATTCAGTAAAGACGAAGATGATAAAGTCGTTTGCGCCTTCATGTTCTCGCGGTAATCGTACACGCTATTTCCTCAAGGTGCAGGACGGCTGTGACTATTACTGCACCTACTGTACAATACCATACGCACGTGGCAACTCGCGCAACCCGACTATAGCTTCGCTTGTTGCACAGGCAGAAGAGGCTGCGCGTGAAGGAGGTAAAGAAATTGTGCTCACTGGCGTGAATATAGGCGACTTCGGTAAAACGACAGGTGAGAGTTTCCTCGACCTGTGTAAGGCACTTGATAAGGTGGAGGGAATCGAACGCTATCGTATAAGCAGTATGGAACCAGACCTGTTGAGTGATGAGCTGATTGATTTCTGCTCGCAGAGCCGTGCGTTCATGCCTCACTTCCATATACCATTGCAAAGTGGATCGGACGAGGTATTGAAGTTGATGCATCGCCGTTATGACAAGGCACTCTTTGCTCACAAGATAGAACTTATTAGGCAAAAGATGCCAGATGTGTTCATAGGTGTTGACGTAATGGTTGGCTGTCGTGGTGAGACACCAGAGTGCTTTGAGGAGTGCTACGAGTTTCTTGACGATGTGGATGTGACACAATTGCACGTTTTCCCGTACAGCGAACGTCCCGGCACAGCGGCATTGCGCATACCTTATGTGGTTGACGATGCAGAGAAGAAAGTGCGCAGTAAGCGACTGCTTGATCTTAGTGAGCAGAAGCGTATTGAGTTCTATGCACGCTATATTGGTACAGAACAGGAAGTGCTGTTTGAAAAAGCTGCGCGTGGCAAGGCTATGCATGGTTTCACTTCCAACTATGTTCGTGTGGAGTTGCCGGCAAAGCTTGCCAAGGAAGAGTATGATAATCAGATACTGCGTGTAAGGATGGGCGAGTTTAATCGCGACAAGTCTGCATTGCAAGTTGAACTATTATAATGATATAGAATGAAGAAAGTAGCAATCGTGATATTGAACTGGAATGGTGAGCAGATGCTACGTCGTTTCTTGCCATCTGTGTTGCAATATTCTGAGGCTGTTGCTGACATTGTTGTAGCAGACAATGCTTCGACCGATGCTTCGCTTGCGCTTCTTGAGAAGAAGTTTCCTACAGTGCGTACTATTGTTCTTGATCGCAATTATGGTTTTGCGGAAGGTTACAATCGTGCACTGCGGCAAGTGGAGTATGAATATTATGTATTGCTCAACAGTGATGTAGAGGTGACGGAAGGTTGGCTCGACACACTCATCGACTTTATGGACAGGCATCCTGAAGCTGCAGCCTGCCAGCCTAAGCTGCTTGCCGAGCACGACAGAACACTTTTCGAGTATGCAGGAGCCAGTGGAGGTTACATTGATCGCTATGGTTATCCGTTCTGTCGTGGCAGACTCTTTGAAACTGTAGAGAAAGATGAGGGACAATACGATGATGTGTGCGAGGTGATGTGGGCAACAGGTGCTTGTCTGATGATACGCCGTGCCGACTATTGGCGTGTGGATGGTCTCGACGGACGCTTCTTTGCTCACAATGAGGAAATTGATCTCTGTTGGCGTCTTTGCAACTTGGGTAGAAAGATATATTGTGTGCCTCAGAGTCGGGTGTTCCACGTTGGAGGCGGCACACTGCCCAAAGGTAATCCGATGAAGACCTTCCTTAACTTCCGCAACAATCTTACGATGCTCTATAAGAATCTGCCAGAAGCAGAGTTGCGCCATGTGATGCGTGTGCGTTGTTGGCTTGATTATGTAGCAGCTTTCAAGTCGCTCATCCTCGATCGAAATTTTAGCGAATTCAAGGCAGTGATTCGTGGCAGGCAAGCTTTCAAGGCATGGCGTAACCAGTTTGATGCCGACCGTGTGGCAATACAGGCATCACGTGTGTCGCAGATGGATGTTATGCGCAAGCCATATAGTCTGCTTTGGCAGTATTATGCTCATGGTGTGCATACATATAAAAATCTGAAAAACGAGCGATAAGAGCTTATTTTTATGATAATTTTATAGTTAAACAGCGGAAAAGGGTCTGCTGTTTAACTTTTTTAGATGATTTTCTTGGCTTTTAAAACCTTTTTTACTATTTTTGCAAAAAACATTTAACAGTTCGTTAATAGAAGGATAGTAAAAGGGTGAGAAAACTATACATTATAATAATAATGACTATTGTTTTTGTTTCTACAGCTTGTGAGTTGAAACTGAAACAATTTGGCGAAGGCAGTCAGACAACGTTGATTGAGATTCAGCGTTATGACCGTCTTGAAAGTCGTTATCTCACCACTGGCGATTTCTCTGCACTTCAGCAGATGAACATCGAGTATCCCATGGAGACACGCACCTTGATAGAAGATGTGTTGCGATTGGGAGAGGTTAATGACCCTGGCATCAATTCAAAGTTTTTACAGTTCTACCAAGATACAACTCTTCAGATTATCATCACTGAAGCAGAGGTGCAGTATGCTAGTGTGTCAGATATCAGTAAGCAACTGAATAAAGCCTTTGACCGATTGCGCAAGCTATCTCCCAATGTTTCTATTCCGACAGTTTACTTACAGATAGGTGCTCTTGATCAGAGTGTGGTTGTCGGCAATAATTCTATTGGTATTTCGCTTGACAAGTATCTTGGTGAGTATTATCCGCTTTACGACCGTTTCTACACTGAAGCACAGCGTGCTCAGATGACACGTGAGCACATAGTGCCAGACTGTATGTTCTTCTACATGCTCAGTATTTATCCGCTCAAGGACTATGAGGTTCGTTCGCAGTATGAACGTGACTTGCATGTGGGCAAGATAATGTGGATAGTGAATAATTTGCTTGACAAGAAGTTTTTCTCAACAAAATACGTTGAGAAGGTAGATCGTTATGTGCGCAAGAACTCGTTATCGGCAAAGCAATTGCTGGAGAATAATCTGTAGGGTACTTATCCTTTTACTTTTTTACTCTTTTACTTTTTTACTTTTAGTATCTCTTCTGGTTTCTCTACAAGAGTCGTGGCTCCGTGCTGCAATAGGAAGTCTTTGTTGCGAAATCCCCATAACACACTTATACACGGCATACCAGAATTGCGAGCCGTGTCAATATCTACATCGCTATCACCGATATACACCGCTCCCTCAGCTGTTGTGTTGAGTTGTCGCAGAGCCTCTATGACGGTGTCTGGAGCAGGCTTCTTGCGTATGTCCTCGCGTTCACCGATAGCTACGGGTACGAGCTCTTTGCCGAAGAAGTGCTGGCAAAGCTCCTGTGTGGCAGCATAGAACTTGTTGCTTACCACCGCTACCTTTTTTCCGCGTTTGTGCAACTCTTTTAGCATCTCCATCACGCCATCATACGGACATGTTGTGTCAAGATTATGCTTCATGTAGTGCTGTCGGAAGTCCTGATAAGTCTTGTCGAACAGCGGATTATTAAGTCCGTTAGGAATGGCTCGCTCCATAAGTTTCTTTACACCATTGCCCACAAACTGTCGCACTTCGTCAAGTGTTCGCTGTGGCATACCATTGTTTGCCAGTGCGTAGTTGCAGCTCGCAGCAAGGTCGTTGAGCGTAGAAAGTAGAGTTCCATCCAAGTCGAAGATATATGTATCGTACATATTTGTGTTATTTGATTAATTATGATTATTGAAATTGTACGATACAAAAGTACGTATTTTTAGTCAAAGGTGTATAAAATTAATCGCGCGATTAAAAACATAGCATTTATTTTTGTCATATATCATATTTACTCTACCTTTGCAGTGTTTCAGCAATGTAAAAATCTAAATTATGAGAAAGAGAAAGAATAAGAATCGTAAGTTTCTAACAATCATTGGTGTAGTCCTGTTGGCAGTAGTAGCTTGTGGCTATTGTTTCTTCTTTGCCGGCATGTCGTCGACAGGTGAAACGCAATATGTGTATGTTGACAACGATGACAACATCGACTCTGTCTACACAAAGCTCAGTGGCGTGTCGAGCAGCAGTTCGATGATTGGTTTCAAAACACTTGTAAAGGTGAGCGGTTATGCCGACAACGTGCGTACAGGTCGCTATGCTGTGCGTGAGGGTGAAGGTGCCTTCATGGTGTTCCGTCACTTGAAGAACGGCTTGCAGACACCAGTCAGCCTTGTTGTGCCGTCGGTGCGTACTATGGACCGCCTTGCAGCCGAACTCTCCAAGCGCCTTATGATGGACAGTACCGCCCTTTACAAGGCACTCACAGACGAAACAGTCTGCCAAAAATATGGTTATGACACCACGACAATAGCTGCACTATTTATTCCGAATACATACGATATATACTGGAATTTGAGTGTGGAAAAGCTGCTCGACCGTATGCTGAAGGAGAACAAGGCATTCTGGAATGCCGAACGCACAAGGAAGGCACAGGCAATGAAACTCACACCGGTAGAGGTGACAACGCTTGCCAGCATCGTCGACGAGGAGACAGCCAATAACGGTGAGAAGCCGATGGTAGCCGGTATGTACTATAACCGTCTCATGTTGCGCAACGCCGAGTATCCGGAAGGAATGCCGCTGCAGGCTGACCCTACAATCAAGTTCGCATGGAAGCGTTTCGACCTGAAGCGCATATACAACAACTTGCTGTATATAAAGAGTCCGTACAACACCTACCGCAACCCGGGTCTGCCCCCAGGACCAATCCGTATTCCATCAATAGCAGGCATCGATGCTGTGCTCAATCACGTGCAGCACGACTATCTTTACATGTGTGCTAAGGAAGATTTCAGCGGAACGCATAATTTCGCACGCAATTATAATGAGCATTTACAGAATGCAAAGCGTTATAGTGATGCGCTTAATGACAGAGGAATAAAATAATTAGATTTAATAATGAACAAATTATCAACACTCTTACTTTGTGCCGTCTTGTCTGCCCAGACATTCAGCTCGAAGGTTCATGCAATTGAAACAGAATTATCGGCTGCACATGGCTATGTAGAGACAACCGACGGAACGGTAGGTGCATCGGGTATCAATATGCCTGGCGAAGCGCTCAACTCCAGCGGTCGGCCGCAGATGAACAACACGCTTTCTGCCTGGACCTCAACCTCCGTTTGTGCCGTCTATTATTTCCATCATCCTGCAGCTACCGTTTCAAACACTCTGAAACTTAACGTCAAGGCGTTGCAGACTGCAAAATTCCGACTCACCGTTACCGACCCCGATTCGCCTGCCACACCTCTTTATACAAAGGAGTTCAGTGCGAAAGGTCCGTTTCTTGGAGGAGACGTGGAGATTGGTATGGGCGACATAACCTTCACACGCTCAGCTTATTATCGATATAAACTCGAGTGCATCTCCGGCTGTAATGCCATAAATAACATCAGTCGTTTCAAGTTCTCTACTTCTTCCAATGAGGCTTCGTATGCAGCCAATTATCTGTCGTCGCCATCAGTGCATCTCAACAACTGGCATTCAACAGCATCGGGTGCTCCTTCTGGCGACGGCTACGACTGGCTGTTTGAGGAGATAATGATACCTGCGGAGTCTGACCTCGTTGGCACATACGCCGAGGCGATAGGTGCGCTCAATGGCTATATGGGCATACAGATGAATGGCTATGTAGATGGCGAGCCACGTCACGACGTGCTCTTCTCTATGTGGGATGATGGTTCAACCGACGAAGACCCCAATCTGCCGGAACATCTGCGTGCAGGAGCTGTTGATTGGGACGAGAAGACAACGGTGAACCGCTTCGGCAATGAGGGTACAGGTGTGCAGACATATCGTCGCGGCAACTATTGGACACCTGGCACATACGTGCAGTTTATCACCAACTGTCGCCCCGAAACCACCTCGTACACCACTGTTGAGAACGGCAAAACCGTGGTGCATGAGCAGCACAATATGCTCGTTTCTACATGGTTCAATGCGTTGGACGGCAAAGGCTGGCAGTATATGGCAACGGTGCGTAAGCGCAATTCGTCTACATATTTCAGCACCTGGTATTCGTTCCTCGAAAACTATGTGTGGACAAATGGTCAAGCTTCGCGTAAAGCTTATTATCGCAATGGCTACGGACGTGCTCGTGCTACGGGTAAGTGGTACAACTTCAACAGTGTTGGTTTCGGACACACCGACGGCGGAAAAGAAGATGGAGCACGTGCCGACTACGGACAGGGTGTTACCGAAAACGCTTCTGATCGTACATTCTTCATGCAGACAGGTGGCTATACTTCCACAAAGCAGACGGCTTCGATTGTGAGTCTTGCAACGGATAACACGGTAGTGGATACTATTGATATCGCTCCGCTTGATCTTCGTGTGCGTCAGGCTATACAGAAAGAAATTGATCGTGCCACGGAAGACGAACTCTTTACGCAGAACCTCTTAGACAAGAAAGGCTGGACTGTGATAGAGAAGTCGAGTGAGGAGACATCCGGCGAGGGCACCAACGGACGTGCTCAGCAGATTGTAGACGGCGACGATAATACCTACTGGCATCCGCAGTGGAGGGGTGGTACGGCAACGCTGCCACATACAATCGTTGTTGATATGAAAACCATTAATAACGTCGGCGGCTTCCAGTTTAAGATGGGTGACGATCCCACTCGTTTTATAAAAGCTTACGATATATACGGATCTACCGATAATAGCAAGTGGACTCTGCTTTGTAGCGATGATGCTGCTCCTACAAAGTCCGAATTCCGCAAGCTACTCGATGTATCGGTGGATATTCGCTACTTCAAGATAGTAATACGCCAAACAACAGCAACGGATGGTCCTTGGCTCCGTATCTATGAAGTCGACCTTTGTTCGGGTAAAAGCATAAAGTCGACGCTCTCAGGCAGAGTAACCTGCAATGGCAAGCCCGTGAATGGTGCAACCGTAAACCTGCGTAGTTCGGAAAAGGTGTACGATGCCACTACCGACGAATTTGGCTACTACACTATTAATGTTGATAGAACCGACTTAACTTATCAGCTCACAGCTTGGGCAGATGGCTACTATAGCTATTATGAGAGTCAGCCGATAGAGATTAAGGGTCGTGTGGTTAAGGACATTGATCTGAAGCCAATGACTGCTATCAATAGTGTGTCTATAACTGGCGACATCCCTTCTGATGCTGCACGTTATAATATCAGTGGACAGCGAGTAGAGCAGGGCACTCGCGGAATAGTTATTGTGAACGGAAAGAAATACCTGACAAAGTAATTTGTGTGAATATGATTAAGAGGGCGTGTCAAAACTCCCAATATAAATA
>NZ_JH379340.1 GCF_000235885.1 Leyella stercorea DSM 18206
TCAGGCGGTTTTTTAATTCCGCCAACAGGTAATTACATACAATTAATACTATACAAATAATCGCATAAATGTCAAAGAAACTAATTGCGTTTATTACCACCGTCGTGGTAATGCTTGCCGTTGCCTCACCAGCCACAGCACAGCGCATAAATGTAAAAACGAACGCATTGTATTGGCTTGCCATGTCTCCCAACCTTGGGGTTGAGTTCAGAATTAACCGCCACATGACGTTCAATCTCGAAGGTGTAGTCAACCGAGTTAGTGGCTTCAAACCATATGGTGTCTCCAACCTCAGCACCAAGGGCTTCGCATTCGAACCCGAAGCACGCTACTGGTTCAGTGCTCGTCCGCAGGCGGGTCATTTCGTTGGTCTAACAGCCGTTGCTGCGAACTACGATTTACAGTTCAACGATAAACGTCACGACGGCGATCTCTTCGGTGGTGGTATCACCTATGGCTATAGCTTCGTACTTAGTCGTCACTGGAGCCTTGAGACTACGATTGGCGTTGGTGCCGTGTATCGCCAAGAGAAGTACTCGCGCAACGAAGAGGAGCGTGCCGCTCTTGACAAGCCGAACGTAAGCACCGTCAACTTCGCACCAATCAAGGCTGCTGTCAACTTTGTGTACATTATTAAATAGTAGGAGATGGAAACCATTATTAAATAAACAGATATGAAAAGCATTATATCACAATACATCACCCTACACATCAAACGGCTGCTCATAGTGC
Source organism: Leyella stercorea DSM 18206 (assembly GCF_000235885.1). GTDB lineage: Bacteria > Bacteroidota > Bacteroidia > Bacteroidales > Bacteroidaceae > Prevotella > Prevotella stercorea. The sequence goes on from NZ_JH379340.1 coordinate 733, forward strand.
TCGTTGCCGTTATCAGCTTCTCACTCGAAGCCGAGGCTCAGGGCGTGATACGTTTCACGGGTCGCGTGGTGTCCAAGCAAACCGGCGAACCGCTCATTGGCGTGAACATCACCGACATCAAACTACGCCGCGCTCTCGCCGTCACCGACGAGGACGGACGCTTCTCCATGAACACGCAGATTGGCGCACAGCTGCGCTTCTCTATGATTGGCGCGAAACCCGAGATACTGAAGGTGAAGAACGACAAGTTCACAGAGGTGAAACTCAACGAAGACGACATTACTCTCGGCGAGGTGGTGGTGAAGACAAAGCGCATCACCGACCGCATCATGCCCGAACCAACCGACATCGAGGTGAAGGGCAACTGGCTATATGTGCGCACTCGCGTGCGTGTGCCGAAGGAGATGTTCCGCAGCAACAGACGTCTCGTGGTGCAACCTATATTAAACAATGTGACGGACAAGCAGCTCACCCTCTTGCGTCCGATGGTGTACGACGGCAAAAAGTATAACATCACACAAGACCGACTCTACAACTACGACATTAAGAACAGCGACAATGGCGATCCACTCGCTAAGTACATAACGGTGAAGAGTCGCACGCTGCGCGAGAATGGTCGCGACAACGACATCCTCGGCTACACAGATTCTATATATGTCGAGAACCTGAAAGCCGACTACTCTTGCGACGTGTACATGGCTATAGAGGACTACACACACATACTCTACCGCGACACCACCATCATTGCCCGTGGCACGGTGAACCCACTGCGATGGCTCGACTGCTCCATCATGGGCAGTACGCTTAACGACGAGGCCTACTACCCCACACCCGAGAAGCAGATGCGCAACAGCAAGGGTAGCATCAACTTGAAGTTCCTCATCGGCAAGTCGACGCTGAACACCGACGACCCGCAGAACCACGCCGAGATAGAGAAGCTGCGCCGTCAGATCGATGCCATACGTGCCGACAAGGATGCGACGCTACTGTCGTTTGAGCTTGAGGGTATATCGTCGCCAGACGGTCGTCTCTCGCGCAACCAGACACTCGCACGCCAACGTATGGAGTTCGCCTTAGGACATATACGCAGTCAACTGCCCGACGACCTTCGCAACGACATGGAGTTCGGCACGAAGTCGTCAGTAGCTACATGGAGCGACGTGGTGACACTGCTGCGCCGTGACTCGCTCTTCAGCGAGGCTGACAAGGTGCAAGGCATCATCGACCGCTATGCCGACCCCAACGTACAGAGCGGACGTATGCGCCGCCTGCCGTTCTACAATAGTGTGCTCGAAGCACGCTATCTGCCTCAGCTGCGCCAGGTGAACTACACCATGAACTATGCTATATTCCGTCAACTCACGATTGACGAAATTCGCCAGCTATATGCCGACGATTATCATAAGCTCTCACGCTACGAGTTCTTCATGCTCTACCGCAACGAGTCCGACCCAAAGAAGCGCGAGACCATCCTGCGTCAGGCGTTGGAGATGTTTCCCTCGTTCATGATTACAGCCAACGACCTCGCTGCCCTGCTCATCGAGCGTGGCGAGCCCGACCCCGAGCTATTGGAGAAATTCGCAGGCGAGAAGGCACCAGTGGCTGTCAACACCAACCACGCCATTGCGTTACTCAAAGACCAGCAGTATGGCGAGGCAGACGAGATAATGAGCTACGTACCCAAGACCGACAATACACGTCTGCTACACGCCGTGAACGGTGCGTTCAACGGACGCTACGAGGACAACTACTCAGTCATTGCTGCTACGAGCAAGCGCAACAACCTGCTCATGCTGCTCGCCATGAAACGCAACAGCGAAGCACTGAAGCTTAGCCGCGAGTTGCCCGACGACGAAGCACTCACCCACTATCTGCGCGCCGTATGCCTCAACCGTGCTGAGGATGCTGTCGGAGCATACGATGAGCTGAAACGTGCTTTCGAGATGGATCCATCGCTGAAGAACATAGCGCACGTCGATGGTGATGTCAACGATTTATTGGTAGAAAAACACAATAAGGAGGGGCTACAATAATATGAATAATATGATACGAACGGCAATGATAGCACTCATTGCCACTGCTTATACCACAACAGCACACGCACAGATAGACGGCGGAGCTCTCGAATACATGCTTCAACGCCCACGTGTGGCAAAACAATGGCAGCACAAGAAACCATTCGACCATCTGTTCGTCGACGGAGGCATAGGAACGAGCGTCATGGGAGCGCGAAAGCCTGAGTTCGATTTGAGCGGAGGGTTCAACATCGGCGATTGGATTACACCTGAACATGGTGTACGCTTAAATATAAACACCGGCGAGTGGAGCACACAAGGAGTGAAGTCGAAGTACACCACCCTCGGACTCGACTATCTGCTCAACATCACTGCGATAGCACAGAGCGGACGCTACTACACGCCGAAACGTTTCGAGGTGTACGGCATAGCGGGCGCAGCTCTCGCCATAGCACACAACGCCGGACCAGCCGATTATGGCATCGACGTACACCTCGGTCTGCGCGGACAACTTGCTTTGTCGCGCAATGTATATGCATACCTCGAACCGCGCTTCGGCTTGGTAGAGGATCAAATCTCGCAGGTGAACAACTGGCATGGATGGCGACCGTTCACCACCCTCACCATGGGCTTCGGCTATCGTCTCCCCGTTGTGCGCAAGCATTACGCCGCACCCGACAAGACCAAACACAGCTTCGCCGACGGCATCTTCGTGAGCGGACTGGTAGGTGCTACGTTCCTTTCTAATGCACACAACGCATCGTGGGGCGATTATGCAGGCGTTCGTCCTATGGCGAGTGTGGGCAAATGGTTCGACCCGTACAACGCAGTGCGCCTCTCACTAAGTGCCGTCACCATGCGTCCTACTGACCAAAAGCGCACTAAAGCACTCAGTTCGCAGGTGGAGTACATGCTCAACCTGAGCAATGTGCTCACCGGTGCTTACCCCGAACGCACCTTCTGGCTGAATCTGTTGGGAGGTGTCAGCTTCAACCGCTCCAACTGTCAGCCTTACGGACTGAAGAACAGCTGGGGTGTGAGCGGTGGTCTGCAAGCCAATGTGCGCATCTCGCGTGGTCTCTCCTTTGTCATCGAGCCGCGTGTAGACATCTACAACAAGCACTTCATACAACAGAATGGTCACTTCAAACCATACAACGTGATGCCGTCGCTGCTCACTGGCTTCGTCTATACTTATCACGACAGATACGCCATCGAGCGCCGTGCTAATGGCGACCGCGGCACAAAGAAGGTGTCTATCAGTATCGCAGGCGGTTTGGCATCTACGTCTACGAAGATGAAGCAGAGCGACTACTGGATGCCGACAGCGCGTCTGAGCTATACGCAGTGGTTGCGCTCGGCAAATGGTCTGCGCTTCAGTCTTGATGGCACAATGCGCCGTTATACTGCTGAGGGTCGCTACGCTAAGGCGGTGGCTGACTTCGACTGGCTTGCCGACCTCACCGCAATGAACTATGGCACAGAGAACCGCGCGTGGTTATCGCTGCGCTCAGTGGTGGGCTTTGCTATCGGCGCCGACTACGGAGCACATAAGGCATACTTCGCTCCTGACGTACACGCAGGTGGTCAGGCTCGCATCCGCCTCTCTTCTACCACGGGCTTGTTCGTAGAACCTACCATGGCTTATGAGCTGTCCGATCGTTTCAAGGGCAAGAACTGGGGACGCGTTACGCCGCGTGTGCTCGTTGGCATCGACTATGTGCTGAACCGCGAGAAGCACACAAGCGAACTGAACGAGGCTCCGGAGCAGAAGAACGTTGTGGACGTGAGTGGCGGAGCAGGCTTCTACTCGGGCAACTTCGGCAAGGTGAGCGGAACGAAGAAGCTGACTTACAACGTGCGTGCTGGATATGGTCGCTGGTTGAACGGTGTGCATGGTGTGTATGGCAGCGTGAGCGAGACGTTCCTGAAGCGCGATACGGAGCACACTAACCACATCACCACCGTCGCTGCCGACTACATGATGAACATACGCAACGCTATCACCGGCGAACAGAACGACGACCGTCTCTTCCAACTTACCGGTTTGGCTGGTGTCCAAATGGGCATCAGCTCGGGCGAGGGTAGGAAGACGAAGGTGGTGCCTGGTGTGAACGTTGCTCTACAGGCAGGTTGGCGTTTAAGCCGCCACTTCGAGATATACGCTGAGCCGTCTGCCGTTGTGCATGGAAAGGGCATAGAAGACTCGAATAGTCCTGCTCACGGCGAGCTTAAGTTCAGCATCGGAACGAAGTTCCACTTCTAAGCGACATATAAAAAAGTGACGAGAGAAAATCATATTCTCTCGTCACTTTTTTTGTATCCATCCGTTGCAGAGACCAACAGAATATATGCTTGAGGTCGGCAGGCGCAATGCCAATGCCGCACTCTTCAATGGCAAGACACGGGCGGTTGAGTCGGCAGTTGGGTTGTCGAACATCACGCGCACCATCATCGCATTCCGTACGCCACCCGACCAGATTGCGTTCGCCGCCCAATCAGATTCCGTACGCCGCCCGACCAGATTCCGTACGCCGCCCGACCGGGCAGCGGACGGAACACACCCCTAAAGAGGCTATTGTAGAAGGCGTTAATTCGGCATTAGAGTTTTCTAATCGAAAAAAAATATCGGCTGTTGGCGTACGCCGTTCAATAATTATTCATATCTTTGCGACTGGTTATGACGGTTGCAAAAGCCACCAACCGTTTATCTACAAACTATTAAACGAACACCTTATGAAACAGAACAATTCTAAACGCAAAACACTCATCCCGAGCGGTGTATGGTGCATAACCACAGTAGTAGTACTCTTCGGCTATCTCGGCATGGTGATGGGTGTGCCGAACATGCTCAACACTATTATGCGCACAGCGCACGACCTGCTCCTCAACACTGTGTTCTACCTGATGAGTATCTGCGTGATAACCGGTGCCATAGGCAAGGTGTTCGTGGAGTTCGGCGTGGTAACGCTGCTCGAACGAACGCTGCGACCGCTGATGCGCCCGATATTCAACCTGCCGGGCGTGACATCGTTAGGTGCGGTTATGACTTTCCTTTCGGACAACCCGGCAATCATCTCGCTTGCGCACGACAAGCGCTTCGCAAGCTACTTCAAGAAATATCAGTTCATCTCGCTCACCAACTTCGGTACGGCGTTCGGTATGGGTCTGCTCGTCATCGTGTTCATGGCGAGTCAGGGCTACTATGCCGCACCGTTCATCGGTCTGCTCGGTGCGTGCTTCGGCTGCGTCTGCTCCACGCGACTGATGCAGCGCTTCGTGCTGAAAGCCTATCCGCAGTATGCTACGGAGGACGCGGTGTCGAAGGAGGACATCGAAGAAGAGGAGAAGGAGGAAAGCGAGAGCGAGGAGAAGACCGTGTTCATACGTCTGCTCAACGCCATGCTCGACGGCGGACGCAGCGGTGTGGAGGTGGGCATAGCCATCATTCCGGGCGTGCTCATCATCTCTACGTTCGTGATGATATTCACGTTCGGCGCGTCTGCCGACGGCTCATACACGGGTGCTGCTTACCAGGGTGTGGAGCTGCTGCCGTGGCTGGCTAACAAGATCGACTTCGTGTTCGAGTGGCTCTTCGGTTTCCACGACCCGCATCTCGTGGCGTTCCCCATCACGGCACTCGGCGCGGTGGGCGCTGCCCTCAGCCTGATACCCAACTTCATAGCGCACGGCTGGATTGACGGCAACGCAATCGCCGTGTTCACCGCCATCGGCATGTGCTGGAGCGGCTTCCTCAGCACTCACACCGCCATGCTCGACTCGCTCGGCTATCGCGACCTCACCCCGAAGGCTATCCTCGCCCACTTCTGCGGCGGACTCGTGGCTGCCATCACCGCCCACTGGATGTTCGCCCTCTACTCACTGGCGGTGGGATAGGCAGCTATTATGCAGAAAGGATAAGATACAAGACATAAACACAACATTATGGCAAACGAAGTGAAAAGATACCTGCACGACGGATTGGAACTGCCTTTTGAGGATTGGAGCAAGACGCTCCACTCCTTCAACGACTTGGCTTCTATCGTTCAGACTACTCATGATGCAGCACAATCGTCCGCAGTAAAAGCAATAAACCGTATGCAGACTATGCGCAACTGGCTCATTGGTTATTACATCGTTGAGTTTGAACAGCACGGCAAGGATAGGGCTGAGTATGGAACGCAACTGCTGAAGAAGTTGGAGGAAAGGGTGGATAGGAAGGGACTGACACGTAATACATTCCAAAGTTCTCGCAACTTTTATCGTATGTATCCTCAGATGATTGAGAATTTTAAGAATAGAATTTGCACGACAGTGTCATGCAAATCTACAGAAGATATAATTTCATTACCATCCGAAGACACCTCAATGCGTACCGATATAATTTGCACAACAGCGTCATGCAAATTCGTAACTTCTGGAGAAACATTGGTTTCAAAGCTTTCATTCTCACATATCAATGAGATTATGAAGGTTGACGACCCTCTCGCCCGCTACTTCTACGAGCAGGAGTGCATCAAGTGTACCTGGTCGGTTCGTGAGCTTCGCCGTCAGATAAGCACAAATCTATATGTCAGGGCTGGCATCAGCGCTAATCCCGAGAAGTTGCTTTCGCTCCCTTCTGTTCAAGGGCACGATTCTACAAAGTTGCAGATACGCCAGCCGTTCACGTTCGAATTTCTTGGACTAAAGGCGCAGGAAGTTGTTGACGAGCATGACTTGGAGGATGCGCTTATCAGCCACTTGCAAGAGTTCATCCTCGAACTCGGCAAGGGCTTCTGCTTAGAGGCTCGCCAAAAGCGCATCATCATCGACGACGAGTATTACTATCCCGACCTTGTGTTCTACAACCGCATACTGCATTGCGGCGTAATCATAGAACTGAAGAACGAGGAGTTCTCCTACGAGAACTTCGGACAGCTCAACGCATACGTATCGCATTATCGCGAGAACGAAATGCAACCTGGCGACAACCCTCCAATCGGCATCCTGCTCTGCACACGCAAAGGCAAAAAGATGGTGGAGTACGCGCTCGCCGGCATGGATAACAACCTCTTCGTTTCTACCTATATGCTGCAACTGCCCGACAAGAAGACATTGGAGGAGTTTTTGCTGAAACAGTTGGAGGAAGAACATTGAGTTGGTATATAAATGACAATCCCCTCGCTCAGCATTGCCGAACGAGGGGATTCGCTATATGTTATCTGTTATTTGCGACGAACTATAAATGGTATCAGCGTCTGTGCGGTCCGCTCTTTATCAAGATTTCCTCTATAAGATGTTTCGTAAGGTCGCCCAAGGGCAGTTCGATAGTCACCTTGTTCGAGATTTTGAACGCAGGAGTGATGATAGGCACCGTCTCCATCTTGTGCTCGAAAGCATTGAAGCGGCGCTCAACACCGAGGTTAACGTAGAAACTACGACTGCCAACGGTCATATATCCGCCGTAACTTGTCGTCGGCACGAACGGGAATGCCGCCATGCTGAATAACGGATTCGTGTTGTAATAAGTTCCGAAGACGGTGAGCGCAAGGTTAGGGTTGAAGCTGTAGGATAGTTGCCCCGACACGCCGTATTGCGTGACGACGCGTCCGTAGTAAAGGTAACGGTTGGCAGCCAGAGCACCTTGCACAGTCATGGCACCCAAACTGTACTGCACGCCGCCGCTTACCGACTGCACATCCATCAGTCCGATGTAGCTACGGTATGCGCCCGTGGCAGTCAGCCTCAAGTTCTTCGACACTTCCATCGATGCCGTCTCAGAACGGCTCGCATCGTAGCCATAAACAAGCGGCTGCGCTATTGCAAACGGCAGCGGCACAATCGGCATATTCGGCGTAGCAAGAAGTTCAGAGGATGATAGCGCCTTCATCATCAGAATGTCAGAATAAGTTGGCGTTATCGGCCTGAGTTCCACATTCGGAGCAAGTTGGTGAAGCTCCGTACTCGGAGTAAGCGGATGAAGCTCCGCATTCGGCAACGGCATCTGCTGCCCCGACACTTCCTGCGCCGTTGCTCCCTGCCCTACTGCCAACAGGAACATTAAAAAAGTAATCAGTTTCTTCATGCTGCTCCATCGTTATGTTATTAGTCTCAAAGTTAAACAAAAATAAGAACATCGCAAGCTACGCTTCACGAGTTTAACCTTTTTTATTGTCGGCAAGGCTAAAGACTGTCATTACAATATGCTTTAGATATGCATAAAGCTGACATAACAAAAACGCTGAGTGCTATGTGCTATGGAAATCTATTAGAAGCGTATGGACACGGACGTGGTACAAGATACCACATTCAGGGAGTTAATGTTTCTCTCCTTCAAACCCTAATGTTGCTCTTACAGACTCCAATGGTGCTCTTACGAAAACACATGAAGCAATAAAGGCGTGTCTAAAATAGGAATTCGCCCGACAGTGTCGGACCTATTTCTTACATTTTTAGGCTCCATTATCTTCCGCTCTTTCTTCCCTTATGTTCCGACATTACTAAAGCACATATGAAAGAGTTTTGCCTCTTTCATTTAGAAAAAGCAATTGGTGCATCAATGATGTACCAATTTGTAACACCTGGCAAAATAATAATCTCACAATTATCATTTACTCATTTACGTAAAATTGTTACACTCCTAATTTATCTCGCCATGCTTCAGTTACACAATTATTTCGATTGTGTTTTGTTGCATCATACATAGACAAGTAAGCGGAAGCTGGGGTGATTTTGAAGTCACCCCAGGTCCAATATACCCAATATTATTTATTTGGATATGTTTTTATGCAATCGAAACTATAGTAAATTTTCACAGAAGGTGCGAGTTTTGTGGGCTCACCCGATAAACCAGGGGGATTAAGCAT
>NZ_JH379341.1 GCF_000235885.1 Leyella stercorea DSM 18206
GCAAAGTTACTACAAAAAAGTGAAATGCGGAAAGATATAGTGATAGAATTGAGTTACAAGGGTTTTGGTTGAAGTGGCGATAATCCGTGAAGCCATTACAATCCCTGCCGAAGCCAAATCCTGACGCCGCTACGTTACTTGTTCGTAACCATGCCCGAAAATGCGACAAACGGGTACGAATAGCGAAACAAGGCTCTAAGGAATAGTGAGTTATCCATAACTCATGCGAAAAATCAGGTTACGGAAAAAGATTGCGCCGTTCCTCCCCGTTTTGCGTACCAACACCGGACTCTTCACCAACTAATTTTGAAACCCAAAAATTAAGGACAATGAAGAGTACATTTTCAGTAATCTACTACCTCAAGCGTCAGGTAGTGAAAAAGGACGGGACAGTTCCCGTCATGGGACGCATCACGGTGGACGGCAGCCAGACACAGTTCAGCTGCAAACTGACTGTCGATCCGAAACTGTGGGACACCAAAGGTGGACGTGTCACGGGCAGAAGCACGGCGGCACTCGAAACGAACCGTATGCTTGACAAGATGCGGGTACGCATCAACAGGCATTATCAGGAAATCATGGAGCGTGACAACTTCGTCACGGCGGAGAAGGTGAAGAACGCCTTTCTCGGACTGGAACACCGCTACCACACGCTGATGCAGGTGTTCCGCCAGCACAACGAGGACTACGAGAAGCAGGTGGAGGCAGGCATGAAAGCCAAAGGCACGCTGCTGAAGTACCGCACCGTTTACAAGCACATGCAAGAGTTCCTCGACATCCGCTACCATGTGAAGGACATCGCCCTAAAAGAGCTTACCCCGGCTTTCATCTCCGACTTCGAGATGTTCCTGCGCACGGACAAGCACTGCTGCACCAATACCGTGTGGCTGTACGTCTGCCCGTTACGGACGATGGTATTCATCGCCATCAACAACGAGTGGCTGACGCGCGACCCGTTCCGCGAGTATGAAATCAAGAAGGAGGAAACAACACGCAGTTTCCTGACCAAAGATGAGATCCGCCTGCTGATGGAGGGGAAACTGAAAAACGCCAAACAGGAATTGTACCGCGACCTCTACCTGTTCTGCGCCTTCACGGGGCTGTCGTTCGCGGATATGCGCAACCTTACGGAAGAGAATATCCGCACCTACTTCGACGAACACGAGTGGATAAACATCAACCGCCAGAAAACGGGCGTGGTGTCCAACATCCGCCTGCTCGACATCGCCAACCGCATAATCGGCAAATACCGGGGACTGTGCGGGGACGGCAGGATATTTCCCGTTCCGCATTATAACACGTGCCTTGCCGGTATCCGTGCCGTCGCCAAGCGTTGCGGCATCACCAAGCATATCACGTGGCATCAGAGCCGCCACACGGCAGCCACGACGATATTCCTCTCCAACGGTGTTCCCATCGAAACGGTCAGCTCCATGCTCGGACACAAGAGCATAAAGACGACGCAGATTTACGCAAAGATAACCAAAGAGAAGCTCAATCAGGACATGGAGAACCTTGCCGCAAGATTGAACGGCGTCGAGGAATTTGCAGGTTGCACCATCTAAAAAGAAAAGCCATGAAACGTGACACAATCATCATCGAGGACAAGGCAGTCAGCGTAACCGGTAACGACGTGTGGATGACCGCCACCGAAATAGCCGGATTGTTCCATACGACCGTCCCGGCAGTGAACGCCGCCATCAGAGCCGTCCGCAAGTCGGACGTGCTGAACGACTACGAGGTGTGCCGCTACATGCAGCTTGAAAACGGGCTGCACGCGGACGTGTACGCCCTTGAAATCATCATCCCGGTCGCTTTCAGGGTGAATACCTACAACACCCACCTGTTCCGCACATGGCTGGTGGGAAAGGCACTCTCACAAGAGAAACGGCAGACATACGTGATGTTCATACAGAACGGAAAAGCCGGGTATTGCTGATTGCACATACCCCATAAGACAAGTAAACGGGTAGCACCACAAAAGGTGTCACCCGTTTACTTTTTCATGAAACCGCCTCACTCCAGCGGCTTGCGGTAGTTCGCTTCCAGTACCCCGCGCAGCCCCGTTTCCGGGTAAAGCACCTTCCCTCCCAAAAGTATGAAGGGCAACACGCGGTTGTTGCGGTATTCCTGCAAGGTGCGCCGGCTCACACGGAGCAGTTCCGACACCTCGCCGTCCGTCAGGTAACGTTCCCCGTCCAGCGGAGGACGGTAGCTTTCCAGAAATGCGGACAGCCATTTCGAGCCTTTGCGCATATCCTGCACCACAGAGGCTATCGGCTCGTCTTCCATCGTAAAAACATCGTTGTTCTCGTTCATCATAACTTCGGATTCAGTGGGTGAATAAATCAAATCATCTGCCGTGCGGATAGAGCGTGCCGACAAGCGGTATCAGCCGCTTCACCTCCTCTGGCTTGTAATAGAACCTGCGGTTTATCTGCGAGTAGCCGATAAGCCGCCTGTCACGCAGCGTCTGCAACGTGCGCGGGCTTATTCTCAACTGCCCGCAGACCTCCTCGCCCGTGAGCCATCTTTCCATGCGCCCCGTGTCGCTTTTGCGCCTCAGGGCGGCGACCTTCTCCGAGAGTGCGCCGAATGCCGCCACCATCATCTCGAAAGTCTTTTTCTCGATAGATACTATTTCCATATTCATGTCATTTAGAGTTTGCCGCAAAGGTAACGAAACGGCATACAAGACGTATCGTTTTCCGCTGAAAGGCTGCCTGTTGCGCCGTTTGACCGGGTTACGGAGCCATCTTCCGCAAAAATCTTACGTGAGTCACGTAGTGAGTTGTTAAAGCCCCTTTTGTTTATTGCCGAATTTTGTCGCAGAAACAAAAAGAAAGGACTGAACATGAAAGTGATAACAATGGAAAGTTCCGCCTACAAGGAGATGATGGCGCAGATTGCGAACATCGCAGGGTACATCCGCGAGGCAAGGGACGAGAAGAAACGGAAGCGGGAAACCGAAGACAAGCTGCTTGACACGGCACAGGCGGCGAAGATGCTCAACGTGAGCAAGCGCACCATGCAGCGTATGCGCACCGACCACCGTATCGAGTATGTGGTGGTACGCGGAAGCTGCCGCTACCGCCTTTCCGAGATACTGCGGCTATTGGAGGACAACACAGTAAGGAACGAGGAAGGGACAATAGACACCCTGTTCCACAACCACACGCTGCGCACGGGCGGCAAACCAAAAGGAAGGAGGACATAGGTCATGGAACTGCTCACACGAAACAACTTCGAGGGCTGGATGCAGAAGCTGATGGAACGGCTCGACCGTCAGGACGAACTGCTGCTGGCGATGAAGGCTGAGGGGAAACAGCCCACTATCACGGAAAGCATCCGCCTTTTCGACAATCAGGATTTGTGCATGTTGCTCCAGATAAGCAAACGCACCCTCCAACGCTACCGCAGCGTAGGCGCATTGCCCTACAAGACGCTGGGCAAGAAGACCTATTACAGCGAGGAGGACGTGCTGACATTCCTTTCCAACCATATCAAGGACTTCAAAAAGGAAGATATAGCCTTCTACAAGGCTCGTATCCATAATTTCTTTCATAAATAACCCATTAAAACATTTTTCAGATGGCAAAGAAAAAAGACGAAAAGGACGTGCTGGTAGTCCGTGACGAGAAGACAGGCGAGATCAGCGTGGTAGCCGGGCTGAACGCGGACGGCACACCCAAGCGCACCCCCGCAAAAGCGGAGAACGCGCAGAGTTTCCTGCAATTCGACCGACATGGCGACGTGCTGGACAACTTCTTCAAGAACTTCTTCCGGCAGTGCAAGGAACCCAGCCGCTTCGGTTTCTACCGCATTGCGGCAGACCAAGCTGAAAATCTCTTAGAGGTGATGAAGCAACTGCTGAAAGACCCCGAAGCGAACAAGGAGCTGCTCGCCCCTCACAAGGTGGACACCTCCGACTATGAGAAGAAGGTGCAGGAAGAGATGGCAGCACAACAGACAGAGAAACAAGAACCTCAAAAACAGGAGAACATGGAACAACGGAAAGAACAGCAACAGGACAAATCCGAACAGATGCAGGGCAAACGTGGCTACCAGCCCATCGACGAGAGTAAAATCAACTGGCAGGAGCTGGAGGACAGATGGGGCGTAAAGCGGGACAACCTTGAAAAGTCCGGCGACCTTACGAAGATGCTCAACTATGGCAAGTCCGACTTGGTAAAGGTCAAACCGACCTTCGGCGGCGAATCATTCGAGCTGGACGCCCGCCTCTCCTTCAAGAAGGACGGTGAGGGAAACATCAGCCTCGTGCCGCACTTCATCCGCAAGGAGCAGAAGCTGGATGAGTACAAGGAACACAAATTCTCCGACAATGACCGGAAGAACCTCCGCGAAACGGGCAATCTCGGTAGGGTTGTGGACATTGTGGACAGGGAAACGGGCGAGATCATCCCCTCCTACATCAGCATCGACCGCAAGACGAATGAAATCACGGACATTCCGGCAAGCAGGGTGCGCATCCCGGAGCGCATCGGCAAGACGGAAATCACCACGCAGGAGCGGGACATGCTCCGCGCCGGACTGCCCGTACGCGACAAGCTCATCGAGCGCAACGACGGCAGAAAGTTCGTCACCACCCTGCAAGTGAACGTGGAGCAGCGCGGCGTGGAGTTCGTGCCGGGAACCGGCAAGTCGCCCCGTACCGCACAGACACAGGAAACCAAAGGCGACACATCGAAAAGTCAGGCGCAGGGCGGGGAAAATGCCGCACAGACCAAGAAGGAGCAACGCCGCAACACGTGGACGAACGAGGACGGCAGCATCCGCCCCATCAGCAAATGGAGCGGCGTGAGCTTCACCGACCAGCAGAAAGCCGACTATGTGGCGGGTAAAGCCGTGAAGCTGGAGAACGTGACCGACAAGCAGGGCTTCCATGCCACGATGTATATCAAGTTCAACCCGGAGAAGGGACGCCCGTACCGCTACGACACGAACCCTGACAATGCACAGCAGGTTGCTCCGTCCAACGAGAGCCGCACGCAGGTGGCGGTGAACAACGATGGCAAGACCAACGAGGCTACAAAGAATCTGAGAGAGCCGTTGCAGAAAGGTCAGACCAACCCGAAGGACGCCCGCCAGCAACAGCAGCAGGAGAAGCCGCAGAAGAAAACGGGCAAGGGCATGAAAATGTAATCCCGTGTCCGCCACTGAATCCAAAATAAAATCCAAAGTATCAACAAAAAAGAAGAAGACATGAAGACAATCATTGCAGAAAAGCCCTCCGTGGCACGTGAAATCGCCCGCATCGTGGGCGCGACAAAGAGAGAGGAAGGATATTTCGAGGGAGGCGGTTATGCCGTGACATGGGCATTCGGACACCTCGTTCAGCTTGCCATGCCCGACGGCTACGGCGTGCGCGGATTTGTCCGTGACAACCTCCCGATTATTCCCGACACATTCACGCTCGTCCCCCGTCAGGTCAGGACGGAGAAAGGTTACAAGCCCGACAGCGGCGTGGTGTCGCAGATAAAAGTCATCAAAAGACTGTTCGACACAAGCGAACATATCATCGTGGCGACCGATGCCGGACGCGAGGGAGAGCTTATCTTCCGCTACCTCTACCACTATACGGGTTGCACCACTCCTTTCGTGCGCCTGTGGATCAGCTCTCTCACCGACAAAGCTATCCGCGAGGGACTGCGGAAACTCGAAGACGGCAGCAAATACGACAACCTCTACCTCGCCGCCAAAGCGCGGAGCGAATCCGACTGGCTCGTGGGCATCAACGGCACACAGGCGTTATCCATCGCCGCCGGACACGGCACGTATTCCGTGGGGCGGGTGCAGACACCAACGTTGGCTATGGTATGTGAACGCTACTGGGAGAACCGCCGCTTTACGTCCGAAGCATTCTGGCAGCTCCATATCGCAACGGACGGTTGCGACGGCGAAGTCGTGAAATTCTCATCCTCCGAGAAATGGAAAGAGAAAGAACCGGCGATGGAACTATATAATAAGGTAAAGGCGGCAGGTTGCGCCACTGTCACGAAAGCCGAGCGCAAGGAGAAGACGGAGGAAACTCCCTTGCTCTACGACCTGACCACGCTCCAGAAAGAAGCCAACGCCAAGCACGGCTTCACGGCGGAACAGACGCTTGAAATCGCGCAGAAACTCTACGAAAAGAAGTTGATAACCTATCCGAGAACGGGAAGCCGCTACATCCCCGAAGACGTGTTTGCCGAAATTCCCAAACTGCTCGCTTTCATCGGCACACAGCCCGAATGGAAAGACAAGGTGCGGGCAAAAGCCGCCCCGACACGCCGCAGCGTGGACGACGGCAAGGTGACAGACCACCATGCCCTGCTCGTCACGGGTGAGAAACCGCTCTTCCTCTCCAAAGAGGACAATACCATCTATCAGATGATTGCCGGGCGCATGGTCGAGGCATTCTCTGAGAAATGCGTCAAGGATGTGACCACTGTCACGGCGGAATGTGCCGGAGTGGAGTTTACCGTAAAAGGCAGCGTCGTGAAGCAAACCGGATGGCGTGCCGTCTATGGCGAGGAAAAAGAGGAAATTACCATCCCCGGCTGGCAGGAAGGCGACACGCTGACACCGAAAGGCTCGTCCATTACCGAAGGAAAGACCAAACCCAAGCCGCTGCATACCGAAGCCACCCTGCTCTCGGCAATGGAAACGGCGGGCAAGGAAATTGAGGACGACGCACTGCGGCAGGCGATGAAGGACTGTGGCATCGGTACTCCCGCCACACGCGCCTCCATCATCGAAACGCTTTTCAAGCGCGGTTACATGGAACGCTGCAAGAAGTCGCTTGTTCCCACCGAAAAAGGACTTGCCCTCAATTCCGTCGTCAAGACGATGCGCATCGCCGATGTTGCCATGACGGGCGAATGGGAAAAGGAGCTGGCGCGTATCGAGCGCGGGGAACTGTCCGACGACACCTTCCGCAAGGAGATAGAGGCGTACACACGTGAGATAACCTCCGAACTGATCTCGTGCGACAAGCTCTTCGGCAGCCGTGACTCCGGCTGCGCGTGTCCCAAGTGTGGCACGGGCAGGATGCGGTTCTACGGCAAGGTGGTACGCTGCGACAACACGGAGTGCGGACTGCCCGTGTTCCGGCTGAAAGCGGGACGCACCCTGTCCGACGATGAAATCAAAGACCTGCTCACCGAAGGGCATACCAAGCTGCTCAAAGGGTTCAAGAGCAAACAGGGCAAGAGTTTCGATGCTGTTGTCGCCTTTGACGGGGAATATAACACGACTTTTGTGTTCCCGGAGGCTAAAAAGGACAAGAAATTTTCAGGACGGAAGAAATAGTATTAACTTTGCCACTTGTTCAGAGTAATGAATTGTTCTTCGATACCGGATTACACTCATACTTTGGATTTAGTGGTGGCACTCGGAGGGATACCGAGTGCCTTTTTCTTCCTTTTTCCAACCGATTATCCCGTTAATTATCAATCCGCTAAATCCAAAGTAATGAACAACAAGAAGAAAAACGAGGGTCAGACCGACTTTTCCTATTACGGTCTGTACCTGCTGGACTATCTCCGCACGAACAAGTTTGAACAGGCTGACGACACCGCTTTCATACGGGAACGGGCCGACCGTGCCGCCGAAACGTATGAGAGGGCACGGCTTGAAGGCTATCCCGCCGATGGTGCGCAGGAACTGGCGATGGACACGCTGCTGCGCGGGCTGCATTATTCCCGTTACGCCATCCTCCGCGAAGTCGTGGAAAACGAGTTTGCCGATGAAGTGCCGGAAGAGAAGCGTGAAGCCTTTGTCCTGAAACTGCTGCCGCTTGTCGGCAACGTGTTCTCCGTCTATGACCTCTCGGATGACAATTTCGCCCTGTCTTCCGATTACGACCTGCTCTACACGGAGCTGACGGGAGCAACCGTCCTTTACTTAGACGAATATGGCGTTTAACCGCAAACAGAAACTGCGGGACAACATCGAGGCGATACGGACGGCATTCATCCTTGACAGGGAAAATAGGACAGCGACAACCGAAGAGCGTGCCATACTTCAAAGGTACTGCGGTTTCGGCGGTCTGAAATGTATCCTCAACCCTGCAAAGGAACTGACGGATGCCGTCCGGTGGGCGAAATCCGACCTCGAACTGTTCGCCCCGACGGTGGAGCTGCACAGGCTTATCCGTGAGAACAGCAAGGACGAAACAGAGTACAAGCGGTTTGTGGATTCGCTGAAAGCGTCCGTGCTGACCGCTTTCTACACCCCCAAAGAGATAACCGACACCATCGCGGACGTGCTGGCAGATTACAGCGTCCGCCCCGCCCGTATGCTCGAACCGTCGGCAGGTGTCGGCGTGTTCGTGGATTCCATGCTGCGGCACAGCCCCAATGCGGATGTGATGGCTTTCGAGAAGGATCTGCTCACGGGTACAATCTTGAGGCATCTCTATCCCGACCAGAAAATGCGCACCTGCGGTTTTGAGAAAATCGAAAGACCGTTCAACAATTATTTCGACTTGGCGGTGTCCAACATTCCGTTCGGTGACATTGCCGTGTTCGACGCGGAGTTTCAGCGGAGCGACTCTTTCGGCAGACGCTCCGCCCAGAAAACCATCCACAACTATTTCTTTCTCAAAGGACTGGATGCCGTGCGTGACGGCGGTATCGTGGCGTTCATCACCTCGCAAGGGGTATTGAATAGCACCAAGACCTCCGTGCGTAACGAGCTGTTCAGTCAGGCCAATCTGGTATCCGCGATACGCCTGCCCAACAACCTGTTCACGGACAACGCGGGCACGGAGGTGGGCAGTGACCTGATTGTCCTGCAAAAGAACCTCAGCAAGAAGGAAATGTCGCAGGACGAGCGGCTGATGACCGTGATACAGACGGACACGAAAACCGCCCTGACCGACAACGCCTATTTCATCCACCACCCGGAACGCATCGTGCATACGATGGCGAAACTTGACACAGACCCCTACGGGAAGCCCGCTATGGTTTATCTGCACGAGGGCAAGGCAGCAGGCATCGCCGGGGATTTGCGCCGTATGCTCGACGAGGATTTCCATTACAGGCTTGCCATGCGCTTGTATTCGGGTTCAATCCGGCAGGCAGGAACGGAAGAAAAAGTTGCCGTTCAAAATAAAGTAGAGCGTCCTGCCATAAAATTGGAAACAGTATCCTCGGCGCAGACGGTGGAAACTCCGACAGAAAAGCCGCAACCCGCAGATGAAAAGCCGGAGATAGAACCGCGCCCGCAATATTCCGCAGGCGTGCAGCTCACCCTGCTTGACCTCTGGGGGATGACGGAAGAGGTCAGCCAACCGAAAACCTCCAAAAAGAAAAAGACGGTGAAAAAGGCAGTTACGGCAAAGTCCACTCCGCCCAAACCGAAAGTCACGGTTACACCGACAGCTCCAACTGCAAAACCCGCAATGGAGAATAAGGAGGTGAAAGCGGAGAACACCGCCAAGCCTGCCGACCCGGACGACATCTATGCCACACTGGACTGGGATACCAATCCTCCCATCAACGGTTTCTATGAAATGATGATGGGTTTGACGCCGGAGCGTAGGAAAGAACTTCGGGAACTGGCAAGGCAGCATAACGAGAAACAAGTGGCGGAAAAGACGGAAGTGAAAGCCGTGCCGGAAACTTCCCGTGAGCAGCCACGACAGGAGGAAACACAGCCGGAGGCAGTCGCCGCACCTGCCGTTACAGATACCCCATCGGAAGCGGTGGGGACTTTCCTTTTCCCCGACATCGAAACGGAAAAGCCGAAGGAGGAAGTCGTGGACCTTTCTCCGCGTGCCTACCACCGCACGCCGGAGATGCACCTGCGCGAAGGGTCGCTGGTGGCTGACCGGGGGCGTCATAACATCGGCTACCTGAAAGACATCACGCCATACGGGGCGACATTCCAGCCGCTCGACCTGAAAGGATACCAGAAGGAAAAGGCGTTGTTGTATGTGTCGCTGCGTGACGCCTACGAGCGTCTGTACCGTTATGAATCGCTCCGGCGCGAGGCAAATGTTCCGTGGCGAGAGCATCTGAATACCTGTTACGATGAGTTTGTCATGCGCTACGGCAACCTCAACGCCAAGCAGAACGTGAAGTTAGTGATGATGGATGCGGGCGGGCGCGACATCCTTTCGCTGGAACGGATGGAAAACGGAAAGTTCGTCAAGGCGGACATCTTCGAGCATCCTGTTTCCTTCGCGGTGGAGAGCCATGCCAACGTAGGCTCTCCCGAAGAAGCCCTGTCTGCGTCGCTCAACAAATATGGTACGGTCAATCTCGACTATATGCGGGAGATAACCGACAGCACGGCGGAGGATTTGCTCACTGCCCTGCAAGGGCGCATCTACTACAATCCGCTCGTGACCGGTTACGAAATCAAAGACCGTTTCATCGCCGGAAATGTCATAGAGAAAGCGGAACGCATAGAGGCATGGATGGGTGACAATCCCGAAAATGAGCGTATGCCGGAGGTGAAGCAGGCGTTGGAGGCTCTGAAAGATGCCGAGCCGCAGCGCATCGCCTTCGAGGATCTGGACTTCAATTTCGGGGAACGCTGGATTCCGACGGGTGTCTATGCCGCCTACATGAGCCGGCTGTTCGACACGGAGGTGAAAATCGCCTATTCCGCAAGCATGGACGAGTTTTCGGTGGTGTGCGGCTACCGCACCATGAAAATCACGGACGAGTTTCTGGTGAAGGGGTATTACCGGAACTATGACGGTATGCACCTCCTAAAACACGCCCTGCACAACACCTGCCCTGACATGATGAAGTCCATCGGCAAGGACGAGCATGGCAACGACATCAAGATGCGCGACAGCGAGGGAATACAACTCGCCAACGCCAAGATTGACGAGATACGAAACGGCTTCTCCGAATGGCTCGAAGAGCAGTCGCCGCAGTTCAAGGAGCGGCTTGTGACGATGTATAACCGCAAGTTCAACTGTTTCGTGCGCCCGCGCTACGACGGCTCCCATCAGACCTTTCCCGACCTCAACCTGAAAGGGCTGGCAAGCCGGGGTATCAAGAGCGTCTATCCCTCACAGATGGATTGCGTCTGGATGTTGAAACAGAACGGCGGCGGAATTTGCGACCACGAGGTGGGAACCGGTAAGACGCTGATAATGTGCATCGCCGCGCATGAGATGAAGCGTCTGAATTTGGCACACAAGCCGATGATTATCGGGCTGAAAGCCAACGTTGCGGAGATTGCAGCCACCTATCAGGCGGCATATCCCAACGCACGTATTCTGTACGCTTCGGAGAAGGACTTTTCGACCGCCAACCGTGTGCGCTTCTTCAATAATATAAAGAACAACGACTACGATTGCGTCATCATGTCGCACGACCAGTTCGGCAAGATACCGCAGTCGCCGGAATTGCAGCAGCGCATCCTGCAAGCAGAGCTTGACACGGTGGAGGAAAACCTCGAAGTGCTACGGCAGCAGGGAAAGAACGTGTCGCGGGCGATGCTGAAAGGATTGGAGAAGCGCAAGCACAACCTTGAAGCGAAGCTGGAGAAGGTGGAACACGCCATAAAGTCACGCACGGACGACGTGGTGGATTTCAAGCAGATGGGCATCGACCACATCTTCATAGATGAGAGCCACCAGTTCAAGAATCTGACTTTCAACACGCGCCACGACCGTGTGGCGGGATTGGGAAACAGCGAGGGAAGCCAGAAGGCACTTAACATGCTCTTTGCCATACGCACCATACAGGAGCGCACAGGAAAAGACTTGGGTGCGACCTTCCTCTCCGGCACGACTATCAGCAACTCACTGACTGAATTGTACCTGCTGTTCAAGTACCTGCGCCCGAAGGAGCTGGAACGGCAGGACATAAGGTGTTTCGACGCTTGGGCGGCGATATTTGCCAAGAAGACGACGGATTTTGAATTTAACGTGACGAACAATGTGGTCCAGAAGGAGCGTTTCCGCTACTTCATCAAAGTGCCGGAGCTTGCCGCCTTCTATAATGAAATCACGGACTACCGCACGGCGGAGGATGTGGGCGTTGACCGTCCTGCCAAGAACGAGATACTGCACCATATACCGCCCACGCCGGAACAGGAGGACTTCATACAGAAACTGATGCAGTTCGCCAAGACGGGCGATGCCACCTTGTTGGGCAGGCTGCCGCTTTCGGAAACGGAAGAAAAGGCGAAGATGCTCATCGCCACGGACTATGCCCGGAAAATGGCACTCGACATGCGCATGATAGACCCGAATTACGAAGATCATCCCGACAACAAAGCGAGTCACTGTGCCAAGATGATCGCGGAGTATTATCAAAAATACGACGCCCAGAAAGGCACGCAGTTCGTTTTCTCTGATTTGGGGACATACCAGCCGGGCGACGGGTGGAACGTCTATTCGGAAATCAAGCGCAAACTGACGGAGGACTACGGTATACCGCCAAGCGAGGTGCGCTTCATTCAGGAGTGCAAGACCGACAAGGCGCGGAAGGCGGTGATAGACGCCATGAACGCCGGGACGGTGCGTGTGCTGTTCGGCTCTACCTCTATGCTCGGAACGGGTGTGAACGCCCAGAAACGGTGTGTGGCTATCCATCATCTCGATACGCCGTGGCGACCGTCCGACTTGCAACAGCGTGACGGACGCGGAGTTAGGGCAGGTAATGAGATTGCCAAACATTTCGCCGGGAACAACGTGGATGTAATCATCTACGCGGTGGAGAAGTCACTGGACAGCTACAAGTTCAACCTCCTGCACTGCAAGCAGACTTTCATAAGCCAGCTCAAAAGCGGTGCGATGGGTGCGCGTACCATCGACGAGGGGGCAATGGACGAAAAATCGGGCATGAATTTCTCGGAATACATGGCGTTGCTCTCCGGCAATACCGACCTGTTGGACAAGGCGAAACTGGAAAAGCGGATCGCATCGCTCGAAGGGGAACGCAAGTCGTTCAACAAGGGCAAGCGTGATTCGGAGTTCAAGCTGGAGTCAAAGACCGGCGAGTTGCGCAACAACACGGCTTTCATAGATGCCATGACGGAGGACTGGAACCGCTTCCTGTCGGTGGTGCAGACCGACAAGGAGGGCAACCGCCTTAATATAATAAAGGTGGACGGAGTGGATTCCGCCGATGAGAAGGTCATCGGAAAGCGTTTGCAGGAGATAGCCAAGAATGCCACGACCGGAGGGTTGTACACGCAGGTCGGTGAACTTTACGGTTTTCCGATAAAGGTGGTGAGCGAAAGGATACTCAAAGAGGGATTGGAGTTCACCGACAACCGCTTCGTGGTCGAGGGGAACTACAAGTACACCTACAACAACGGGCATCTGGCGATGGCTGACCCGTTGGCCGCCGCCCGCAACTTCCTCAACGCGATGGAGAGGATACCCTCCATCATCGACCAGTACAAGGCGAAGAACGAGGTGCTGGAGATGGAGATACCGCAGTTACAGGAGATAGCGGGTAAGGTGTGGAAGAAGGAGGACGAGCTGAAGCAGTTGAAGTCCGAACTTGCCGCCCTTGACCGAAAAATTCAGCTGGAGCTTGCGCCACCCACGCCCGAAGTCGCAGAAAAGGAGAATGAAGGGCAACAGCTCAAGCCGGAAGCGGAAGATGTGAGGAACAGGCAGGCGCAATATCCCGAAAATGCACCGCCGCAGATACGCAGTCCGGCGGATAGTATCGTTGCCAACCATGTCATAATCGGGCGTCCGGGACTGTATGCCAAGGAGGAAACCCGGTCCAAAGGATTGAAAATATAACCTAAGGAATTTTATCTGAAGTATTAATAAGGGCTATCCCAAAAGGTCTAAAAGTAAATTTTATCCTTTCTGCAAGTATCTATAGGATGGCAACTGCATTTTTTTCTTTTTGGGCAGCCCTTATTAAAATTTATTCTTATTTTAGGTTATATACATTCATGTCCATTTATGTAAAAAATTCCTGCTGACCTTGTTTATGTCTTGTCAGTCACCATTTGCAAAACCATATTTGACCCTCAAAGAGGCTGAATTTGATAAGTAACTTGCTACATACTCATAATAAGGAGCTAAATAGAACACGAATGGGAAATACACAAATGCTAAACTAAAGAAGATATTGGCCAAAATAAACGCTATACCGAGAGAGAAACTTGATTTTTCAACTTCCTAAAACGGTGTTGTTCAAACATTTCTACTTATTTGTACTTGCCAGTTGAACCTACGCTTCCCTAATAAAATGTCTATGGTAAAAAGTTAAAAAATCCTCCCACTTTTGTTAGATATATTTTTTTGTGTAATTTTGTAATCGTTATGCGGCAGTAATAATATACATATTAATACGAGTTAGTAATCCTGTAGTTCTCATATGCTACGAGGAGGTATTAAAAGGTGCGTTTCGACAATGCATCTACTGTAGTATATTATTGCTTAATCCAAATGAATATTATAAATTTAGGAATTCTTGCTCACATTGATGCAGGAAAAACTTCCGTAACCGAGAATCTGCTGTTTGCCAGTGGAGCAACGGAAAAGTGCGGCCGTGTGGATAATGGTGACACCATAACGGACTCTATGGATATAGAGAAACGTAGAGGAATTACTGTCCGGGCTTCTACGACATCTATTATCTGGAATGGAGTGAAATGCAATATCATTGACACTCCGGGACACATGGATTTTATTGCGGAAGTGGAGCGGACATTCAAAATGCTTGATGGAGCAGTCCTCATCTTATCCGCAAAGGAAGGCATACAAGCGCAGACAACGTTGCTGTTCAGTACTTTACAAAAGCTGCAAATCCCGACAATTATATTTATCAATAAGATTGACCGTGCCGGTGTGAATTTGGAGCGTTTGTATATGGATATAAAAACAAATCTGTCGCAAGATGTCCTGTTTATGCAAACTGTTGTCGATGGATCGGTTTATCCGGTTTGCTCCCAAACATATATAAAGGAAGAATACAAAGAATTTGTATGCAACCATGACGACGATATATTAGAACGATATTTGGCGGATAGCGAAATTTCACCGGCTGATTATTGGAATACGATAATCGCTCTTGTGGCAAAAGCCAAAGTCTATCCGGTGCTACATGGATCAGCAATGTTCAATATCGGTATCAATGAGTTGTTGGACGCCATTTCTTCTTTTATACTTCCTCCGGCATCAGTCTCAAACAGACTTTCAGCTTATCTCTATAAGATAGAGCATGACCCCAAAGGGCATAAAAGAAGTTTTCTTAAAATAATTGACGGAAGTCTGAGACTTCGAGACGTTGTAAGAATCAACGATTCGGAAAAATTCATCAAGATTAAAAATCTAAAGACTATTTATCAGGGCAGAGAGATAAATGTTGATGAAGTGGGTGCCAATGATATCGCGATTGTAGAAGATATAGAAGATTTTCGAATCGGAGATTATTTAGGTGCTAAACCTTGTTTGATTCAAGGATTATCTCATCAGCATCCCGCTCTCAAATCCTCCGTCCGGCCAAATAAGCCCGAAGAGAGAAGCAAGGTGATATCCGCTCTGAATACATTGTGGATTGAAGACCCGTCTTTGTCCTTTTCCATAAACTCATATAGTGATGAATTGGAAATCTCGTTATATGGTTTGACCCAAAAGGAAATCATACAGACATTGCTGGAAGAACGATTTTCCGTAAAGGTCCATTTTGATGAGATCAAGACTATCTACAAAGAACGACCTATAAAAAAGGTCAATAAGATTATTCAGATCGAAGTACCACCCAACCCTTACTGGGCCACAATAGGGCTGACTCTTGAACCCTTACCGTTAGGGGCAGGGTTGCAAATCGAAAGTGACATCTCCTATGGTTATCTGAACCATTCTTTTCAAAATGCCGTTTTTGAAGGGATTCGTATGTCTTGCCAATCTGGTTTACATGGATGGGAAGTGACAGATCTGAAAGTAACTTTTACTCAAGCCGAGTATTATAGCCCGGTAAGTACACCTGCTGATTTCAGACAGCTGACCCCTTATGTCTTCAGGCTGGCTTTGCAACAGTCAGGTGTGGACATTCTCGAACCGATGCTCTGTTTTGAGTTGCAGATACCCCAAGTAGCGAGTTCCAAAGCTATTACAGATTTGCAAAAACTGATGTCTGAGATTGAAGACATCAGTTGTAATAATGAGTGGTGTCATATTAAAGGGAAAGTTCCATTAAATACAAGTAAAGACTATGCCTCAGAAGTAAGTTCGTACACTAAGGGCTTAGGCATTTTTATGGTTAAGCCATGTGGGTATCAAATAACAAAAGACGGTTATTCTGATAATATCCGCATGAACGAAAAAGATAAACTTTTATTCATGTTCCAAAAATCAATGTCATTAAAATAATGGAGCGGTCAGGAAATTTCTATAAGGCAATACGGTTGGGATATATACTTATCTCCATTCTTATCGGATGTATGGCATATAATAGCCTCTATGAATGGCAGGAGATAGAAGCATTAGAACTTGGCAATAAAAAAATAGACGAGCTCCGAAAAGAAATAAACAATATCAATATTCAAATGATAAAATTTTCTCTATTGGGTGAAACAATACTGGAATGGAACGATAAAGATATCGAGCATTACCATGCACGGCGTATGGCAATGGACAGTATGCTCTGCCGTTTCAAGGCCACCTATCCAGCAGAGCGCATCGATAGTGTGCGCAGTCTTTTAGAGGATAAGGAACGACAGATGTTCCAGATAGTCCGGTTAATGGATGAACAACAATCTATTAACAAGAAGATAGCCAATCAAATTCCGGTTATTGTACAGAAAAGTGTGCAGGAACAGTCCAAAAAGCCAAAACGAAAAGGTTTCTTAGGCATATTCGGCAAAAAAAAGGAAGTAACTCCAGCAGTATCAACCACTATCCTTCATTCGGTCAATAGAAACGTAATCAGCGAACAGAAAGTGCAGGATCGCCAATTGTCGGAACAAGCCGACAGCCTTGCAGCTCGTAATGCAGAACTTAACAGACAACTGCAAGAATTGATTTGCCAAATAGAAGAAAAGGTACAAACCGAACTGCAAAGCCGGGAAAACGAAATAGTTGCCATGCGTGAAAAGTCATTTATGCAAGTAGGCGGTTTAATGGGATTCGTTCTTCTATTGTTGTTAATTTCCTACATCATCATACATTGTGATGCAAAAAGCATTAAACAATACAAGCACAAGACAACTGATTTGATAAGGCAACTGGAACAATCCGTACAACGGAACGAGGCACTGATAACGTCAAGGAAGAAGGCGGTACATACTATCACCCATGAACTGCGCACACCGCTGACAGCAATAACAGGCTATGCCGGACTGATACGGAAAGAACAGTGTGAGGATAAGTCCGGGCAGTATATCCAAAACATACTGCAATCCTCCGACCGTATGCGGGATATGCTTAACACTTTGCTTGACTTCTTCCGCCTGGACAACGGCAAGGAACAGCCCCGTCTGTCACCCTGCCGGATTTCAGCAATCACGCACACACTTGAAACGGAGTTCATGCCTGTTGCCGTGAACAAAGGGCTGTCCTTGTCCGTGAAGACTGGACACGATGCCATTGTATTGACCGACAAAGAGCGAATAATACAAATCGGGAATAACCTGCTGTCAAACGCTGTCAAGTTCACAGAAGAAGGCGGTGTTTCTTTGATTACTGAATATGATAATGGAGTTCTGACACTGGTCGTTGAAGATACAGGTACAGGCATGACAGAAGAGGAACAGAAACAAGCGTTCGGTGCGTTTGAACGTCTATCAAATGCCGCCGCAAAGGAGGGTTTCGGGCTTGGGCTTGCCATAATGCGTAATATTGTGTCGATGCTTGGCGGAACAATCCGTTTAGACAGCAAGAAAGGGAAAGGCAGTCGTTTCACAGTTGAAATTTCTATGCAGGAAGCTGAAGAACAGCTTGGATATACAAGCAATACACCTGTTTATCATAACAATAAATTCCATGATGTTGTCGCCATTGACAATGATGAGGTATTACTTCTGATGCTGAAAGAGATGTATTCCCAAGAAGGAATACACTGCGACACTTGCACCGATGCTGCGGCACTGATGGAAATGATACGCCAGAAAGAATACAGCCTGTTGCTGACAGACTTGAATATGCCCGATATAAACGGTTTCGAATTGCTGGAACTGTTGCGTTCGTCCAACGTGGGCAATTCACCAACAATCCCGGTGGTTGTGGCAACCGCTTCGGGCAGTTGTAACAAAGGGGAACTATTGGCAAAAGGCTTTGCCGGATGCCTGTTCAAACCGTTCTCCATATCGGAACTGATGGAGGTTTCCGACAGGTGTGCCATAAAAGCGACACCGGACGGGAAACCGGACTTTTCCGCCTTATTGTCCTATGGCAATGAAGCCGTCATGCTGGAAAAGTTGATAACTGAAACAGAAAAGGAAATGCAGGCGGTACGGGATGCAGCAAAAGAAAAAGACCTGCAAAAGCTGGATTCCCTGATCCACCACCTGCGCAGTTCGTGGGAGGTGCTCCGTGCCGACCAACCGCTGAATGTACTTTACGGATTGCTTCGTGGCGATGCTCTCCCGGATGGTGAAGCGTTAAGCCATGCCGTGACTGCCGTGCTGGATAAGGGAGTGGAAATAATACGGTTGGCAGAAGAGGAAAGGAGAAAATACGAAGATGAATAAGACAAAAATAATTGTGGTGGAAGACAACATCGTGTATTGCGAATATGTCTGCAATATGCTGTCACGGGAGGGCTACCGCAATATGAAGGCTTACCACCTCTCAACCGCGAAGAAACATCTGCAACAGGCAACAGATAATGATATCGTGGTTGCCGACCTGCGTCTGCCTGACGGCAGTGGCATAGACCTTTTGTGCTGGATGCGAAAGGAGGGAAAGATGCAGCCCTTCATCATTATGACCGACTACGCCGAAGTTAATACCGCCGTGGAAAGCATGAAACTCGGCTCGATAGACTATATTCCCAAACAGCTTGTGGAGGATAAACTTGTCCCCCTGATCCGTTCCATACTGAAAGAACGTCAGGCAGGACAACGCCGTATGCCTATATTCGCCCGTGAAGGTTCCGCCTTTCAGAAAATCATGCACCGCATAAGGCTGGTAGCCGCCACCGATATGAGCGTGATGATATTTGGTGAGAACGGCACGGGCAAGGAGCATATTGCCCACCTGTTGCATGACAAGAGCAAACGTGCAGGCAAGCCATTTGTGGCGGTGGACTGCGGTTCACTCTCCAAAGAGCTTGCACCGTCGGCTTTCTTCGGACACGTCAAAGGTGCATTTACAGGTGCGGACAATGCCAAGAAAGGATATTTCCATGAGGCGGAAGGCGGCACGTTGTTTCTGGACGAGGTAGGAAACCTCGCGTTGGAAACCCAACAGATGTTGCTCCGTGCCATACAGGAGAGGCGGTATCGCCCGGTCGGAGACAAGGCAGACCGGAATTTCAATGTCCGCATCATCGCTGCTACCAATGAAGATTTGGAGGTATCGGTGAATGAAAAGCGTTTTCGGCAGGATCTTCTGTACCGCCTGCACGACTTCGGGATAACCGTTCCTCCGTTGCGTGACTGTCAAGAAGACATTATGCCGCTGGCAGAGTTCTTCCGTGATATGGCAAACAGAGAGCTGGAGTGTAGCGTGAGCGGGTTCAGTTCCGAAGCACGTAAAGCGTTGCTGACACACGCATGGCCGGGCAACGTGCGGGAACTTCGGCAGAAAGTTATGGGTGCTGTATTGCAGGCGCAGGAAGGTGTTGTCATGAAAGAGCATCTGGAACTTGCCGTGACGAAACCGACCTCTACTGTCAGCTTCGCCTTGCGCAATGACGCGGAGGATAAGGAGCGGATATTGCGTGCGTTGAAACAGGCAAACGGCAACCGGAGTGTCGCCGCAGAACTGCTCGGCATAGGCAGGACAACACTATACAGCAAACTTGAAGAGTATGGACTTAAATATAAATTCAAGCAATCATAGCCCGTAATTCACTGAATTTGGCTATCTTTGCATAACATTTGAGAAAAACGGCGATTGGCAGGAGCTTTTCGCCGCCAACATATAGGATAAGACCGCAAGGCGTTTCAAGCGAAAATCTGGTAAATTGGAACTACGGAGACGATTGCGTGATGCTTATGCTATGCTTACGCATAGCGTGCATTCACGTACTCTCCGTAAAGGCTTTACCAGAGCCATCGCTTGAAGGTAGTGTGAATTGCACGCTACTTTTTTACCCTTGCCTAACGAAAGGAAACGATTATGGGTAAAGTTCAGATTCTCGCCGTACTGACGATGGACGGATGTCTTTCTTCAGAGTTATATGATAAAGCACATCAGGATTTGTGCCTTGACCGTTGCGGTCTTGATGAAATCAGGAAGAAAGCCTTTTACCGTGTGACACCGGACTATTCCATTTCAATGCTGCACGAATGGAGAAAAGACTGCACAAACATCCGTTACCTCGCGGAAGCCACACCGGACACGGCAGACTATATAAACGGACTGCTGCGGATGCACGCTGTGGATGAAATCATACTATACACCGTTCCTTTCATATCCGGAAGCGGACGACATTTTTTTAAGTCGGCTCTGCCAGAGCAACACTGGACGCTTTCCTCTTTGAAAAGCTATCCCAACGGTGTATGTCGCATTATCTATATCCTTGATAAAAAAGCAAGATAGCCAAAATGTGCGGCAAGCATACATTTCTATTTTCAGGAATAGAATAAATGTTCCGATTACAAACAATTTAAGTCGGAGATAATTTGTCCTTGTGAAAAAATACTGAATTTTATACCTCTGAAATCCAGCACTTTGTAAAATTGAGTGTTGGATTTTTTATTTTCTGCCGCGTTTTTTGCCAATTATATTCATGTGCGCACGCAGAAAACAAAGTGTAATTTTCAAAATTGACAGAACCATGAATTATTTCTTGCTGGCGGAAACCGACTTTTTCCGCCTGATAAACGAAGCCGGCGACTGCAATATGGAAACGGCATACACGGCTTTCGCCACCCAAGTGATCGAACTGTGCAACGGCGGCATGGACATGAACCTTACCGTCATCGCGCTTGCCTACATCGAAATCGAGTTGCAGCACCATCCCGTACGTAATCTGTCAGAAGAAAAAAGAGAGATTGCCGCCTACGTCAGCAAGGCTCTGTCTTTCGTAAGAAAGATGCAGAAATTCCTTGCCACGCCCCAAGTGCCACCACTAATATCCGCCAACAACGCAACAGAAACCACCGCCAGCCTTCTTCAATGGACGGGCAATGCCATCGACCTCGTGGAACTTATCTACGGCATAGACGTGATGGGCTGCATCAACAACGGCAATATGCCGCTCAAACAGCTCGCCCCACTTCTCTATAAGATATTCGGGGTTGATTCTAAAGACTGCTACCGCTTCTACACTGATATCAAACGCCGGAAGAACGAAAGCCGCACCTATTTCATTGACAGGATGCAGGAAAAACTGAACGAGAGAATGTTGCGTGATGAGGAGTTGGAGCGGATGAGAAAATAAAAAAATATCCATTACATATGAGAAGACAGGAATACTCGTATCCTGTCTTTTTATTTTCATTTAATTATATATTAATTAGCACAATATATGTGAGTTTTTCATTCCTATAAGGACAAATTTCAGAAACGTATGTCTGGTAAATTATTGAGTCATCATAGTATGAACATATATCATTACTAAAAACAATGAAACAACTTCCATAAGATTGTGGTTGTAAAAATCGCCATTTAATAGCCCGTTTTTTTTGTAAAATTCGCCAATTAAAAAAATATGATTATCTTTGCATTATATTTTATAAGGTATGGAAACAGTAAATAGAATACTTCAAGAGAAGATTACAGCACGAATCGCGCCCAATAAAGCAGTACTGATTTTTGGTGCTCGCCGTGTTGGTAAAACGGTAATGATGCGTAAAATTGTGGACAACTATTCAGGTAGGACGATGATGCTCAACGGCGAAGACTACGACACATTAGCACTATTGGAGAATCGCTCAATAGCCAATTATCGGCATTTATTGGATGGTATTGATTTGCTGGCTATTGATGAGGCACAGAACATACCACAAATCGGTAGTATTCTGAAGTTGATAGTTGATGAAATACCGGGAATAAGTGTCTTGGCAAGTGGTTCTTCGTCATTCGATTTGCTGAATAAGACTGGTGAACCGTTGGTCGGCCGCAGTACGCAATTTCTCCTTACACCATTCTCGCAACGGGAAATCGCACAGACGGAAACGGCACTTGAAACCCGCCAGAACCTCGAAGCGCGCTTGATTTACGGTTCCTATCCCGAAGTAGTAATGATGGAGAACTATGAACGTAAAACAGACTACCTACGTGATATTGTCGGTGCATACCTGCTTAAAGATATCTTAGCAATTGACGGCTTAAAAAATTCGAGCAAGATGCGCGATCTACTGCGATTGATAGCTTTTCAGTTGGGCAGCGAAGTTTCTTACGAAGAGTTAGGTAAACAACTCGGCATGAGCAAGACGACCGTTGAAAAATACCTCGACCTATTGGAAAAGGTCTTCGTTATCTATCGTCTGGGGGCTTATTCGCGTAACCTACGCAAGGAGGTTACAAAAGCTGGCAAGTGGTACTTCTACGACAACGGCATTCGCAATGCCATTATCGGGGCTTTCTCACCGCTGGCCATTCGGCAGGATGTCGGTGCGCTGTGGGAGAACTACATCATCGGAGAGCGGCGCAAAGCGAACTTCAATGAGGGACTGCACAGGGAGTTCTATTTCTGGCGCACCTACGACAAACAGGAAATCGACCTGATTGAGGAGAGTGCCGACAGTCTTACCGCCTTGGAGTTCAAGTGGGGAAATAAAATGCCGGCCGCACCGAAAGCCTTCCAAGAAGCCTATCCCTATGCCGAGTTTCATGTGGTAAATCGGGAGAATTATTTGGAGTTCGTATAATCAATAAATTACGTATATGGAAACAAAACTACAATCCAAACAGCAATATCCGCGGTTTATCCAAAATAAACCGTGTGGTATTGACAAATTCGATGGAGGTTCGCAAGAAAGGTTGGCAAAAACTATTGCTCGCCATTTTTGTCAGAATGATTCATTGGATGAGGAATGTACTTTACCTCGAATTATCGGCATCGAAGGTATTTGGGGATCTGGAAAATCCAACGTGGTTAAAATGTTGGAACGTGAATTATCAGACGACTATTACTTTTTTGAGTATGACGCATGGGGACATCAAGAGGACTTGCAACGCCGCTCTATATTGGAATTGCTTACAAGCAAACTTATTGATGATGGTATCCTATCTGGAAATGCAACAATAAAAGTCAAAGGTGGAGGTACGAAAACCGTATCATGGTCTGAAAAGCTGAAATATTTATTAGCCCGTAAAACGGAGACCGTAACCGAAAAATATCCCCTTATCAGTAATGGTATGGTTGCGGCATTTTTGGTTGCAGTTTTAACTCCGATATTTACATTTATTGCGTATGCAGTAAAACCTACACCCACAACATGGTGGTTTTCTTTATTGTCTATTATCATAGCTGCACTGCCAGTTCTTATTGCATTGTGCGTTTGGAAATGGGCATATAGCAAAGATCATAAATATGGATGGAGTTATATGTTAGCTATTTATCAAGATAAAGTCGAAAAGGACGTTTGCTATGAGACTTTGAGCGAAGACGAACCAACGGTTTACGAGTTCAAAACATGGATGCAAGACATTTCTGATTTTATCAAGGAAAAAGGACAACGTAAATTAGTCCTTGTTTTTGACAACATGGATCGTCTCCCCGCTGAAAAAGTAAAAGAATTATGGTCTTCTATCCATATGTTCTTCGCCGATAGCGGTTTTGAAAATGTTTGGGCTGTTATTCCTTTCGATGAAACACATTTAGCTTGTGCATTCGGAGATGAGACCGACGAACAAACGAAACAACTGACCAAGTATTTTATCAATAAAACTTTCCCTATTGTTTATCGTGTTGCTCCTCCTGTTATTACCGACTATCGAAGTATATTCAACAAACTGTTTGTTGAAGCATTTGGAGAAACAGAAAATGAAGCGAAAGAAACTATAAATCGGATATTCAGATTGGTAAATCCTAATGCCAATGTTAGGGAAATTATATCATATATCAATGAGATGGTCGCTCTTAAACAAGAGTGGTGTAACGAAATTTTGATGATAAACATAGCATTGTTCTGTTTGAAGAAGACGGATATTCTGGCAAATCCAGTAGAACAAATATTGTCCGGCGACTATCTGAATGGCATTCAAACAATAATTAACAATGATCTGCAAACACAACGCGAAATTGCAGCTTTGGTATATGGTGTCGATGTTGAAGATGCTCGACAAATTCCATTGAAAAAATATATTGAAGGCTGCATCAACGGAGAAGAAGACCACGACATAAATCAATATGCAGAGACTAATAAACAATTTGACACTGTATTAGAAGAAGTTATACAATGTATGGACAATGCGCTTATCGATAAGATTATACATTGTTTGCATAAATTAACTCGAAAGAGCGATGTTATTCTGCGTGTATGGCAAAGAATAGCACAATTGAAATTAAAAGAATCCATAGAGAAGCAGGTGTTCCCTGTCGAATACCAAGAACTGCTGTTGCATTTAGACACGGAAAGCCAAAACCATGTGATTGCTCAATTATATAAGAAGATAGTTCGGTTCAATGACTTCAATGGCGGCGACTATTTCAAAACGTTAGATGCAATAGACAGGTTTATTGCGCAAAATAAGTTGGCGTGCGATTTTACGTCATTGATTGAAGCAAAAACAGTCAAGCCAAATACATTTATCGATTATATTCAAGCTGCAAATGCAACAGATGCTGCCTATCGGGATAACGCGACAACTAAAGCATATAAATATTATCAAGTAGCAACAAATTCGGAGGCGCTCGATAATTATTTGGCAAACTTACTACCCGATAATTTCGACCATGCAGATATTGTAAAAACGTTAAAAGATAATTCTACCTATACGTTTCCAACGCTTTTGCAAGCGATCACGAATTGCATTGATGAACAGAATGTAAATAAAGATAATATAGGGGCTATATTTACAACCTATCGTTTATTGGCATCTGACGAAGAAAGACCTTTACCTGTAACGTTAGATTCAACCTACATAAATCAGTTGCATTCTGAATTAGAAACTGATGGCCGAAACATTAAAGAGTCTGGATATTACGATTTAGTCGCCATGCAATTGGCACATGGTCATTCCGTTTCCTTAATAGAGGGTGGAGATATAAAATATGTTGCAGAACTCATGGACTATTATGTGGATCATGGAGACTTATTAGTAAATAGTGTGGGATGGAATATACCGCTATTAAATGAAACACTACAATACATGGTAAATCATAAACTTGGCTATAAATTATTGCTCTCAGACATATTGCCCCAATTTGAAGATATTAAGAACAGAATAGGTGTAACGGATGAGGTATTTATCGAGCATTTAGCAGAGTGGAATACCGATTTGGATAAGTATATCACTAAGAACAATATTAAAGATGTAATTCCTGACGCATCTTTTTACGATTTGACCACTAAAATAAGCAATGTCCTGACCGATCATATCAATAAAATAGCGTTCGAAGCGTTGTCTGAAATAAGTGTTGATACATTATACGCCCAAAGAACAGCACATACATCATATTATTGGTTTGTCGCAATAAAACATTTACTGGCTAAAATCAAATCCTTGCCAGATAACTTGACTGAATTTGGCAAAAAGATTCTGATGGATATTGCTTCTGGAACTCAAAGTTTGAATCCTTTCCCTAATTGTTTCAAGAATATAGTTGAAAGATTGGATAAACGAAAAATTAAATCGACAGTTACCGATATAAGAAATGATTTCTGCATCGGTAAAAAGACTATCAATGCAATAAAGTTTCAATTTTTCGAAACATGGCTTAGATCGCATGGTAATTTGAAAAGTCAAGCTGGAGACGTTATTGATAAAATAGTGAAACCTGTAATTTCCGATGGGGCATGCCGTTCATTGATTCTGCAAAACAAAGATTTTTATATGGATTTAATAAATACAGCAGGGGATGATGCTTATGAATTGAAAAAGAGTCTCCGAAACCTCATACAAAAAGATTCAGATCCGCAATTGGTTAAATTTGTCAATTCGATAGATTCAGTACCTGAGGTTGAAACCGCGTAAGTATTTGTCTAACAAGTCCGAATTTTACGATTTTACCCGTCAGAACTGAAGTGCCCCCCAAAAAAATTGTATCCAACTTTTGGGGGTCACTTCAAACTTCGATAGGGATAATTTTCAATTTTGGGGACTTGTTAGACAGTCTCATTATCTGGTAGCAGTTTACACAGCACCGGATCGTTTTTGATACGCTCCAGTTCCTCCTGCACAATCTGCTTCACCTCTTCCTTGATGCGCCGGTAGTTCGCCTGCACCGTTTCCTTCATGCGGTCGTTGCCGTCCTCGTCCGTGAAGTTTGTAATGACGGGAATTTTCTTGTAGGCACTTTCTTCCCGTTTCACCTTTTCGGCATCCACCACAATCTCGCAATGAAAAATCTTCTGCTCGATACGCTCGTTGAAGTTGTCGGATACAGAACCGACAAACATTCCCTGCGTAAGCCCGGAAATCTTACTCGGTGGAATGAGCGCGTCCATCTGCGTGTTGATGGAGGTGGAAACATCCTGCCGGTTGATGGAGATGGACTGCCGTTTCTGCAACACCTTACCGAACCGCTCGGAGAGCGTCTTGGCTGTTTCCCCCACCACCTGACCGGAGAAAATATTGCCGACAGTGTTCATCACCACTTTCGCCTCTTTGTCCCCGTAGTCACGCACTAACTGGCTGAAATCCTGAAAGCCCAGACACACGGCAACCTTGTTGCTTCGGGCGGTAGCTATAAGATTGTCCAACCCTTTGAAGTATATTGTGGGCAACTCGTCGATGATGACCGATGACTTCAGCATCCCCTTCTTGTTGATGAGCTTCACGATACGGGAATTATACAGACCGAGAGCCGCACCGTAGATATTCTGACGGTCGGGATTGTTACCCACGCAGAGGATTTTCGGCTCTTCGGGATTGTTGATGTCCAGCGTAAACTCGCTGTCTGACATCACCCAGTAGAGCTGCGGTGAAATCATCCTCGAAAGCGGGATTTTTGCCGACGCTATCTGACCCATGAGCTGCTCCGCAGCCCCTCCAAGCCACGCATCCATGAACGGCGAAAGGTAGTTCTCCAGCTCCGGATAAGAGGTCAGTATCGGAAATATATCCTCGTAACGGCGGTTCAGAAACTCGATAGCATGGGGAAACGTGCAAAACTTCCCGTTCTGATAGATTTTGAGATACCAGATAATACTGGCAAACAGAATGATAGGTGACTCCACGAAGAAGTCGCCCTGCTTTTGCACCCACGTTTTATTGAGGTTGAGCATTATTGTGTAGGCACTCTCATAGGCATCCGTAATATCTTCCATAAAATCCGGGTGAATGGGATTGCACCGATGAGAGCGTCGCGGGTCGTCGAAGTTGATCACATAGAACTTCGGCTTTACCTTGTAGCCGTCCGGGTGGTTCAGCAAATGGTTGTAGGCAATAGTAGATAGGTCGGGATACTTGAAATCGTAGATGTATTGACTAAAGCCCTTTTCAATCTGTTGCTTGATAAAATTGTTTACCACGGCATAGGACTTGCCGCTGCCCGGCGTACCCAACACGATGGACGCACGGAAGGGATTAACTACATTGATCCAACCGTTGTTCCAGCGTTTCCTGTAATAGAAACGTGTCGGCAGATTGACCGAATACTCGCTTTCGATAAGCCTCGTTTCCTGCATGAAACTCTCGTTCTCGTTGTTGAAAACATCCTCCATCAAATTGTGTTTCAACAGGCGGCTCATCCACAGACCACCCATCAACAGGCAGACATAGCCCGTTCCAATGGTAAGGACATACAGTCCCGTCACCGCTTCAAGCGGCAGCGGCAGGGGCAGCAACCACCAGTTCAGGAAAAACAGCACGAACCCGACGGCAAATGCTGTCCAGATTCTCCCCCAAGTGATTTTCTCACCCTTGACACCCTTCGTACCCAGACAGGACAAGGCAAGCAAAAGGACGGAAAACAGCTTCGTGTAGAGAATGGAATGGAACAGCCCCGCCGTGCGGTCGAAGTTCAGAAGGATTTTGTCCACCACGCCGATGTTCACGCCCCACAGCCGGATGGCTTCGTAGCAGAACCAGTACACGTTCATGACCACTAAAATGATACTCACGGCACGCAGAAAATCCATGATTTTCGCCAATGCCCTCAAATCGTCTTCTTGTTGTGACATACATTGATTTTTTAATTGTTGATACTCTGATTACATACCCAAGCCCTTGCGTTTTTTCTTCTTTTTGCGCTTCATCGCCCGGATGAAAGCCTCTTCCTCGGCATCTACCGCCGGACCTTCGGGAGTGAGCAAGCCCATACCGCCCGATATATCTTCACTGTCGTAGGCGGTCTGCC
Source organism: Leyella stercorea DSM 18206 (assembly GCF_000235885.1). Classification (GTDB taxonomy): domain Bacteria; phylum Bacteroidota; class Bacteroidia; order Bacteroidales; family Bacteroidaceae; genus Prevotella; species Prevotella stercorea. Next base: position 28,524 of record NZ_JH379341.1, read on the forward strand.
CGTGTGCCTTGTCCGCAGCATCCACAGGGATGGATAGCGGTATCGGCGGTTGTCCGGCGTATGGCAGGGTGAAGTGTTCCTGCAAGGCATTCGCCGAAAGCTCCTTACCCATGCGCGAACCGTTCAGCACGCATCCCGTGCGGTGGTCGATGAAGGTAGCCCCATAGATGCGCCCTTCCTCTGTGTAGCGCAGTACGGTGTCGATGCCCTTCTCTTTGAGTTGGGATACAAATTTGTCCTTGTCATAAGTGCCTTGCAGCACGGAAAGGACGGTGCGTTTCGTCATGTCTGCCAGTTTCCTATCCTTGATTTCCGATTTGGAACGGACAAACTTCTTCTGTACGGCTTCATAGCCTGCGGACTTCCCGAAAAGCGAGGATTTGAACGGGTTGCCCACCTTGTTACCCTTGTCGTCCGTGACGGAATAGACCAGCCCGTGATACTCCCGTCCGCGCACGTTGCCCCTCGCTTCCTCCACCGTCATATTATATAAGGAAAGGAGCGCACGGTATTCGCCCATCGTCTGGAAACGGTACTGCCCATTCAGAGCCTTCACGGTGTTGCCTACCTGCTTCTTCACATCACCTGCCGATGCGGCCACCTTGCGCAACGGATTATCCAATCTCTGATTTTTACGTTCTGCCGGATGCAATCCGTACTTCTGTTCCAGTTCCCTGCGGATACGGTCGCTGCGGCGGTAGAGAAAATCCCGGTTGAGCCTTTTCCCGTTCTCGTCCACGTTGACCGTCACGATGTGCAGGTGGTGGCGGTCGATGTCCTCGTGCTTGAATACAAGATAAGGCTGGTTTCCGAAACCGAGTTTTTCCAGATACTCGCGGGCGATATTCTGCAACTCAATATCGGTCAGCACATCCTCCGGGTGCGGGTTGAGAGAGATATGCACCACCGGCTTCTCGATCTTCATCTGCGGTGGCAGGAAGGTGAGAAAACCCTCCATCGCCTTGCCTATGTCCACCGTTCCCGAACCGTCATTGTAGATGCGGTTGGTGGTGAGAAGCCGCCCCTGCGCCTCGTTAATCTTCTCCCCGTTGTAGGCAATCGCGCCGTACAACGAACTTCCTACACTGATTTTTGCGACCATTTTGCCTCCATTTCCCTTGAAAGTTCCACAATCCGGCGGCTCAGTTTCACGAGTTCGACGGTGTGTTGCTCTAATTTGTAGAGCAACGCCATCGCCTTTTTCTCTGAAAAATGCAGCCTCAGTTCCTTCACGACTTGGTTGTAATTCGTACCCACGGCACGGAATTGTGCATGAAAATCCGACAGTTTGGTGTAATAGTCCACCAACGTCTTGTCCACCTTCAGCACCTTGAACGGTTGCCCGAAGAAGTGCGCTTTGAGGAAAACAGACCGTGCATAGACACCCGATTTTCCGAACATGGCGAGGAAACGGTTGTGTTCCTCCTCGTTGAAACGGACGGTGTACCGGTACACCGCCGGATCAAGTTTGGGATTTCTCCCTGATTTGCTTTTCCTTTTCTCTTTCATATTACTTTGGATTTAGCGGATTGACGGCATAAGCCGCCGCTTCGGATTACAGCACCGCAGTTCTGAAAGGCTTCCCGACTTCGGAGGGAAAGCCCGCCCCCTGCAAGGGCAAGTGCTTTTCGTGGCTGCTCAAAATATTTTGAGCGGCTGAAAAGACATCTTGCTATGTTCAGGTGAACATAAAAATCCGTCAGGGGACGGATTGGGAAAATACCTTTCAGGACTCCGGGCCGCGCGTCATCGGCGAACCCTGCTGTCCGGGTGCAAAGTTACGCCCTTAAAGCGGTATCGGACAGATGCTTGACCCGGTCAATGACTGCCAACCGGCGCAACGTGCCGCCACTTGCCGGAGAAGTGATACAGGTTCCAAAATATACTTGTTTATTTGCAGCATGATTCAAGAAACGAACGATTTGAAGATATGATAAACGGAACATTCAAATACCCGGAAATCCGCTTCTTCGGATACTTGCCGAAACGGATACCCGAACCGTCGGAAACCCGGTTCTCCGACAATTCGGTGACGTATGGATTCAATGACTTCATGACGCAATGTCGTCAATCACCATTTGTCCGACGCACCGCTTCACCACAGAACCGGATACGCGACGACCCGCCTGCGTGTGTAGTCACGGAAGCGGATGGTGCGACAGCCAAATCCGTATGGAAACAGAAAAACAAATCATCAACAATTAAAATAAATGGAACTATGAGTAAGGAAATCTTCGTTGCATTCGCAACACAGAAAGGTGGCATCGGCAAATCCACTGTCACGGCACTTGCCGCCAGCTACCTGCACAACGTGAAAGGCTACAATGTCGCCGTCGTGGACTGCGACGACCCGCAGCACAGCATCCACGGGCTGCGCGAACACGAAATGGGGCTTATCGACAGCAGCACCTACTTCAAGGCTCTCGCTTGCGACCATTTCCGCCGGATCAAAAAGAACGCCTACACCATCGTCAAAAGCAATGCGGTGAACGCCCTCGACGATGCCGAGAGGATGATTGCCACTGAGGACGTGAAACCCGACGTGGTGTTCTTCGACATGCCCGGCACACTCCGAAGCAACGGCGTGATAAAGACGCTCTCGCAGATGGACTACATTTTCACTCCGCTGAGTGCCGACCGCTTTGTCGTGGAGAGTACCCTGAAATTCGTCACGATGTTCCGCGACAGGCTGATGACTACCGGACAGGCGAAAACAAAGGGGCTGCATCTGTTCTGGACGATGGTGGACGGCAGGGAGAGGAACGACTTGTACGGCATCTACGAGGAAGTGATAGCCGAAATGGGCTTTCCGGTACTTTCCACCCGCTTGCCCGACAGCAAGAAGTTCCGCCGTGACCTTTCGGAAGAGCGCAAGAGCGTTTTCCGCTCCACCATCTTCCCGATGGACACGGCACTGCTGAAAGGGAGTGGCATCCGGGAGTTTTCCGAAGAGATAAGCGACATCATCAGACCGCAGTGAGCATGGGCAGCAGGAAAGTGAACACGGAAGGCATCGACGAGGAACTGCTGTTAGCCTCCATCGGGCGGCGCACACAGGACGGGACACTGCGCCCCGCACAGGAAGTACCCGCAGCTGCACCGACCGAAGAGGACACCGCCGCACCGGAACCATCTCCTGTGCAACCCGTAACACGGGAAAAAGCGCAGAGGGAAAGTGGACGCCGGAAAAGGCAGGACGAGGACTACAACGAGCTATTCCTGCGCCGCAACGAGATAAAGACCCGCCAATGTGTCTATATCAGCCGTGACGTCCACGGCAAGATCCTCAGAATCGTGAACGACATCGCCGGAGGGGAAATCTCAGTAGGCGGATATGTGGATACCGTGCTGCGCCAGCATCTGGAACAGCACAAGGAGAGAATCAACGAACTGTACAAGAAACAACGTGAAGATCTGATTTGAAAATGGAAAAAGAAATGACACCGAATGAAAAAAGACCACAGCAAGACTGCGGAGGTATGTTTACCCAAGTGCAGGCGAGTGTGGAAATACTGTCGCCTGTCCCGGTAAGCGGCAAATGCAGTGAGAAGGACTATGAACGCCTGTTCATCCGCGACCCGGAAGTAAAGGCACGTGAGGGGAAGATGGCGTATGTGCGCCCGGAGTACCACGAGCGTATCATGCGTATCACCCGTGTAATCGGGCATGACCGGCTTACGCTGTCCGCTTACATCGACCATGTGCTGACGCACCACTTCAACCAGTGCGAAGATGCGATAAAGAGCCTTTATGCCCGAAATTACAATTCAGTATTCTAACCAAAAACGGAAGGATATGAATTACACAATCAGCATGACAGACATTCTGCTGGCGGTATCGGTCGGCTGCAACCTCTGGTTCCTGTTCCTGCTCCTTTACGAGCGCATCATGGACACGCGGATTGTCCGCTTCTTCAAGGGCATTGTCGGATTATGGCGGTCACTGGACGGGAATGAGGCTAAACGCATAGCGGCACACGAGGAAGTCCCTGCGGAAAAGGCGGACATCATCGGCAAGAGCCGTTTCAGGATGGCATCCACCCGGACAACCGCTGCCATACCGACGCAAGAAGCCGCCACTATTGAAAAAGGCATTGAGCTGTCGGAGGAAGAGGCTACTTTTGACGACGGAAAAACGGGAAACGCATCCCGCCCGGCACAAGTCCCGGAGGAAAAACTCGATGAGACCTTCACGAGCATACCGCCGGAGGAACTGGGATACGGGGACGACGAACCGGAAGAGGACGCCTCGGACACGCCACGGGCTTCGGGCAGCAGCTTTGACGAGATTGACGACGCCTGCAAGACCGCCAAAAACCCGGACGCGACACAGGCGGAACGTGAAAAGGCGGCTAAGGTGTTCACCGACATGGAGGGCACGGAGTTGTACGAGAAAATGATGGAAGGCTCTTCGGAGATAGGCATCCGCATCAAGGGGCTTATCGAGATTCGGCTGAAGAAATCTGAAAAGGAGTTCGTCGTGCCGGACAACATCGAGGAGTTCGACATTCGCAACTATGTATGACAACAATAAAAGAAATGAACATGAAAGAATGACATCAACCCACGCGGCGAGGAAACGCAAGGCGCATCCCCATCCGCAACGGACACGCCCACGTCCGTGGAAACAAACGGGCATCCACTAAAACCAAAGTAAAGAAACAAAGTATCAACCGCCCGACAAAGGACCATCCACCCTTTTGACGGCAAAAAACAAGAACAGTTTATGAACAAGAACATCTTGAAAAACAGAAAAGCAATCCTCTCCGCGGCACTTGTCATCGCCGCAACCGCCTCCGCTTTCGCGCAGGGAAACGGCATCGCGGGCATCAACGAAGCCACCTCTATGGTGAGTTCTTATTTCGACCCCGGAACTAAACTGATATACGCCATCGGTGCAGTCGTCGGGCTTATCGGGGGCGTAAAAGTGTACGGCAAGTTTTCATCGGGCGACCCCGACACCAGCAAGACAGCCGCCTCGTGGTTCGGCGCGTGCATCTTCCTGATTGTTGCCGCCACCATCCTGCGCTCATTCTTCCTTTAATAAATAATGTATGGCTGAATACCCAATCAACAAGGGTATCGGCCGTCCGGTAGAGTTCAAGGGCTTGAAGGCACAGTACCTCTTCATCTTCTGCGGAGGTCTGCTGGCTCTCTTCGTCCTGTTCGTCATCCTCTACATGGTCGGTATCGACCAGTGGATATGTATCGGCTTCGGCGCGGCATCGTCCTCCCTCCTTGTATGGCAGACCTTCGCGCTGAACGCCCGGTACGGTGAACACGGGCTGATGAAATTAGGAGCGGCACGGAGCCATCCCCGATACCTTATCAACCGGCGGCGGATAACCCGTCTGTTCAAACGACAACGAAAGGAAGAAAGACAATGAGGAATACATCGAAAATGACAACACTGGAAAACAGGTTCCCACTTTTAGCGGTGGAGCATGGCTGCATCATCTCAAAGGACGCCGACATCACGGTGGCTTTCGAGGTGGAACTACCGGAACTTTACACCGTGACGGGTGCGGAGTACGAGGCGATACACAGTTGCTGGTGCAAGGCTATCAAGGTGCTGCCGGACTACTCCGTCGTCCACAAACAGGACTGGTTCATCAAGGAACGCTACAAACCGGAGCTTCAGAAGGACGACATGAGCTTTTTAAGCCGCTCTTTCGAGCGTCACTTCAACGAGCGTCCGTACCTGAAACACACCTGCTACCTCTACCTGACCAAGACAACAAAGGAGCGTAACCGGATGCAGAGCAATTTCAGCACGCTGTGCCGGGGACATATCATCCCGAAGGAGCTGGACAGGGAAACCACGACCAAGTTCTTGGAAGCCTGCGAACAGTTCGAGCGCATCATGAACGACAGCGGGCTTGTCAGGCTGCGCCGCCTCTCCACCGATGAGATTGTGGGTACTGAGGGAAAGACGGGACTTATTGAACGCTACTTCTCGCTCATGCCGGAAGGTGACACCACCTTGCAGGACATCGAGCTTTCGGCAAGGGAGATGCGCATCGGCGACAACCGCCTGTGTCTGCACACCCTCTCCGACGCGGAAGACCTGCCGGGCAAGGTGGCTACCGACACCCGTTACGAGAAGCTCTCCACCGACCGGAGTGACTGCCGACTGTCATTCGCCTCCCCGGTGGGGCTTCTGCTCTCCTGCAACCATATCTACAACCAGTATGTGCTGATAGACAACAGTGAGGAAACCTTGCAGAAGTTCGAGAAGTCCGCCCGTAACATGCAGTCGCTATCTCGCTATTCAAGGAGCAACAGCATCAACCGCGAGTGGATAGACCAATACCTGAACGAAGCCCATTCCTACGGACTGACCTCGGTACGGGCACACTTCAACGTCATGGCGTGGAGCGACGATGCGGAGGAACTGAAGCATATCAAGAACGACGTGGGCAGCCAGTTGGCAAGCATGGAATGCGTGCCGCGCCACAACACCATCGACTGCCCGACACTCTACTGGGCGGCGATACCCGGCAATGCGGCGGACTTCCCGGCGGAAGAGAGTTTCCACACCTTCATCGAACAGGCGGTGTGCCTGTTCACAGAGGAAACCAACTACCGCAGCTCGCTCTCGCCCTTCGGCATCAAGATGGTGGACAGGCTCACGGGAAAACCGCTGCACCTTGACATCTCCGACCTGCCCATGAAGCGAGGTATCACGACCAACCGCAACAAGTTCGTGCTGGGTCCTTCGGGCAGCGGCAAGTCTTTCTTCATGAACCACCTCGTGCGCCAATATTATGAGCAAGGCGCACATGTGGTATTGGTGGACACGGGAAACTCCTATCAGGGCTTGTGCGGCATGATCCGACGCAAGACAGGCGGAGCGGACGGTGTGTATTTCACCTACACGGAAGATAAGCCCATCAGCTTCAACCCGTTCTACACCGACGATTACATCTTCGACGTGGAGAAGAAGGACAGCATCAAGACCCTGTTGCTGACGCTCTGGAAGTCGGAGGACGACAAGGTGACAAAGACGGAGAGCGGCGAGCTGGGCAGTGCCGTGAGTGCCTATATTGAGCGCATCCAATCCGACCGTAGCATCGTGCCGTCGTTCAACACCTTCTACGAGTATATGCGTGACGACTACCGCAAGGAACTGGCACAGCGTGACATCAAGGTGGAGAAGTCCGACTTCAACATCGACAACATGCTCACCACCATGCGGCAGTATTACCGGGGCGGGCGTTACGATTTCCTGCTCAACTCCACGGAGAACATCGACCTGCTCGGCAAGCGGTTCATCGTCTTCGAGATAGATTCGATTAAAGAAAACCGCGAACTGTTCCCCGTCGTGACCATCATCATCATGGAAGCCTTCATCAACAAGATGCGGCGGCTGAAAGGCGTGCGGAAACAGCTTATCGTGGAAGAGGCTTGGAAGGCCCTCTCATCGGCGAACATGGCTGAATATCTGCGCTATATGTATAAGACGGTCAGAAAATATTACGGCGAGGCAATCGTGGTGACGCAGGAGGTGGACGACATTATCAGTTCTCCGGTGGTCAAAGAGAGCATTATCAACAACTCGGATTGTAAAATCCTGCTTGACCAAAGGAAATATATGAACAAGTTCGACCAGATACAGGCGTTGCTCGGACTGACGGAAAAGGAGAAGTCGCAGATACTCTCCATCAACATGGCGAACAACCCTTCACGGCTCTACAAGGAGGTGTGGATAGGCTTGGGCGGCACGCAGTCGGCGGTCTATGCCACGGAGGTCAGCGCGGAAGAGTATCTGGCGTACACCACCGAGGAAACGGAAAAAGTGGAGGTTTACCGTCTGGCGGAGAAGCTGGGCGACGACATCGAAGCCGCCATCCGGCAGCTTGCCGAAAGGCGGAGAAACAAGGAATAACTAAAAAACAGAATGTATCAACCAAAAAAGAAAAACGCGTATGAATTTACCAAAAGTGAAAATGCTGCAAGTCAGCAAGTGCCTTATCGGATTGGCGGTCATGATGCTGCAATCCTGCGACGTGGCCGACAACCGCCGCGACATGCTGTGCGGGAACTGGGAGAGCGTGGAGGGAAAACCTGACGTGCTTATCTACAAGGAGGGCGAAGCCTACAAAGTGACGGTGTTCCGTCGTAGCGGTCTGCGCCGCAAGCTCAAGCCGGAAACCTATCTCTTGCAGGAGGAGAACGGCAACCTGTTCATGAACACCGGCTTCCGCATCGACGTGTCCTACAACGAGGCCACGGATGTGCTGACTTTCTCGCCAAACGGGGACTATGTGCGGGTGAAGCCGCAGCCGGGACATCCGACCGAAGAATAACAACCACTAAAATCCAAAGTAACATGAGAACAAGAATAACAATGATTATCTGCCTGTGCCTGCTTTTCGCGGGCAGGGCAAGCGCACAGTGGGTCGTAAGCGATCCGGGCAATCTAGCGCAGGGCATCATCAATGCCTCCAAAAACATCATCCATACCTCCAAGACCGCCACGAACATGGTGAGCAACTTTCAGGAGACGGTGAAAATCTATCAGCAGGGCAAGAAGTATTACGATGCCCTCAAATCGGTGAACAATCTGGTCAAGGACGCCCGCAAGGTGCAGCAGACCATCCTGATGGTGGGCGACATCACAGACATCTATGTGAACAGTTTCCAACGGATGCTCCGTGACGGGAATTTCAGACCCGAAGAGCTTTCCGCAATCGCTTTCGGCTACACGAAACTGCTGGAGGAAAGCAACGAAGTGTTGACGGAACTCAGGAACGTGGTGAACATCACCACGCTCTCCATGACCGACAAGGAGCGCATGGACGTGGTGGAACGCTGCCACTCGAAGATGAAGCGTTACCGCAACCTCGTGAGCTACTACACGAACAAGAACATCTCCGTGAGTTACCTGCGTGCGAAAAAGAAGAACGACCTCGACCGCATCATGGGGCTGTACGGGAACATGAACGAAAGATACTGGTAGCCTATGAAGTTCGACAACCTTCATCAGATTTTACGTTCACTTTATGAGCAGATGATGCCGCTGTGTGGGGACATGGCTGGTGTGGCGAAAGGCATCGCCGGGCTGGGTGCGCTGTTCTACGTCGCCTACCGGGTATGGCAGTCGCTGGCGAGAGCTGAACCGATAGACGTATTCCCGATGCTCCGTCCTTTTGCCATCGGTCTGTGCATCATGTTCTTCCCGACTGTGGTGCTGGGCACGATAAACAGCATCCTCTCACCCGTCGTACAGGGCACGGCAAAGATGCTGGAGGCGGAAACGCTGGACATGAACCGATACCGGGAGCAGAAGGACAAACTGGAATACGAGGCGATGGTACGCAACCCCGAAACCGCCTACCTCGTGTCCAACGAGGAATTTGACAAGCAACTGGAGGAACTCGGCTGGTCGCCCTCCGACATGGTGACGATGGCGGGAATGTATATCGACCGGGGAATGTACAACATGAAGAAGAGCATCCGCGACTTCTTCCGCGAGATACTCGAACTGCTGTTCCAAGCCGCCGCCCTCGTGATAGACACCGTCCGCACCTTCTTTCTCGTGGTGCTGGCGATTCTCGGTCCGATAGCCTTCGCCCTGTCGGTATGGGACGGTTTCCAAAACACGCTCACGCAGTGGATATGCCGCTATATACAGGTCTCTCTGTGGCTACCGGTATCGGACATGTTCAGCACCATACTGGCGAAGATACAGGTTCTGATGCTGCAAAACGACATCGAGCGGATGCAGGCAGACCCGAACTTCTCGCTGGATTCGAGCGACGGGGTGTATATCGTATTCCTCTGCATCGGCATCATCGGCTACTTTACCATTCCCACCGTTGCGGGCTGGATTATCCAAGCCGGAGGCATGGGCGGTTACGGTCGCAACGTGAACCAGATGGCGGGACGAGCCGGAAGCATGGCGGGCAGCGTGGCGGGTGCAGCCGCAGGAAACGCAGTCGGACGTGGCGGCAAATTGCTGAAATAATCAATGTGCAATCATAAATTGGAAAATATAAATGGAATTCAAATCACTTAGAAACATCGAATCGTCGTTCAGGCAGATACGCCTGTTCGGTATCGTCTTCCTCTCGCTGTGCGCCGTGGTGACGGTGTGGAGCGTGTGGAACTCCTACCGTTTCGCAGAGAAGCAACGGGAGAAAATCTATGTGCTGGACAACGGCAAGAGCCTGATGCTCGCCTTGTCTCAGGATTTGTCGCAGAACCGCCCGGCGGAGGCACGGGAACATGTGCGCCGTTTCCACGAGATGTTCTTCACGCTATCACCTGAAAAAAGCGCGATTGAACACAACGTGAAACGTGCCTTGCTGCTGGCGGACAAGAGCGTGTACCACTATTATTCGGACTTCGCGGAGAAGGGGTACTACAACCGCATCATCGCCGGGAACATCAACCAAGTGCTGAAGGTGGACAGCGTGGTGTGCGACTTCAACGCCTATCCCTACCGTGCCGTGACCTACGCCACACAGAAAATCATCCGGCAGAGCAACGTCACCGAGCGCAGCCTCGTGACCACCTGCCGCCTGCTGAACGCATCGCGGTCGGATGACAACCCGAACGGTTTTACCATCGAGGGTTTCACCATCATTGAGAACAAGGATTTACAGACTATCAAACGGTAACAGGACATGAAAAGTATCAGAAAATCAATGTGGGGCATGTATTGGAAACTCCACGACAAACGGAAACGCTTGGCGGCAAGTCTCAAAGGGTATCTGGACGGCTTGCCGCCGGAAACACGCCGCCGCATCGTGCTGGGGATGTTCGCCGCCTTCGCGGTGCTTGCCCTTTACACCTTCGGCAGAGCCGTCTATGACATCGGCAGGAACGACGGCTCACATATGGAAACGGGACACGCCGGACGGGTGGAACTGCCGACCCCGGCGGAAACAGGCAATCACTTAACACCTTATTTATATGGAACAGACAAAGAATGAACCGACGAAAGAGAACAAAGCTGCTCCCGAAACGGGGAAACCGAAAAAGGAGCGCGAACCGCTGACAGAGGCGCAACGGCTGAAACGGCAGAAGATGATCGTGCTGCCCGCTATGGTGTTGGTGTTCATCGGGGCGATGTGGCTGATATTCGCCCCGTCCTCCGGCAAGGAGCAACCGCCGGGAACGGACGGATACAACACCGAGATGCCCGACGCTGACAAGGCGAACCGGCAGATTATCGGCGACAAGCTGAAAGCCTACGAGCATGGGGAGATGGAAGAGCGTCAGGAGAGCCGCAACCGTGCCATCGGGCAGCTGGGCGACATGTTCGACCGCGAGATAGCGGGAACGGAGAACGGAGTGGACTTCGACCTCGCCAATCCGGGCGGCAAGGAAGAAAGGGCAAAGCCAGCCACGCCGCAGACCATCCAGTCCTCCGCAGCCGCCTACCGTGACCTGAACGCCACGCTCGGAAACTTCTACGACCAGCCGAAAAACGACAATGCGGAGATGGACGAATTGTTGGAGCGCATCGCATCGCTGGAGTCGGAACTGGAAAGCGAGAGGGGCAAGGCTTCCTCTATGGACGAGCAGGTGGCTCTTATGGAGAAGTCCTACGAGCTGGCGGCAAAGTACATGGGCGGTCAGAACGGAGGACAGCCATCGGCGGAACAGAGGGCAGAGCCAACTACCGTGCAGAAAGGGAAGAAGAACAAGGCAATGCCTATCAGACAGGTGGAGCATCAAGTAGTTTCTTCACTCTCACAGCCTATGAGTAACGCGGAGTTTGTCGCCGCCTTATCGCAGGAACGCAACCGGGGTTTCAACACGGCTGTCGGCACGGCGGAGGTATTGGACAGGAACACCATACCGGCGTGCGTGCATGGGGCGCAGAGCGTGACGGACGGGCAGACGGTAAGGCTGCGCCTGCTGGAGCCTATGGCGGTGGCAGGCAGGACAATACCCCGGGGTGCGGTGGTGGTCGGCACGGGCAAGATACAGGGTGAGCGGCTCGACATCGAGATTACCTCGCTGGAATACGACGGCACGATTATCCCCGTGGAGCTTGCGGTCTATGACACGGACGGACAGCCCGGCATCTTCATCCCGAACTCGATGGAGATGAACGCCGTCCGGGAGGTCGCCGCCAACATGGGCGGCTCGCTGGGAAGCAGCATCAACATCTCCACCAATGCCGGGGCGCAGCTCGCCTCCGACTTGGGCAAGGGGCTGATACAAGGCACGAGCCAGTACATCGCCAAAAAGATGCGAACCGTCAAGGTGCATCTGAAAGCCGGGTACAGGGTCATGCTTTACCAAGAAAAATATTGAAAACAATAAAAATTACCACTAAAATCCAAAAGTAATGAGAAAAGTAATCATCATGTTTGCCCTCGCTATGGGCATCATAACTGCCAACGCGCAGGAGAATGTAACCGTTGAAACGACCAACGGAAGTGAACAACCGACCTTGACGAAGGAGGTCTATCCGCAGAAGGAGGCGGACGGCGACCTATATCACGGGCTGTCACGCAAGCTGACCTTCGACCGCATGATACCGCCGCACGGTCTGGAAGTGACCTACGACAAGACCGTCCACGTCATTTTTCCGGCGGAGGTGCGCTATGTCGATTTAGGCTCGCCCGACCTGATTGCCGGGAAAGCCGACGGAGCGGAGAACATCATCCGTGTGAAGGCTACCGTAAGGAATTTTCCCAACGAAACGAATATGTCCGTCATCACGGAGGACGGCAGTTTCTACACCTTCAACGTGAAGTACGCCGCCGAACCGCTGTTGCTCAACGTGGAGATGTGCGACTTCATCCATGACGGCAGCACGGTGAACCGCCCGAACAACGCGCAGGAAATCTATCTGAAAGAGCTGGGCAGCGAAAGCCCGATGCTGGTGCGCCTTATCATGAAGTCCATCCACAAACAGAACAAGCGCGAGGTGAAGCATATCGGCTGCAAGCGTTTCGGCATCCAATACCTGTTGAAAGGCATCTACACGCACAACGGCTTGCTTTATTTCCACACGGAGATAAAGAACCAGAGCAACGTGCCTTTCGATGTGGACTACATCACTTGGAAAATCGTGGACAAGAAGGTTGCGAAGCGTACTGCCGTGCAGGAGCAGATTATTCTGCCGCTCCGCGCGCAGAACTACGCCACCCTCGTGCCGGGCAAAAAGAGCGAGCGCACGGTCTTCACGATGGCGAAGTTCACCATCCCCGATGACAAGTGCCTCGTGGTGGAATTGAACGAGAAGAACGGCGGCCGTCACCAGTCCTTCGTGATTGAGAACGAGGATTTGGTACGCGCGGGTACCATCAACGAACTTCAAGTACGCTGACCATGAGAAAGTACATCGCAATAATCATCGCGTCGCTTGCCCTTTTTACAGGGCAGGCGCACGCCCAGCGGTGTCTGCCGAAGATGCAGGGCATCGAGGTGAGGGCGGACATGGCGGACGGCTTCAATCTCGGCGGCAAGGACGGCGGGTACAGCTTCGGGGCGGCTCTCTCCACCTACACGAAGAAGGGGAACAAGTGGGTGTTCGGTGGCGAATACCTGTTGAAGAACAATCCCTACAAGGACACCAAGATACCCGTGGCGCAGTTCACGGCGGAGGGCGGCTATTACTTCAAGATACTGTCGGACGCCCGAAAGATTGTTTTCGTCTATGCCGGGGCTTCGGCTCTCGCCGGATATGAGGCGGTAAATTGGGGGAAGAAGGTGCTGCATGACGGCTCCACGCTGCACGACCGGGACGCCTTCATCTACGGCGGTGCGCTGACGCTCGATGTGGAGTGTTACGTGGCAGACCGTATCGCCCTGCTTGCCAACCTGCGGGAGCGTTGCCTTTGGGGTGGCGACACACGGAAGTTCCACACGCAGTTCGGGGTCGGTATCAAGTTCATCATCAACTGACACGGGCATGGAAAGGACGGAAATAGATGCTGTCAGAAGGATGCCGCTTGCGGATTTTCTCGCACGGCTGGGGCATGAGCCTGTCAGAAGGAGCGGTAACGAGCTGTGGTATCTTGCCCCGTACAGGGGCGAGCGCACATCCTCTTTCCGTGTGAACGTGGCGAAACAGCTCTGGTACGACTTCGGTTTGGGCAAGGGCGGCGACATCTTCACGCTTGCCGGGGAGTTTCTGCAAAGCGATGACTTCATGAAGCAAGCGAAGTTCATAGCGGAAGCCGCCAATATGACGGTTGCCGGATGGGAAAAGCCCGTCTATCTCTCGAAGCCGACCGAATCCGTTTTTGAGGATGTGGAGGTCGCTCCGCTGCTCCGCTCACTGCTGACGGAGTATTTAGAGGAACGGGGCATCCCTTACGCCATCGCATCCCGTCACTGCTGCCGCTTGAACTACGGTGTGCGTGGGAAACGGTATTTTGCCGTTGGCTTTCCGAACATGGCAGGTGGCTATGAAGTCAGAAGCCGATATTTCAAGGGTTGCATACCTCCGAAGTCTGTATCACTGGTAAAGGCGAATGACATCCCGGCTGACGAGTGCCTCGTGTTCGAGGGCTTCATGGACTTTCTCTCTGCCGTGACGCTTGGTGTAACCGGTAACGCTGACTGTCTTGTGCTGAACTCAGTCGCCAACGTGGAGAAGGCGGCGGGATTGCTGGACGGATACGGGCGCATCGGCTGCTTCCTCGACCGTGACGAAGCCGGACGGCGGACGCTTGCCGCACTTACCATGCGATACGGGGAACGTGTCACCGACCGTTCCTCCCTCTATGACGGTTGCAAGGACTTGAACGAGTACCTGCAACTGACAACGAAAAAACAGAAAAACAACCATCTAAAAATCGAAGAACAATGAACATACTGAACAACAGAAACAAGAGAACATCAATATTCAAGGCAGTGGCGTTATGCCTGATAGCCGCCATGTCATTCACCCTCGTGTCATGTGACGATGACATGGACATCCAGCAGTCCTATCCCTTCACGGTGGAGGTCATGCCCGTGCCGAACAAGGTAGTAAAGGGGCAGACAGTGGAAATCCGCTGTGAACTGAAAAAGGAGGGCGACTTTTCGGGTACGCTCTATACCATCCGCTATTTCCAGTTCGAGGGGGAAGGCTCGCTCAAAATGGATAACGGCATCACCTTCCTGCCTAACGACCGCTACCTGCTGGAGAACGAAAAATTCCGCCTGTACTACACGGCGGCGGGTGATGAGGCGCATAATTTCATCGTGGTGGTGGAGGATAACTTTAGCAACTCCTACGAACTGGAATTTGACTTCAACAACAGGAATGTAAAGGACGACGATCTTACCATCGTTCCCATCGGCAACTTCAGCCCCTTGTTGAAATGATGCGTGTATTCATGACAATGCTCTGTTCACTTCTGACGGTCTGTTCTGTGTCCGCGCAGATCAGCCGCCAAGAGGGAACGGACGGGCAGGCGGCAATCTACCGACTGCCGCTTATGGAACGTGCTTTTTTATGCTGCCGCTACTTTGAAGGCTGGCACTCAGAAAAACACTACCCATACGTCGGTTGGGGTCACAAACTTTTGCCAAACGAGAAGTATTCGGCACGAACCATGACAAAACGGGATGCGGATGAACTTTTGCGGAAAGACCTGCGCAAATTTGTCGCCATGTTCCGTAAATTCGGGGTTGATTCGATTTTGCTTGGCACGTTAGCTTACAATGTGGGACCGGCGAAGCTGTTAGGCAGCAAAACAATCCCCAAAAGCACCTTAATCAAGAAGCTGGAAGCTGGTGACAGGAACATCTACCGTGAGTATATAGCCTTCTGCAACTACAAAGGAAAACGCCACGCCATGCTGCTCAAACGGAGAAAGGCGGAGTTTGCGCTGTTGTATATCCCATAAAAGGACTGACAAAACTGGCAAAAGACGTGCCATATTTAACTTGGCACGTCTTTTGCTCTATCACTTGATAGATTATCGTAGGATTTTCTCGTTAATTGACATCGTTGAGCCATTTTTGCCTATCGGTTTCCAAATAACACTTCAAGTTGTAAGTGTTGTGAGAGCAATACAAAACATAGTTATTAACCATAAAAAGTATAGCGAAATTATGAAGAAAGTATTTAGGAAAATTCAGAAAGGAACAACAAAAATGATTGAACGTATCAAATCGTTGGGGGAAATGGAGACGAAGCAGAAATGTGTAGTTCAACGGTTCGAGATTATCATTCCCCTCCACCAAAAAATAACGACCCAATATATAGCCTCCGCAAGTTTTACTTGCGGATTTTTTAGTTATCGCAGATTGGACAAAGGTTTCTTTGCTACTTTCTTTGTCCGCCATCATGCTCACTGAAAGAAAGTAGGGCGGCTCTCGCCGCCCCGCCACTCAAAAGCGTGTGTAAAGTCCCGTCACCATCGTGAACATTTCCTCCAGCATATCAAAATAGATACCCTCGTGTACGGCAATGTCCTTTGTCTTGCACTCAAAGGTCTTTTTGCTGAACGTCCTGCGGTAGAAGCGCATATTGTAGAGGTCTGCCCCTTCGTCATAGATGATGTCAAGGCGGTTGGCACTTGTTTTGTTCCTTGCAAGGCTCATCCGTAAGCCGTTGCCCATATCTATGAAATCACGGCTACCTGTCATGGCGGTGAAGCGTTTTCCGCCTATCTGCTGTAATATCGTCTTGGCTATCATATCTTTTGTTTTTAGGGTTTTAAGTATTGGCGGTGCGGACACCGCCATCCCGTTCAAAATTCTCGCATTTCGGAAATGGGGGTCTGCCGTTGTAGCCACTCTTTCACACATTCCATATTGTACTCGCTCGTGATGACTGCCGTATGGCTGTCGGTGGCGGTGAAACGTGTGCTTTCGTAATCATCTATCCACCCCTTGAGGGTGTCCGTTCCCCACGCTCCGGTATCGTCAAAGATACCGTCCAATGCCGTGATAGGTTCGCTGAACTTGACTATCAGCGTTTGATAGGTCGTGTTCATAGTCTGTCCTCCTTTCCCTTCTTTGCGTTCAGCCACTTGTCCCGTGCGGCTCGGCACTCGTCCAACGTGGGTTTGACACAAGAGAACAATTCTCTGTCTATGGGGTGGCGGTAGTCGTACTGCACAAGTGTCCGCCTGCGTCTTCCGATACCCGATTGGAAACGCTCGTATTTCTCCGTACCTGCTTCCGCGCAGGTGCTTACTCCGTTGATGGTCATTCGTGTTGTCATAATGTTGCTTTTTAGATGGTTAAAAATGTACTGACAGAACTCTGTTCTTCATCACCATTTCGGGGTTGCTTGTGTAGCGTTGGTGCAGGTAGAAATGGTGTGAGCCGAAGCCGTAAAGGAAAAACTTGTCAAGTTCGTGCTTCTCGGCAAACTCCTTTACGCTCTTTCTCAATTCCCCCTCACTCGTTGTGAGAGTGAGGAGGTTCACAAATTCAAGGAACATCGTGGGGATTGCATCATCCCACACACAAATCATACTTTCAATTCTTACTTCCATATCAATGTTGTTTTAGGGGTTATGCTATGCCGCTTTCATCCGCTCACGGATAAGGTTGGCGTTCTTGTTCACAAGGTCTATGATGCGCTCGTGATATTCGGTGTCCTGGTTGTGCTTGCCGTGGCACTGCACCACTTCGAGGGTTCGCAAGTCCACCTCTACGGTTTCAATAATCTCATCGCCAATCCTTGCCGATAGTATGAGGGTGTCGGCTTTCTTGTAGTATCCACTGCCAAACACGCAGATGCCCTGCGTCTTGCCCTCGTTGTAATACTCGTCTATGCTTTCAAGCACCTTGACGATTATTTCCTCGTCCGTGATTACCAAGCCGAAGAATTTGGATTTGTTGGCGATGAAATCCTCCGCATCTTTCTTTCGTTGGAGTTGTCGCTGTTGCTCACGCTCACGCCTTTCAATCTCCCAACGGCGTTGCTCTGCGGCTCTTTCCTTCTCGTGTATGGCTTCAATTTTTCGGGTTGCGTTGTCGTGTGCCGCCATGAAATCTTCGGGACAGATGTTCTTCGGGTTACGGAGGTCTTGACCGAGTTTTTTGAGCATACGCAGATAGTCGCACCACATTGAGAGGTTGTCTATCTGATACTTGTGACGCTTGGCAATCAGATATGATGCCCAACATTCATCGGCAGTACGGGTATTGAAAAGAAAGTGTTTCATGACCTCAATCTCACCGCCTTTCATAAGGGTTTCAATTCTTGGGTCTGAAAGCAAGGCTTTGAAAAGACGCACGGGGGAGATGCCGTGGAAATCGCCCTTGAAGCCGTTACGTCTGAGTTGGGGCAATATCCTCATCTTTGGATATGCACAGCTTCTTGCCACCACATCATCGTATAGGCTGTTGTGCGGTCTTACCTCCATATCGCTGCCTAATGCCCACACATCGCAATAGCAGAAAAGGAAGCCACGGAGCAACGCCATGTCCGTAACCTTGCCGTCGGGTGAAATCCAACGCTGCACGACCTCGTGGCAGTAGAAACGCATCGGTTCGCCTTTCCTGCTCTCGCATCTGACCTGCGCCACGCGGATTACCTGATACCCTTTGCAGGTGGTTATCACGCTGAAATTCTGCGTTTCCTTGTAGATGCGTCTGCGTGTGTCCTGCACTTTGAGTTCGGCATGGCATTTGGGGCAGGTGCAGCCTTCAAGGGTGTCGCATAGTCCGCTGTCGCTGTGCCACTCGTGACCGCAGTCGGAACAGGTGATGTTCCCTTTCTTGGTGCGGTAGCCGATATGCTCAACGCAGTGGCGGTATGCCCAATCTATTTGTGTCGCTGATATGGGGCGAAGGTTGGCGGAAAGTCTTGCCACCTCTTTCTGTATCTTGGTCTTCGGTTTCATAAGCCTAAATCAAATAATGAGGGTTGGGGTTGGTTTTCTTTTCTCGCTGACGGTCTGTGGCGGTTCTGCAACTTGCGGAGTTCCTCCTCTTGGTATTTGCGGACAGCGTTCTGACGTGCCTCCGCCTTTTCCTCTGCCGTGAGTTTCACAACGTGGTTCACAACCACTTGGCAGTCCATCGGTTTGCCCACCTCTATCTCGTTTTCCTCATAGTAGTGGATGGCTTGCCCGAATATCTCTCCGTCCGTGAAACCGTTGCAACCGCTTTTCTGCACATAGTTCAGAATGTGGGTCACGCACTCGTCCATGTTCTTGGCAGGGTTGCGGTACTTCTTTGCAAATAGCGCATCTTCCTCCGCACGCTGTTCCAAGTACATATATATCGTTCTCTTGAAATGGTCTGTTCCTTTCATATCGCTGTCATTTTTAGATTATCTGTTTCAGTATCTCTCTCCAATAGGTCGGCTCTACCTCGCTGAGAAGGAAGTCCATGAAATCCCTCCGTGCGTCCTTGTTCAGTTCGTGGTACAATCTTCGGAAAGTTTCAAAATTGCCGTTGATGTACGTTTCCACCATATACACGAAGATGTTGTCCACCTCGTAATATCTGCACTGCTGCGCTGCCGTCTTGCTGTTTCTTTTTGCCATGTCGGTAAGGGTTAAAGGGTGAATAACCAAAGGATGAAGCCAAAGAAGGCAATGGTGGAAAGGATAGCCACGATTACACCTATCGCCACTCGGAACACTCCGTTTACAATCTCTCTGATGATGCCCCAAAGGATGCCGAACACCCCGAAGGCGGTGCGC
This sequence comes from Leyella stercorea DSM 18206, assembly GCF_000235885.1. Classification (GTDB taxonomy): domain Bacteria; phylum Bacteroidota; class Bacteroidia; order Bacteroidales; family Bacteroidaceae; genus Prevotella; species Prevotella stercorea. Next base: position 48,094 of record NZ_JH379341.1, read on the forward strand.
ATCATCAAGCCGCATATCGCCAACCCGATGTGTTGCGCCATTTGTCTGAAATTTGCCGTTGCCGTCATATCTTCGCTGTTTTTGATTTTTTTGTTTTTAATGCGGATTCAAGAGCTGAGGGAGTTGAGTTTCAAACTATCTTATCTGCCTCTCGTTTATCCGACATTTTTTTTATGCGTCTTTCTGTCGCATCGGTCGTTTTCGTTTCGGGTGCTTGAAAAGGTAGGGATTAGGGAATGCAAGGTTTTTCGGTCAAAATACTACCCGCAGGGCTGGAGATTTTTACCGAAAACAGGAGGCTTGACCTTGCTTTCCCGTCCAATCCCGGAATTACCTTTGCGCCCAGAACGAAAATGACTGACTGATGCGGCTTACTGAAAGGCGCAAAATGGAGGTAAACGAAAACAGAGGCAGATTGTGTAGAAAAAAACTTCAGGGGAAAATCCGTAAAAAAAAGAATCACCAAAAGGAAAAAGACATCACCGGAAGCGTGAAAAGGGCAAACCACAACAAAGGAAGTATGATTGTTTCCGATCCGACGGAACTTGTTCAGCCGGGTGGCAACAATCATTCTTCCCGGTTTGTCCGGCTGTGTGTGGGCGCCTGTTTCATTCATGGGGCAGGCTGACACACTCTGCATTCACTTTCCGCTTCCGGCAAAAGAGACAGCGAAAAAAGAAAAATCATTTGAAAACCCGTAAAAGCACCTCTTGGCATAGGCGCAAAAGAAAGGGGCATTGCTTCATCTGTCTAAACATCGTTTAGGCGTGAGGCAATGCCCTTTTCTCCAGCTATGCGGTAGTCGGCACACGTTTGTTCCAAACTCGTTTTGGGCAATGGTGTGCCGACGGACAATACCGCTTTTACGGAAAATTCTTATGAATGAGGGGATAAAAAACGGGAGTTTATATCAAAATCTCGAATTAAATAGCTACTTTTGCATACGAAGAGTTCTTTGAAGGTTACGCAACGCGCAGAAGGATAATGCAGTAGATAACTAACTAAATCGTAACCTATTACTATCAAGAGCAATTAACCTACGCTCATTTCCAATAAATTACACTCTTTTCGTAACTTCGTATAGCAAAG
>NZ_JH379342.1 GCF_000235885.1 Leyella stercorea DSM 18206
ACAAAAAGAAGAACCGGCACGCAAGCATCCCCAATCCGAGTAACCAAATGGCCGTAGAGGACATCAAGCAGGTACAGGACGTAATAGCCCGTGAAAGCAAACTGCTCGTGTACACGCACTTCAACATGGTGGTGGGCGTGCCTGCCGACACCGACCTTCAAAAATGCACGAATCACTTGGAAAACGCTTTTGGGCGCATGGGCATACATATCAGTAAGCGTGCATACAACCAACTGGAACTGTTCGTCAGTTCATTTCCGGGCAACTGTTACAGCCTGAACGAGGAATATGACCGTTTTCTGACCCTCTCCGACGCTGCGGTATGCCTGATGTACAAGGAACGGGTGCAGCATAGTGAGGAAACGCCGATAAAAATTTATTATACTGACCGTCAAGGTGTTCCGGTAGCTATCGACATCACGGGAAAAGAGGGAAAGAACAAGCTGACCGACAACTCGAATTTTTTCTGCCTGGGGCCTTCGGGCAGCGGAAAGAGTTTCCACATGAACTCCGTCGTGCGCCAGTTGCATGAACAGGGGACGGACGTGGTAATGGTCGATACGGGTAACTCATACGAGGGGCTATGCGAGTATTTCGGCGGCAAGTATATCAGCTATACCGAGGAACGGCCCATCACGATGAATCCGTTCCGCATCAATCGGGAAGAGATGAACGTAGAAAAAACGGGATTCTTGAAAAACCTCGTCTTGCTTATCTGGAAAGGTACGCAGGGAACGGTCACAAAGACGGAAGACCGTCTGATAGAGCACGTCATCACGGAATATTACGACGCCTACTTCAATGGTTTCGAGGGCTTCACACCCCAACAGCGTGAGGACTTGCGTAAGAGCCTCGTTATTGATGACCGCAACAGCAGTGAGAAGCGGCACGAAAGCGAACGGGAACGCGCGGTCCGCATCGAGGGTATCATTGACGAGATAGAGGGCCGACGCAAGGAACTGAAAGTGGAGGAACTGTCATTCAACTCTTTCTATGAATATTCCGTGCAGCGCATCCCGGATATCTGTGAGGAGAACCGTATCACGGGCATCGACCTCTCGACATACCGCTATATGATGAAGGACTTCTATTTGGGCGGCAACCACGAAAAAACGCTGAACGAGAACATGGACAGCTCGCTGTTCGACGAGACGTTCGTGGTCTTCGAAATCGACAGCATAAAAGATGACCCGCTGCTTTTTCCTTTGGTCACGCTGATTATCATGGATGTTTTCTTGCAAAAAATGCGCATCAAGAAGAACCGCAAAGTCCTTGTCATCGAGGAAGCATGGAAAGCCATCGCCAGCCCGCTGATGGCGGAGTACATTAAATTTATGTACAAAACAGCGCGTAAATTCTGGGCCAGTGTGGGCGTGGTGACACAGGAAATACAAGACATCATCGGCAGCGAAATCGTGAAAGAGGCCATCATCAATAACTCGGATGTGGTGATGCTGCTTGACCAGAGCAAATTCAAGGAACGTTTCGACACCATCAAGACGATTCTTGGCCTAACGGACGTGGACTGTAAGAAAATTTTTACCATTAACCGCCTTGAAAACAAGGAAGGACGCAGCTTCTTCCGCGAGGTGTTTATCCGTCGGGGCACGACCAGCGGTGTTTATGGCGTGGAAGAACCGCGCGAGTGCTACATGACTTACACGACCGAACGAGCGGAGAAAGAGGCTCTGAAGCTTTACAAGCGCGAGTTACAATGCAGCCACCAAGAGGCTATCGAGGCATATTGCCGCGACTGGAATACCAGCGGTATCGGCAAGGCATTGCCGTTTGCGCAGAAAGTTAATGAAGCGGGATGTGTACTGAACTTAACCACTAAAATAACATCATAATGAAAACGAAAAGGATTTTAATCACCCTGTCACTGGGCTACGGGATAAATATGATGGGGTTTGAAAGCAACTTGACGCGCGAACAAATCTCTGTCAGCAATCCGGAACTCACTGTTTTGTCCCTCCGGGAGTTTTGTATGCTGTCCAAGGAGAACCTGCTCCGCATGGATGACATGACACCGGACAAAGTAGCCGCCATCGAACGGTTGTTGGCAGAGTATTCCCTTCGGTTGGGTATGTCCGATGTAGAACTGGAAGCGTATTTGAACCGGTATTATGAAGAAAACCCCAAAGAAAAGGAGTTTTACGATATGTGCGACAGGCTATGTAACAGCAAACCTGTCTTCGATGAAAACAGGTTTCGAGAAGAACTATTCAGGGAACTGAACAGTAGTCCGATGAGTGAAAAAAGACTAAGTGACTTGGGATGGCTACGTTATCAGACCGTGCGCGAAACTTATCTAAACCAGCCTTTCTTTTTGAGATGGTTCGGCTCCCAAGAAGCCCGGATCAAAAGGGCCATCAAGGATACTACCATCATACATGATATGTTCTGCCGACTTGTCACGGAGAATTGTATCGAATCTGAACGGTGGTATTTCAATCACAAGGAACCGGAATACATAAAAGAGGTCTGAAACGATGAAACGGCTGTTTATCTTTTGGGTTATCCTATTGCCTGCCCTGACACAGCACGTTCACGCACAATATTACAGCGTGAACTATGACGCTCGTACCGTGGCGGCCATGGCCGCAGCATTCGGCACGGAGGCAGTAGCCGAAAGCTACTACCGCGAGCAGGTGGATGATATTCTGAAACACTATACGGCGGCAGAAGTGGCGGCAGCAGGGATATTTTCTTCCAAATTTTTGGAACACAAGGCTCTGTCCGACCTTGGCATCTGGTGCAGCAGCACGGAAAATTACTACTATCGTCGAATTTACCACATGGTGGCAGAAAAAATCATGCCGAAAATATGGGTGGTGGCGAAGCTGATGCTGCGCTCACCACAAACAGCAATCCACTGGGGCAGCTACCTGATGAAGGTGTGCGACGATACGAAGAGCCTGTGTATGCAGTTCGAAAGTGTGGTGACAAACAGCACGCTGTCGTTCTCGGACATCGCTTTTCTGGAAATTGACCGCGACATTGCCACCTTGCTGAACCTCGCAGAACTGGGCGGTACCGATTGGCAACGGATGTTGGACAACTTTACCAAAGTGCCGGGCAATTTCACGATTGAGAACTTAAAGGGCGACATTGACAACCTTTATAACATGGGCGTAGGGCTGGCAACATCAGGTATGGAGAACCTCGGTGACGCTCTACTGCAAAGTAGTGCGTTCCATGACCTGTTGGGTGGCAAAGTCAATGAAATCGGCAACCTGTATGAACACTACGGTACTCTCTTCGAGCAGGCGGAACATGACATCGGCAGTCTGCTAATCGACATGGTGGGCGGTCAGGATAGCGTGGCCGCATTGTTCAATTTCAGCAACTACGACCTCACATCGTGGATGACCGACTATATGGACAATGCTGTCGGGAACTATTACACGCAACGGTGGTATATCGCACGGCGTGATCAAGGAAGCATTTCTCTATGCGACTACTACCCACCGACAGACGACAACAGCATATTGAATGGGGGCGCATGGACACGCTTTAACACGAGTGATCCGGGATTTTATCCGAACGCTTCGCAACGGGAGCAGGCCCTCGCCAATTCAGAACGGTATGCCGGATGGTCAAGAAGCCGAGTGCAACAGCTCAACAATAGCAACGATGGCTACACCTATACTATCAATACCCGACAACAGGCCTATATCATCAGTAAGGGTAACAAACAGACAAAGAAGGCATACGCCTACGAGATACACGTGACACAGAGTTGGAATCGGACGGAGGTGGTCTATGAGGATGTCTTCGACTCCTATTCGATGGATTTGAATACGTTCAAAGCGCAACTCAATGCCCGCCTCTCGGAGTTCAATGACAACGAGGAAGGCTATGTCTATTACATAGCATCCGATGCACGGAACTATTATCAGGCGACGGACGCCGCAAAATTGCAGGGATGCGAAAGCGTGACCATCAGTGTAACCTGTTCAGACGGGGCGACGCTGGGACAAGGCTCGACACAATACAAGTGTCGCAAGTGTGGCGGCTCACTGGATGCCCACTCCAAAGAGTGTGTCATGCAGACCTCGGTAACGGAGAACGAACTGGACCTTTCAGAACTGGACGCACTGATACGGGAAGCGGACAATCAAGTCGCCGTTCTTCAATCTCAGATTAGTGCCTTGGAAAAGGAAAACGCCGACCTTCTGAAAAAAATTGCCGAGGCGAGCGTGGAAGACGCAGCAGCTTACCGGCAACAATATAACTCCAACCGGACACGTATCGAGGAACTGAAAAGCGAACTTGCCGAGTGGCAACAAAAACAGAAGGAGTACGCAGATGCGAAGCAGGAAGCGGAAGCAGAGAACGATGTGCCGACAGATGATTACTACCGCCTACCGGCTATCATGCAGGATTGCAAGACAGCCTATAGCCTCACTTGGCAGGACGGAGGTACATGGAGCGGCTATACGTTCGTCCGTAAGGCGACGATGCCGAACATCAATGGTATCATTACGTTCCGTGCGACTATTTCTATCGCACGGAAGCCGAAATACTTTCTGGGTATCAAGATTCACCGTGCCATTATCCAAATCAGTTGGGAATTGACTTCGGCATACACAGACACGCACGTTGCCGATGTACTGACACTCGATCCGAACCTGTCGAACGAGGAAAAGACTAAAATCGCGAATAATCGCATATCGGAAATCGCACGGGAATATCCCAACTGTAAAATCACTACCGAGTATGCCCGTACAGAACCTATGGAAGAAGTACCGAACAGCGACGTGTACCACCTGCTTTGGTCAAGTGACCGCCTCGAAATCGCACGAGAAGTGGATTCACGTATCACGAAAATATACGCCGACCTCATATCCTTGGAGAAGATGATGCACTACAAGCGGAACATCATCGACGTACTGAAGGATGTGCTACCGGGACTCGATACGGACGAGGGTCGTAGGCTGACACTCGTGGAAGAGTGCCATGACCGCTGGGTAGAAAACGCACGGACATCCCGAAGTGGCAGAAAGGAGGTACGGCCATGAAACGCACTATACTGATAGCCATTACGTTGCTTGCGCTACTACCCGATGTCGCCAAGGGCCAATGGACATTCGATATCGTGTCGGTGGAAGCGTACATAAATGACCACAAAAAACAACGCAGCCTGTTGCTGGCCCGAAGCACGCTGGAATACAGCAACCAACTGCTGCACGAGTACAGCCGTGAGGAGACGGGCAAATACAAGGAAGTAAATATCGACCTTGACCGCTATACCCGTGCCTTTGATGTCATCGACGTGATGTACCAATCCCTGCGGACGGTGCTGAACGTGAAGGATACCTACAGCTCGGTAAGTGACCGTATCGGTGACTATAAGACCATGCTGGAGGCTTTCCATGAGAAAATCCTGAAACATGGGAACATCGAGCCGTCAGACGCATTGATACTGACTATCAATGAAAAAGCAATACGGGACATCGCCAACGAGGGAGAACACCTCTATAAGTCGGTGAGCGACCTCGTGCTGTATGCCACGGGCGCAGCGGCCTGCTCGACCAGCGACCTGCTGATGGTACTGGAGTCCGTGAACAAGTCGCTGGACAGCATTGAGCAACACTTGAACCGGGCATACATCGAGACATGGAGATACATACAGGTACGTATCGGCTACTGGAAATCGAAGATTTACCGGGAACGTACCAAACGGGAAATTATCGACGGTGCTTTCGGACGATGGCGCAATGCGGGACGACTGGATTATTGACGGTAAAAGAGGAAGGAGGTAAATAATGCCA
>NZ_JH379343.1 GCF_000235885.1 Leyella stercorea DSM 18206
CCGATAAACCCAGGGGGAAGAATCTTTGATTCTACAGAAAATTTATACCTTTGTGCCATGAATAATCAAGGACTATTAGCATTGGCACAGTTAATCCTGCCATCAGAGATACTTACAAATTTTGAAGTAGTACGTGTAGAAGAAGAGGCTTCCCTTATCCGCATCTATCTTGACGAATCGGTTAAGGCTGAATATAAGGAGAACCCTGAGATTGAATCCAAAGGGTTCTGTGAAGCCGTAACCATACGTGACTTCCCGATCCGCGACAAAGGTGTTGATCTGATCGTCAGAAGACGCAAATGGTACGACAAGCAGAATAACCGATACTTCTCCGACTCTTATGAGCTGAAGGCTGAAGGAACCCGCTACTCCAAGGAGTTTGCGGCTTTTTTAAAAGGAGTGTATGGAGACGATTCCTACGACCTCCCGTTCGCTTGACCGCTATTATCACATAAACGGGGATACGTTTGAAAAGCAATACAAGGAAGTGCTCAGCGGCTATCGCGAGTGGTCCGAACTCTCGCATGCAGAAGATTGGCTTGTCTTTCCCGAAAACATAGGTGAAAGCATCTGTATTGACGAAACGGCTCCAAGTAACGGTGAACTGTACACAATAGTAAGCAACAGAACTTCACATGGAGGTAAAGGTACCATCATTGCTATTGTAAAAGGTGTGGCGGCAGATGTTGTCACAGAAGCACTTATGCGCATAGAAGAGGACAAGAGACTGATGGTTAAGGAGATAACAATGGACATGTCGAATTCCATGCGACTTGTAGCCAGACGCTGTTTCCCGAATGCAATACGTACCATAGACCGCTTTCATATACAGAAACTTGCATGTGATGCCTTGCAGGAGATGCGCATCGCGCATAGATGGGATGCCATTCAAGCAGACACGGACGCCAGGGAAGAGGCCAAATGTTTGGGTGAAGCATACACTCCAATTGTGCTTGCAAACGGTGACACCCACAAGCAGTTGTTGGTTCGCAGCAGATATCTGCTTTTCAAATCTGCCGACAAATGGACAGAAAGTCAGAGACAAAGAGCTGAGGTGCTCTTTGAAACGTATCCTGATCTTAAAGAAGCCTATTCGCTTACACATTCATTAAGAATGATATTTTCCAAGAATACCGTCAAAGATGCAGCAAGACTCTCGCTTGCACGCTGGTATAACAAAGTGGACGACTCTGGTTTTAAGAGTTTCAATGTTATTGCCGCCACGCTTTACGAGCATTATGATGAAGTCTTGAACTTCTTTGTTAATAGGGCAACTAATGCTTTTGCAGAGTCATTCAATGCTAAAATTAAGGCGTTTAGAGCTGCTTTAAGGGGAGTAACGGATATAAAGTTCTTTCTTTTCAGACTTACAAAGCTATATGCTTAATCCCCCTGGTTTATCGGGTGAGCC
>NZ_JH379344.1 GCF_000235885.1 Leyella stercorea DSM 18206
TATAGCCTGACACAGTTTATTTTACACTCTCATGCCGGAAGAGAGCTATGGCGTTACTATCACAAACAAGCAGGAGCCAACCCTAATGCTTCTTACTATGACATAAAGATGCACTTCCAAGGTACAAAGACCACGAAGAGTGGAAAGGTGCAGATGAACTCCACCAGCGAGGATGCAACCTATAATGCCTTGCTTGCCGACCTCAGACAGTCCATGAAACTACTTGCTGCTCACATAGAGCCTAAAGTGTACGACTATGGCTTCTTGAAGAAATAATCTTGATAAAACGAGAAAGGATGCCTTTAATGTTGGCCTCCTTTCTCGTTTTATTTTATTCAGTAATTTTGATGAATAGACTTTTTAATATTCATCATTTTCGTTCCACATATAAACTGTTAGATTTTTGCTATCCCAAAACACTCTATCAAATTGTTTCAAAAATTTAGAACCTAAAAGTCTCTTTTTTAGTTGAACTACATGTATGTTTTTATATAGTCTTTCATTAATATATAATTCTGAAAATATTATTTTCTTTACTTTTTGAGTATCAAATAGCGTATTATTTGTTCTAATCATTGTATCGCAAGAATGATTAGATTTTAGCTTCTCTATGTAATGTTCATCTATCGACAAATCACCATCAAATCCTGTGTCAATTAGAATATCATCAATAACTTCGTTGTCTAATCTTAAGGTTACCTTTGGGCATATTCTATCTTTATATTTAAGAATTGTGGCGGATGAAGGAATCTGTGGTTTAAAATCAAAAGACTTTATGTCTAATGTATTTTGGGTCGAAAGAAAAAGCATGTTTAGCTTTGATAGTACATTCATTCCAATGATTGCTTTGATTCTATTGCTTTTGAAACCAGAAAAGTATGCGAAATTTTTAATTTTTACTTTATCATTAACTTCAAAATATTGTGTGAAATACATTGGTAAAATTTTATTATTACCTTCTCCATCGTTAACCAAGACTGGAAATAAAAAAAAAGGGAATCCAATTTTATTAGAAGATATATATGAAAAATCTGCACCAGTATCAAATATTATACCATCTTGTGTGGTAAAATCACGACAATCACCTAATTGAATCTGACCGACCTCGATATTAGTTAAATATCCTTTATAACAAAAAAAGACTACAACAATCCATACTGTAATCAAAGATAAAATAAAAATCACGACATTCTTAAAATTCATGTATTTCATATTCTTTTTAAGTTTTACGGATTCAGTTTTTTAGAAAATAGGTTTCGATTAGCTAATCATGGTTCAAAAATACACAAAATCCTCAAAATAACAAACAAAATAAGAAATGTATTGAATATCCGTGATGTTTTTAAAGGTAATAAAACGTTGCAGAATAGGCTTTGGAGTCACACTCCGAAGCCTATTCTGTTTTTTCTGCGTGGCATCTCTATGGGCACAATGTCCTCCGGCGTAATCAGAAGAAGGTCGTTGTGATTCTTCGGCGGCTGCTTCACGCATCGTGTGGCGTGCTGAATGTAGATGCGCTCCAGCTGGTTGGCTATGAAGCGTGCGTTGCCCCACGTCTCGGTGTCGCGAGCGCTGAAGGCGAGCGCTATCATATCGGTGTATTTCTGCCATGCCTTTACGGTGAAGCGGTAGCTGTACTCCTCAATGCGGCGGCTGGTTATCTCGAGCAGTTCGTCGACGCTGAAGTCGGCAAACTCGAAGCGGTTGGGGAAGCGCGACAGCAGTCCTGGGTTAGTCTCGAGCAGTTCGTTCATCGGCTCCTTGTATCCGCAGAGCACCACGGCGATGTCGCGCTGACTCTCGTCGGCAAGCAGATTCATGAGTAGTTGTACGATGATCTTTCCGGGGTCGTTCTCGTTCTTTCCGTTCAGAAGGTATGCCTCGTCAATCATCAGGACGCCGCCCTGCGCCATCTCCACCACTTGCTTCATAGCCCTTTCCTCGTCGCCCCAAAGCGTGCCGATGAAGGTGCCGCGGTCGCATATCACGACGTGTCCTTTCGAGAGCGCTCCCGCCTCGTGCAGCAGCGCCCCGAATATCTTGCAGACCGTGGTCTTGCCTGTGCCGGGGTTGCCGAGGAATAGGCTGTGCAGCGAAACCCGGTGCTGCTTCAGTTCTGGAAACTGTTCGTGCAGCATGCGGTTGTAGGCGGTCAGCGCCACCAGTTCGTCCATGCGCTTCTTGATGTTGCCGCAGCCCACCAGCTTCTGCAGCTCCTCCTGCGGATTGTCTATGGGGCGCAGTATCTCCACCTTTACTCTTACGTTCTGGTTTTGCTCTATGACGTCGCCAGGTAACGGATTGTCGGTGCAGATGTCGTCAGCCTTCTCTGTCGGAGTGTTGTCCTCGGCTTGGTATTCATCTACATCTTCATCTACATCTTCATCTACATCTTCATCTTCCAGAAAAGGATCCTCTTCGTCCTCAGTCTGCATGTCGTCGAGTTTGACATCCTTGTACTCTTCGCTCAAGAACTGCTTCATGAGTCGTTCGAAATCCTCGTTGAAATTCTCGTCAGTGTTGTTCTGCATATTAGTCATAATTCTATCACGTTAAAAAAGCAACTAAATTCTTTGTCATTTCGTTCATTTTTTTGCTACAATAATTTTTGTTTTGTGATAGAATTATGATTATCTGCTGCAAATGTAGTGCAAATATAGATAACTACCAAATGTTTTTGCGTAACTTTTTATAACTTTGTACGTACACAACTTTAAAACCAATTTATTACAACATTCTTCAATATGATTAAGTCATTAAGAAAGATACTTCTCGTGGCGTGCCTTGCGGCTCCGTCTGTGCTGCCGGCGCAGGTTTGCCTCGTGAGTAAGGGCAAGGCGCAGGCACGCATCGTGCTTGCTCAGGAGAACGACGTAAACCGTAAGGCGGCGCAACTGCTGCAGCGCTTCGTGCGCGAAACATCGGGTGGCGAACTGCCTATCGTTGCCAATGGTCGCCGCTCTAAGAACTGCGTTGTGATTGGAGAGTCGACCAACGAAGCCACCGACGACGGATACGTAATCGACTGCTCGCGCGGCACACTCGCCATAAAGACGGCAGGCGGCAAGGGTGCTATATACGGCGTTGTGGCACTACTCGAGAAGCAGCTCGGAGTAGACTATCTCGCTAAGGACTTCTACACGCTCACGCCCTCTGCCGATGTGCGCATTCCGCAGATGCACGTGGCGGAGAGTCCGGCGTTCCGCTTCCGCCAGACGTTCAGCTACTCTAACAACGACAGCACCTACCGCGACTGGATGCGCCTGCAGGAGCACCGCGAGATGTTCGCCGCCGACATGTGGGTACACACGTTCGACCGACTGCTGCCGTCGTCGGTCTACGGCAAGTCGCACCCCGAATACTACTCGTTCATCAACGGCGAACGACGTCCCGGCAACCACAGCCAGTGGTGTCTCACCAATCCCGACATCTTCGAGATAGTAGCCCACCGCATCGACTCTATATTCAAGGCTAACCCCAATCAGAACATGATTTCGGTAAGTCAGAACGACGGCAACGACACCTACTGCCAGTGCCCAGAGTGCCGCAAGGTGAACGAGTACGAGGGTTCGCCTGCCGGCTGCTACGTACGCTTCCTCAACCGCCTGGCTGAGCGCTTCCCCGACAAGCAGTTCTCTACGCTTGCCTACCTCTTCACCATGCATCCTCCGAAGCATGTGAAGCCGCTGCCCAACGTGAACATAATGCTCTGCGACATCGACACCAAGCGCGAGGTGCCGCTCACCGACAACGAGTCTGGACGCGACTTCGTGCGGGCGCTCGAAGGCTGGGCGAAGATTTCCAATAATATCTTCGTATGGGACTACGGCATCAACTTCGATAATGTAGTGGCACCGTTCCCCAACTTCCACATTCTCAAGAAGAACATACAACTCTTCAAGCGCAACCACGCTACGATGCTCTTCGAGCAGGTGAACGGAACGCTCGGCACCGACTTCGCCGAACTTCGAGCCTACATGCTCGGCAAACTGATGTGGAACCCGGAGCTCGATGCTGACTCGCTCATGCAGCGTTTCATGCGCGGCTACTACGGCGCTGCCGCTCCCTATCTCTACCGCTACCAGCAGATGCTTACCGGCGCGCTGCTCGCATCAGGCACACCGCTGTGGATATACGACTCGCCCATTACGCACAAGAACGGAATGCTCAACGCCAACCTCCGCAAGGCTTACAACGAACTCTTTGATGAGGCTGAAAAGGCGGTGGCTGCCGACTCGGCGATGCTGGCGCATGTGCGCATAGCCCGATTGCCGCTGCGCTATAGCGAACTGGAGATTGCGCGCACCGAGAGCGGTGGCGACAAGGCTGCGGTGGAGAAATCGCTCGACACGTTCGGCACAATCTGTGCCCAGTACGGCGTGCCTACGCTCAACGAGCGCAACAACAAGGTGGAGGACTATTGCCGTCTATATCGTCAGCGTTTCCTGCCTAACGGCACGAAGAACAAGGCAGCCGGAGCGAAGGTGATATGGAACATACCGCCACAAGAACGCTATCAGCCAATAGCTGACAAGGCACTCACCGACGGACTCTACGGCGGCACCACATTCGTGGAGAGTTGGGTAGGCTGGCAGGGTGAGGATGCCGACTTCGTGCTCGACATGGGCGAGCAGAAGCAGGTGAACAAGATAACCACCGACTTCCTCCACCAACTTGGACAGTGGATTCTGCAACCGAAGAGCGTAGCTTACTACGCCAGCGACGATGCCAAGAACTTCCGTCTTCTCGGCACACACGAGTTCCCCGAAGACCGCGACATAAGCGTTAAGTTCGTTCCCGCAACCGTCACTCTCGCTGCTCCCGTCAAAGCCCGCTACATCCGCGTCGTCGTCAAGACACTCGGTCTCTGTCCCTCATGGCATTACGGCGTAGGCTATCCTGCCTGGTTCTTCCTCGACGAGGTGGTAGTAGAGTAGACCTTCGATGATATGGTATAATGTCTCAGTACGTGAAAAAATCTACCATATCTCCCAGCATCGCCGTAACGCTCACACTATTAACAGCATAATGGCTGGAAGATACCGCTCCGCAAGGGCGAATCTTCCAGTCATCTTCCAGTTACTTTTTCTAAAAAGAAACTTTTTTTGCTGAAACATATTCCAATATCGTATAAAACCCTTATCTTTGCAAAGTATATCCATCCGAAAGCCCCAAAGGGCGGAGGTCGGGTAGACATATACATAATAAGGCGTAACTGTACGCTTTGGTTTTGACAGTGTAAGAACTTCGCAAACTCTCAACTGCTAGTCAAAAACAAAGCAACGGGAACGCCTCATGGGATGTATTATATACAACCCTCATTGGCTTCGTACAGTTTTACTGTTCGTTGTTATGGGGCATTATATACTTACATCAACGTGGGGCTTTCGGCGTTGCTCGTTTCGACTGGCAGGGCAATGCGAAGGCCTTTACACTGTGGAACGAGTGACAGGACTGGCTCCACGTTTCTTATTTTTGTATATATGCCAGATAGAATCGTTATCAACTCCGTGGTAGCCAAGAGTCAAAATTTGTCGAACTATGGCTATTGCATTAAGACATCCAATTGCAGCAAAAGTTAATGATAGAGCAAGCTTTTTACGCTACCTATTAACAGCATTCCCGAATTTTTTAGCAGAGTGGGAAAATAAAGCAGAGAAAGAATTTTTACAAATTGCCAAAGATAATTCAGATGGTGATATAGAAGTAGAATCAACAATATATTCTTCTCTTTGTTCTGCATTTAATGATAATGCAGATAGAATGAATATGTTTTATCAATCTGCTTTCTTGATGTGCTATTCATATTATGAAAGTTGCGTAGCTCAACTAAGCAAAAAAGTGAATGCACCAGAAAATATCCTTGCAATATGTAGATCTAAGAGTATCTCGTTGTCAGAAGAATCACTCAAAGCTATTGATTACTTGCAACATGACCTAAATGATTTAAGGAATAATATCTGTCACAATAATTTTGGAACATACCGCAAGATTGATTCTTTGAAAAGGCTTTCAGAACTAAATGTTGGTTTTGATTATGATGGCAATACTTTATTTTTTACCAATCCAAAGCTCATAATTGATGCTTTGGATAAGATGCATGCTGTATTGCATGAATTATGTGAAAAGCTCGGGTATACAACTAAATATATTGGAAAGTAGAAGTCTGTGTCAGAAATTAGAATTATAAACTATCATATTATGAATATAAAGAAACAACTTTTGTTATTTTTGTTTTGCATGTTTTATTCATACTCTTGCTTTGGTCAAGTTAAGATAACAATGGAGAGACATGGCAATGTATATTATGTCCCTGGTAAAGTAAATGGATTGTCTATGAAATTTATCTTTGATACGGGGGCCAGCAATGTATGTCTTTCTTTGACAGAGGCCATTTTCATGTTGAAGAATGGATATATCAAAGAAGCAGACCTCGGTGAAAAGGGTTATACTCAAATAGCCGATGGTAATATTGTGGAGAACACTAAAGTGATTCTTCGCAATATAGAGATTGGAGGTGTCACCATAAATGATGTAGCTGCTGTCATTACAAATAGTCTTGATGCTCCATTGTTATTAGGACAATCAGCCATCCAAAAGTTGGGGCCAATTCAACTTGATGGGAATATGCTTGTTATTGCTAATGGTAAAGATATTCCATCGGAAGCAAAGGCAGAAAAGTTATATTATAAAGCATATCAGCAAGTGGAAGCTAAGGAATATGATAAAGCTATAGAATGTTCATTGGAGGCTCTGAAAAATACAAAAGCACCAAGGCTAAGAGCAATGTTGTATGATAATATTGGAAACGCTTATAGTAAAAAAGGAGATAATAATAAGGCTTTAGATTCTTTTAGCAAAGCATTAGAAGCAGATATGTCGTATACACCGTCGAGATATAATTTAGGTGTAGTAAATTACGAAATGAAAAAGTATGATGATGCATTAAGAGCTTTTCAATTATACATTTCAAATATGGCTAATAAAGATTCTAAATCCCTGTCTGCAGCATATTGTTATATTGGACAAATTTTTGAGAAAGAAGGTCGTTACAATGAAAGTGGGGAAAATTATCTTAATAGTATACGACTTAATCCAAGTGATATCGCTTATTTTGGTTTAGCTGATGTCTGTGGTATTACGCATAACTATGAAAAAGCTGCGGAAAACTATAGAAAAGGCTTAGAATATGCTCCAAATAATATGAGCAGTATTAAATATTATCATAAACTTGGTATGTGTTTGGTGTATATGAATAAGAGGAATGAGGCATATGATGCTTTTGATAATTGTATTAAAACAACATCCCGCAACAAAGAATTATTATTTGCAGTCTTGGATTCATCAGCTATAGAAGAGAATCTAAGAGCTTTCGCCTGTGAATGTATGGCACTTTCTTTGAATGCAGAACTGTGGAGTGCAAGGGTCGCTCCTAATGCTCAAGAATGTATAAGAAGATATAACCATATTATGAGTTATAATCCTCCTATTCCTAAAGAATTAGAAATGACAGTTATGGATTATTATACTTTAGCCAAGGCTTACGATTTCTGTAAGGATACTGAAAATGTTGTAAGAATAATTGATATGGGTTTAAAGAAATTTGATAATGACCCGGAACTACTTTTTTTTAAATCTCTACATATGCCATCTGATAGTGAAGAGTGTATCAGTATATATAAAAAAATACTGGAAAAAGAATCCTTGTATACTCCTCAAAGTTTTGATTATGGAACGGTTTATAATAACATAGCATGGGGCTATTGTCTTCAGAAAAAATATAATGAAGCATTGCCTTATTCTTTGAAGGCTATAGAACTAAATCCAGAACACGGCTATAGTTGGGAAACTTTAGGAGAATTATACTTCTATCTTGGTCAATATGAAAAATGTATTGATGCTATGACAAAATGTATTGCGTGCAATGATGATAAACAGCATAAAAACGCATATGAAATGAGAGGAAAGTCATATCTTAAAATAGGAAATACTAAAGAAGGGAAAAGGGATATAAACAAGGCAAAAGAAATGTAGTAATGGAACAAAGGAAATTAAGCCTACTGTGGTATAGATTTATTTTGACAATGGCTCTTGGCTGTATAACAATGTTATGCAGTGCAAGAGGTAATGAGCCAGGAAACAATCTTGGCAAGACAATCTGCGAATTACGCCAAGTGTTTCCAAATGCACGTTATTTGCGCACTGAAGTTAACGGTGATTTCTATACAGACGGTGAAGACCCATCAGAGGGATTGAGTTGCTTCTTCTACTTGAAGAACAATAGAGTTATTGAAGAGTGCATGATAATACAGAGCAATGATGGTTTTCCAAAGATGGTCTATGATGCTTGGATTAATACATTCTCTAAGTATATGCGAGTCGCCGCATTTGGGATAGGAGCTAATCACATGTGTTTTTCAACATTCTCAATGCATATAATGTTTTTTGCAGAGCATGGGAAAAATACAGCTTTGTTGGTGTACCAAGCAGGAGGTGTTAACAATGGTATTACTTATAACGATTTTATGAACAAATGGAGCAAAAAAGTATGAAAAGATTTATTATTTTGTTTGTGTTATTGACTACGACATTAGCCGTGTCATCGCAAAGTCTATCGGAAATGCAAAAATATTTCCAAAACAACAAGGATTATTTAGACCCGATAGAAGGGTTCTATGATGTGGAAGCAGATGGTGATTACGTGACACCTTTTGTTCAACAAAAGTGTCCAAAAGAATACCTCACTTTGATTATAAAAAAGAACAGAGGAAACAATTTTGATGTTTACATGAAGGACAATGACGGTGAAATAGATTTGTCCGATAAAATTAAGATAGAGAAAATCGGCGAAACTAATGTTTACTATTTTTATTTTGAAACAAGCAAATGTCGTACTTACTTAACAGACAACTATTGTCATTTTATTGCGAAATTACAATTTGATTATAACACAGCAGTTAATTTTACAAGAAACACAAAACGGCTCACCCGATAAACCCAGGGGGAAGAATCT
>NZ_JH379345.1 GCF_000235885.1 Leyella stercorea DSM 18206
TTTAGAATAAGGGAGTTTTGACACACCTTCATTACCAATGCCTTTTTCTTATTCATATTTACTCTCTAATTATTTTACTTTTACTTAATGTTTCCCGTCTGATAGAACTCCAGCATGTTGAGGTTGAGTATGGCGAGATACTTGCTCTGCAGTTCGTTCTGTTGCGCCTGCAGAAGATTAGTCTTGCCTGTCATCAGTTCTACGGTGTTCTTCAGACCCTGCTTGAACTGCTCCGATAGAAGCTCGTAGCTTGCCTGCGCACTCTCAGTCGAAATGCGTGCCGCCTTGAACTTGTTCTGGTTTGTCACAGCCTGCAGCCAGTAGTTCTCGATAGTGGAGTAGAGCGTGGTCTGCTTGTCCTGCAAGTCGAGCAGATAGCTCTGCTTCTGCAGCTTCGCCTTGTTCACGGCAGTCTTAGTCTGACGGTTGTCGAAGAGCGGAATGCTCACCGTCACGCCGCCGCCCAAGCTGAAGTTGTTCTTCATCTGCGTGCCCCACGCGTTGTCGCTCATCGACGAAGTAGAGGTCGTAACGCCTGCGTTGAGGCTCACTGTCGGCATTCTGCCCGCCTTAGCCACCTTTATGCCGAGGTCGCTGCTCTCGATGCCGAGCTTCGCGTTCTTTATTTCCGGCCGCTGTTCGAGCGAAGCCGTGTACACGTCGTTCAGTGCCGGCACTGCCTCAAGCGCCATGTTGTCGGTCGTTGTAGGTACGACTATGTCGAACTCCTCGTCGTTCGTTATCTGCAGCAGTTCCTTCAGCTGGCGCTTGTAGTTGCGCAGGTTGCTCTCGGCTTCCACGATGGCGTACTCGTCCTGCGCACGCTGCGCCGTGAGCTGCGCCAGGTCTGCCCGGCTCATCTTGCCCACCTCTACCATTGTCTTGCCGCGCTGCTCGTTGGTCTGGCTTGTTTTCAGACTCTCTTTTGTCACGCTGATAGCCTCGTTCGAGTAGAGTATCTGCACGTAGAGCTGCGCAATCTGTTCGAGCACGCTGTTGGCTGTTGTGGCAGAGTCGAGTCGCGCTTGTTCTACAGCCACCTTGTTCAGCTTCACGTTGTTGCGGTTCTTGTTGCCGTTCCACACCGTCCAGTTTCCCATGAGCGAGTACGATCCGTTGTAGTAGACCTTGTCCACGCTCGACTGCACGTAGCCGTCCGCCACCGTAGCTCTGCCTTGCTGTGGCCACGGCGTGTAGCTTACGTTCTGCGATGTAGACAGGTTGAGCGACGGCAGCAAAGCCGACTGGCTCTGCTTCACGTCCTCCAGGGCGGAATACTCCTGTATCTTCGCTTTCTGCAACTTGATGTTGTTAGCCAAGGCGTAGTCGATGCAGTCTCTTAGCGACCACTGCTTAGCCGCACATTCGGTTGACGGCGACAGCAGGAGAAGTCCTGCCAGACAAGTCATCCCAATCTTCTTCATACTTCAATAATCTTTAATTGATTCATTATTCTTTTATAATCTCTCTATAATAGGAGGGTATGGCATCTTGCCATACCCACGCAACCTTAAACGCTGCCTTTAGCCTACACCTTCCTGCTCGTTTACTTCAGCTGCTGCAGACGCGCGATATACTTGCCGAGTATGTCGAACTCGATGTTCACGCGTGTGCCCACCTTGATGTCGCAGAAGTTGGTGTTGTCGTGTGTGTAGGGGATGATGGCCACGGTGAACGAGTTCTCCGTAGGGTTGCACACGGTGAGCGAAACGCCGTTCACCGTTACCGAGCCCTTGTCTACCGTGAAGTAGCCACGCTCCGCCATCTCGCGGTCGAACTTGTACTCGAAGGTGTAGTATGTCGATCCGTCAGCGTCGCGCATCTCCTTGCACACAGCCGTGCCGTCCACATGTCCCTGCACGATATGACCGTCGAGGCGGCCGTTCATCAGCATCGAACGCTCTACGTTCACACGGTCGCCCACCTTCAGCTCGCCGAGGTTAGAGCGGTCGAGGGTCTCCTTCATCGCCGTCACGGTGTAGCGGTCGCCGTCGATAGCCACCACCGTTAGGCAGACACCGTTGTGCGCCACGCTTTGGTCTATCCTCAGCTCGTCGGTGAAAGAGCAGGTGAGTGTGAGGTCAACATTCTCTTTATCGTTCTTCAGTGCTACGAGTGTAGCCATTTCTTCTACTATGCCAGAAAACATATATACTTTGTTTATGTTTATATTGTTTGTACTTGTTGCTTGTTTTTATTGTTGCATTATTTTCATTCGATGTCGAAATCTGCAGGCTTTAGCTTGTAGAAGTCGGGATACACGAGGTCTATGTCCTCTTCCGAAGTGATGCCATACAGTTTGAATACCCAATAGTCGATTTGCCATTCATTTTCTTTTACGAACATTTTGTCAGAATCTGGTTCTCTGTCTTTTGCGAATATTCTATCGTAACATGTCTCTATTTCTGAGAAATATTTATTGTTTTCATCATCTATTTCCGGTAGAGGAAAATTGTTTATGTCTGTTATCAGTACTTTGGGGAATGTTCCTTTGCTCGCCTTGGGAGCGAAGCGGAGAAGGAAAAATGTAGCCAGTCGGCTGTTCAGTATCCCCCATAATGTCTTGAATGAATAGACGTTGTTGTCTTCATTCTTTATTACGTCTATTATTCCAGGGTCGTTGATGTATGTATCTTCAGCGTAGCAAGCCATCAACGGATTGATGATTTCACGAACGAGCAAACGAGGAGAACTGAAATATTTCATATCAACATATGTACCAACGTGTTTGCCATATTTAACGTACACATTGCTTGGAGTACATTTGTATTTTGTTATATTCTCTCCTTTTATTTCAAGTTCGTAACTATCGTTGAGTTTCGTGTCTGAATGCCATCTTTGTTCTTCTTTTATTATTTTGGCTTCTTCTTTGCCAAAGTTTTTCTCAAGATCTTTTAGGCGGTATGGTATATATCCTTGTGATACGTCAAAGAACTCGTTCAGTCGTCTTGGCAACGAGTTGATTTTTGACACAATGCCTTTTTCCTGCTTTGTCAGGTACAGCGCAAGTCCCCAGTTTTGTGAGAATTTATCAATCAGTTCTGATTTGTCAACAACGAGTCTTTTACGTCGTGTCAATTCCGTGAAATAATCCTTTCCCGACGATTTCTTGCCTTCCGTTTCGTCCGAAAGATTGCGCGTGTTTCTATAACCGATATTATTTTGCTGATTTGCTGATTTCTGTAGGGTAATAACAGAGTTGCGAACTGTTGCTGCCTCAAATATTTGAAAATTTGTACAATCCAGCAGTTCCACAATGCTCCAATTGTTGAATATGTCTTTACGATATTCTTTTGCATTGACATTGAATAGCCACGTATTCGGAATGATATACGCCAAATATCCGTTGTCTTTCAGCAACTCTTGTCCTAAGGCTATGAAATAGTAGTATATTTCGTAGTCGGGCATGTGCTCGTACTTTTCTTCCACGGTTTTGCGGTATCCGTCTTTTATGGATACGCCGTAAGGTGGATTGCCTATTATGCAGTCGAAGCCTATGAACTCGCCTTTCTCGTTCAGTGTTTCCGGAAACTCATAACGCCATTCAAATGCTCCCAAATGGGCATAGCGTGTCGAAGCCTCTTCTAATGAAACACGAAGCTTCTCTTCCTGCTTGCGTAAGTCGGAGAGCCGTTTGCTCTCGGCTTCCTCAGGCGGAAAGAGCGAGTTGTCGAGCAAGAGAATGTCGGAGCATACCTTCACCCATTTCTTGTATTTGTCGGTGTCTTTGTCGTAGCCTTCGTTGAGCTTCGATTTTATCATCCAGATGTCGTGCTCAACGATGTGCTTATTCTCTTTCGACGGACTGTTCTTGTAGTGAGCCACATGATTCTTGTAGTCGCCTATGGTGACGTTTGCTCCTCTTAGCACATGGTCAATAGGGGCATCCAATGGGTATTTCATCACCAACGAGTTGCCGCACTTTATGTTTATGTCGATGTTTGGCAGCGTCTGCAGATGGCGCTTGCCGTCGTTGCCCTTTATGTAATAGGCGTTTTTCAGCAGTTCTATCCACAAGCGTAGCTGGCATATCTCTGCACTGTTGGGGTTTATGTCCACACCGAAAAGGCAATTCTCGATGATTGTGCGTTTCTCCTCGAAAAGTGTCTCCTGAACCAATTGGCTCTCGCTGTCGTTCGGGTTGTAGCGCAGCTCGCCGTCGGCATCGGTCACAACCAGTTCGTCGTCCTCTACGTCTACGCGATATTTGAAACGCTTGCCGTCGATGGTCTTCAGCACCTTCAGCTCCCATTTTATGGCTATCAGTTCGTTGAGAGCCGACACGATGAAGTGGCCGCTGCCGACCGCAGGGTCGCAGATGCGTATGTTGTTGATAAGGCTGTTCACCTCGTCGCGTCGCGTCTTGTCGGTAGGGTCGAAGTCTTCGGCGAGCTCGTCGAACGAGGCGTATTGTGTGGCATACGTTTGGTTGTATTTGTCTGTCACGCAGCGGCGCAGCGTCTCGCGGCACAGGTATGACGTGATGTATCCTGGCGTGAAGAACGAGCCGTCCTTGTAGCCGTTTATCTTCTCGAAGATGAGTCCGAGCACCGAAGCGTTTATTATTGTCTTTCCGCTCTCGCCTGTATCTGCACCGAAGTCGTAGCTGTCGAGAAACCTCTTCAGATAGTCGAGTATGTGTATTCTGCCAGTCAGTGTCTTCCCCTTATTGTCCTTCAGACAGGTGTTCTTCATAACAGCCACTTCGCTGTCGCGCAGACTGCTTATAGGGAAGTATTTCTGCTCGATGTCGGTAAGCTCAAAAAGCGAGCTGTTAAGATATGGAACCTCTCCGAATTTGGCTCGCATCTCGTCAGAGCGTTCTGCCTCGGGTATTGCCATCACTTTGCAGAACAGGTAGTGCATCAGTGCAAAGTCGGTGAGTTTGTCGAAGAATGCATATTTTCTCTTGCTTCCGTTGAAGGCTATCAGTTGCGACTCAAGAAGCTTCATGAATAGTGTGCGGTTTATCCACACTATCACCAAGCCGAGAGCTGTCTCAAAACGTGCGTCGATTTCTCTACCCGTTACCTTGTCTGTCGTAATGTCGTAGTCGGCAAGTATGGCGTATGCTTGTTCGAACACGGAGTAGGCTTGCCGTTTCTTCGCTTCGAGGCGTTGTATTTGGTGCTTTTCGCCACGCTCCTCAAGTCCCATTATGTACAACAATTCGGTATAGAACTTTCTGTTGAGGGTGTTATGGTCTTCAGCAAACGGCAGTTTCTGTAGGTGGATAGGGGAGAACAGCTTGAATAAAGCCTTGAAACGTGGCTTTGCAATGATGTCGGCAGCAGAAGTTTCTTTAGCGATTGTTTCCAAATCGACGAAAGTGAACGAAAGTTTGTCTTTTACAGCCTCTACTTTCGGCCTTATTATCTGGTTGTAGATATACTCTCTCTTCTCGTTTGCCGTGTTCTCCGACGATTTTATCTCGCTTACCAGTTTCCGGTCCTTGCCGAATAGTTCCCAAAACTCGGCTTTCTCGAAAATAAAATATTTGTACCCGTCGGATATGACGAGGTGCTTTATACTTGTGTTTTTCTTTTCGTGTTCTTCAAGTATATAATAAAGTACAAGCTCGAACATGGCTTTCTTTACAAGATTGTCTTTTGTTACCATTTCCGCGCTATTCACTTTCTTGAACTCGAAAAGTACCACATTGCGTCCGATGTTCTTGTCCTTTATGGTAAGGTCGGTTTTTTCCGACGCATTAATCTCGTATGTCGTTGAAGGCCATAAGGTCTGCTCAAGAAACGTTTTAACACGTCCCTTGTTGCTCTCTTCTGGGTCGGTTGGGTTCAGCTCGTTTAGGAGTATCTCGAGCTGGCAACGGAAATTTTCCAGCTCGCCCATGTCGGTGGGTTGTCTCAGATACGACTTCTGTATCGACTGCGATGGAGTCAGTATGTGTTTGCTTTCGTATACCATTGGCGCAAGTTGTATTCTACAATTACAAAGTTACTTAATTTTATCCGACTACAGTGTGTGTGTGTATCCTATTTAACGTGATTTATAAAAAAAAAGGAGACTGCGCCAACATGTGTCGTAATCTCCTGTATATTAAAAAGGGACGCCCAGTGATGTGATGAAACTCCGAGTATACAAGATTTGAGAGCTCTCCGCCTTTGTAATCCACCGGCTTTGCAGCTTAGTCCACTGAGGTTTTATATGGCCCGCCATTGGCAAAAGAAGTCTTCTCGGTTTCGATTTTATTATTGATGAGTATCCCGATCGAACATGGCGCGCCCCTATGTTTTTTCTTTTTTGCTTGTGCAAAGTTAATACATTCCTTTTATTCTGACAAGTGTTTAAGCCATTTTAAATGTTTGCAATCGACATGATATTGGCGAATACACCAGCTGCCGTAACGCTTGCGCCTGCTCCATAGCCCTGGATGAGCATCGGATACTCGCGGTAGCGTTCGGTGGTGAGTGCCACGATGTTGTTGCTGCCCTGCAGGTTGTAGAACGGGTGAGTGCTGTCTACCTCCTTCAGTGCCACAGAGAGTTTGCCGTGGTCGAACGTAGCCACGAAGCGCCAGCGCTTGCCTTCTGCGTCGAGCTGCTTGCGTCGTGCTTCGAAGTCGGCATCCAGCTGAGGCAGGTTCTTCCAAAACTCCTCAATGCTGCCCTCGAAGAACTCGTCGGGTATGAACAGGTGTTTCTCCACATCTGTCTTTTCTACCTTATATCCTGCCTCGCGAGCGAGGATTACGAGCTTGCGTATCACGTCCTTGCCCGAGAGGTCGATGCGTGGGTCTGGTTCGCTGTAGCCCTGTTCCTTGGCGCGGCGCACAGCCTCCGACATGGTAACGTCAGCCGACAGCTCGTTGAAGATGAAGTTGAGTGTGCCCGAGAGCACCGCCTCTATCTTCAGAATCACGTCGCCCGAGTTACGCAGGTCGTTGATGGTGCCGATGATAGGCAGTCCGGCACCCACGTTTGTCTCGTAGCGGAAGAACACGCCACGTGCCAATGCCGTCTCCTTCAGCAAGGCGTATTTCTCGTATGACGACGATGCAGCGATTTTGTTGGCTGCAATCACCGATATGTTGTGCTCCAGCAGCGGCTGGTAAATCTCAGCCACGTCCTTGCTCGCCGTGCAGTCGACGAACACGCTGTTGAAGCAGTTCATCTCTATTATTGCGTCGCGCAGTTTCTTGTCGTTGCTCTCGGGAGCGTCGGCAAGCAGCTGGCGATAGTTGGCGAGGTCAATGCCGTCGCGGTTGAATAGTGCCTTCTTCGATGTAGCGATGCCTACTACGTTCAGCTTCAGTCGCTTGGTGCGCTTGAGCTCCTCGTACTGGTCGTGTATCTGCTCGAGCAGCTGTCCGCCCACGGTGCCCACACCGCATACGAAGAGGTTCAGCACCTTGTATTCAGACAGGAAGAACGAGTCGTGTATGGCGTTGAGTGCCTTGCGCAGATGTTCGCTCTTCACTACGAACGAGATGTTGGTCTGCGATGCACCCTGCGCACATGCTATCATGCTGATGCCGGCTCTGCCCAGTGTGCCGAAGAGCTTGCCGGCTATGCCCGGCACGTGCTTCATGTTCTCGCCTACGACGGCGATGGTAGCCAGTCCGCTCTCGGCGTGCATGGGGAACATGGCACCCGTCTCTATCTCCTTTGCAAACTCGCCGTTGAGCACCTCTACAGCCTCCGCTGCATCCTGGTCGCGCACACCGATAGACGTTGAGTTCTCCGACGAAGCCTGCGACACCATGAACACGCTGATGCCGTTGTCTGCCAGGGCGGTGAAGATGCGGCGGTTCACACCGATGACACCCACCATCGACAGACCGGCTACGGTGATGAGCGTGGTGCCGTTGATGCTCGATATACCCTTGATTGGCTTGTCGTTGTTAGCCACCTTCTGCTTGATGATGCTGCCCTCGCTGTCGGGGTTGAACGTGTTCTTCACGCGGATAGGAATGTTCTTCACGCAGACGGGGTAGATGGTAGGCGGATACACCACCTTCGCACCGAAGTTGCAAAGCTCCATCGCCTCGATGTAGCTCAACTCCTTAATGGTGTAGGCGGTCTTTATGACGCGTGGGTCGGCTGTCATAAAGCCGTCCACGTCGGTCCATATCTCAAGAATGTCGGCGTCGAGTGCTGCGGCGATGATGGCAGCGGTGTAGTCTGATCCGCCACGGCCGAGGTTCGTAATCTCGTCGGTGTCGCGGTCTTTGCTTATAAAACCCGGAACAAGCGAAATGCGCTGCAGGTCGCTGAAGGTGCGACGCACGAGGCGGTTGGTCAGTTCGGAGTCGAGAGTGTTTTTATGGTTCTTGCGCACGGTCTTTATGAACTCGCGCGAGTCGTACCACTTCGCGCCCTGCACCAGGGTTGCCACGATGTTCGAGCTGAGTCGCTCGCCGTAGCTCACGATGGCGTCCTGCGTCTTCTTCGAGAGGTCGTGTATGAGGTACACGCCGAAGTAGATGGAACGCAACTGCTCGAAGAGCGAGTCGACGATGTTGAAGAGCTGCTCGCGCTTGCGTGGGTCGGTGATGATGGTGTCTATCATCTTGTGGTGGCGTTCCACCATAGCCTGGAATTCGTCCTTCCACGCCTCGTCGCCTTTCTGTGCGAGCACTGATGTGGCGATGAGCTTGTCGGTGATGCCGCCCAATGCGCTCACCACGACGATGATGGGCTGCTCCTGCGCCTCTTTCTCTACGATAGCCTTCAGGCTGAGAATACTCTCTACGGAACCCACTGAGGTTCCGCCAAACTTCAATACTTTCATTTCTTTTTGTTCTGTGGTTAATGTCTCCATACCAGGGAGACGCTTGTGTTTCGATGCTGACGTGGCTCGTAGCGCAGTGCAACTGGCGTGCGTCGGGGTCCTCTTTACGAGCGAGGTTTCACGCTACTCCGTGGTCGTCATCTGCGTCAAGCGACAGCGTTAGCACCGTGTCGTTGACAATAAAGTTATTGGGATGTGGGGACAAAATTACGAAAAATGTTCTTAAAACGTTACGTTTCTTATGAAAATCGCATAAGTTTGTGTAATTTTGTACCCTAATAGGAGGATATGGCATCTTGCCATATCCACGCACCCCACCAGGGGGTGCAGTGGTCCCCACTGCACCAACCAAGCAAAAAATAACAACATAATAGATATTAATAGGAGGATATGGCATCTTGCTATATCCACGCACCCTTCAAAAAAATAACAACATAATAGATATGATTCAGGAATTTCAAATACGAGTGCTGCCCGTGGTAGCCTCGAGCGAGCAAAACATAATAAGCTACATTGCCGACGAGAAGGGCATCGACGCACGCACCGTCAACGCCGTGCGTGTGCTGAAGCGCAGCATCGACGCACGCCAGCGCACCATCTTCATCAACCTCACCGTGCGTGTCTACATCAACGAGATACCGCAGGACGCCGAGTACGTACACACCGAGTACGGCGACGTGAGCCGGAAGCCGCAGGTCGTGGTGGTAGGAGAGGGCCCCGGCGGACTCTTCGCTTCGCTCCGACTCATCGAACTTGGCTTGCGCCCCGTCGTGCTTGAGCGTGGCAAAGACGTACGCCAGCGCAAGGTAGACCTCGCCAACATCACTAAGACACAGGCTGTAGCCCCCGAAAGCAACTACTGCTTCGGCGAGGGCGGTGCCGGTGCCTACTCTGACGGCAAGCTATACACTCGCTCCAAGAAACGTGGCAGCACAGAGAAGATTCTCAACGTGTTCTGCCAGCATGGAGCCTCTACGTCTATCCTCGTCGATGCCCATCCGCATATCGGTACCGACAAACTGCCGCAGGTTATCGAGGCTATGCGCAACACTATCATACGCTGCGGTGGCGAGGTTCACTTCCAAACCAAGATGACTCGACTGCTGCTCGAGGGCGACAAGGCGGTGGGCGTTGAGGCTGTCGACCTGCAGACGGGTGCCGAGAAGACATTCCGTGGACCGGTCGTTCTCGCCACGGGCCACTCCGCACGCGATGTCTACCGCTACCTCGCCGAGGCGAAGATAGAGATTGAGGCGAAGGGCATCGCCGTCGGCGTGCGCCTTGAGCATCCGTCGCAGCTGATAGACCAGATACAGTATCACTCGCGCAACGGACGCGGCAAGTATCTGCCCGCTGCCGAGTACAGCTTCGTGACGCAAGTGGACGGCCGCGGCGTCTACTCGTTCTGCATGTGCCCCGGCGGCTTCGTCATTCCGGCAGCCACCGACAAGCAGCAGATTGTGGTGAACGGCATGAGCCCCAGCAACCGCGGCACACAATGGTCCAACTCGGGCATGGTCGTAGAGACACGCCCCGAGGACGTGGGCGGCGACGAGAACGATCCGTTGCGCGTGATGCACTTCCAGGAGGAACTGGAGCGTGCATGCTGGCAGCAGGGCAACATGAAGCAGACCGCTCCGGCGCAGCGCATGGCAGACTTCGTGAACAACCGCCTGAGCTACGACCTGCCCAAGAGCAGCTATGCCCCCGGACTCATATCCTCGCCCCTTCACTTCTGGATGCCGCAGCACGTGGGCAAACGCCTGCAGGAAGGCTTCAAGAAATTCGGCAAGATGAGTCACGGTTTCCTCACCAACGAGGCGATACTTATCGCCACCGAGACACGCACATCATCGCCCGTGCGCATCACCCGCGACTTCACTACGCTGCAGCACGTGCGTATACAGGGGCTCTTCCCTTGTGGCGAGGGTGCAGGCTACGCCGGTGGCATCGTGTCGGCTGGTGTCGACGGCGAACGTTGTGCAGAAATGTGTGCAGAGTATCTGAAAAATTAAGTTTTGCGAAAAAATCTACCATATCTTCCAGTTTCCTTATAATGCTCTGTATCTCAGATATATAAAGGATGGTAGATGGCTGGTAGATAGCTGAGGATAGTCCGAATCTTCCAGTTATCTGCCATTTATTATAGCAGCGTGACAACGATGTTGCGGTAGCGTGGCAACGATGTTTCGGTAGCGTGGCAATAAAGTTGTTGTAGCGTGGCAATAAAGTTTCGGTAGCGTGGCAATGATGTTTTAGCTGTAGTTTAATACTTATAGTTGTCCACTTACTGTTTTAACTGTAAAGCCTGTTGCCACAGTTTATATTTAGTTTTACTATTAGTTGATACTATTTTTTGGTAACGACTTTTGTCTCACAAAACCACACGTTTTACATACTTTTCCTCAGCTTTTGCACAGTTCACTACAGCTGTCTTTTTGACGATAGCTTTGCAATGGACTACATTAATTATGGCGACAAAATTATCTATTGTGCAATGTACCTGTATATTGGCTACATCAACGAGGCAACTAACTTTGCTGAAAGTCAAGGTGGTGGCGGTAGCGACACCAAGGATTGGGGACGTGAGAAGGACGAAAATGAGATAGAATGGATAAGACGATGTTTGCGACAGGCGACAAAGATGATGAAACCAATGAAGAGGAAAGGCTTGAGTAGATAAAATATTAAGGGAGGAGCGCATTTCGAAACGCCCCTCCCAAATTATTTTACAACTCGCAATGATTTTGCGAATCACTATCCTTAGTAACGACTTGAATAGTGAGACGAGTGTGAGCTATGCGAGCTGTGAGAACTGTGTAAAGAATGAGAACTGTGCGAATAGTGACCCGCAAGAGAACTCTTTACCATGTCAATGGCTTTCTGCAAAACCAAAGGCTGGTTCTTCTGCTTCTCAATTTGTGTTGTTTCGTCATTATTGCCCAATACGTTCATGATGTTATCAGAAACGTTGGCGCAATAACTCGTTGTCGCGATAAATGCCGATAGTGCTGTATCGGTACCAAGCGTAGAGCACGAATCGGTACCCTTTTATCTCAAATCATTAGGATTTGGGATAAAAACTTGAGCGATATTTTTTGATGTATATATACTAGCATCGCGGATACACTTACAATCTTTTTTGCTTTTAAGTAAAAAGTGGCAATCAGACGTGGGGCAGCTCAACGATGAAACTCGTGCCTCTGCCTTTTTCCGAGTGTACGGCGATGTTGCCTTCGTGCAGCTTCACAATCTTATGGGCGAGCGTCATGCCGATGCCGTGACCCTCTACGGCGTTCTCTTTCGCTCCGCGATAGAACAAGGTGAAGAGCTGCTGTTTGTCTTCTGCCGACATGCCGCAGCCGTTGTCCGACATACGCACTATGCTCCAGCGGTTGTAGAACGAAATCTGCACGATTGAGGAGTGGTTGGCAGAGTACTTGCAGTTGTTTTCTATGAGATTGGCGAAGGCAATGTTGAGCAGATAGGGGTTGCCGTGCGTGGTTATGAGTCGGTCGTCGTCCTCCTCCTCGTTAGAGAAGAGCAGTTCGATGGAGTAGTCTGGGTGCGCACGCAGAATGAGTTCGCGCACGTCGAGCAGCAGTTCGTCGAGGCGTACCTCGTGCATGCTAATCTTCTCCTTGCAGTAGTCGGCCTTTGCCAGATTGAGCAAGCCGTCGATGAGTCGGGTCATGCGCTTTGCGTCCTGCAGGATGTTCTGCATAGCGTGTCTGTACTGCTCGTTGGTGCGGTCTTTCTGCAGCGACACATCCAGTTCGGCGGTGAGGGCGGCAAGCGGAGTGTGCAGCTCGTGCGACACGTTGCTGACAAACTGCTTCTGCGACTCGAACGAAACCTCAAGTCGGTTGAGCAGCGCATTGAACGCAATGCAGAGTTCGCCCAACTCGTCCTTCTCGTTCTTCACCGGCAAGCGGCGGTCGATGTGCGAGGCGGTGATAGTTTCAGCCTCGTTCACAATGTTCTGTATCGGTTTCAGCGCAAGGCGTGCGAGGAAGTAGCCCGCAACGAAGAGCAGCGTGAGGCCTATTATGAAGAGAATGATAAGCGTGTTCTGCAGGCCCGATAGATTGGCATGGCCGTAGCCGTCGTAGGCGGCGGCGGTCACGATATATTCTTTTCCTTTGTAGAGGTACACCATGCCTATGCCCTGATACTTGCCTATGCTGAACTCTATCTCTCGCTGTCTGAGTATCTCGTTTATCATCTGCTGCGTCTCCTTCACTATGTCGTTGTGTATGGCATCGTGGTAGAGCATGTGGAAGTCGGTGGTGTATACAGCCACCTCCACCTCGTTGATGAACTTGCGGTTGTTCAGATACACCGACTGCATGGTCTGTGCATCCACTTGTCCGGCAAGGAACAGATTAGCCTTCGTTATGCCCTCGCTCTTGAGGTCGCGGAAGAAAGTCTGCGCGCGGGTGTGCTCGCTGAGCAGGTATATGAGAACCGTGCACAGCAGGAAGATGGTAGCTGTGACACAGGTATATTTCAGAGTGAGGGTTGTACGTATTTTCATTATAGTCTGCTTGTTAGTATGAAGCCCACACCGGGCTTGGTGTGTATCAGTTTCACGTCGAAGTTCTTGTCCATCTTCTTGCGCAGATAGTTGATGTATACGTCGATGAAGTTGGTGCCGGTGTCGAAATGCGTGCTCCACACCTTCTCGGCTATCTCTATGCGGCTCACCACCTTCTCGACGTTCTCCACGAGATACACCAGCAGGTTGTACTCCTTCGGCGAGAGCTTTATCGGCGTGTCGCCGCGCATCACCTCCTGTCGCTCAAGGTCTATCTTCAGGTCGGCGTAAGCAATCTGCTTCGGCGCTTCGGTGCCGCTCACGGCGCGCCTCTTGAGTAGCACGCGCACCCTTGCGAGCAGTTCGCGGAAGTCGAACGGCTTCACCATATAGTCGTCTGCGCCCACGTCGAAGCCTTCGAGCTTGTCGTCTGCAGTGCCCAGCGCCGTGAGCATCAGTATGGGTATCTGCTCGTCGTGCTGGCGTATCTGTTGGCACACCTCGAAGCCATTCAACTTCGGCAGTATGATGTCGGAGATGACGAGCTGGAAGGCGTTGTTCTGAAAGAGGCGCAGCCCCATCTCGCCGTCGTACGCCACCATTATCTGATAGCCGTTTTCCTCCAAACCTATCTTCAGAAGGTCGGCCACACGCTTTTCGTCCTCTATAACTAATATGCTGATCATAGTTGTTCTGGTTTGTGATTTACACTTTTCGACACATGAAACTGCTGCAAAGTTACACTTTTCTTTCTTTAAAACTGCTGAATTGCAGCTATAATTAGCAAGAATTTATGTAGACTGTGTTAGTATGGTAGGAAAGTTAATTAACTCTCCTAATTGGTCAGAAACTGCAGCACAGACGTGCGCTGAGCACAGTGAAGCTACCTACCTTGTTGTTGATGTATTGGAACGAGGGCTGCAGAGCGATGTGTCGGTTCAGTTGGCGGCGGTATGTCAGTTCAACGGAGCACTCTGTGCCCTGCTTGAATCGGGCGCATTGAACGGTTGCGCCGCACAGGTTGAGGCTGTCTGTGTATGCGCAGCCCGCCTCGGCGTATCTGTAGCAGGCACTTTGGTGACAGGTGTTCTCAGAGTATTGCGCCATGCACGTCACGCTGCGCTCGGCTGACGACCATACCGGCTGTTCGCCGTACACCCACCATGCGCAGGTAGTCTTGCGCAGCGCCTTGTCGGCAGACACCATCTCGCCATCCTCCTGCACAGGATATTGCCGCGAGTGTACAGCTACGCCAGCGAAGTAGTGCGCACCGCGGTTGGCATACTCCAGTTGCGAGATGTTGAACACTCCGTCTCGCTTCGGGTGCACCACGAACGGGTTGTCCTTGCGCTTCCATCCGTTGTAGCCTGCGCCGTTGTACAGACTGTTCTTGAAAAGCCAGTTGCCCTTCGACACATCGAAATAGACGGTAAGCCCCGAGAGCGGATAGTTGGCTATGGGATAGCTTGCGGCGATGGTGGGGAAGATGCCGCACGAACTGTTGGTGAATAGCGACGTTACGTCGGACGTGAAGAAGTCCTCGTTCACGTTCCTCACGCCTACGAACAGATGCGCCGCCTGCCACTCGTGCATGTAGCCCAGTACGGCGAGGGTGGCAACGCGGTTGTCCTCCTCTATGTTCGAGAATGTCTGCCAGTCGTCGGCTATTCTATCGTTGGTCTTAGCGATGTGTAGAATTGAGGCCTCAATGGTGCCCTTGCCGTCGAAGAGCTGTATGTCCATGTTCAGGCGCAGCAGGTTCACCCAGTTAATCTTGCGCTTCATGTCCCACTGCCATTCTGCGGTGTATTCGCTCGAAAAGGTTTGTGCAGCGCAAAGGCAGGGGAAGAAGCTGCTTATAATAATAAGAATACGTTTCATTTCTGATGTTTTGTGTTTTGCACACCCTCCTCCTATTATAGCCAGCGCTTGAACACGTGGATGTACAGCGTCTTGAGCCACTGCGTGAGCACGCAGTAGGCGAGCAATATGCCGACGAGCCACGGGAAGTAAGACAATGGGAGCGGCGTGAGACCAATCGAACTGCCGAACGGTGTGAACGGTATGCAGATGCCCACAGCCATGATAGAGAACGTCATGAGCATTACGGGCCACGAAGCCGAACTCTGCACGAACGGCACCTTGCGTGTGCGTATCATGTGTACGATGAGTGTCTGCGAGAGCAAGCCCTCTACGAACCAGCCCGACTGGAACAGCGACTCCATGTCCGGACCCTGACACTTGAACACCCACCACATCACCAGATAAGTAGCGATGTCGAATATCGAACTGATCGGACCAATCCATATCATGAAGCGGCTCAAGTCACCAGAATCCCAGATGCGCGGACGGCGCAGATACTCGCTGTCCATGCGGTCGAACGGAATGGTGGTCTGCGAGATGTCGTAGAGCAGGTTCTGTATGAGCAGATGGATAGGCAGCATGGGCAGGAAGGGCAGGAAGGCGCTCGCTACCAGCACGCTGAACATATTGCCGAAGTTGGAGCTGGCGGTCATCTTCACGTACTTCACAATGTTGCCGAACGTCTTGCGACCTTCGAGCACACCGTTCTCCAGCACCATCAGGTCTTTCTCCAACAGGATGATGTCGGCACTCTCCTTTGCTATGTCCACAGCCGAGTCTACCGATATGCCGATGTCCGACTCGCGCAGTGCTGCAGCGTCGTTGATGCCGTCGCCGAGGAAGCCCACTGTGTTCTGGTTCTTCTGCAAGAGCTGTATGATTTCAGCCTTCTGCATCGGTGTCAGCTTAGAGAAGATGCTGCACTTCTCCACCATTTGCGTCTTCGCCTCCTGGCTCATCACCTCCAGTTCGGGTCCGGTCGTGGCGTTAGCTGTGTCGATGCCCACCTGTCGCGCTATCGACTTCACCACAGCGTCGTTGTCGCCCGAGAGCACCTTCACCTCTACGCCGTGCTCGTGCAGCTGCTTTATGGCTTGCGAAGCCGACTCCTTTGGTGGGTCGAGGAAGGCGAGATAGCCGATGAGCACCATGTCCTTCTCGTCCTCGATGGCAAAGTTGTTCTCCTTGCTCAAGAAACTCTTCTGCGCCAAAGCCAGCACGCGCATACCCAGCTCGTTCATCTCCATCACGAAGCGCAGCGCTTTCGCACGCATCTCCTTTGTCAGCGGCAGCACCTTGCCGTCGAACTCGGCATGAGAGCACACGCCGAGCATCTCCTCCACAGCGCCCTTTGTGATGATTTGTCGCTTGCCGCTGAGGTCCTCCACCACTACCGACATACGGCGGCGTTGGAAGTCGAACGGTATCTCGTCCACCTTCTTGTACGAACGGCTCAGCGACTCCAGTCCCAGCTCCTTCACGTGCGAGAGAATGGCACGGTCCATGAGGTTCTTCAGTCCTGTTTGGAAGTAGCTATTGAAGTAGGCGTGGCGCAGAATGCGGTTTGCCTTGTCCTCCGTGCCATCCACGTTCACGTGTCGCTCCAACACGATGTGGTCCTGCGTCAGCGTGCCCGTCTTGTCGGTGCAGAGAATATTCATCGCGCCGAAGTTCTGAATGGCGTTAAGGTCCTTCACGATAGTCTTCTTGCGCGACATGGCAAGCGCACCCTTCGAGAGGTTCGCCGTCACGATCATAGGCAACATCTCCGGCGTCAGACCCACAGCCACCGATATGGCGAAGATGAACGCCTCCATCCAGTCGCCCTTCGTGATGCCGTTCACCAGAAACACGATAGGCACCATTACGAGCATGAAGCGTATGAGCAGCAGACTCACCTTCGTGATGCCACGGTCGAACGCCGTAGCCGCACGATGTCCCGCCACGCTCTTCGCTATAGTGCCGAGGTAGGTGTGGTTGCCCGTAGCGAACACGATACCCTTGGCAGAACCGCTCACCACGTTAGATCCCATGAAGCAGATATTATCGAGGTCAACGATGCTGCCCGAGTGCTCGCGCGGCTTCGAGAGCGTGGCGAACTTCTCTATCGAGTCGGACTCGCCCGTCAGGCTCGACTGGCTTACGAACAAGTCCTTCGACTCCACGATGCGCACATCCGCCGGAATCATGTCGCCCGCCGATAGCATCACAACGTCGCCCGGCACCAGTTCCTCGTTGCTTGTCTCGTCGCCCGGTGTTCCGCCTCTGCTTGCCGTGCCTGCACGCACCACGTAGCACGTGTTCGTCACCATCTTCTGCAGAGCCTCGCTCGAACGGTTAGCCTTCCACTCCTGTGTGAAGCGCAGCAGCGCACTCAGCACAATCATCGTCGTCACGACAACAATGGAAGTCCAATCCTTGTCGCCCGGGTCAGCCATCCATACGTCCATGACGAACGAGATAGCCACCAGCACCGTCAACACACCCACGAACGGATTGATTAACGCCTTGGCGAGCATCACCAACGGGCGCTTCTTCTTCTCGTGCTCAATCTCGTTCTTGCCGTACAGCCCCTGTCGCTTCTCCACCTCCTCGTCAGTCAGACCCAGTGATGTGGTCTGGAAGTGGGTGTACACGTTCTCCAGTTGCACCTTTGCTGCCATCAGCACCCTCTCGGTGTTGAAGGCAATCTTACTGTTTTTCTTTTTTGTCTTCCACATAATTAGTTCATTTTAATGGGTTGTTGTTTTCGTTTCGCGCTGCAAAATTACTCACACAATCCGATAGCGTCGGTTAGAAAACTATTAGAGCCGTATTAGAATTCCATTAGAACAGGCTCTAATGGAATTCTAATACGGCTCTAATACATCTCTAATATAATAAAACAGGAAAAGACCGTAACTTTGCCGAAAAACAAATAGTTATGATTCTCTTTACTGAATTTCTTACAAGAATAGGATGTGCTTTTCTTATGGGTACACTGATTGGAGTGGAGCGACAGTACCGCCAGCGCAATGCCGGACTGCGCACAAACATTCTCGTTGCAGTAGGCGCAGCCGCATTTACGGTGTTGTCCTATTCGATGACAACAGGTAGCGGCGATCCCTCGCGTGTGGCTGCGCAGATAGTGTCGGGCATTGGCTTTCTGGGTGGCGGATTGATTCTGAAAGACGGCTTCACCGTGCGTGGGTTGAACACTGCTGCTACGATATGGTGCTCGGCAGCCTGTGGCACGCTCTCGGGTGTGGGTGCCTACTGCGAGGCTGCCGTATTGGTGGCGTGCGTGTTGATTACGCATTGCCTTTTCCGTCCGTTGTGTACATTCCTCGAAAAGCGTACAGCCAAGGTGTTCCACTACTCTGTGCGTGCTGAATGTCAGCGCAATGCGTCAGGCAGCGTGCAGAAACTCATCATGGATACGCTTGCTTTCGACCAGGACGTAAGGCTCAATTCGCTTTTCTATAAAGGCGATGACGACCGAGTAACTGTTTGTTGCGACATGGAAACGTTAGGCGAACACAAAGTGCTCTTAGATCTCGTTGTGTCGCGACTGCGCTCACGCTCGGAGGTGTTCAGCGCAGGATGGGAGAAAGAAGAATCGCCACAGGAAGACTTCTGATTATTACATATTGCTTAGAGTGATTTCCGATGTGATTGAAAGTTAAATACG
Organism: Leyella stercorea DSM 18206; assembly: GCF_000235885.1. Classification (GTDB taxonomy): domain Bacteria; phylum Bacteroidota; class Bacteroidia; order Bacteroidales; family Bacteroidaceae; genus Prevotella; species Prevotella stercorea. Next base: position 18,825 of record NZ_JH379345.1, read on the forward strand.
TTAAATAATCACCTTTTCGTATCTAATCAGAATCCATACAGTCACTTTTCTACCGTTTAGAGCGTATAACACTGATAATCAACTAATAATAAATTCAGATATTGTAACCTTCCATCCAAAATCAAGTCTGACATCATTCAACGTTTTGGCGAAAAAGTCTTTGAATCATGATAGTAATAGAATCCAAGCGTAGAAAGCGCAAAAGCGCAAAAGCACACTGAAGAACATGCAGAGAACCTGCAGCCATTATATCCGAAAAATGCAAGCTTTGCAGCGTCACTAAAAACATTTACTTAAACCATACAATATGAAAGTATTAGTATCTTTTCTGATATTCATGACCAGCTCGCTTTGCTGCTATAGCCAGTCTTCCGTGATGGGTGCGCCGCGACCGTCTGCTGCGCTGCTTGCGTCTTTCAATGATATCATTAGCATTGGTGAGCTGATAAAGAGTGTGAAAGAGGGCAATGCTGGTATTAAGAAGATTGCGGAAAGGAGCGGCTATGCGTTTCGCGGGCGCTATCACGACCCTGAGTTGAACGATTTCTACTATGAGGATGTGTACTATAAGAATTGTATGGTGGCGGCAGACGGCAGTCCGATTAAATATGGTAAGGGTAACTCTTCTGTGCTGATAGCTGGAAGCGTTGGTTTCGGATCTTTCGTCTCAATCCGTGTCTACAACAAACGTGCCTATAACTACATAAAATCGGAACTAAGGAACAAGTTCCATTTCAAAACCGCGGAGGTCGATGGCAAGTGGGCAACGCTGAAGAAAGGAAATGTGGTTGTTGACGTATCCGTGGATGGGAATGCCTATTGTTTCACCTTTTACATCAAATAGACGTTGTTTTTTTCGTTAACTTTATTTGCCAAATAGTTTGTATTATTTTGGAGCGTATGTGCATTTTGTACTTACTCTTTTTTTGACATCTTTAGATAGAGTTAATTAAAATAAGAATGGAGTTATGCCAACCGCGGCATAACTCCATTCTTTTCCATGCTTCTAATTTGCTTAATATCTTGCGTTTGAACATAGCGTTTGTTTTAATTCATGGGCAAAGTTACTACAAAAAAGTGAAATGCGGAA
>NZ_JH379346.1 GCF_000235885.1 Leyella stercorea DSM 18206
CCTTTGTATAAGGACTGATAGCCTGCTACAAGAAAAATCTGACACGCTTTGTGTAGCGCGTTACATAAAGTGCGTCAAGTTATTTTTCAAAGGGTACACGAACAGACTTGAAATTGCGGAATGATATAACTATATCACTATTCACAGTTTCAAGGTAGTCTTTGGATCTTAGTCCTGCATGTCCGTTCTCCTGTTTTATTATTCCCTGCTTTAGCGTTTTCTATTCCTTTTTTATATACTTCTATTTATCGCTTTTCTGCTGCCGTGCAACCTGCCGTGGATTGAATTTTTCCGCAAAGGTAATCGCCAGTCCCAGTCATGTCAATGCCGACATTCAGCCGCAAGTGAAGCGCAAAAATCTTCCTCTCCGCTGGTGAGCGTATTTTTCCTCTTCAGCCTTGCCAGATTGTTCCTGCCGCCTTTGGATGCAGAAAAAATCATCCCGGAGGTCGCAAACAGGCCAAACAGAGGGAAATAAAGAATATTTATAAACTAAGGTAACGGTAGGATTAACCACCTGCCACAAAAAGAATTTATTATGTTATACGTTCACACAATTGGTCGCATTGGCAAGGATTGCCAGGTTATTACTGGAGCACACGGTTCATTCATTGCATTTGATATTGCGGTAGATGACTATTCACATGGAAACAGCATCACTACTTGGGTAAGGGTACGGAGTAAGAAAGAGAACCATATTCGACTATCCGAATATCTTACCAAAGGACGGTTACTGCTCATTGAAGGGACACTTTCGGCTTCACTGTGGAAGGATAAGGATGAAAACTGTCAGATTCAACTATCCATTACGGCAGACGCATTGGAGTTCATCAATACCGGAAAGCGTGAGGGTACAACTTCAGAAGCAGAGAGTCCGACGGATGCCGCAAGCAATGCACCTGTACCACCGGTAGCTATGCCGCAAGAGGACAAGGAAGACTTGCCGTTCTGATGATGTGCATATAGTATTGAACAACAACAAATACTAAATGTAGTATTTACTAATTATAGTAAAGTAGGAAGTTAGTAAGTTAGCTATTACTGAAAGTAGTACTTACTACATTTAGTTTATTAGTATTTTAGTATAGTAGTAAATACTAAAATACTTTTTTTAGTAAAATAGTATATACTAATTATAGTATTTACTAAGAATAGTATTATCTTTGTATCGCATATAAAGACATCAAATTATGACAAAAATTATAGCTGTTTTGAATCATAAGGGTGGGGTTGGCAAGACAACTACCACCATCAATCTTGCCGCTGCTTTGCGACAGAAGAAAAAGCGTGTACTGGCTATCGACATGGACGGGCAGGCAAATCTTACAGAATCGTGTGGTCTCTCCATTGAGGAAGAACAAACGGTGTATGGGGCAATGAGAGGTGAATATCCCTTACCGGTTATCGAACTGGAGAACGGACTTGCTGTTGTGCCGTCCTGTCTCGACCTGTCGGCGGCAGAATCCGAACTGATAAACGAGCCGGGACGTGAGTTGATACTGAAAGGCCTGATTGCGAAATTGCTTGACAGTCGGAAGTTTGACTACATCCTGATTGACTGTCCACCTTCACTGGGCTTGCTGACACTCAATGCCCTTACCACAGCGGACCTTCTGATTATTCCGGTGCAGGCACAATTCCTCGCCATGCGCGGAATGGCGAAGATTACAAGCGTAATTGAGATTGTCAAGGAACGCCTGAACCCGAACCTGAGTATTGGTGGCATTGTTATTACCCAGTTTGACAAGCGCAAGACACTCAACAAGAGCGTAGCTGAAATTATCAATGACTCTTTCTGTGACAAAGTGTTCAAAACGATTGTACGGGACAATGTGGCACTGGCCGAAGCTCCTATAAAGGGAAAGAACGTCTTTGAGTACAATAAGAACTGCAATGGAGCCAAAGATTATATGGCTTTAGCACAAGAGGTTTTGAAATTAAAATAAGACAATATGGGCAAGAGTGATTTATTGAAAGACAGTATGAAAAGCGGACTGGACGGATTGCTGTCATCCACGAAGAAATCTCCGCAAAAGAAGGAAGCCACACCACTTAAAACTGAAAAAGAGCCTGCGGTACATTGCAATTTCGTTATCGACAAGAGTGTTCATACGCGTATGAAATTCCTTGCTATTGAGAAGAATATGTCATTGAGAGACATTGTAAATGAGGCGATGAAGGAGTATTTGGAAAAAAACGGTAAGTGAGGGTATGTCCCTCGCTTCCCGTTCTTTTAAATCTGTGACTTCTGTTAGTACGTTATGCCGATATGTATTGCTACATATCAGTCATTGACAACCCTTTGTATGACAGGGAATAACCTTTGAACTCTCCCGTTGCACGCATGAAAGCGGCTGCTTTCGCTTCCAGTTTTTCCATGTCGATATTTTCGGCCTTGCGTTTGACTTCGAAAAATGTCGCCGTATCGTCCAGTTCGTTTTCAGCTACTATGTCTATTTCGTTCTCACCCTTGCGGTCCCACCAGCCTCCGATACGCGTATAGACTTGCCGTTCTATCAGTACACGTTTAAAGTAACGTTCAAGCATCAGACCGCTGAAAGTTTCATAATCCCGACCTATAATCATCTTCACACTTCCATAGTTCTCTATCTCCAGCATATAGCTGTACTTGTAGATGAAGCGGAACCAGAACGTGAAAAAATTATCCTCGATGACATACCGGACATTCTTGGCGGAACTCTTCTCGAACAGCGGTTGCTTCTTCGATATGATTTCGTATTCTTTCTCCAGCTTGGTAAGATAACCGCCGATTTCCTTGCCTACCACGTTTTCAATTTCCGAACGGGATGTTTTTCCTCGTGCAATGGCCGATAGTATGGAGAAATAGATTCCGTAATCCTTGCCGAACTCTTCGATAAGAATCGCTTTACCCTCGCCCAAAAATATGGAGTCGGCCTTTATAATCTGGTCGAGCATAGTCGTTTTGGCTGTTGCTCCTGCATCCACGAGTAGTTGTACATACTTCGCCACACCGCCCGTGAAAGCGTACAAGGCCAGCAGATCTTCCGTCGTGTAGCCGGGGTTGTATTCCGAAAGAATATCTTTCAGAACAGTTGGGGTAAACGGACGCACAGTCATAAAGCGCGACTGCCGGTTATACAACGGCTCTTTCTTATCCTTGAATATCTTTGTCATCATGGAATAAATCGAACCACAGACAATCAGGTTAATACGGGACTTCGGGCTGTATAGATCCCAGATGCGCTGCATATCGCTGAACACCGATTTGTTCACACGGAAAAACTCCTGGAACTCGTCGATAAAGAGTGTGATGGGACGTTCTGCCGAAAGTTTCATCAGGTACTCGAACACATCAGTGAAGTGTTCGGCCCGCCCCATGGTTGGGACCCCCAACTTGTTCTCTATTTCAAGCCGGTAGTCCTCACACAAATCGCCTTCGGCTTTCCGGGCAACAAAGAAATAGAGAATCGGTTCGTCCTCGTATGCCTTCCACACGAGTGATGTCTTACCGATACGGCGACGTCCCGTTACCACTGTAAACTGAGCATTGTTTTTGGCCATTTCGCGAATCTTGCGAAGAGAGGCTATTTCTTCTGTCCTGTCAAAAAATCTCATATCCTTATCCTTTTTTATTGCTATTTCCGAAACGGCTGTTTCCGAAACGGCTGTTTCGTTACTGCAAAAATAATGCAAATTTCTGGTAAAACAGGCAATTGATACAGATTTATTTAGCGAAATGGCTCAAAGGATTTTTATCTGGTAAGTTCCATTCCTGTTTTACACCGTCTGGTCTTACGTCCTTCCGCTTGTCCCGTTGTATCGTTAATCATCCCTTTATAGTTCCATCCGTTTTACCATCCGCCTTTCAGCGTATTCTTCCTTTTCTATATTCTTTTAATGCCACTCATCCGGTCCATTCCTGCCATCACCGGTTGGTTTTCCAGACGCAAAGGTGGACTGCCGCGCTTGATTCCGTCGCTTTGAAGTGCATTTCCTATAAAATTCTTCCTTTCTGCGAAAGAGTAATTTTCCGGAAAAAGCGTCGGAAATCGCTTATTCGTCAGTCCTTGTAAAGCATCTGTAAATCCCAAGCGGTTCAGGCAGAAAAGAGAACCGAACAAAGGGAAAATAAAAAATTAAATATTAAAACCAATTAAATTTTTATGATTATGGAAGCAACAGCAATTCAATCAGTAGAGAAAAACATCACAATGGTAGCATTGGCAAACGTGCAGCCGAGCAATTACAACCCACGTAAGAATTTTGACGAAGCGAGCCTTGCAGAACTTTCCGAGAGTATTCGTCAGCAGGGTGTGTTACAGCCTATTGGAGTACGCCCAATAGAAGACAACCGCTTTGAGATTGTTTTTGGAGAACGCCGATATCGTGCCTCCCTCATGGCAGGATTGGAAGACATTCCGGCTGTCGTTATGGAAATTTCAGACGAAGTTGCCGAAGAAATGGCGGTAACTGAAAACCTCCAGCGCAAGGATGTTACCCCGATAGAGGAAGCAAATGCCTACCAAAAGCTCATTGATAGTGGTCGCCACGATGTGCAGTCTTTGGCGGTGCAGTTCGGTAAAAACGAAAGCTATATCCGCACACGCCTTAAATTCGTTTCCTTAATGCCCGAAATCGCACAGCTTTTGGAACAGGACGAAATCACAATCAGCGTAGCGAGCGAAATTTGCCGTTATGGGGAAGATATTCAGAAAGAGGTGTACAACAAGCATCTTAAAGAGGGGGTGCAGTACAATAGTTGGCGAGGAATGAAAGCCTCTGATGTTGCACGGAACATCGAACGGCAATATACTACCGACTTGGAACGATACGCATTTGACAAGACCCTCTGTCTGTCGTGTCCTCACAATACAAATAATATGATGTTATTTTGCGAGGGCGGTTGCGGAAATTGCGCCAATCGTACTTGCCTTGCTGAAATGAATGCGGCATACCTCAC
>NZ_JH379347.1 GCF_000235885.1 Leyella stercorea DSM 18206
TGTTCACGGACAACTGCTCCAAACCGTTGTCGGGCGGCGCGTCTGCCGGGCAAACCCGCCATCCGCGCGATTATGCCTTTTCTATCCCATTTATAGCTACCTCCCGATACCCCGCCGCCACCCGTCTTCATTTATACCTATCAGTTTCCTCCTTTTTATCTTTTCCATCTTATTCCTTCTCCGGTTCCTTCCTGTCCTCGCCGGTTGGTTTTCCAGACGCGAAGGTGGACTGCCGCGCTTGATTCCATCGCTTTGAAGTGCATTTTTATAAAATTCTTCCTTTCTGTGAAAGAGTAATTTTCCAAAAAAAGCGTTGGAAGTAGCTTGTTCGTCAGTCCTGTAAAGCATCTGTAAATCCCAAGCGGTTCAGACAGAATATAGAACCGAACAGAGGGAAGAAAAATAAATCATTAAAATTTCATGACAATGGACAACATCAAAGAAAGCAAAGAGTACAAACTTGCCAAAGAATGGGAAATGGCAGTGAATAGTTTTAGTTTCAATCCCAAGCGTTTTGCAGCCGCTATACCTGATATGCACCCCACACTGCAACAGAGCCTCTATAGATTGTTTAAGGAGTGCATCATTGTGATGGCGGATGAGACACGTCGCTATGATGACCGCAATCGTGCGTCACATGAAGAAGCAAAGTGTCTTATGGAATACCTCAAGACAAATGGAAAGCATATCCCATTAAAATAACAAGCGTATGAAAACACAAGAAGTACAATTTGGCGGCAATAACTATCCTTGCCGTGTGGTGGAATCCAACGAGGGTGAAGAACTCCTTATCGGCTCGATTACCTTGCTTGATGCCCTTCAGCCCGGTAGTTTCAACGATGAAAACGAAGGCTTCGCAAGCAAGGAAGCCGAAAGAATCTATGACGAGGTTTTCTTCTTTACCGACATGGCAAACCTGCGACTGACAGACGTAGAATTGGTTGCCGAACTGAAAAAGGACAACCCGGAATGGTTCGAATAAAAAAACAATAATCATCTTAAAAATAGCATAGTTATGGAAAAAGAGTATGTAATACAAATAGCACAGACCATTCAAGAGCAGTTGATAGGACTTACCCCTATGCCCGTCCTCATGTCATGGGGTATCGCAGAGTTTGCAGCCACCATCTTCAAAGACCTGCCTGCACTTCGTATCAAAGTAAACGGACTGTTACACACCGGATACGTCATTATTGCACTTAATGGGTCGGACTATTATGAGGTATATCTGTTGAAAGGCAAAGATGCAGAGTGTGTCAATGAAGAAGTTTGTTACAACGAGTTAGGGGATGTCATTGACAGGGCAATTGAATGCGGTACTGACAAAGAGGAATACGAAAAAATTGCCATCAGCAACTCACCCAATTATTAAGCAGGTAGCTCTCCTGATAAACCAGAAGAAGAGATTAGTTAGTAGTAAACCGCCAGTACGATTGTACTGACGGTTTTTGTTGTTTTTATTTACATTATATGTCAGACAGCCGGATTTTTATTTCGCGTTGCGCTTATTTTGAACGTCTTTTATCATCTCTTTCACATCTTGCCCCACTTGTACGAAGTTTTTATATAGGATGCGCTCCCGTTCCTCTCTCGACTTGAAAGTGTAGAACTTCGGCAGCGGCACATACGCCGCTTCTTCTTTCTTGATTTCTGCCATATCAAAATCTGTTTTGCAGAAGAACTTTGTAGTCTTGAACTCTTCCGATTCTTGAATATTCATTGAACCGCCCATACCTGTTTTCGTCTTCACAAAGTCCCGTGCCGTCTGACCGCATATCCATCCGGTTGCCATATCCGAGATTTTCGAGGCAGGCACAAGGTTGTCCATATTCTCATTGAGATTGATACTTGTTTTGTCCCGGTCAATAGTCACGCCTTTTTTGACCTGGACCACCTTGCCGAAGATGTCATTGGACAACCATTCCAGCGTTTCTTTGGCACGTGCCGAGCCGCTTACCACATTACCTACCGTCGTAATGATCTTTTGCATACCTACCTTACCATAATCGGCTTCCAGTTGCGGTAGTTCCTGAAAGCCGAGCGTTACACTCACCTTATTGCTTCGCGCTGTACCTATCAGACGGTCTATTTTGTGAAAGTAGAGTGTCGGTAACTCGTCCACTATAATACTCACAGGAATATTTTTCCCCTGCCCGGTATTCACACGGGTAACGAGACGGTTTAGGATAAGAGCGTTCAATGCACCGATGATGGATTCCATTTCCGGGTCATTTGCAATCAGCAGGTAACTCGGATTCTTCGGGTCACTCACCTTCAGGTCGAAGTCATCGCCATCCCGGTGGAATATCCAGTAGCTCTCTTTGGTTGCCAGACGCGAGGTATAAACACGTAACGTGCCAATCATACCCTCCAATTGTTCCATTGCCTTATTTTTGAAAGCTGTCTGGAATGGACCAAGCAGCGGAGCAACCTCATTGTCAGTTTCCAGTACCTCGAAAATCGTCTGATAACTTTCATTCAAGAATGACAGAATATGTGGCATGTCCGAATACTTTCCCAGCCAGTAGGCAGGTTCCACGATATTGCCGCCTTCACGGTCGCGCACGATACCTGTCGGTTTCCAGAATTTGGTCTGCGGATCTTGCTGTCTTTCCGCATATAGAGGCTTGCCGTTGGCATCGTAGGGTTCACGTTCATAATTCACGAAGAAGTAGATACAAGCGGCAAGGAAGTTTACCGCCGAGGTTTGGAAGAACTGGTCGCTTCCGCCGCCTCCCTCTTTCTTACCCTTTTGTAGGCTTTCCAATAATGTTTCCGCCGTTTCGCTGGCCGCCGCAAGATTGTTGATGTACTTTGCCTGAATTGGATTCACCCGACGGCTGTACTCCACATCCACAAAATTAATCATGTTGAACTTGCACCCTTGGGGTACTCTGCCCAGTTTCTCGTTCTTCTTGTAATGGTAGTAGAGCTTGGTCGCCAATGTAGGAAACTTGTAGTCATACACCACCATGGCGAAACCTTTGGCCGAATGCTGTCGGATAAACGGCTCTATGATACTGAAAGTCTTACCCGATCCCGGTGTTCCAACTACCCATGTTCCTCGAAAGCAGTTGCTTACAGAAATCCACCCCTTACGGAATTTACCCTTATAGTAGTATCGCATGGGGATATTTACGCTGTATTCATTCTCGACTTTTTCTTCACATTGTTCAAAACTTTCATTCTCGAAGTTGAAACGGTCTTTCATCAATCCCTCCTTGATGAACTTTGAAATGTTGTCTAATGCGATATGTACCAGTACTACGCCAGCAATGGAGGCAATCATATAGAGAATGATATTCAGAGGTAAGGTATAAAGCCTTGTTTCCATCGTATGGCCGAACAGCCATACGGAGAGTACGAGCAGCAATAACCCACTCGTCAATGGATACACCACCTGCCGGCGTGCGTTGAACTCCAGATGCTTCTTGTTCCGCGTTCCGACACAAGTGATGCAGATAAGCAGTACCGTTGCGATTTTGCTGTACACAAGATTGCCGTCGTGGTAAATCATCCATTGTTTGATGCGTCCGTGAATGTCGGTCAGTATGCCGCCCCAGTGGTCGAGCATTGCAGGGTCAATGGCATATTCAAAGAACTCCAGCAGCACGGACACATATACCACTGTGCGGAATATTTTATAGAACCCTTGCAATTCCTTACTTTCTTCCATAAGTCAGTCTGTTATTAGTCCTTGTTTTCTACGATACCAATGATTACCTACTCTGATTACATCCATACCGAACCATGCACCATTCTCGTTCAGTTTTGTTTTTATCTTATCAAGTGTTACCGGACCGATACCCCAGATTTCCATGAGATATTGCTCGTTAAGATGAATCAGGTCTCCGATATATAATATTCCATGAGATTCAAGATGGCTTTTGATGGATGGGGTAATACCCAAACTGAATACCGGTTCCGAGAGATAGTGTACTTCTTCTGCCTGAATGTTATTCAGGGCTATTTCAAGCCCCACTTTGATTCTTTTGAGAGAATCAAGGCGTTCTTGCATCTTTTGGATGACAAGCTCGTCTTGCTGTATCTCATTGCGTAATTGGGTTGCTCTCTTTACAAGTTCGGCATTACTTCTTTTCAACTCTCCGTTAATATCCGCCATTGACAGATTACTTGTTTCAAGCTCGTTTCGTGTGCGGTCTAATTGCGTGACAAGTTCCTCCAGTCTGTCGGCATGACGCTTCAAGATTGAATTTTTTTCATTATCGGCAGTCATTTCGTCCAAAAGGTAGCCGAACCTTTTAATTTGAAAATTAATATCTTCTTTATCCGATGCTATGGAATCTGCGAGTTTTGCCAGTATTTGTCGGCATGAATTACCTTTCATGGACTTATACATGAGGACAATTCCCAATATCATCAATGCTATGCTGAAAAATATATCCGTATCTTTCATATCTTTCTATCTTTTATTCGTTTATGGTAATTATAGGGCGTACTTTGTGCGCCTGTACTTTAGGTGTTTCCTGCATTGCGCCGCTCCCCATGGAATAGAGCCATGCCTTGGCTGTCTGTTGCTTTTCGACTTCTGTGGATGTCCAGTACCAACAGTCGTTTTCATCCAGTGGTAACGGCTCACCGCCACATTGTTCGATGACAGGGTTGATTATCTTTCGCATGGTGTAGAGCAGCCGCATCTCTGCCACGGACGGTACATAGGCACTCTGCCCGTACCGCCATAGGTCGAAAACCGCTTCTGCCATTGGCGAAGCGGTTTCTTGTGTATCATACAGTGCGAATGTATTCTCATTGCCATCATAAGCCATGATGTCAGCCGATGTGCCTTGTGCGATGCCGAGGCTGTCGGCGAATGCCTGTGGAGCAATGTCCCACAGGTAAACTGCATAACCGTCCCCCTCCGTATCTCCGCGTTTTTCGGTATCGAAGACAACCGCTATCGCTTTTTTCCCCGATTGTTCATATTGTGCGTAAGGCAAGGCTGTTCCATCCTCGCAGAGGATATGTCCTGGACGAACTGCTGTATCGGGTACGTCTATATGCGTGTCACAGGCAGCGCAAAGCACGGCAGCCGTTGCCGCTGCCACCAAATGTATCTTTCGTATCATATTGCTTTCTTTTTTGTTTCCCTATTTTATAGGTAGTTTCACACCCAGCACGACACCTGCTCGCAGCACGTCCGCACCTTTTATCATCACATCGCTTTTCACTTGCCAATACAGTGTCCATCCGGCCCGTAGCACATAGTTGTGTTCGTAACCGAAGTGCAGGCCACCGAGGAACTTATTCATGTCGCTTCCGGCTGAAGCTCCGATACGCAGACTGCCATAGTGGTTGCGTCCCCGCGTCATGCACGGCTTGTAGGCCACGCCAAAACCGTAGCTGCGGTAGTTTCGCCAAAATGATTCCGGGCAGATATGCCCGCACGAAGCGCACTCTGCCCATTGTAGATAGCCGTTGACGAAGAACTCCCACGTATGGCGATAGTTCATTTCGTGTTCGTAGGCGAGCGTTATATCCATGCCGTTCTTGTAGAGTAGCCCTGTGCCAAGCGAGAGGCGTCCGCTACCTTGTTGTGCATTTGCACTTGCAGCGATACACACGCAGGTAATTATCACGATGATTGTCTTTTTCATAGTCATTCCTCCTCCAATAAATCTGCATGGAACGAATCTGCCGCCAGTATATCCTCATAGTCGATGTTCAGACTGATGTTACGGCCACTAATCTGTTTCTCCGTCATTTCGATGGTCAGTAGCTTGTCATTGGGAAAGGTCATCTTTTTCACGACAATCACATTCCGATAGCCGTGTCTGAATGTCTTGCCCGATTCCAGAACCAGGGCAGGTGTCAGTTCGATAGTCTGTGCGTTGGTTGCCTTGGCGAGTTTCTTGTCTGTCAGCTTTATCCGTATCTCATCAATGTCAAAACG
>NZ_JH379348.1 GCF_000235885.1 Leyella stercorea DSM 18206
GGGGTATTAGGCTCCCCCGTCCCTTAGTTCGTGGCAGACGGGCAAGCCCGGATGCCTCCTATAACCGGCAGCACTCCAGAACGGGAAAGGAAACGGATTGTTCGCAGTTATACATTCGGTTTCTAATCTCCGGTCTGGTACGACTTCTCCTGAGCCTTTGCCGCAAGCGCAAGAAAAGGCTTTATAAGGGCTTTTAAGCCTTCTATGCGGTCTTCCTCATGCCCGACATCATTTGCCCTGCTTTCGTCAAAGAGAAGTCCTGAAAGTTCGTTGGCAGTAGCGAGCAGCCCAGACCAGTCACCGTAGAGTTCGAGATGGAAGTAGTCCATGGCTCCTGAAACATCATCGAATCTCGACTTCCGCAGAGCACGTTGCAGGGCGGCCAGTGCGATGCACTCCTGAGCAGCCTGGCTGATTTCCACCGCCCGGCTGTTACCTCCGGTTGCCGAACCTATATGGGTGACACTGTCCGGACACGAAAGGTTGTCCTGCATGGCAGTCCCGTCCATGGCCTGGCGGATGAGCTGTCCACATCGAAAGCCGGTTTCATCCGTATCGGTTTTGCCAGTTATCCAATCGGACAATACCTCATGCATTAGGTCGGCAAACTCCGGCACCTGCTGTCCGGAACAAGACTCCACGGAACTGCCGTTCTGTACGTTCATGGTAATGATGACGCTTTTGGAAAGACGGATACGGCTCAGCAGGCCGAACCCCTCCAGTGCATCGAGGAAAGAACGGACGGTAGCCCTGTGCCAATGCCATTCCACTGAAAGGTCTGAAACCGTCACATGACACTGGTTGGGATGGAGTTCAAACTCCTGATTTCTTAAAAAGGGGGAAACAAAACCGGCCAGAGCCTTGTCCAGCAAATCACAATAGGCTTCTGTTTTCGTTTTCCGTTCACCCACTTTCTCCTTGAGGTAGTCAAACACCTCTCTGTCTGCCAGTATCGGGACAGTTATTCTTTGTCTGGTTTTCATTTTCAATCTGTTTTTGAATGGTTATTATTGCGCGGATATATCAGTGTTGCCGCTGTCCGCATCCTGCGGCAACCTTGCGTGATGATAATCATGATAGCTTTCGGCCAGCAGTGCTGGATGTTGCATCCATCCGGTAATCCGGTCTAAATCCCCGGATTCGGTCATTACCCGATCGGAGGGATAGAACAGGGCAGCCAAAAGAAGAAAGGCGACGGTGACTGCCAGCGTGTACAGATGCGGTACAAAGCCGATGACCAGTACAGTCGTTGCCAGAGCAACAAACGAGGATGTCCTGCCGGGCAAACGTCTCAGCCAACGGTCCGTCCGCCTGAACGAATAGATAGCGGCACAGACTGCGGTCGATAACAGGATACCGAACTCGCCGACATGTCCGCAGGCATAGACATAGTGAAAAAGCAAAAGCAGGATCAAAAGGATCCGCACATAGAGCCTACGGGCCTTTTCACGGTATACCATGGCGTTATAGAACCTTGCCATAAAAGTGCGGTTGCTCTTGTATAATGCCATGGGCACTGCAAACAGCATGGCACAGAAAATGAGTTGTAAGATGTTCCAAATCATAAGTAATAGGGTTTTTCGCGTGCTTGAATGGGCAGTATCACCAGCTCCAGACGGACAATGTTGTGGGAAGCCAGCAGGATGATGGCCTCGGCATCCCGTGGTGAGAGATACATCGCAGCCTTCTTGATACGCTGCCTGAACGTATGTTCCTGCTTGCGGTAGGTGGCCAATGCCTTGTCCAGTGCATACTCCGGGATTGTCCAGGTCATGCCCTTGGTGTACGGGCCTTTGTCCTTGTAAGCCCGCAGTACCAATGTCCGGGAAACGATGTAGTCAATATGGCCGTTCCTTGGCAGTGCGTACTCCTTATAGGTATTGTCATCAACGACCTCTATCCATGTACGATACTCCCTTATCCAATAGACCATCTGTCGATATAACGTATTCCTCATGAGGCAACGGTCATAGAAAATTCAGCAGGACATCTTCCTTATCCTTCTTGTATTTGAACACACCTCCCTTGGAATGGAGATCTAGGTCAAGGCACAATTCGCCATACATCTGCTCCAGCGAATCATAGATGGTGACAAGGATGGTGTCAACCTTGCCGTCCGCACCGGTCTGGCAGTTCATCTTGAACATCTGGCCGAAAGCAGGATTGGAATATGCACAGGTGCTGTGACCGAACTTGACCGTATGCGATGGAATATGGTGGTAGAGCGTTATCAGCTCCATGTCGTCCTCGAACATATCCATTACCTCTTCCAGGTCATAGGAATCTCGCAATGGAAAGGTCAGCAGTGCATAGTCGCCGTAGAACTGCGGCTCTTCCATGATGGTCACATCCAGCAGCTGTGGCAGCTGAAGCGGGACGAACGTCATAAAGTCGTCAAAAAAATGTCGTAACATATTCATGATATTGTTATAGCGTGTGTATGAAAATTTCCATCAGCATTCCGGGAAGTTCAGACAGGCGTGTGCCTTCAGATTGCAGGATCCGGCTCAGGCTTTTGAATACCGCAGGGGTCTGGGCCGCCATCCTGTCAAGCTGTTTCCGCTCATCCTCGGAAAGCAACGCCATGGAAAAAGCATCCAGTGAAGAATAGGGCTGCACGAGCATCCATATATAGGCATGTGCCTGTACGGGTGTCTTGACCCTCTTGTTGCGGACGTCATCCATGCAGGTCTGCATGTTCTGTATCTGCCGGCGGTTGGTACGAAGGACCAGATAAAGCATGGCCTCCCGGTAGGTGATTTCCTTTCGTTCGGCAGCAAGGAGTATCTGAGAGCAGCATTGCTCGGTGTTGCGGGTGACATCTGTCAGACCTTCACCGTCCAGTTCATGCAGGTGTACAAGGAAGGCACGGAATACGGCATCCTCCTTTGTGATAAAGGCTCTCAGGTCTTTGGTGCTATGTATGCCGGCACGATTGGTGCGTGACAACAGCGAACGGTAAGCGGAAAGGACCTGGGTCCGGTTTCCTTTATGTGCCGGCTGGTCATCCAACGAACGGAAGAAAGGGCGGATTTTCTGTACGTCATCCAGCAGTTCCGTATCACGGGCATAGGAGGAAAACTGATTTTTGAAGGACAGGAGTTCCTGATAGGTACGCGGCTTCGAAAGAACCAGCCGTGAGAACTCGTTGCGGATTGAATCGTGCAGGCGGACACATGCCGAACGTGTGTCGGGATGTTCCCGTATGAGCGAGTCCTTGCGGAGATGAAAAAAGACGGAATCCTTCAGTTCCTGCCATTGGCGGACGTAAAGGGTCAGTTCCTTGAAAGAAGCACTTTTTTGGCTTCGTATATCGAACAGATACTTCCGGTAGGTTCCGGCAGGGTCTTCTGCCACTTCCGACAAAGGCTTGCCGCTTCCGTCACCGCATGATGACAATCCGCAAATGGTCAGTGAAGCGGCACATACTCCGGTCAACAGCCAGACTCTTTTACAGTATGATTTTACACTTTCCATATTTGTTATTTCATATTAAAACAGTGCAAATCTATATATAAAAATCGTGATAATATTCTTTCGATGTCAGAATTAGCGATTTTTTCATAATCATATTAACAATATGATTATCAATGAAAACAAGTGAAAGAAAAACAGGATTTCCATCCGTTTAAACGATTATTTTTCCACAATATAATTTTGGATTTAAAGGAAAGTATTATATTTGCACTTGTTATCAAAACAATGTATAATCAAATGGCAAAAGTCGGTTACATATTCAGGGAAAACAATGAAAGTTTTGACACGGAAAGAGAATGGATGCAGCAATACGGATGTGTACAGATTGTAGAAGAAACGGTCGAACACGAAACATTGCGTCCGATGTGGAAACAGCTTATGGCAAATCTTGAAAGAGGTGACGAACTTGTCGTGGTCAAGTTCAGCAATGCCACACGCGGGCTGAGAGAACTGTCCGCATTCATTGAACTGTGCCGGATCAAGATAGTACGTATCATATCCATCCACGACAAGGTGGATACCCGAGGTGAACTGTTTCCTTCCACGACAGCCGCTGACGTGCTGTGGATAATCGGTGCGTTTCCGGAGGAGATTGCGGCATTGCGCAGGTACTCTGCCCATGTGGAAAGGCTGCGCCAAAGCATCAAGGCACCGGCAGCCCCGAAAGTGCTGCCCAAAGCCGAACGAGACAAGAAAATCGTGGACATGTACACCAACGGCCATTCGTTCGATGATATCTGGGCTGCCAGCGGCTTCAGCAGCAAAAGTTCAATATGGCGCATACTCAACAAATATGGTGTAAAGCTCGACCGTGGCCAGACCAGCGGTCCGCGTGTCAAGAAGAAGACGGAAGAGGATGATAGCGGAGTAGAAAACATGTGATGTAAATCCGGATGAATTTCACTCCGTATTATTTTGTAGTTCAGAGATTATTTTGTATCTTTAGATTCAATTACAACTGTATAAATATAGAATACTTATGGGAGAACTGATTGTATTATTCGTGGTGTTTTGGATTGTCGGCAAGATTCTGAAGGGTATATTCGGTGGATTCAGCCAGAGCGACTACCGGCGTGACCGTTAAGCCAGAAGGTAAGTAAGTGCATAATTTTATCATTCATTTTAATCAGACCATGACAAAGGCAGAGATTGTTGACCGGATAGCAAAGCAGACCGGTATAGAAAAGAACACGGTAACAGCCGTAGTGGAAGCGTTTATGAAAAGCGTGAAAGATTCGATGATTGTAGGAGAAGAGGTTTTTCTGTGAGGGTTCGGCAGTTTTATAATCAAACATAAAGCACAGAAAACGGGACGTAACATTTCAAGCAATACGACTGTCATCATCCCTGCCCATTCGGTTCCTGCCTTCAAGCCTGCCAAGACTTTTCGTGTCATGGTAAAAGGGGGCATCGAGGCTAAATAGCACTGAATCTTCATAACTGATAACTGATATAATTGATTAGAAAAATGATTGCCGCATCGCTCTGTCTTTGGAGCAGGTGCGGCATTTGTTTTTATTCCGGTATATTCCTCATGGCGGTATCATACTTCAGAATCTGTTCCCTTGTCAGCCATTGTGGTTTTTCCTCCTCGGTGAAACTGTCATAGAGCCTGGTCATGTACTCCAGTTGCCTTTCTTCATCACCAGCCCACAAACGGTTGGGATTTCTGTTGCCGAAACCAAGATAATATTCGCAATCTGCCTGTAGGCGTCCGAGTAGCATGTACCGAAACTTCAAATCGTGCTGTAATACTTCATCTACTGTCATTTTATTCTATTTTTTTAAAGTGTTTCATTTGCCCTGCTTTGAAATTTACCGACTTCATCGCAAGGGTCGCTTTTTGGTGCCCATCATATGGCGAAGCAGGAATGCAAAGCAAGAAACCCGGAATGAAATTTTATGAATACCGGAATCTTTGATTGCGGAAGGTTACGTCAAATTTCACTTCGGGTAGCGACAGTGATACTTGCAGAGCATTCTTTCGACGTACCTTTGCACAAGAAAACATTCCCGAGCGAAATGTCGGGATGCAATCAGAGGCTGCCCGCCATTGCAAATGATAAAAAGGGACTGGTAATCTTGCCGCTATAAGAGGGAAAAAGGAATAACTAAAAGAGAGAAAAGGACAATATATAAAAGTCTGGTGTCGCTGGAAAATCGGGTGTAAAAAACGATACCGTGCCGAAAAAGGCGGTACGGTATCGTTAAAACCAATCAGCAATCCATGCCTGGAACAGCTGTTCAGAAACAATCAATGTCGGCTTCTTGGAATGTCTTCGGGAAATGCTGGTAAATCAATGCAAGATTCAGCATTACCATCGGATACTCCACAAAGCCGCTCCTGCGTTTGTAACCGGAATCCGTTGCCAGCCCGTTCGCACTCAAAAACGCCATGGCATCCGGATAATGGTTCACATCAATAAATGTCCGGTCGGGCAATCCAAGGGCATCCATTTCCTCCAAATTGACAGAAAGGACGATATACTCACTTTCATCCTCCACGCTCTGCAACAGAAGAGCCAGCCACCCGTTGGCATAAAAACGAGGTACAAGATAGCAGTTCTGTCCTCTGAACCTGTACTCCTTCCGTTCCAACGAACGGTCCGGTTCAATAAGCCGAAACTTATCTTCTCCGGCAACAAAAGTTCTCATTGGATTGCTGACATCCACATAGATGCCGTTGGCATGGTGGCAAAGATAGTCCGCATTTTCTGCACGGACGATTGCAAATGTAATATCCATATCTATTTTATTGAGTTTAACTGATTGAACTATCTGCTTTATCTGTATGACGGCATCAGTCCGTCACCTCATAATAATATTCCAGCTCGCTGCCTTTCAGATTCTCGATGGCGTATTGGTCGGCTTGCATCCAAAGGATGTTGTAGAGCTTTGCCATTTCCGGGGCTGCCTCGTAGTGCTGCCAGATTTTGTGGTTGAGTACCAAAATAAGTTCTGTGAGGTACTTGTAGCTCTGTTTCCACTCTGCAAATGCTCGGTTGAAAGTGTCTTGGACTGCTGGAAGTCCGAAGCGGTCTGCTATCGAAAAATCACTCCAAAAAGTTGTCTGTAACATGTAGCCGTTTTCTGCCATAAATTCTCTGAATGTCATATCACTACAATTTTAAAGTTGATGAATTTTGTTTGTTTTCCCTCTGGTAGTTTCTGTACCGGAAGGTTGATTTTTTTTTCTGCTCACGAAATTGGCGGTCGGTCCGGGCAAGGAGGATGTGGAAAATACGCTCGCAGGCACGGAGAGGAAGATTTTCCGACAGCCAGCAAAGCGGTTCCTTGACAGGACCGGAAAACGGCAATCAAACTTTGCAGAGAAAAATAACAGGCTTGCGGAATGGAACCCCGAAAAGCAGTAAAAACACAAAGGAGCGACATGACATTATAATGGTACGGAAGTACATGCATGGTACGGAAGTACATGCAGGGGAAAAGCTATAAAAGGGCGGAATGGCTGAAGCCGTCCATGAACAAAAATAAAGCGACCCGAAGGTCGCTTTGTCTGTAAGGCCGGAATCATTTCTTGCCTTTCTTCACAGGTTTTGCCTGTTTTTTAGGAGCTTCCTCCTCTTTTTCAACAGGCGGATAAAACTTGACAGCCACGGTCACGATGCGGTTGTGTTTCGTACCGTCCTTGTCAATCCATTCTTCTGGTTTGAAATAACCCTCGACGGTAAGCATGGTACCTTTGGTCAGCATGTCGAAGGAATCGGTGTTCTCGTTCTTACGCCATGCCTCGATATTCATGAAGGCGGAAATGCGGTTGGATTCCTCTCCGTTTTTCTCCAGTCGGCTTACAGCCAAAGAGAAACGTGCTACGCTGGCACTGGTGAACTGATGGATTTCTGCATCTTTGCCAATGAATCCTGTTACTGCGAAAGTGTTCTCAATCTTTTTCATATCGAATTGCTTTTAGAAGTTATTAAATTATTTTTACGCTGCGGTAAAAAGTAGATGCAGATAAAGGATGCACCAAGGATAGCGCATCAATACGCTTTATTTTTGGCGAAGACAAAACCAAAGGCCTGATAAAGGAAGATTGAAGCGGCTACGCCATTGGTCAAGACTGCTAAGGCGTTCCTGACTGCACACTATCTTTGCAACGGGAAAATGATGATGGCTTCGTTGGAAAAGCAATGATGAAAAATGAGAACCAAATGGAGGGAACAGCAGGCAAAAGCTCGTGTCCACTCTCTGGTGCAGGAATTGAAGCACCTTCCCGGACAACCACAAAAAACGGAGAGACCGGACTTTTCCAATGTCGCTTGTCGAGGCAGCAAAAACAGAACGGCATTCATTCAAAGTATACTGTCGAAGAGGGTCATTCCAATCCGAATGGAGCAAGGACAGAACACACAGCTGAGGGTGGCTGCTGTATCCGCACCAGAAAAAGAGGGAGTGAAAAAATGGCCATAGGGAAAGGCAGAAACCGGATCAGACAGAAAAGCGGGATGCTTTTCACATGAATGGACGGCTGTAAAAAAGGAAACGGCGCAGCCAAAAGAGAAATTATAAAAGGAAGGGCGGCAAGGCTGAAATGGGTAGTTCCATTCCAGCCGGTAGCCAATATCTGTTGGCTGATTAAAACTCAACCAACATGATACGGTGCTTGAAGACCAGAGTCTTGTCACTCGGACGTCTTTGACAAACCCAAAGGTGATGGGCACCATATCCATAGGTAAAATACTCATGAAGAGGAGTCTTCTCTTCCAACTGTCTCATACTTTCACGCAGCTCCGCTTCATCGGTAGAAAAAAGAATTGTATTGATGATTCGGAAATAGAGGTCGGTCACCTCCTCGGAATAAGGGCAAAAGCTGTGTTCAATCGTCACTTTCATGTTTTCGATATTTATGGTACTTCTATAATGTCCTCAATGCGCCCATACAAAACGGAACGCAATGAAGTCTTGTCAACTGCATAGTATTCGGCGACATGTCCGTATTGCTTTACGAAATAGCGTTTGAGGACATCCGAAAAGTCAAAACAATACCCCATCAAGGCTATGCCACATTTGAAGTGGCAGCACTCTTGCAGGCTTCGTGTAAGCCAGTTCTTTTCGGAACGGCTCAATTTGCCGCCATTATCAAGACGTTCCCGTAACTTGTAAACCTTGCTGTCTTTCAGCTTCTCCAATTCGGGGACATCCCACTGTACGAATTTACTTGCTATCTGTTTCATTGCTGTTGTCTTGTTTAATCATTGATAATCACTTCATCTCTGTATTCTTCTATTTCTTTGCCGCTGGTGAGACGGACAATGACTGTGTTGCCATAATCTCCGACAATGGTGCCTTCTGTGTACCCTCTGTAGGGAGTAAGCAACGTGCAGGACAACCCGATAATTTCGCTGTCTTCCTCGTAAAACATAATCGTATGATTTGAAGGTTATAACTTAACGTTCCACTTGCCTTGTGAGAATATCCTGAAGCTGACATAATCACTATCAAACTCATAGGACAGAATCTTGATATAGACTTTGTTCTTGTTTGCCAGGGATGCTATCAATTTGCTGATTTCTTCTTCGGGGTATTCCCAACGTGAGGAAAATTCCGCATCAATGCAATCGTTCTGACGATTGATATAGCCGTTGAATGTTCTGTCCAGAAACTCCTCTATCGTATCAAGGTCTTTTGAACACTCTGTTCTTGCGTAGAAGATGTTTGTTGCATAGTTCGCCATAATCCTAAATTTTAAGTTCTTATATTCCCTCCTGTAGCATTTCATCTACTTTCGGGCTTGATAAATTATGTCGCCACAAAAGGTGGCATGGCTCTTTATGCAAGGTTTTCAGACCAAATACTACCTCAGCGAAGCCGAGTGTGGAGATTTTGTCGTAAACCATCAGGCAATGACCTTGCATACAAGAAAGGCATGGCAAGTACCTTTGCGACACAATTTTCATCAGCCAGACCGGAAGTTAGTATGCGAAATGCCGGGAGAAACATGGGAGATGATTGCGTGCAAAGGGTGTGATGGGAATGTAAAAAGGGTTTGCAGCCAAAAGAGAAAGACAAGGGAGACCTTCCAGAGAGTAAAATGGGAAAAGGAAGGATGGTCGGGAAGTGAGCTGTAAATCCAGTTTAGTTTGGTTTGTTAGCCTTATATATATGCTAAACTAAATTAAACTAAATATAGGCAGTCATATTTGGCTGCCTGCATAAAAAGAATTAGATTTGTAGAAGTGATGCAACTTTAGAGGATGACGGGCTTGCACTTTTCTCTTTTGGCTGCAAAAAAAACATCAGTGCAAGCCTTAATCTGATTTGTAAACCCAAGGAACAAAAATCAAATAGAGCAGCTTGAATTTTCACTCCAAAGGCAAGCAACTGCAAGCAAAGAAACAGAGTGCAAAAGAAAAAACAGGAAAATGGATAAAATTCACTTTTTGTTTCTAATTTGTTTCTTAATTCAATCATGTAGTTTTGTAAAGCATTATATATTAGTGTATTAGATATGTAAATTTTAGCTATGTAATATTATT
>NZ_JH379349.1 GCF_000235885.1 Leyella stercorea DSM 18206
TTCTGCTACCTGTCCCTTGTGACCGACTATTATACAAAGGAGATAGTCGGCTGGTGTGTCGGCGACACTTTGGAGGCGAAGTTTGCCATAGAAGCACTTGACATGGCAATGAGGCGCCTTGACAAGAACGCTGTCCATGACATCATACACCACTCTGATAGAGGCGTGCAGTATGCCAGCTATGCCTATACCTGCAAACTCAGGTCGCGCGGAATACGTATCAGCATGACCGAATGCGGAGACCCGAAAGACAATGCCGTTGCCGAGCGTGTAAATGGCATCATTAAGAATGAACTGCTTATGGGCATGAACTTCCATAGTATAGACGAAGTGAAAAAAGCCATCGCTATCGCAGTCGACTTCTATAATAACGAGCGTCCGCACATGAGTTTAGACTGGAAGACACCTTCGGAGGCTGCCTTATGTACGGGCGAATTAAAGAAAAAATGGGTTAGCCGCAGAGAAAACTTCATAAAAGCGGAGGTTGCATAGCATAAAATCCGTAACTTTGAAGCGGCCCAACAAAAAGATATTGCCATACATAAACCCTTGCCAGAACAAGGGGAGGCTCAAGCCAAACCTCATTCTCTTGTTCTGTGCAATGTTTTACGCAAAAAA
>NZ_JH379350.1:0-7821 GCF_000235885.1 Leyella stercorea DSM 18206
TTTAGAATAAGGGAGTTTTGACACACCTTCATGGCATCACGCCCGTCAACGGCGGAGTGAAGGGCGATGAGGTTGTGAGCAACTATGTGGCTTTCGGCAACGCCATCACGCCACCTTTCTATGGTACGTTTGACGATGCTTCGGAGATGGCACTCTACGAAATAATCGACGGCAACGGCGACGGTGTAACATGGGCTTGGGACGAGCCTAACTGGTCAAACGACAAGGATGCATGTGCAACTACTGCAAAATCGGAGAACGCAGATGCCGACGAGTGGCTTATACTGCCGGCTCTGAAGGTGAAAGCAGGTAGCGTATACAATTTATCGTTCCGTGTCAAGGGCACCTCAAAATGGTATCCGCAGAAGTTTGAGGTGAAGTATGGCAAAAGCGCAACGGCTGCCGGCATGACAGAGACACTGCTGGCCGAGGAGACTATAGAGCTCTCCGACTATGAGGTGCGCAAAGCCACCTTCACGCCCACAGAAGACGAGGAGTTGTATATCGGCTTCCACGACATCAGCAGTAAGGGACAGCAAGGCCTGAAAATCGACGATATCACTATTGGCGAGGGCATCTCGCTAAACGCTCCCGACAGCGTTAGCAATCTTTCTGTTGTAGCCGCTGAGAAGGGAGCACTGCAAGCCACTCTCTCATTCAAGGCCCCAGAAAAGAATTACAGCGGCAGCAAACTCGAGAATATAACCAAGTTTCTCATCCGCCGTTCGGGCAAGGTAGTGGCAGAGGCACCGTCAGCCAAACCTGGTGCGATAGTGACATTCACCGACAACACCGCAACTAACGGCATCAACATCTATAGTGTGGCAGCTGTGAACGAGCAGGGTGCGGGCTTCTACTGTAAGCCGGTAGCTATATATGTAGGACAGACATCGCCGCTGGAACCCGACAATCGTCGCACAGCCGAGCATCCAGACAAGGTGACATTCACATGGGAGGAGTCGAATGTCGGCAATTACGACGGATATGTTGACCTCTCAGACGTGACCTATGTCATTGCAGAGCGTGGCGGTTCCGACTATTACCCCACCTACACAGAAGTGGCATCGGTTAAGGGTCAAACAACAATAGACATACCAATGGTTACGAACACCGGTGCACAGGTTCTTAAAACGCTCTGGATTTCGGCGAAAAACGATTACGGACAGAGCTCATACAAGGCGTTGCCTTCAATCATGCTCGGCAAGCCCTACGACCTTCCGTTCTCTGAGAGCGTGGCTAAGAATCTCCTGCACGGACGTTTGTGGACCACGTACGGCACGGGCAAGTCAGATTTCTGGACCATTGACGAAAAATATCCCGACTGTGTTGACAACGATGGCGGAGCCTTCCACATGATTTCGGAGGCCGATACAGACTGGGCTTATCTCGGAACCGGAAAGATAGCACTCGCCGGCGCTGCCGAACCGAAACTCATCTTCTACCACAAGGCAGAAACCGGCAGCAATGCCAAGATAAAGATTGAAGTAGAGTTGCCCGATGGTACGACCGAAGAGGTAGCAAATATTGACGCAGCTAAGGACGAAGGAAAGTGGACTGCTTCTGCCGTTTCGCTTGCCGACTATGTAGATAAGGATTTCGTGTCTGTCAATTTTGTGGCGCAGGCAAACACCGGCAATGTAGTGTACATCGACCGTATGTTCATACGCGATACATATACCTACGATTTGAGTGCAGAGATAGAAGCTCCGGAAACAGCAAGAAAGGGCGAAACGGAGAATGTGAAGGTCACGGTGAACAACTTCGGCTCGAAGGATGCGCGCGACTATAAGGTAGAGCTATATGCCAACGACAAGCTTATTGCCTCTAAGACTCCTGCCGAGCCATTGAAGGCCTACTATTTCGAGACATTCAATTTTGAGTATCCTATCAGCATCCTTGAGGACAAGGAGGGTGTAGAGCTAAAGGCCGTCGTGGTATACAGCAACGACCTGAACACCGACGACAATGAGGTATCAGCATCCACTAAGTTTGAGATATCAACCAAGCCGCACCCCGACTCGGCTACATTCACAAAGACAGAGAACGGAGTGGAGGTAGCATGGACAGCGGTTGATTCCGAATCGAAGACTGCAACAGAGAGTTTCGAGTCTTATACGTCATGGAGCACCGATTTGTTTGGCGACTGGAAGTCGGTGGCAAACAATGCGGGAACGACGGGCGGTCCGTTCAATATGAAGTATCCGTCACAGGGCACATCGTTTGCATTCACCCTTGCCGACCCACTCGACAGATGGCTCTCTAAAGAGCAACTCGAGCAGGTTCCGGGCTTCAAGGCACACACCGGCAGTAAGTATCTTGCCGCTTTCCACCGTGCCGACAATGGAGGCAATGACGTGACGCAGAACAACTGGCTCTTCTCGCCCGAATTGTCTGGCGAGCAGCAGACAATATCGTTCTGGGTGAAAAACGAGAACGATACCGACCAGAAGATTAATTATCCGGAGACCTTCGACGTGCTCTACTCTACTACAGACAACAAGCAGGCTTCGTTCACAAAGATTGGTGAGACGCACACCACATCGAAGGGCGAATGGGAGGAAGTAAGCGTAGAGTTGCCAGCAGGCAGCAAGTATTTTGCCATCAACCATAATACAGTGGCAGCTAACTCTTTCGTATTCATGATTGACGACATTACCTACACCTACGGTCCGGGTACCGTGATACTGTATCGCATATATCGTGATGGAACCCTCGTGGGCACAGTGCCGTCAGACCAGACAACGTTTGTCGACAAAACGGCGGATAGCAACACTAAATACGTCTACGGTGTAACAGCAGTTTATTTCGACGGCGAGTCGGAGGCTACCATTGCTACAGACACCACAAACGGCATCAACGGCGTATCCAAAGCCGAGAAGACTTTCGATGTGTATACCATCGACGGCATACGCGTTGCTACAAACGTGAGCAACTTCTCAACAATGAAGAAGGGAGTGTACATCGTAAACGGTAAGAAAGTTATAGTTAAGTAGATTGAACTTTAGCAAGTTCAGTTAAGTAGACAAGTAGACGATATGAACATTAATAAAAGATACGCATTCGTTCCTCTTGCCCTCATGTTTCTTGTAGCCGGCGCTTCTGCAGCGCCGCGCTCCAAGACACAGATGAAAGCCGAAGCAACAAAGCTATTAGGTGGCGCAAGAATGAAAGCAGCGGCAAGAGGATCGTTCTCAATCGACACAAAAGCAATAAAGGAGCTGAAAGTGTCAGAGGGCTATGTGGTATATGGTTCTGAAGACAATGGGTTTGCAGTTATAGCAACCGACGACACTTCACCTGCCATATTAGGATATAGCGACACGAAGTTCGAGCCGAAGTCGACCAACCCCAACTTTGAGTGGTGGCTTTCTATGGTGAACGAGGCGGTGGTCTCACGCGCAAAGGCATCTAAAGTGGCTCTTGTGAACAAGATGCCGAGTGGGTATGGCTATGCCGAGTCGGTAGCAACTCTTTGCGAGACTCGCTGGGGACAGAACAAGCCATACAACAACCTCTGCCCTACTGCCACCAACGGCACACGCACACTGACGGGATGCGCCGCTACGTCGACTGCTCAGGTGCTTCGCTATCATCGCGCACCGGAGCATGGCATCGGCAGCCGCACCATCTATTATCCTGCCAACAATATGTCGGGCACAAAGATAAGTGCAGACTTCGAAAAGAGCAAGTACGACTGGAACGCAATGCTCGAGACCTACGATTCTAAGTACTCCTTAGAAGAAGGCGATGCCGTGGCACTCATAATGCACGACTTAGGTGTGGCGGTTGGTATGGAGTATGGCAGCGAAGCCGATGGTGGTAGCGGTGCTCTGCACGAGAATGTGGCTAAAGGCTTGCAACGCTACTATGGCATTGAGGATGCCAAATACATCGTGAGGAAGGATTATTCTGACAATGAGTGGATGCGCATCATTTACGAACAGATTAACAACAAGCAGCCTCTTGTGTATGGCGGATTCGATAAGTCAATGGGTGGCCACTCATTCGTTCTCGACGGATATGACGCGGAAGGCAAGGTGCATGTCAACTGGGGATGGGATGGCAACTACGACGGCTATTACGATATAAACATCCTCGACCCACAGGCATACAAATTCTCAAGCAATCAAGAAGCTGTGATAAACATCACGCCAGACAAGACATCATCAACCTTAAAGGGCAGCATTGCTCTTGAAGCCGCAGGAACGCTTGCTGCACAAATAGATGCCGACAAGTTTTACAACTACGACACGCTAACAGTGAGTGGAAACATCAACGCTGCCGACCTGCGCACGCTGCGTAGCATGGCAGGACG
Source organism: Leyella stercorea DSM 18206 (assembly GCF_000235885.1). Classification (GTDB taxonomy): domain Bacteria; phylum Bacteroidota; class Bacteroidia; order Bacteroidales; family Bacteroidaceae; genus Prevotella; species Prevotella stercorea. The sequence goes on from NZ_JH379350.1 coordinate 4,316, forward strand.
TGACGCCGAAGGCAACCGCACCCGCGGACATCTGCGCGTTCTCGACCTTAGTGAAGCTCGTATCGTTGCCGGCTCCGACTATTACATGATGGAAAACGGCAAGAAGCTTATTGTAGAAAGAGATGCAAGTCTGCCCGACAAGGTATTCTCAAAGACGCGATTGGAGAAGATTGTGTTCCCAAATACCGGCATCAGCAGTTTTGGCAAGGGAGTGTGGGCATATGCGAGCAAGCTAAAGGAAGTGGTGCTGACGGCCTCTGCCGATGCCAACTTTCTATACGAAGACGGGATAGTGTACAATAGCGACAAGACTACCCTTATTGCCGCCTTACCATTTCAGCCGAATGGTGTGGATATAAAGCATGGGGTTATCGACGTTGCCGACTATGCTTTTGCAGGTTGTAACCTTATGCCACGTGTTTCGCTCAGTAGCGATGTAAAGACGATAGGTAAGGAAGCATTTGCCAACTGTTGGTCTCTTACAGAGTTCAAGGTCTTCTCTAAGAATATGCCGCAGCTCAATGGCACTAACGTTTTCAAAGGAGCCAACGTTGAGAGTTGCTTACTCACGGTGCGTGCCGGCTCAAAGATGCGTTTCCAGAACACTGCACAATGGAACGACTTTGCTAACATTGTTGAGTTTGGCACTACGATTAAGGCTCGTAATCAGGCTCGCGAATATGGCGACGAAAATCCAAAACTCACCTTCACTATTATTGGTGACAAGGTAAAAGGCAAGCCCGTGCTTAGCTGCGAGGCTACTACAGAGAGTAAATGTGGTCGCTACACTATTCATATAGAGCCGGGAACGATCACTGATGAGGCGGTTGATTTTGAAGACGGCTATCTCGTTGTGACACAAGCTCCGCTTTACGTAACCGTTGAGGACGCTACTCGTAAGACTGGTGTGGCGAACCCCGTGTTCAACATCACCTATGACGGATTTAAGCATGAAGAGACGGCAGACGTACTGACTACCAAGCCGGTTGCTTCGTGCATAGCAGATGCCACATCGCAAGCCGGTAAGTACGAAATCATAGTAAGTGGTGGCGAGGCAGACAACTACGAGTTGTTTTACAACCATGGCTGGCTAACGGTAACTCCGTCTACGGCTATCAACGGTGGCAGAGTAACGGAGGAAACAACCTTCAATGTGTACACTTTAGAAGGTGTTTGCGTAAAACACAATGCAAAGAACCTTGATGGTCTTGCAAGTGGTGTGTACGTTGTAAGAGGAAAGAAGATTGTTAAGTAGATTACAAAAAGCGAAGCGCCCTGCGTTCGGTTTTGCCGAACGCAGGGCGCTTTCGTATATTTCTTTAGAAAGCCTTGAAAAGCTTTCCGTTACAGATTACCAGATCTGTGCACGCTTCTTCTGCGGCACGAAGAGCTTGTCCGACTTCTTCACGTTGAACGCCTTGTACCAAGCGTCGATCTGCGGAAGAGCAGCGTTTACACGAGCCTCAGCCGGTGAGTGCGGGTCGGTCTTTATCTGACGGTCGATGAACTCCGGACGAGCGTTGCCTGCCCATACTGTAGCCCATGAGAGGAAGAAGCGCTGCTCGGGTGTGAAGCCGTCGATCGACTTGTTCAGAGCCGGGTTCTCCTTGAGCACGTTCTGCAGAGCGCGGAACGAGATGTTCAGTCCGCCGTTGTCGCCGATGTTCTCGCCGAGGGTGAGTTTGCCGTTGATTTTCTTGCCGGGCAGAGCCTCGATAGAACTGAAGTAGTCTACAAGCACCTTTGTGCGAGCCTCGAAGTTCTTCTTGTCCTCGGCTGTCCACCAGTCGTTCTGGTTGCCGTACTTGTCGAACTGCGAGCCCTGGTCGTCGAAGCCGTGCGACATCTCGTGACCGATTACGCCGCCGATACCGCCGTAGTTCACAGCCTCATCAACGTTCGGGTCGAAGAACGGCGGCTGGAGGATGGCTGCAGGGAAGCAGATCTCGTTGGTGGTCGGGTTATAGTAAGCGTTGACGGTCTGCGGAGTCATTTGCCACTCTGCCTTGTCCACCGGCTTGTTCACCTTGCGCGAGATGTAGTCCTGCGAGAGGAAGGCGCGGATGTTCTGCATATTCTCGAAGAGCGAGAGCTGCTCGTCGACGTGGAGGTTGGTGTAGTCCTTCCATGTGTCGGGGTAGCCCACCTTCACGATGAAGTTGGCGAGCTTGTCCTGAGCCTGCGCCTTTGTAGCAGGCGACATCCATGTAGCCTCGTCGATGCGCTGCGAGAGAGCCTTCTGCAGGTTGCGCACGAGCTGAAGCATCTGCTGCTTCGACGACTCGGGGAAGTACTTCTCTACGTAGAGCTTGCCGATAGCCTCGCCGAGCACGCCGCTCACGAGAGCTGTGGCACGCTTCCAGCGCGGACGGTCCTGCTGTACGCCCGACATCACCTTGCCCAGTTCGAACTCTACGGCGCGGAAGTTGTCGTCGAGGTAGCCGGCTGCCGAGCTGATGGCGTGCGACTCAGCGTATGCCTTCAGGTCGTCGAGCGACTCCTCTGCCAGTATCTTCTCCACCTCGTGGATAGGCTCAAGCTGACCCACGTCGATGTGCGAGAACGGAGGGAAGCCCTGCGCGAGGAAGAAGTTGCCCCAATCGATGCCCGGGAAGTCCTTCACGAGGGCGTTGTATGTCATCTTGTGGTAGTTGGCCTGCACGTCGCGCAGCTCCACCTGGCTCTTGCTTGCCTTAGCGATGCGTGTCTCGATGCGCATTGTAGCGTCCGCCTTGCGCTGCGCTGTAGCCTCGTCGTTGCCTGCGAGCACGAGCATCTTCTTGAGATATTCGGCATAAGCTTTACGCACTGCAACCACCTGAGCGTCGTCAGAGAGGTAGTAGTCGCGCTCGCCGAGTCCGAGTCCGCCCTGACCGATACCTACGAGGTTGTTGACAGCGTCCTTCATGTCGGCACCTACGCCGGCTCCGAACATCAGACAGTCGAGACCACGTGCGTCGAGCTGCGCTGTCACGAGCTGGTACTCGCGACGGTCGGCGATGTCGTTGATCTTCTTCAGAAGCGGCTTCAGCGGTTCTGCGCCCTCACGGTTGCGGCGCACGCTGTCCATGGCGAGGTTGTAGAGCGAACCTATCTTCTGTCCGAGTGTGCCCTTAGGCTGTGGCTTTGACGAGTACTCCTCGATGAGGGCGAGGATGCGCTTCTGGTTCATCTCGTCGAGGTCGGTGAATGAACCATTGCGTGCGTGTTCTGCGTCGAGCGGATGCGCCTTGCGCCAGCCACCGATAGCATACTCATAGAAGTCGTTTCCGGGCTTCGCCGCCGTGTTCATGTTGGCGAGGTCGATACCCTTTGAGGTCTGTGCGCTTGCCGACATTGTAGCCAGCAGCGAACAAGCGAGGATGATTGATTTTACTTTCATATACTATAATGTTTATTAATATTCTCACTAAGGGGGTGCACTTGTCTCAAGTGCACCAACATAGAAGTTGGTTTTCAGAAACAACATCTGCAAATAGGTTGGTGCACTTGAGACAAGTGCACCC
>NZ_JH379350.1:7831-20183 GCF_000235885.1 Leyella stercorea DSM 18206
TGGTGCACTTGAGACAAGTGCACCCCCTACAAAATACAAAAGTAAGTATTTTGTGAGAAATAACATATACTTGTTAGTAATCGTTAACCATTGCGCAAACGTTTACCTTGGCGTTTGGAAGAAAAACATACATAACTTTGCACAAAAACACACAAATGTTTAATTTTGCAACATCAATAAATGAAATCTAATAACGACTAAACAATACTATGCAAATTACTTTTAATATCCAGTACAAGACAGTATTCGGCGAAGAATTGCTGCTGAACATCGTTGGCGGAGAGGCTGGCGACCGCACCGTAGCAATGTCTACCGCTGACGGTTTGACTTGGACATGCCAGATAGAGGCGAAGAAGAGCGACAAGCGTGTGGACTATTTCTACAGCGTGCGCAACTGCTGCGGCATAAAGTGCAGCGAGTGGAAGACTGTCACGCATCGTCTCGACCTCAACACAAAGGCTTCGCAGCACATCATCGTTGAGGACCTTTGGCACGAAATACCATGCGACACATATTTATATAGCTCGGCTTTCACCGACTGCGTGAACCGCCGCGCCGAGGGCAGCGTGAAGCCATTGGCATACGACAAGGCACTGCGTCTCGTGGTGCGTGCTCCGCAGCTACATTCGGGCGCACGTCTCGCCCTCACGGGCAAAGGCGTAGTCTTAGGCAACTGGGACTTGAAAAAGGCTCTGCACATGACCGAGCACAACCACAACGAATGGATTGTGGACATCGACGGCGACGCACTCGATGCAAACGATAAAGAAGTAGGTTTAGGTAACAATAATAAGATTTGTAGTAAGTTAGTTCACGAACTGGAGTTCAAGTTCGTGGCGTTCAGCGACAAAGGCGAGGAGATGTGGGAGACGTGCGAGAACCGCACACTCACTCTCAAGCCTTTGGAGCAGAACGAAGTGCGCGTAGTGGCACTCGACCAGTCATTCTACGCGCTATGCGACGAGAAGGTAGCGGGCACACTCGTCCCCGTCTTCTCACTCCGCTCCGAAGGAAGCTTCGGTGTGGGCGACTTCGGCGACCTTAAACTGATGATCGACTGGGTGGCTAAGACCCACCAGCGCCTCCTGCAGGTGCTGCCTATCAACGACTCTACATCCACACACACGTGGACCGATTCATATCCCTATTCATGTATATCAATCTTCGCTCTGCATCCGCAGTATGCCGACCTGCGCCAGCTGCCCGCATTGAGCGACAAGCTGGAGGCAGACCGCTTCGAGGTGCTGCGCGAGGAGCTGAACGCTCTGCCGCAGATCGACTACGAGCGCGTGAACAACGCCAAGCTGAAGTATCTCCGCCTGCTGTTCGAGCAGGAAGGCAAGAAGGTGCTTGCGTCTAAGGAGTTCAAGGCGTTCTTCGCCGACTGCGAGCACTGGCTCGTGCCTTACGCCTACTACTGCTACCTGCGCGACCTCTACGGCACGTGTGTCTTCTCGGAGTGGGCTGACCACAAGCAGTGGAACGAGGCTGACCGTAAGGCACTCAGCAATCCGAAGAGCGAACTATATAATAAGGTGGCGTACTACTACTACGTGCAGTTCGTGCTCGACCAGCAGATGCACTCAGCTCACGAGTATGCCCGCGCTCGCGGCGTCATCCTCAAGGGCGACATTCCTATCGGCGTGAACCGCAACGGCTGCGACGTATGGCACGAACCCGAATACTTCCACCTCGACTCGCAGGCAGGTGCTCCGCCAGACGCATTCTCGGTGAACGGACAGAACTGGGGCTTCCCAACGTACAACTGGGACCGCATGATTGCCGACGGATGCCAGTGGTGGGTGCGCCGCTTCCAGAACATGGCGAAGTACTTCGACGCTTACCGCATCGACCACGTACTCGGCTTCTTCCGCATCTGGGCGATACCTACCGACTGCGTAGGCGGACTGCTCGGACAGTTCCAGCCGGCACTCGCCATGACTCGCGAAGAGATACAGAGCTACGGGCTCAACTTCCAGGAGCATCTGTTCACAACGCCGTTCATAGCCCACTGGGTAGTGGAGCGCGTATTCCGCGAACACACCGAGGAGGTTATCAAGACTTATCTCAACCACGAGCACGACGACATCTACTCGCTCAAGCCCGAATACGACACGGAGCGCAAGATTGAGGCAGCGTTCGAGGGCAAGACAACGGAGAAGGACGTATGGATGCGCGACGGACTCTACGCGCTTGTTGACGACGTGCTCTTCGTGCGCGACAGCAAGAACCCCAACCTCTTCCATCCGCGCATCACGGCGCAGCTCAACTTCATGTACGAGGCGCTGTGGGACGGCGACAAGGCTGCGTTCAACCGACTCTATAACGACTACTATTATCGCCGCAACAACGAGTTCTGGTATGGCGAGGCGATGAAGAAGCTGCCGATGTTAGTGCAAGCCACCCGTATGCTTGTATGCGCAGAGGACTTGGGCATGGTGCCCGACTGTGTGCAGTGGGTGATGCAGCAGCTGCGCATACTGAGCCTCGAACTGCAGTCGATGCCGAAGGACTCGAGCGTTAAGTTCGGCTATCTATCGCGCAATCCGTACCGCTCCGTCTGCATTCTCTCCACACACGACATGCCTACACTGCGCCAGTGGTGGGACGAAGACTGGGCACGCACGCAGGAGTTCTACAACTCTATGCTCTACCGTGGCGGTGCCGCACCGCATCCGCTGCCGGGATGGCTCGCTCGCGACATCGTTTCGCAGCAGCTCACCTCGCCCTCGATGCTCTGCATACTCTCGCTGCAGGACTGGTTCGCCATCGACGAGCGCATACGCCTTGCTGATGCCGACGCCGAGCGCATCAACATCCCTACTAACCCGAAGCACTACTGGCGCTATCGTATGCACATGAACATCGAGCAGCTCCTCGCCGACCGCGACTACAATGAGCAGGTGAAGGAACTGATTGACGAAGCAGGAAGAAAGTAATTATAGGAGGGTATGGCATCCCTGCCATACCCACGCCGCATTATTGTTAGCAGACGGCGTGGGTATAGCAAGGATGCTATACCCTCCTATAGATACTCCAACTTCTTTTTTTAACGGCTTCTGACCTCCTATAAATCAACCATCACGAATTATAAGCAAAAGAAACAAATATGACCCTAAAGACCCTTCTCCTTTCCTTCCTTACCACCTGCACGGCGCACAGTGCCGTAGCACAGACGTTGGGCGGAGTGGAGTATTCGCCCAAGGCAACGACATTCCATATCACTACGTCGCCCGACGTAAAGAAAGTGAACGTACTGCTGTCGGACACAGACAGCGACAATTCCACAGAGCAGCTCACAAAGCAGATGAAGCGTGTGGGCGCAGGCAAGTGGAAGCTCACCGTGAAGAGCGACCTCAAAGGCAAGTACTACCTCTTCAGCGTGTACAACAGCGCACAGCCCGACAACACACCCGGCATCTTCGCCAAGGCGGTGGGCGTGAACGGCAAGCGCGGTGCCATCGTCGACCTGCGCGATACCGACCCAGAGGGCTGGGCTGACGACGTGCGTCCGACACTCAACAACCCGTGCGACCTCGTCATCTACGAGATGCACCACCGCGACTTCTCCGTCGACCTATCGTCGGGACTGAAGCACAAGGGCAAATATCTGGCGCTCACAGAGCCGAAGGCTATCGAGCACCTGCAGCGTCTCGGTGTGAACGCCGTACACATTCTGCCGTCGTTCGACTACGCTTCTGTGGATGAGTCGAAGTCCGATGTGCCGCAGTACAACTGGGGATACGACCCGCTCAACTACAACGTGCCCGAGGGCTCCTACTCCACCGATGCTGCTACGCCTACAACACGCATACGCGAGTTCAAGCAGATGGTGCAGGCACTGCACCGGGCAGGCATCCGCGTCATACTCGACGTGGTGTACAACCACACGTTCGACATCAACGGATCCAACTTCCAGAAGACTTATCCCGACTATTTCTATCGCAAGACCGCTGAGGGCAAATACTCCGACGGCTCGGGCTGCGGCAACGAGACGGCGAGCGAGAAACCGCTCATGCGCGAGTTTATGAAGGAGAGCGTGGAGTACTGGATAAAGGAATACCACATCGACGGCTTCCGCTTCGACCTCATGGGCGTTCACGACATCGAGACGATGAACGAGATACGTGCTATGGTAGACCAGATTGACCCGTCTATATATATTTATGGTGAAGGCTGGAGCGCAGGTTCTTGCGCCTATCCGCAGGAGAAGCTCGCCATGAAAGCCAACACCAAACAGCTCAACGGCATCGGTGCGTTCTGCGACGACATGCGCGACGCGCTGCGCGGTCCGTTCTCCGACGACCATAATGGCGGCTTCCTCATCGGCGAGCCTGACCAAGAGGAAAGCATCAAGTTCGGCATCGTTGGTGCCATTGCGCATCCGCAGATAGATATGACGAAGGTGAACTACTCGCGTGAGGCGTGGACTAACGAACCATCGCAGATGGTGGCTTACGTGAGTTGCCACGACGACATGTGTCTGACCGACCGCCTGCGCGCTACGGTGCCGTACATCACCGACGACGAGCTGATACGCCTCGACCTGCTCGCACAGACCGCTGTGCTCACATCGCAGGGCGTGCCGTTCATTCTCTCGGGCGAGGAGATGCTGCGCGACAAGAAGAGCGTGCACAACTCATTCCGCTCGCCCGACTCCATCAACCGCCTCGACTGGAACAACCTGAAGCGCTATCCGCAGGTGTTCGACTACTACGCCGGTCTCATCGCGCTGCGCAAGGCGCATCCTGCGTTCCGCATGGGTAAAGCTGAGGAGGTGCGCAAGCATCTCGAGTTTGTCGACGCACCGAAGGGTGTGGTGGCATTCCGACTGAAGGACAATGCCGGTGGCGACGCATGGAGAAACATCTACGTGGTGCTCAACTCGCAGAAGACGCCGCAGAACGTGAAGGTTGCTGAGGGCAGCTACACAAAGGTGGTGGCAAACGGCAAGGTGAACGCCGAGGGTCTCGGACTCATCAGTGGCACAACTCTCACGGTTGCTCCGCAGTCGGCATTGATAGTACACGACTAATAACATTATAATTTATGAATATCAAACACATACTACGTAAGAGGGTGATACTTCTACTCGCCCTCTTCTTTTCTTCGACTATTGCTATGAACGCAGCACAGAAGATTGACCGCATTGAGCCTACAAACTGGTTCGTAGGCATGAAGAACCCACAAGTGCAGCTGATGGTTTACGGCAAGGACGTGCGCGCTGCTGAGGTGTCGACCGACTATCCGGGCGTGCGCATCGACTCGCTCGTACGTCTCGACTCGCCCAACTATCTGTTAGTGTACCTGAACGTAGGGGATGCCCAGCCAGGCACGATGAACCTGCTGTTCCGCGCCGGCAAGAGCAAGACGAGCGTGAAGTACGAGCTGAAGGCACGCGACATGAAGGGCGAGGAGCGCATGGGCTTCACCAACGCCGACGTGCTCTACATGCTCATGCCCGACCGCTTTGCGTCGAGCGGAAAGTATCTCAACGTGAAGGGACTGAACGCTTACAGCGTGAACCGCAAGGAACCGTCGCTGCGTCATGGCGGCGACCTCGAAGGCATACGCCAGCACCTCGACTACTTCAACGAACTGGGCGTAACGGCATTGTGGTTCACACCCGTGCTTGAGAACAACTCGCCCGACCACGGCAAGAGCAGTACGTATCACGGATACGCCACGACCGACTACTACCGCGTAGACCCACGCTTCGGCACAAACGACGACTACCGACAGCTTGTTTCCGATGCACATAAGAAGGGACTGAAGGTGGTGATGGACATGATTTTCAACCACTGCGGTTTCGAGCATCCGTGGGTGAAGGACATGCCGACAAAGGACTGGTTCAACACACCCGAATGGCTTGCTCCTGAAAATCAGGCGAAGGCGGTGAAGACGAAGACCGTGGACGGCGACCAGATAACTAACGACAAGTATCTGCAGACAAGCTACAAGCTGACACCAGTGCTCGACCCGTATGCGTCGAAGGTAGACCTGCGCGAGACGGTGGACGGCTGGTTCGTGCCCTCAATGCCCGACCTCAACCAGCGCAACGAGCACGTGATGACTTACCTCATACAGAACTCCGAGTGGTGGATTGAGACCGTTGGCATCGACGGCATACGCATGGACACTTATCCGTATGCCGACCGTAAGGGCATGGCACACTGGATGGAGGTGCTGAACACGGAGTATCCCAACTTCAACACCGTGGGCGAGACTTGGGTGACCGAGCCTGCATACACCGCAGCATGGCAGAAGGACTCGCCGCTGGCTGAAGTGAACTCGAACCTGAAGACTGTTATGGACTTCGCATTCTTCGACCGTCTTAACCAGGCGAAGAACGAGGAGACCGACGACTGGTGGAAGGGCTTCAACCGCATATACAACTCGCTCTGCTACGACTATCTGTACGTAGACCCGTCGCACGTGATGGCGTTCATCGAGAACCACGACACCGACCGCTTCCTCGGCGAGGGTCAGGACACATTAGCACTGAAGCAGGCACTGGCTCTGCTGCTCACCGTCAACCGTATTCCGCAGCTCTATTACGGCACGGAGATACTGATGAACGGCACGAAGAGCACTACCGACGGACATGTGCGCCGCGACTTCCCCGGAGGTTTCGCCGGCGACACACGCAACGCCTTCAACAAGGCGGAGCGCACGAAGGAGGAGCAGGCTATGTTCAGCTTCACAAGCCGTCTGCTCCACTGGCGCCAGAACAACGAGCTCATCACAAAGGGCAAGCAGACGCAGTTCATACCGTTCAAGGGTGTATACGTGGTGGCACGCACGCTCGGCGACAAGGCGGTGATGACAGTACTCAACGGCACATCAAAGACGGCTACAATGTCCGTAGCACGCTACGCAGAGATTATCGGCAACCGCACGGAGGCTACAAACGTGCTAACGGGCAGAAAGATAGACCTCACGAAGGACGTGAAGTTGCAGCCGAAGGGCGTACTCGTACTTAGTCTGTAACCATCCGCGTCGACCGATGCGGACATCTGCGCCGACCGATGCGGACATCCGCGTCGACCGATGCGGACATCTGCACCGACCGATGCGCACGTCTGCGTCGGTCGGTGCAGATTGTTTTAACCCAAGACAAGAGTCGTCACACCTTGCCCTGATTGAAACAAAATACCAAACAATAACAATAAAAACCAAACCTAACATGAACAAATTTCTAAAATCAATGGCTGCCATCGCATGTGGCGTGGGCTTTCTGCCCCTCAACGCCTCCGCACAGGGCTGGCCATCACAATACCAAGGCGTGATGCTCCAGGGCTTCTACTGGGACAGCTTCGACGCATCGCAGTGGACAAAATTAGAGAGTCAGGCTGACGAGCTGGCACCTTACTTCAAACTCGTATGGGTGCCGCAGAGCGCATACTGCGGCGGCAAGTCGATGGGCTACAACGACCTCTACTGGTTTACGAACTACAACTCGTCGTTCGGCACAGAGCAGGAGTTGCGCTCCATGATCGGCACATTCAAGCAGAAGGGCATCGGCACAATAGCCGATGTTGTAATCAACCACCGCGGAACCGTCAAGAACTGGTTCGACTTCCCCAAGGAGACATACAAGGGCAAGACGTACAAGATGACTTCTACCGACGTGTGCGCAGGCGACGACAAGGGCAAGGCTGCGGAGGAGGCGAAGAAGCAGGGCGTGAGCCTCAGCACCAACTACGACACGGGCGAGGACTGGGACGGTATGCGCGACCTCGACCATAACTCTGCCAACGTGCAGAACTGCGTGAAGGCATATCTCGACCTGCTGCTCAACGACTTAGGATACGCAGGTGTGCGCTACGACATGACAAAGGGCTATGCCGGCAAATTCACGGGCATGTACAACAAGGCGGCAAACCCAACCTACTCCGTCGGCGAATACTTCGATGGCAACAAGACGAATGTCACCAACTGGCTGAACGCTACGAAGGTGGACGGCAAGGTGATGTCGGCAGCGTTCGACTTCCCTATACGCTACTCGGTGCGCGACGCAGCGAACAATGGCAACTGGTCGAAGCTGGCGAACGGCGGACTGACTACCGACGTGGTGTACAAGCGCTACGCCGTGACGTTCATCGAGAACCACGACACGGAGAAGCGTAGCGATGCTGCGCAGGATCCGATACGCAAAGACACGCTGGCGGCTAACGCCTATCTGCTCGCCATGCCGGGCACACCGTGCGTGTTCTACAAGCACTGGACCGACTGCAAGCAGGACATAAAGAACATGATACTGGTGCGCAACATTGCCGGCATACACAACGAGAGCAACTGGTCGTGCACGGAGAACTCTGCATCGCGCTACGTCGTGACGACAACGGGTGCGAACATGAGGCTGCGCGCTGCGGTGGGCACCACTGCCAACGCATACACACCCACCGACGACGGATGGGCTTTGGCTGCCGAGGGCTACCACTGGCGCTACTTCCTGCCTACATCTGCCGAGACGGTGTTCCCGTCGCTGCCGTCGGGCGAATACCATAACGCGCCGACCGTAACGCTACGCGCCATATCCACCAACAAGAATGCCCAGATTGTCTACACGCTGGACGGCTCCAACCCAACAGCATCGGGCACAAAGGTGGCTAACGGCACTAAGGTTACGCTCCCCAACGGCAAGTGCACGCTGAAGGCGGCATTGCTCGCGAACGGCAAGGTGGGCACTATCGTGACTCGAACATACGACGTGCGCAAGTTTGAAGCATACACGTTCGCTGTGTATGTGAACACCGAGAACGTGGGCTGGAAGAACTGCTACTTCTGGACGTGGGGCGGCGACGACACACACGCACCGGCTAACAACAAATGGCCTGGCGACAACGTGACGACACTGACGGAGAAGAACGGCAAGAAATGGTACAGCAAGCAGTTCAAGATAAACACACCGACCGACTACGTGAACTTCGTGTTCGCAAAGGAGAGTTCGGTGCAGACGGCAGACGTATCGGGCATCACAACCGATGCTTACTTCGAGATACAGAACTCGAAGGACTCGCAGGGACACTATCTCGTGAAGAACGTGACAGCCGACCAGCCTACAGCCATCGCGGACATCGCTGTCAGCCACAACGCGAACGCCACATCCGTAGTGGCTATCGACGGCAGAACAGTGCGCCACTTCAACAGCGCAGTGTCTACAACAGAAGCTATCAGCGGACTCGCTTCGGGCATCTACATCGTGAACGGCAAGAAGATTCTCGTGCGTTAAAGACCTTTACTCTCACAATAAAAGAGAAGTTCATGCGTTAATAAGAAGTTCTCACACAACAATTAAAGGAATTTCTTATACAATGACATACATCAGACATCTGCTGAAGGCGTACCCGGTATCGTGCTTCTATATCCTTATGATATTGGTATTGTGCTTCGCAACGATACCGAGTACGCCGCTCGACAACGTTACGCTCATAGACAAATGGGTACACATAGCCATGTACGCCGGCACGTGCGCCACCATCTGGCTTGAGTATCTGCGCAACCATAGCGCGAAACGCCAACCGGTGATGCGCATCGCATCGCCTACGGACAAGCCTGCGCTCAACTGGGCAAAGCTACTGTGCCTTGCGTGGCTCGCACCGATACTGATGAGCGGACTTATCGAGATACTGCAGGAATACTGCACGGGCGGACGACGTAGTGGCGACTGGCTCGACTTCGCAGCCAACTCCATCGGAGCGACACTTGGTGCTCTCGCAGGTATCATAATGGTTTACAGCAAGCGTTCAAGGCAGTGAGACTTTCGCAAAACGGCAGTGAGACTTTCGCAAAACGAATGTCTCACTTTTCTTTTTATATATACAAGTTTTGAGTACCTTTGCACATTATTACATATAAACCAAGAAAAAACAGTATTAAGTAAATAGAAGTGAAACCAACTTTTCAACTTATTTCGATATTCGTACTCGCACTGCTCCTGTTCGTGGGCTACTCGAAGGCTCCCGACTATGTGGCTGACGCGTTGCATCTGAAACAGATTGGGCAGGACATCACGACGGACGACACAGACACCATGCACGTCGAGGATGCGGCAAGCGACACCATCACCGAACCGGTAGACACCGCACGACAGCGCGTGCTTATCTTCGGCGACTCGATGAGCCAGCTGCTCGCTCTGCGCCTGTGCGACTACACTGGCGCCAACGGACACTCGCTGACGTGCGTCACATGGAACGGATCGGGCACGCATCAGTGGGCTGCTTCCGACACGCTGCGCTTCTATATGCAGAGGGTGCGGCCGACGCATGTGTTCGTATGCCTGGGCAGCAACGAGCTCTACTCTGCCGACATGAAGGGATGCAGAAAGCGTGCCGAGAGGATACTCGCCAAGATTGGCAACGTGCCGACAACATGGATTGGTCCGCCAAACTGGATGGAGGACAAGGGCATCAACAACATGCTGCAGAGCTTCATGGGCAAACGACGTTTCTTTATGACCAAGGGAATGGAACTCGATAGGCAGGAGGACGGACGCCACCCAACGTATGCGGCTGCAGCAAAATGGATGGATAGTATCGTGGAATGGATGAACAGCGGAAAGGCGGCGCACCCGTTCGTAATGAACAAACCGACAACTCACTCAAGAAGATACACTCAGATAATCATTCCGATGAACCCAGGAAAGGCTGCGACAACGGACAGCATAGACGTGAACACCACGGAGGAACCACTACCGAAGCCTATCAGTGAGCAAGAGGGTGAGCAGAAAACAGAACTAAAGAGCGAACAGAAAGTGGAACAAAAGGACGAACCACATACCGAACCTCACCATACGGCAGCTGATAAAAACAAAGAATGTACTTCAAACAATAAAGAATGAACTATACAGACATAAACATAGAGGTGATGCTCGTGGCGTTTCTCGCTATATACACACTGGTGAAACGCGCCTCACGCACAGCGATGATGCTCTACGTCGTGGCGTTCAACCTCTACTTTGCCTACCGCCTGAACGGCAGCGTGATGTGGCTGCTGCCCGCTACGGCGTGTTTCAACTACGCCTTGACGCAGGAGATGGCACTACGCGAAGGACGAACACGCAAACTGCTGCTCGCCACCGTTGTGGTAGCAGACCTTGCGGTGCTCGCCTACTTCAAGTACGCCACGTTCATACTCAACGATGTCATCGGACTCATGCTGCGCACCAACTTCTCGTTAGGTTCGATAGTGCTGCCCGTGGGCATTTCGTTCTATACGTTCCAGGGAATCAGTCACGCTGTGGATGTCTATCGCCGCCGCTTCACGATGAACACCACGCTGCTCGAATACTTCTTCTACCTCACATTCTTCCCACTGCTCCTCGCCGGACCTATCACACGCGCCGAGAACCTTATACCGCGTCTGCGCCGCAACCGGCAGGCATCGAGCCGCATGGTGTGGAGCGGATTGTGGCTCATCATGCTCGGACTGGTGAAGAAAAACATGGTGAGCGACTACATCGGACAGTTCACCACATGGGTGTTCGACGCGCCGCAGACTTTCTCGGGCTTCGAGAACATGGCGGCACTGCTGGGCTACCCCGTGCAGATATACTTCGACTTCTCGGGCTATAGCGACATGAGTATCGGTGCAGCAGCCATACTCGGCTTCTGGCTACCCGACAACTTCAGCTTCCCCTACCGTGCGCTCAGCCTTACCGACTTCTGGCGACGCTGGCACATATCGCTCTCTACGTGGTTCCGCGACTATCTGTACATACCACTCGGCGGCAACCGCAAGGGTACGCTGCGCATGTATGCCAACAACTTCATAACGATGCTCGTAGCCGGATTGTGGCATGGCGCATCGTGGATGTTCGTCATCTGGGGAGCGCTGCACGGTTTCGGCCTGTGCGTACATAAGTTCTTCAGTCGCCAGCTGCGCATCACTATCCCCTCCACGCTATGGGGCAACACGCTGAGCTGGCTCATCACCTACGTGTACGTCTGCTTCGCATGGTCGTTCTTCCGCTCGCAGAGTCTTACGCAGCTCGGCACGATGTACGAGAAGATAGCCTCCGACTTCAGCTGGGCGTATCTCTCACCCTTCGTCTACGCACGTCCTCTGTGGACAGTCTGCCTCCTCGGTGCCATGCTCACCTATCTCATCCCCGAACGAACTTACACACGCCTGCAACTGCGCTTCATAACGCTGCCTTGGCTCGCCAAGTTCATCCTCTTCATAGTCTGTGTGCAGCTCGCCATCGAAGTGGCGCAGGAGGACGTGCAGCCATTCATCTACGGAGCCTTTTAGGAGGAGAGAGCGAACTTCAGCTCTCTTCAACAATAGTTTTTAGCAACATCACTAAATATATTTATTTGTCTTTTTTTAAATAAGGTTGACACCCTAA
>NZ_JH379351.1 GCF_000235885.1 Leyella stercorea DSM 18206
TGGAGGCTTTGCGCCTCCAGCCACTTGGGCGAGCCACCGCAGTGTTTTACCTTTGCACCCAGGAATCAAGTTAGGATATTTGGTTAATGGGTGTTAAGGTGAACTATCTTTCTTTCAAGGTATGCCCTTTCTCATGTCATAGTCCTTATATAATCCAGCCAACTTTCTTGATTCCATTTAACTATTAAATGTCAAAATTATGGATAAAGAACTTTACATAGGCGTGGATGTCTCAAAGCAGACTCTCGACCTTGCTTATTATGACGGAGAAAGCATTGATTGGAAGAAAGCCCATATAAAGGTGAGCAACAACAATGCAGGTTTCAAGAAAATTGGTTCATGGGTGGCAAAGGTAAGCAAGGGGTTTGATATAGTCTTGTTCTGTATGGAATATACAGGACTTTACACCCAAAACTTTAGACTGTGGTTGGAAGAGAAACATTATATTTATAGGATGGTGGAACCTCGCAAGATGCATCGCTTTGAGCCAGACTTGGATGATGGACTGCGTTCGCTCGACCGCATCAAGACTGACGAGCTTGATTCTTTCCGCATAGCCATTTACTGTGAGCAGAACCACAGAAAGATTCTTCGCAACCCATCAAAACTTCCTTCTCCTGTATATTTTAAGTTGAAGAGGCTTTTGGCGGAACGCAAGCAGACAGTCAAGCAGTCAGTCCTTTACAAGCAGCAGCTTCATGATATATGTGCGTATGACACAGATTTGTCTGTGGAACGTAAGAATGGGCAACTTAAAACGCTCAATGATGCACTTAAAGGCATAGACAATGAAATTGACATGTACATAAAAGAAGATGCGGACATCAGCAAGAACTTTTCCCTGCTGACATCAATACCTGGTATTGGGCGTGTTGTCGCACTTGAAACCATTGTCTTGACCGAAAACTTCATGGCAATAGATAACCCACGTAAATACGCTTGCTATATTGGTGTCGCTCCTTTCAAGAAAGAATCTGGTACATCTGTGAGAAAAGGCTCGTCAGTCTCTAAGAAAGGTTTTAAACAGGCAAAGGCAGATTTGTCCATTGCCTGTTTGGTTTGCATGCAGCACATTCCGAACATCAGAGATTACTGGGAACGCAAGAGAAAGGAGAAATGCAGTGGAATAGTGTTTAATGCAATCAAGTTTAAGATGATACTCCGTATGTTTGCCGTTATAAAACGAGGTACTCCGTATGTGGAGACGGACAATTATCGAAATGGGAAAAACAAGCAACCAGGAGTGAACTAACAGTGTTTTAAGACCATCACTATACCATGATAGAGTCTCTTGGTTGCTTTTGGCACTACCTTTGCGAGGAATCCTCAAAAGGAAGGAACTCCAGACAGAGGTAGTGAACTTTTTAATCTTAGGCAAAGCCCTTTCCCTTGATATAGTCTCCTCTGCCCGAAATGTCAGACTCAGTGCCTTTTAGGGAATTAGCTGTCCGTCCCAGCTTTTAAAAGATTTGGCTTATCCTGACATAGAGAGTTCCTTTCGTAAAGCGGTGCAAAGATATGAAAAATAAATCATTTGTAGGCATTGACATCTCTAAAAATGTCATAGATGTATCTATATTTCGTGAGGATACCAACATCAAAATGTTCCCTCATGAGGTGTTCAACAACACTCGCAAGGGATTTGGCGATATGTGCTCATGGCTCAAAAAGAGCCGTGTGGTACTTTCCCAAGCCCTGTTTGGCATGGAATTTACAGGTTGCTACTCCTTGGACTTGGAAAAATTCCTCACGTCCAAGAATTACTCTTTCTGTATGCTTAGTACACGTATAGTAAAACATCATCCTATGGGGACAATAGATAAGCGAGACAAGAATGACTCTGCAAAGATAGCTGACTTCCTCTATCGTTATGATGGCACGGAATGTGCCAAGCCATACAAGTTGCCAAGCAAGGCTATGCAACAATTGAAGCAACTTGTCAATGAGCGTAAGTTCCTTGTGGAGCAACGGACAAACTTTATGAACCGAATGCAGATGTTTGAAACGAAAGAGGATTCTGCCATGTATGAGAGCTACATTAAAAAGCTCAATCATGACATTGAGAAGATAGATCAGGAAGAGTGTGAATTAATGTCCAAGGAGGAAGATGTCTTTGACACTTTTCAGAATCTGTTGACGATACCAGGAATTGGTTTTGTCAATGCAACAAACATAATTGCCATCACACGAAACTTTACCGCTTTTGACACAGCTCGGCAATATGCGAGATATGTTGGCGTAGCTCCATGCAGTCACACTTCTGGTACCAGTGTGAAATGGCGTGCCCGACCTTCCGCACACTGTAACGGTCAAGTGAAAGCTGACCTGTCTATGGCGGCATTGAGAGCTGTTGAGTACGATGTGGAAATGCAAATGTTTTATAATCGAAAGTTAGGAGGCAGAAAAGATTCTGATACTAAGCGTAAGGCATTGAATGCCGTCAAGTTTAAGCTCATTTGCAGAATGTTTGCCATAGGCAAGCAAAAGAGAAAATGGGAAGTGTTGAACACCTCTGACGACAGAAAGAACTTACATATTGAAAAGTCCAAAGCAAGTGAACTATGACAATGTACCATTGTCTCTTATAGTCTTGTGAGGACAGATACGGATAACTAATTAGGAATCGAGCAAAAAGCTATTAAAAGAAAGAGTTCCGTATCGTTTTTTTTTGTAACAGAAAAGTCAAAAAATGTCTTCTTCTGCTACAGGGGTAGGTATGACTATATGCTTTCTGGGGGCTATTTTGCTTATTTTAACACAAAAAAGCTCTCAAAAATTTGGTGATGTCTTAGGAATCATGGTATTAGATTTTATACAGACCATACGGAGAAACACTCGGCAAACACGACCAACTCGGTATAGCCAATAAAATGAGGCGACAACCTATAACAACCACGCTCGGTAAGTTATACGTTGTCGCCTTGTTCATTTCACCCCACTCATCA
>NZ_JH379352.1 GCF_000235885.1 Leyella stercorea DSM 18206
TTGTTAAAAACACAACAATATTATTTGATCCCAAATTTTTTTTGAATAATATACAAAAAAAAGGTGGAACTTTAACAATTCCACCTTATTCTATTATATATAGTATTTTTACTCAATCACTACGAGCGGAGAGTCCTCAAGTACGCTCTCGCCAGTCTTCACGCAGATAGCCGTCACCTTTCCGTCCTTCTCTGCTTCGAGATTGTTAGCCATCTTCATTGCTTCGAGCACAACGACTACGTCGCCTACCTTCACCTCGTCGCCTACAGCAACCTTAATTTCGGTTACTACGCCCGGCAGCGGAGCCTTGAGCGCGTTGGCTGTGTTCACGTTGGCAGCACTTGCTGTCTCGCCTTCCTCTGCTTCAGCAGCCGGCTGACCGAGCACTACCTTCTTCTTCTCGGGCTCAGCCTCCTGCTCCATCTCTACCTTGAAGGCCTCACCATTTACGGTTACGTCGGCGATATTGCCCTCAACGTCTTCTATCTGTACCTTGTACTCCTTGCCGTCGATTGTATATTTAAACTCTTTCATTTCTTTTTTATGGTTTTGCTGTTAAACTTAAGAACTTGGCGTTCCACATAGTCTGACGCGGCTGTATGGTGATGAAGCCCGGTTCTTTATCGTGTACGTTGTTGCCCTGATACTCATATAGAGCCATGGCAATGGCAGCATATATATTCTTGTCCATACCTGTATATTTGTTTACTTGTAACCTTGTCTACTTGTTTACTCGTCGACTTGTAAAACAAATTACATCGGCATACAACCATGCTTCTTAGCTGGCAACTGCTGACGCTTTGTAGCGAGCTGTGCCAGACCGCGACAGATGCGGAAACGTGTGTTGCGCGGCTCGATTACGTCGTCGATATAGCCGTAAGAAGCTGCCTCGTACGGGTTTGCGAACTTCTCAGTGTACTCGTCTTCCTTCTCTGCGAGGAACGCCTGAACGTCTTCGCCAGCTTCCTTCTTAGCTTTAGCTTCCTTGCCGCAGAGGATTGCAACAGCACCGCTTGCACCCATAACCGCAATCTCTGAAGACGGCCATGCGAAGTTGAGGTCTGAACGCAACTGCTTGCAGCCCATAACGATGTGCGAACCGCCGTAACTCTTGCGCAGAGTGATTGTAATCTTTGGAACGGTAGCCTCGCCGTAAGCGTAGAGCAACTGTGCACCGTGCTGAATAACGGCGTTGTACTCCTGACCTGTACCTGGCAAGAAGCCTGGCACGTCGACAAGCGACACGATAGGAATGTTGAACGCATCGCAGAAGCGCACGAAGCGTGCAGCCTTGCGGCTTGCGTTAACGTCGAGAACGCCTGCGTAAGCAGCCGGCTGGTTGGCTACGATACCAACGCTCTGACCATTGAAGCGTGCGAAACCGATGATGATGTTCTTAGCGAACTTAGGCTGTATCTCAAAGAACTCGCCGTTGTCGGTGATGGCACCGATAACCTTGTACATATCATAAGCCTTGTTCGGGTCGTCGGGGATAATCTCGTTGAGAGAGTCCTCCATACGGTTGATTGGGTCGTTGCACTCTACGCGCGGAGCCTCTTCTGTGTTGTTGCTCGGGATGAACGAGAGCAGGCTCTTTATCATCTCGATAGCCTCTTCCTCTGTCTTTGCAGCGAAGTGTGTCACACCGCTCTTCGTAGCGTGTACCGATGCACCGCCGAGGTGCTCAGCGTCGATGTCCTCGCCCGTAACGGTCTTCACTACCTTCGGACCTGTGAGGAACATGTATGAAGTCTGCTCCTTCATTATGATGAAGTCGGTGAGAGCCGGCGAGTAAACTGCACCGCCTGCGCACGGACCCATGATAGCCGAAATCTGTGGGATTACGCCCGAAGCGAGGATGTTGCGCTCGAAGATTTCGCCGTAGCCGGCGAGGGCGCAGATGCCTTCCTGAATACGTGCACCGCCCGAGTCGTTCATGCAAATAACTGGTGCGCCCATGGTCATAGCCATGTCCATCACCTTGCAAATCTTCTGTGCCATTGTCTCAGAGAGCGAACCGCCGTTGACGGTGAAGTCCTGAGCATATACGTAAACCAAACGGCCGCCTACTGTAGCGCTACCTGCTACGACACCGTCGCCATAGTAGTGCTTCTTTTCCATACCGAAGTTAGTACAACGATGCTTCTTAAACATGTCGTACTCCTCGAACGAACCTTCGTCGACGAGCATCTCGATGCGCTCGCGTGCTGTGTATTTGCCGCGTGCGTGCTGCTTCTCAATAGCTTTTTCGCCGCCACCGAGACGAGCCTGTTCGCGCTTAGCGACCAGTTCCTTGATTTTTTCTACTTGTTTGCTCATAATTTTATTTTGCTATTTCTTTGTTCTTTCTTTAGCGTATGAAATCGCGTATATACTATTTAGAGTGCAAAATTACTAAAAAAAGAACAAAGAAGGCTATATCATTGATATAAATTTTGTTACTGCATTATTTCGTTTGTGCCGACACTGGCTTCCGCCTGCCTTACTTCATGCTGTCGTCGACGAACGAGAAGGGCAGCAGATCTTTGGCCGACTGCAGGCTGTAGACTCCTTTTTTGCCGTAGAGCAGCACACGGATGGGTTTCTTGTAGCGGTCTTCCACACCGAGTATCACCTGGCGACAGGCTCCGCATGGACTCACTGGTTCGTCGAGCAGTCCGCCTGTGTTGCGTGCCGCGATAGCGAGTGTCGAAACGGGCTGGTCGGGATAGTTTGCCTGTGCTGCGAAGATGGCTGTGCGCTCGGCGCACGTGCCTGATGGGAATGCTGCGTTCTCTTGGTTTGCGCCTGTTACAATGGTGCCGTCGGCGAGGCGCAATGCTGCTCCTACGTAAAAATTGCTGTACGGAGCATATGCACCGTTGGTGGCTTCCAACGCACGCTCTACGAGTTCGCGGTCAGCAGTGTTCAGTTCGTCGAGCTGATAGTGCTCAACACGAATGTTGATGTTTATTTCTTTCATAGTTTAAAGGTGGTGGTGAGATGTTGTTGTGGTGAGGTGGTGATGATGGGGTGATGATGGGGTGAGATGGTGAAGATACTTATTCCTGCGGATTCGGTTCTTCCGTCTTTTCCTCCTTGAATTCGTATGCTCCCACGTCTGGTCGCTCGTCGCGCGGCATGGCGTTGCGGTCGGTTTTGGTAGCCGTAGCAGGGTCGGCGCGGTCGATAGCCACCGATGTCTTTGCGAGTCGGAAGTCGTAGTCCTGCTTGTCGCCGTCCACCTTGCGGAAGTGGTTGGTGCAGACAGAGTCGGCATTCTCTTTCTCCTCGAACACTACGTTTACAAAGTGCGGCAGTTCTTCCTCGTCCGTCACCTCGGGGGTGCGTATCACGCAGTTCTCAAACTTATAGTTGAAAGCGTTCGGTTCTGCGGCATCCTCGCCCGTAGCATCCTTCACGGGCTTTCCGCCCATCATCTCGTCTGCGCTGTAGCCCGTGATGAGCGTGTTGCGACAGACGAACTGCTGCAGCGGACGCTTCAGAGCCGAGAAGTTGAGCGCACTGGCACGGTTGGAGTCGAACGGATAGAACTGTGCCAGCGTGCAGTTGTTCACCTGCACGTCGCCTCCGTCCACGCCCAAGCAGTTGTTGAGCGCGTTCGTCAGCTGCGAGTTCTCTACCGTCACCTTCGAATTTTCTACATACAGCGCGTGTCCCTGACAGTTGTGTATGGTAGAGTTGGCTATGGTGAGCGTCTGCCGAGCCACATCCGACGAGTCGACACGCACGCCATGGAACGCGCTGTGCAAGTCGGTGAACTCCATCCGGTTGTCGTACGACTTCTCCAGGAAGTGCACGCCGTTCCATAGTCCGCTCATGCGGTCGTATGGCAGATAGTCGAACATATGGTCGAGGCGGTCGCCACGCAGCGTGACGGGCAGGTCGGCGGTGCCTTTGCATACGAGTCGTCCCTTTACATCGATGCCCGCTCCGTCGTGGAAGAAGAGCGTAGCACCCGGCGCTATAGTGAGCGTTGCGCCCTCCTCCACGGTCAGCGGTCCGTAGACTACGAGCGGCTTGCCGGCAGTTATAGTGTAGTCGGTCGTGATAGTCTTGCTGCGAACAAAGTCGGCATCCCACGACCACGCGTTGAGCACCACCTTCTGCTCCACTCCACTCTCGAGCGCGAACACGAGGCGGTCGTTCAGTTCCTTCGGTGCGTCCCCGTGATTCACGGCTGTGGTCACCTCCACGAACACGCGTATGCTGTCCTTGTTGCGCACCTCTATGCCGTTTGCCTTATAGCCCTGTTCCGGACTAAGATATACGCCGTCTACATTCACACGAAATCCGTTCTGGTTGCCTCCTTCGAGGCGCACGGATGTGCAGCGCAGCCCCTTACCCGAGCGGTTGCTCACCCAGAAGTCGCGCGTCGACGACGGCACGGTAGAGAACACGGTGTCAATGCGCACCGTATCGGTAGAGAACGTGAGCAGGTTGTTCGGCGATGTTGTGAAATCGTCGATATCGTCGCATGCGCTTAAGCCGAACACGCCCAGCACACACATTATTATATATGTATGAATATGTTTCATCGTAATACTTATAACGCAGAAACTGCGGTTTTATTGTATCATTACAATCAATTACTATTATTTAAGTGCCTTCAAGAAAGATCTTGCTCCGTATAACGGCACATTTGTCAACCTATCGTCTTCACGATAATCGCTCATTGAGGATACTGATAATCAACGATAACAACAAGTCTTTTACATTTTTATGAGGGACTTTTCGCCACATTACTACATTTTTATGAGGGACTTTTTGCCACATCACTACATTTTTATGAGGGACTTTCCGCATTTGGGTGCGGTGAAAGCTACAGACGCAAAAAGCGGTTGCATGTGCCAAAGGCGCCATGCAACCGCTTCGTTATATTGTTAATTACTATTGTCTGAGCAAGCTCACT
The DNA here is from genome assembly GCF_000235885.1 of Leyella stercorea DSM 18206. Lineage (GTDB taxonomy): Bacteria > Bacteroidota > Bacteroidia > Bacteroidales > Bacteroidaceae > Prevotella > Prevotella stercorea. The sequence continues at coordinate 4,913 of NZ_JH379352.1, forward strand.
TTTATTTTGTGAGGTTGATCTTGTTGTTTACATTTACAGCCTCTGCAACGGCTGCACAACAAATTGCGAAGATAAATCCGAAAATCATCATAATCTTAATCCTTTCTTTTTTAATTGTTATCCTACTTGTGTTTTTCTGTGTTTCCCATTTGTTTGCTCCTCAGCGCAACAGTGCTTTCAGCACTTGTTACTTCTTGAGGCTAATCTTGTTGTTTACCTTTACAGCCTCTGCGAGAGCTGCACAACAAATCGCAAAAATAAAACTAAAAATAACCATAATGTTACCCTTTCTTTCTTTAATTCTTACTTTGTTATCCCTAATTACGCTTCTCTTTCTTGCCTTTCGGCAACCGTCAGCCGCGCTTCCAGCGCAGCCTCGTCGTTTATTTCTGATGCAAAGGTAGTGCTATTTGTGTTCGCACACAAGTATTAATTCGTTTATTTTTCAAGTTGTCGTATATTTTTGATGTTAGTCAAGTAGCTGTCGTAAATTTGCATTTTTGTCATATCGCTGCAATACATTTGTAGCCAAAATGGCAGAACTTTATTTTTAAAAGCCCATCTTACTCTTTTGTTTTAGCCCTTTTTGCTCTTTTACTCTTTTACTTTTTTACCTTTAAAAGCCCATTTAAGTCATCGGATTGCGTCCGCCGCCTGATCGGGCAGCGGACGCAATCTGACTGGGCGGCGTTCGCAATCTGATTGGATGGCGTTCGAAATCTAATAGGGCGGCGTTCGCAATCCAATCGGGCGGCGTTCGAAGAACGACGACAAAAGTTAATAAGGCAGTGTCACTTTGAACAACTCGTTATCGACATGCTCCTTACGTATAACATCTACAAGCTCGGCTACTATGTCCGGATGCGCAGCACTCACGTCGTTGTCCTCATGCAAGTCGGTGGCGAGGTTGTACAGGCGTGGCTTGCCCTCTACCACTATCAGCTTCCAGTCGCCACGACGCACGGCTATCTGGTCGGTCTCGTGGAACTCCCAATAGAGGTGTTCGTGCTGCAGCTGCTTGGAATTGTCGCCGAGAAGTGTCGGAGCAATGGAAAGTCCGTCGAAGCCATCGCCCGCGAGCTTGCGGTTGGTGTAGCGTTTACGGAAGTTCTTCACGCCGGCGAGGTCGCAGAACGTAGGCATGAGGTCGTAGAAGGCGAACTGCAGATCGCTCACCTCGCCTGCCTTCACGTGTCCGGGCCACCACGCTATGAACGGAATGCGTATGCCGCCCTCGTAGCACTGGCGCTTGAGTCCGCGCAGTTTGCCGTCGCGCCCGAAGAATTCGGGGTCGGCACCGCCCTCCTCATGAGGTCCGTTGTCGGAGGTGAAGATGACGAGCGTGTTCTTGTCGAGACCTTTCTCGCGCAGCTTCGCCATCACCTCGCCAACGTACTGATCGAGACGGGTTATCATTCCGGCAAACTGGGCGTGGGTATGCTCCACGGCGTTGTAGCGCGAGCCTTCCTGTCCGCCCCACGTCTTGTCGACAAAGAACTTCTTCTCGTAGCCCTCAACGATGCTGTCGTATGGCTGAGCCAGTTCGGCGTGTGGCAGGGTGTATGTAAGGAAGCCCACGAAGGGCTGCTTGCCGTCCTGGCGGTCAATCCACTCAAGTGCCTTCTCATGAATGATGCGTGCCGAATACTGCTGGCGTTTATGGTAGTCGCGTCCGAACATGGGGTACTGTATGTTCTGCTCCATCACCTCGCGCACCACAGCCGTGTCGCCCATAGAGCGCGAGTAGCGGTTGAGGAAGTTGGGATAATACAGATGCGCCTGGAACTGGCAGATGTAGCCGTAGAACTCGTCCACGCCGCGCTTGTCAGGCGTAGAGGGCGATCCTTCGTAGCCGCCAGCCCACTTGCCGAACACGCCTGTGGTGTAGCCGTGGTCTTTCAGCATCTCGGGCAGTATCTTGTGCTGCGGGTCGTAAGGTTCCTGACCCACCACGGCGAAGTCTACATTGTTGCCGTACATCACAGTGCGGTCGTTCGACCAGTATTCGCGGTTGCCGCGCACGTGTCCGTGACCCGAGTGCTGACCCGTCATTATCGAAGCACGCGAGGGCGCAGACACCGGCGAGCCGGCGTAAGCCTGCGTGAAGCGCATACCCTCCTCAGCCATGCGGTCGATGTTGGGCGTACTGATATAGGGCTGTCCGTAGCAGGCGAGGTCGCCGTAGCCCATGTCGTCGCACAATATAAATATAATGTTGGGCTGCTTCGGCTGCACACGCTTCTGCGGTGCCTTTGCTGCCACGAGCGAGGGCACTACAGAGAGTGCGGCGCCCGCTAAAAGAATGTTCTTGTTCATCGCGAAATTTGTTGTTTTAGAGTAATCGATTTGTTTTCAATGTATAAAATTACTGCAAATAATCCGAACACCAAAATCATTTCGCAACAAACATATAAATTCAGCCTGATTTACTCCGTTTTTCAAAAAATAAACATTACTTTTGCATATAGATTTTGCGCGGAAGTGCACATCTTAATCTAATAAAAGGACATTTACTAATAACTTTAAAGCAAACAATATGGCAGCAACAGTACTGAACGATGCGCAGATTGATATACTCAATATGATGCAATGGGTAAAAAGTCCCGAGACTTTAGCTGACTTGAAACAAGCTATATCCGATTTCTTTGCAAAGAAAGCAAAGGAGGAGATAGATGCTATGTGGGCTAACGGAAAGATGAACGAAACAAAGTTCAACAGCTTTGAAAATCTTCACGAAAGAAATTAATAGACTGCGCCATTATTGGCAATGCTAAATATATTGTAACACAAGACCATCACTTCAACATACTGAAACAAATATCATTTCCGAAAGTAGACATCATAACATTGAAAGCGTTTCTTGCGGAATTGCAAACACGATAAACAAATGAGAGAAAAAATTGACTGCTTTCTGCCCTGCAACGATGTAGCCGAGATTGCCGACTCGATACAGACGCTGAGCCAAAGCAAGACGACACAGCATATAAACCTGCTCGTGAGCGACACAAGCGACATCTGCGCGTGCAGCGACACGGACAGCATCAGCAACTGCACCGTGATAACCATCGACGGGCTCACTTCGACAAAGACACTACTCACCATCGAGGAGCATACGGATGCCGAATACGTGCTACTGAGTCTAAAGCACACACCAGTGAATCTCGGACTGCACGCTCTCGAACGACTGCTGCGCGTGGCTACCGACAGCAACGCCGGAATGGTGTATGCCGACAGCTACATACAGAAGGACGGCGTGCAGGAGAAGCATCCCACCATCGACTATCAGACGGGTAGCATACGCGACGACTTCGACTTCGGACAGCTCGTGCTAATACGCGCGTCGCTGCTGCACGAGTACGCAGCAAAGCAACAACTGACCGACTACAAGTGGGCTGGCTTCTACGACCTGCGCCTGTACATCAGTCGCAAGGCGCAGATATTTCATCTGAACGAATATCTGTACACACAGGTGGAGACCGACTCACGCAAGAGCGGCGAGCGACAGTTCGACTACGTCAATCCGCGCAACCGCGAGGTGCAGATAGAGATGGAACAGGCTGCCACAAAGCACCTGGACAAGATTGGTGCTACGGTAGACACATCGAAGTACACCAAGCCCGACTACAGCGAGCAAGACTTCACGTTCGAGGCATCGGTCATCATACCTGTGTTCAACCGCGCGAAAACCATTGCCGACGCAGTCAGTTCAGCTCTCGCGCAGAAGACCACATTCAAATATAACGTCATCGTGGTGGACAACCACTCCACCGACGGCACTTCCGCAATACTCGAAGCTGCGGCTGCTGAGGACAAGCGACTCGTACACATCGTTCCGGAACGCACCGACCTCGGTATCGGCGGCTGCTGGAACGTGGCTATCGACGACGCACGCTGCGGACGCTTCGCCGTGCAGCTCGACAGCGACGACCTCTACTCGTCGCCACAGACCTTACAGCGCATCGTCGACGAGTTTCACAAGCAGGGGGCTGCAATGATTGTGGGCTCTTATCGCATGTGCAACTTCCAGCTCGAAACGCTCCCACCCGGACTTATCGACCACAAGGAGTGGACCGACCAGAACGGACCGAACAACGCGCTGCGCATCAACGGACTCGGCGCGCCACGCGCCTTCTTCACGCCTATCCTGCGACAGATTCAGTTCCCGAACACTTCATACGGCGAGGACTACGCCCTCGGACTTGCCTTCAGCCGCAAGTATCGCATCGGCAGAATCTTCGACGAGTTGTACCTGTGCCGCCGTTGGGACGGAAACAGCGATGCCGCACTGAGCATTGAGCGACAGAACGCCAACAACCTGTACAAGGATCGTCTGCGCACACTCGAGATTGCGGCTCGTCAGCAGCTCTCCGAAGGTACTGCGGATGCTTCGGCAGACAGTTCGCTGCAACGCTTCTTCAACCGTCAGTTGGAGGTATGGGAGGACGCTCGACAGCACTTCCACGACCTGCGCAACGTGAAGACGCGCGAGTTGGCGTGCGGAGAGATTACGCTGAAACTGCAGTTCAACCCTGCACGCATCGTGTCTACGGGCGCGAACATCGACCGCAAGACAATCGCCGAGCGTCCGTGCTTCCTCTGCGAGCAGAACCGACCGAAGGAGCAGATGCAGAAACAGGTGGACAAGAACTTCACGCTGCTCATCAACCCATTCCCTATCATGCCGCAACACTATACTATACCGCTGCGCACACACCGCCCGCAGAGCATCGGCATGAACTATGGCGAGATTTACCGCCTACTCAACGCCTACCCCACACTCACCGTGTTCTACAACGGACCGAAGTGCGGTGCATCGGCTCCCGACCACATGCACTTCCAGGCAATCTGCTCGGGTATGCTGCCGCTGCAAACCAACTGGCCTCGACTGAGCCGGGGCAGCGAGGTGCTGCTGAGCAAGGACGAGCGTGGTGCAGTGGCTGCCGTGCGTGACTTCGCCGTGCCCGTATTCTCTATACGCACCACCGACCAGCACACGGGCGAGCAGCTCTTCCGCAAGCTCTATTCGGCGCTGCCGATGCACGGCGGCGAGACCGAACCGATGATGAACATCATAGCATGGCGCGACGGCGACGACTATCAGGTGGTGGTGATACCACGCACGAAGCATCGCCCCGACTGCTACTTCGCTGACGGCGAGGAGAAGCGTCTCGTCAGTCCGGGCTCGCTCGACATGGCGGGCTTCATCGTCACACCACGCCCCGAAGACTTCGAGACGCTGACCGCAGAAGAGGCTATAGCTATACTGCAGGAGTGTGGCATGAGCGAAGCTGCCTTCAACGAGGCGGTGGAGAAATTGCACACACTGGCAGCCGAAGCCCCGTCCGCCAACACCCACTTCGCTGGCAAGCAGCCGATGGTGTCGGTGGGCATCGTGAGCGGTGCGAAGATTTCGTTCTCGCTCAATAAGCCGTACATGGCTAAGGGTAACCTGATTGAGGGCGAGCAGGTGGTTGAGTTCCATGAGGGAGGCATCCTGTGGAACGGCAACCAGTATCGTGAACTAACCTTCCATCCGCAGCAGAACGATGCCTCGTTCTCACTGCACGACGTAACAATCGGCGTGAATTTCCACTGGGAACGTCAGGAGACGCAGACCTTCCTGGGCACGCTGCGCCTCGTGGTAGACTCCGACTGCGTATGTGCTATCAACGAATTGCCAGTGGAGTCGTATCTGGAGAGCGTCATATCAAGCGAGATGAGTGCCACATCGAGCCTCGAACTGCTCAAAGCACACGCCGTCATCTCGCGCAGTTGGCTGCTGGCACAGATTGAACAGCGCCACAAGCAGCAGACGGGTGCCGGTGGCAGCGGCTTCTTCTCGTTCATACGCAAAGACGACGAGCTGATAAAATGGTACGACCGCGAGGATCATACCATCTTCGACGTTTGCGCCGACGACCACTGCCAGCGCTATCAAGGCATTACGAAGGCTACGAGCAAGCATGTGGCGGAGGCTATTCGTGCCACACGCGGACAGATACTGATGGACAACGACGAGATATGCGACGCACGCTTCAGCAAGTGCTGCGGTGGTGCTACGGAGGAATTCCAGTACTGTTGGGAGAACGTGAAGAAGCCATACCTCATGGCTGTACGCGACACGGCTGACGCAAGCTCTTGCGGATGCAACAACACCGCAGCAGCCGAACTGCCCGACCTTACCATTGAGGAGAACGCCGAACGCTGGATACGCACCGCACCGGAGTCGTTCTGCAACACCGACGACAAGAAGATTCTCTCGGAGGTGCTCAACGACTACGACCAAGAGACTACCGACTTCTATCGCTGGCACGTGACATACACACAGGAGGAACTGAAGAGCCTCATCACAGAGAAACTGAAGATGGAGTTCGGCGATATCCTCGACCTCGTACCGATGGAGCGCGGACGCAGCGGACGCATCTGCCGACTGAAGATTGTGGGTTCGGAGCGCACATTCACCATCGGCAAGGAGCTGGAGATACGTCGCACACTGAGCGACACGCACCTCTACAGCAGTGCGTTCGTCGTAGACAAGGAGGACATCAAGAACGGCGTGCCACAGACTTTCCGCCTCACAGGTGCAGGCTGGGGACACGGCGTAGGACTCTGCCAGATTGGTGCCGCAGTAATGGGTGCCAAGGGCTACAACTACGACCAAATCCTGCTGCACTACTACCGCGGAGCGGAGATAAAGAGGATATATAAGTAATGGTGAGGTGGTGAAAGAATGTTGTGGTGTTGTTATGTTGAGATATGTATTTACTAATCTCACCATCTCAACACCTCAACAAAACAACATTTTCAGAATGAAAAAGACTAATCCGTGGGCATGGATCCCCACATTATATTTCGCAGAAGGTCTGCCCAACGTTGTCGTTACAGCCCTGTCGGTAGTCATGCTGATGCAGATGGGACTAAGCGATGCCGAGGTAGGACTCTACACGGGCTGGTTGGCTCTGCCTTGGGTGGTGAAGCCATTATGGAGCCCGTTCATCGACCTGCTGAAGACAAAGCGCTGGTGGGTGCTCACGATGCAGCTGCTCATGGGCAGTGCGCTGGCAGGCATCGCCTTCACGCTGCCCACGTCGTTCTGGTTCCAGGGTACGATGTTCTTCCTCTTCGCAATGGCGTTCGCCAGTGCTACGCACGACATCTCTGCCGACGGCTTCTACATGATAGAGCTCGACGAGCACAATCAGGCGAAGTACGTCGGACTGCGCAATACGTTCTACCGACTCGCCATCATCTTCGTGAACGGCGCACTCGTATCGCTCGCCGGCATATTAGAACATCAACTGAATATGTCGGTGGTCTACACCTGGACACTCATCTTCTACGCGCTCGCGGCGCTCTTCATCGGCATCTGGCTCTACCACTGCCGTATGATGCCGCGTCCTGCCGACGATGTTAGTTCGGAGAAGAGCGTGAAGGAAGTGGCACACGAACTGAAGACGATGCTCGCCACTTTCTTCTGCAAGTTCGGTGCGAAGGAGACGGTGTTCGTGATGCTCTTCCTGCTGTTCTACCGCTTCCCGGAAGCTCTGCTGAACACGATGACAAAGACGTTCCTCATGCGCCCGACAGCCGAAGGCGGAATGGCTCTGACGCCCGAGGAGTACGGCTTGGCGCAGGGCACAGTGGGACTCATCGGACTGCTCTTGGGCGGAATCATCGGCGGCGTGCTCGTCAGTCGCGACGGCATGAAACGCTGGCTGTGGCCGCTCGTTTGCGCCATTACACTGCCCGACGTAGTGTACATATACCTCAGCTACACGCTCGACTCCAATCTGTGGGTCGTATCATCGTGCCTCTTCGTGGAGCAGTTCGGCTATGGCTTGGGCTTCACCGTATTGACGCTCTACATGCTGTTCTACAGTCAGGGTAAGTTCCGCACCTCACATTATTCTATATGCACCGGCATCTCATATCTCGGACTGATGCTGCCGGGCATGGTGTCGGGCTACGTTAAGGACATCATGGGCTACAAGATGTTCTTCATCTTCGTGATGGCGTGCTGCCTGATCACGTTCCTCGTGACAGCATTCCTGAAGATAGACCCCGAGTTCGGAAAGAAGAAAATTGACCTCGAGTTCGGAAAGAAGAAATAATGACAGACAAGCAACCAAAAACAACCTACCACCCACACCGCAGAGGTACAAAGACTCGCTGGTTGTGGCTTCCGTCGCTGATGTTCGGCGACGGAGTGGCTGTGTCTGTGCTTGTACTGACCATGGTAATGCTGCGCCGTATGGGGCTCGACACCGCTGACACCGCACTCGCTATCGCCCTACTCTCAATACCGGTGTTGCTGCGTCCATTGTTCGAGATGGTAGTGACCCACTTTTGGGGCACCACAAAGGTGTGGATACTATCTACACAGTTCATCTCCGCTCTCTCGCTCGCTGCCGTAGCCTTTACGCTGCATACGAGCAGTTGGCTGTTAGGCACGGTGTGCTTCATGCCGTTCTTCGTGTGCTCATCAGTGTTCTACAACATCGCCCTGCACCGCTTCTATATCGATACCTCTCAGGGGGCGCACTTGTCTCAGGGGGTGCACTTGTCTCAAGTGCACCAACAAAACCCAACGCCTCAACAAGATACGATGGTGAGATGGTGTGATGGTGAGATGGTGACATTACATTCATCAACACCTCAACACCACAACACCACAACATCAATTATGGCCCTCCTCTTCGGCTGCGGAGTGATGATGATGATAGCTGGCAACATGGAAGTTGTGACGCGCAACATACGCTATTCGTGGAGCTTTGTGTTCTACGTTATGGCAGGCGTGGAACTGTTCCTGTGGCTTTGGCACACCATATTTCTACCCGGTGGTACGCATGGTTACGCCAAGCCGAAGCCGACAATGGGACTGCATCGCGGTGAGTTCAGAATATCCTTGCGTCGTATGCTGAAGCGCAAGGACGACATCACCGCCTTGACATTCTTCATCCTCTTCCTCCTGCCCGAGACATTGCTCGCTCTCACCGCCCCACTCTTCCTCATCGCAAAGCCACATAATGGCGGACTGGGCTTATCGCCACAGGAGTTCGCCTTCACACAGGGCACCATCGCCGTCATTGCTATCGCATTAGGCTACACACTCGGCGGTAAGGCGATAAAGAAACACGGACTGCGTCGTTGGCTGCTGCCTTCAGCCCTGCTGCTCGCCGTTCCGGGTGCCGCACTGCTATTCCTCAGCTACAACACGGCAGCGCCACTCAGCATCGTAGCTGCAGCGCAGGCTGCGGGTCACGCTGCTTTTGGCTTCGCTCTTAGCATGGTGAAGCAGGTGGTGGTGCGCTTCACGCGCAATATGCCCGACAACACTTTGCGCCACGCCATAGCGCGCACGCTCATTGCCACGCCGTTCGTCATCGTTGGCTCATTAGCCAGCCTCATGCTCACCATCGCCGACTATCAGCGCATCTTTCAGCTCGCCACGGAGCTTGCCGTAGTGCCACTGATTGTCAGCGTGTTCCACCTTTATATCACACGCAGACAGCCGCAGGCGGAGTGAAACGATTTCCCAGCTTTCTTCTTCACCTTCTCGCCAAAAATGTGTATCTTTGCATTCTGTATAATACCAGTTGCAACTAACGAAAAAGATAGATAATCATGAGCAATAACAAGCAACTATATATCGACTTCGAAGCCTACGAACGTATGGCAGAGCCGCATAAACAAGAAAAGGCTTCTGCATGGCGTACAGCAATCGGTCTGCAGGATGTGGATGGACTGAAGGTGTCCGACTATCTAAGAGAGACTGCTGTACGCCATATTGAAGGCGATATCACCATTGATGATGTTAGGGAGCGGCTGAAATCTTATTACATCAACAAGACCACACATGACAAGGACGATGAAGAAAAGGAAGAAGCGGACCGAGTTGCAGCCAATATTGCAAAACTGCTGAACGAAAAGTCGTTCTCGTTTACAGCATTGGAATTTCTGAATATCCACAGACACCTGTTTGAAGGTGTGTTCAAACACGCAGGCGAGGTACGCACTTACGACATTAGCAAGAAAGAATGGGTGCTTCAAGACGACTCCGTTGTATATGGACGTGCAGCAGACATCATGATGGCATTGAGGTATGATATACAGCAAGAGAAAGAGTTCAATTACAAAGGACTAACCACTGATGAAATAATAGAACATATCGTTGATTTCGTCACGTTGCTTTGGCAGAACCACCCATTCCGCGAAGGCAACACAAGAACAACGGCGGTATTCGTCATCAAGTATCTGCGATCTATCGGATTCAAGGTGAACAATGATTTGTTTGCAAACAATTCGTGGTACTTCCGTAACGCATTAGTACGTGCCAACTATCGCAATCCATTAAAAGGAATAGAGCCGAACAAGTCTTTTCTAATCAAGTTTTTCCGCAATTTGATATTGGAGGAAGAAAACGAATTGAAAAACCGCTATATGCTGATTGGCTACCAAGATGATTGCGATACCCATACAAGTACCCATACAAGTACCCATACAAGTACCCGTACAAGTACAAACAATTCCGTAAGCTCATTGAGCGAAAATGTAAAGCGTTTGGTTATAGTAATCGGTACTGAAGAAAAAGGTATAAAAGAAATGATGGATGCTGTAGGATTGAGAAACCGCCCCAACTTTATCGAATACTCTCTTACTCCTGCCATCAACGGAGGACTTGTCACAATGAAATATCCCGACTCCCCACGCCATCCGCGTCAAAAATACCTCCTGACAGTAAAAGGTCTGGCTGTGTATAACGAGTTTAAAGAAATGGGAAAATAAAGTCTCGGGCTGGTAGATACCGAGAAAAAGATGGAAGATGGCTGGAAGATACGCCCGTTTTGCGGACTATCTTCCAGCCATCTTTATATCCGTTTATGTTTGGTCTTCAATACATTACGATTGCACGACGCCCATAGCTGGAAGATATGGAAGATAAAAACGGCAATCGAGAATTATTAGTCGATAAATCGCTTTATTATCTCGCCGTACATGTCGATGCGGCGATCGCGCAGGAAGGGCCACCAGCGGCGCACGTCCTCGCTGTGAGCAAGGTCTACCTCCACGATCACGCTGTCCTCAGCGTCGGGAGCCGAGCGATAGAGCATCTCGCCCTGCGGACCCACAACCATCGACGAACCCCAGAACTCGATGCCCGGTGTCTGCTTGCTCGGGTCGGGCTCGAAGCCGACGCGATTGACCGACACTACGGGGAGACCATTGGCTACGGCATGACCACGCTGCACGGTTGTCCACGCCTCACGCTGGCGCTGCTGCTCGTCCTCGGTGTCAGACGCAGCATAGCCTATGGCTGTCGGATAGATGAGCAGTTCGGCACCCTGCAGAGCCATCAGTCGGGCTGCCTCGGGGTACCACTGGTCCCAACATACGAGCACGCCGAGCTTGCCCACGCTGGTCTGAATCGGACGGAAGCCGAGGTCGCCCGGTGTGAAGTAGAACTTCTCGTAGTAGGCAGGGTCGTCGGGAATGTGCATCTTGCGATACTTGCCGGCGATTGAGCCGTCGCGCTCCATGACGACAGCAGTGTTGTGATACAGACCCGGAGCACGGCGCTCGAAGAGCGATGTGACGATAACCACGTTGCACTCGCGTGCCAATGCGCCGTAGAAGTCGGTAGACGGACCGGGGATAGGCTCCGCAAGGTCGAAGTTGTCTACATCCTCCACCTGACAGAAGTAGAGCGAGTTGTGCAGTTCCTGAAGCACAACAAGTTCGGCACCACGCTTTGCGAGGTCGCGCACACCGTCGGCAAGACGCTGCATATTTGTCTTCACGTCAGCCACGTTGTGCTGCTGAAGATATCCTATTTTCAAGTGTTTCATAATCTTACTACGTATTTATTTTGTTGCAAAGTTAGCCATTTTCGGTTAAAAAGCCTCATCTCAACTGCCAGAAAGCCACGGCAGCTGCTGCGGCAACGTTGAGCGAGTCGATGCCGCGTGCCATCGGTATGCGCACCACATAGTCGGCGGCGGCGATGGTAGCGGCAGGCAGTCCGTCGCCCTCGTTGCCCATGACGATGGCAAGACGAGGCTCGGCGAGCAATGCAGCATCGTCGATAGACACAGACTTGTCGGTGAGAGCCATCGCAGCTGTGCGGAAACCATACCGGTTCAGGTCGCTGACCGGACCGTCTATCCACGTCCAAGGAATGGAGAACACCGCACCCATCGACACTCTCACCGCACGGCGGTTGAGCGGATCGCAGGAAGTGCGCGTCATCAGCACAGCATCTATACCGAGAGCGGCAGCCGAGCGGAACATGGCACCCACGTTGGTGGCGTCGACAACGCCGTCGATAACCACCACACGACGCGCATCGCAGCACACCTCCTCAACGCTTCGCTCCGCAGGGCGGCGCATAGCACAGAGCACGCCACGCGTAAGCACGTAGCCGGTGAGCGAAGCAAGCAGTTCGCGACTGCCTGTGTAGACTGGTATGTCGCCACACCGACTGATTATCTCTGCCGCATCTCCATCTACATGGCGCTGCTCGCAAAGCAAAGCCAAGGGCTCGTAACCCTCAATAAGCGCACGGTCGATGACCTTCGGACTCTCCACGATGAACACACCACTACCCTTTTCGTAACTGTGGCGCAGCTGCTTCTCCGTGAGACCCGAGAAAAGCTCGACACCGGGGAATTCAAGCGAATCGATCTCTATTATAGCCATTGCGCAAATCGTTTACTTCGCCAACTGGCACTCGGCAGGATACTGCATCGTGAGACAATGGATAGATCCGTGCTGACGCACGATGGTGCGCGAGTCAATGCCGATGATGTCGTAGCCCGGGAAAGCCTCAGCCACAAGAGCCAGAGCACGGGCATCGTTCTCCTCCTGTGCATAAGTAGGTACGATGACGGCACCGTTGATGATGAGGAAGTTGGCGTAGGTAGCCGGCAGACGGTCGCCGTCGTCGTAGAGCGCGTCGGGCATTGGCAGACGCAGCAGGCGATAGGGCTTGCCGTCGGCATCGGTTGCAGCCTTCAGCTGCTGCTCAAGAGCGTGCAGGTCGGCATACTGCGGGTCGTTCTCGTCGTCGCAGCCCACATAGAGCAGCGTGTTGTCGGGACAGAGGCGCACGATAGTGTCGATATGTCCGTCGGTGTCATCGCCGATGAGTTGTCCGTGGTCGAACCATACTATCTTACGAGCGCAGAGACGTTCCTTCAACACCTGCTCCACCTCAGCCTGTGTCATGGGCTGGTTACGGTTGGGTGCCATAAGGCATACGCTCGTGGTGAGCACCGTGCCGCGTCCGTCGCTCTCGATAGATCCACCTTCGAGCACGAAGTCGTCGTAGTCGACACGTTCGCCACCGAACACGCCACGAGCGTAAAGCGTGCGGTTGATCAGATTATCCTTATCGGCAGCAAACTTCTTGCCCCATCCGTTGAAGCGGAAGTCGAGAAGGAGGCAGGAGGCTACGGCATTCTTGCCGTAGTCACGCACCGTTTGCTCGGTTGGTGCAGCAGAGACTGCTGCACCCTCTATATGAATGTCGTTGCCTTCTACTGTCGGAATGAGCGTGATGAAGGCGTGGTCGCGTGCCCAAGTGTCGTTGTTGTCACACTCGTAGATACGCACGTTCTCCATCTCCTCGGCAGAAAGACTCTCCTCAAGCTCTGCACGCACTGCATCGGGATGCTTAGCAGCGATGACAAGCGGCTCGTAATGAGCCACAGCCTTGGCTATCTGCACGAAGGTTTCGGTGATGTCATCAAGGTACGGAAGCCAGTCAGTATCCTCGTGAGGCCATGTGAGTTGCACGCACGCTTGGCGGTGCCACTCGGCAGGAAGTATATAGTTTTCGTTCTGCATAAAATCTAACAATGTGTCATTTTTGTTTAAAACTACTGCAAAGTTAGTGTTTTTCCGTCAAACAGTCTTACAATTCAAGTTTTTTGACTAAATTTGCAAATAATACTTTATACTCTAAATAATGAACTTATGAAAGACTTCATCAAAAGCGTGCTTGCCACAATGGTCGGCATATTCGGCTTCTTTATCGTGATGGGCGTACTCACCATGATGAGCATCATCGGTATGGTGGCATCAAGCAGTGCTGCACAGAACGTAGAGGAGAACTCGGTGTTTGTGCTCAACCTATCGGGAACTATCAGCGACCAGGGTACAGACAATCCGCTCAGCCTTTTCACAGGCGACGACTCGCAGAGCACCGGACTCAACAACATCCTCTCTGCGATCAAGAAAGCCAAGACTAACGACGACATAAAAGGCATATACATAGAAGCGGGCGCACTGATGACCAACTACGCCACGCTGCAGGAGATACGCAACGCCCTCGCCGACTTCCGCAAGAGCGGCAAGTGGATTGTGGCTTACGGCGACTACTACACGCAGGGTGCCTACTACGTAGCATCGGTGGCAAACAAGGTGTACATCAATCCGAAGGGCATCGTCGACTGGCACGGCATCGGAGCGCAGACCATGTTCTACAAGGACTTCATGGCTAAGTTTGGCGTGAAGTGCGAGGTGGTGAAGGTGGGCACGTTCAAGAGTGCTACCGAGACCTTCACCGAGGAGAAGATGAGCGACGCCAACCGCCTGCAGACACAGACCTTCATCAACGGCACATGGCAGAACATCTGCACCGCCGTATCGAAGAGCCGTGGCATCAGCATCGACTCGCTCAACAGCTACGCCGACTCGTACCTCGCACTGCAGTCGACAGAGATGCTCATGAAGGCGAAGATGGTGGACGGAATGATGTACAGCGACAAGGTGAAGGATGCCGTGAAGAAGATGATGAAGCTCGAGAAGGACGACGACATTGCACAGCTCACTCTCAACGACATGCTCAACGTGAAGGACGAGAAGGTGGAGGGCGACAAGATTGCCATCTACTATGCGTCGGGCGACATCGTGCAGGACCCTAAGGCTGCCACAATGTTCGGCAACAACAACTATATAGCAAGTCGCAAGGTGTGCAAAGACCTTGAGGACCTTATGAACGACGACGACGTGAAAGCCGTTGTGGTGCGCATCAACTCGGGCGGCGGCGATGCCTACGCTTCGGAGCAGATGTGGCACCAGATGAGCGAACTGCGCAAGGTGAAGCCGGTCGTGGTGTCGATGGGCGACTACGCTGCGTCGGGTGCTTACTATATGTCGGCTCCTGCTTCGTGGATCGTGGCTCAGCCGAACACGCTGACGGGCAGCATCGGCATCTTCGCCGTGATACCCGACTTTAGCGGACTCGTCACGACCAAGCTCGGGGTGCGCTTTGACGAGGTGAAGACCAACCGCCACTCTACATTCGGCAACACCATGGCACGCCCATTCAACGCCGAAGAGACGGCTATGCTGCAGGCAAGCGTGAACCGTGGCTACAGCCTGTTCCGCCAGCGTGTGGCTGACGGCAGACATCTCACTATCGAAAGCGTAGAGAAGATTGCACAGGGACGCGTTTGGCTCGCTACCGACGCGCTCAACATCAAGCTCGTAGACCAGCTTGGTGGCATCGACGACGCGGTGAAGAAAGCTGCCGAACTCGCAAAGCTGAAGGAATACTACACAAGCGACTACCCTGCTGCCGCTTCGTGGATAGACAATTTGCTCAACTCAATGACTTCGTCGGGCACATATCTCGACACACAACTCCGACAGACACTCGGCGAACTATATCAGCCGTTCACCGTGCTGCGCTCTATCGATAAGCGCGAGGCTATCCAGGCACGCATACCATACGCCATAAGCATCAAGTAATAAATATAATAAATGTGAGAACAGAAGGCGACTTTATAAAAATCAACGAGTGGCTGCTACCGCTTAGCTGGCTCTACGGATTGGGAGTGCGACTACGCAATTGGATGTTCAATATCGGACTGAAGAAGAGTCGTAGTTTCGACATACCCGTAATATCTGTGGGAAATATCACAGTAGGCGGTTCGGGCAAGACTCCACACGTGGAATATCTCATCAATCTGCTGCATGAGAAGTTCCGCGTAGCTGTGCTCTCGCGCGGATACAAGCGCAAGAGCCATGGCTATCTGCTCGCCGGAAAGGACACCACAATGCCCGAGATTGGCGACGAGCCGTTCCAAATGAAGAGCAAATACAGCGACATCTACGTGGCTGTAGACAAAGACCGCTGCCACGGCATCGACCGACTAACCACTGATGATGCCACGAAGGATGTGGATGCCATTCTGCTCGACGATGCCTACCAACACCGCTATGTGAAACCGGGCATAAACATACTGCTCATCGACTACCACCGTCTGATTATCTACGACAAGCTGCTGCCAGCAGGACGTATGCGCGAGCCGAAGGAGGGCACATCAAGAGCCGACATCGTAATCATAACGAAATGTCCGAAAGACCTGAAGCCGATGGAGTTCCGCGTACTGAAACGTGCGCTTAACCTCTACCCCTATCAGGACCTCTACTTCACCACGCTGCGCTACAACGCTCTGAAGGCACTGTTCTCCGACGAACGCCTATCGCTAAACGCCCTGCCGAAGAACGTGAACATAATGCTGCTCACAGGTATCGCCTCGCCCGAGCAGATGATGGTAGACCTGCAGGCGGTGTCGAAACGCATCACACCACTCACCTTCGGCGACCACCATCAGTTTACAGCCGAGGACGTGGAACAGATAAACAGCACGTTCGCCGCCATGCCCAAACCGAAAGTGATAATAACAACGGAGAAGGACGCAACCCGATTGGAACATCTTGACGGACTATCAGAAGAAACGAAATCTAACATTTACGCTCTCCCGATACGCATACAATTCATGCTCGGAGTGGAGGAAGAATTTAATAATAAAATAATAAGCTATGTACGAAAAAATTCAAGAAACAGCATCTTGGTTAAAAGAAAGAATGACCACAAAGCCTGAAACTGCCATCATCCTCGGCACAGGTCTCGGACAGCTCGCTACTGAAATCACAGACAGCTACGAGTTCTCATATTCAGACATCCCTAACTTCCCCGTATCTACCGTTGAGGGCCACTCCGGCAAACTCATCTTCGGCAAGCTCGGCGGCAAGGACATCATGGCTATGCAGGGACGCTTCCACTACTACGAGGGCTACTCGATGAAGGACGTTACGTTCCCTATACGCGTGATGTACGAACTGGGCATCAAGACACTCTTCGTAAGCAACGCTTCGGGCGGCATGAACCCTGAGTTCAAAATCGGCGACTTGATGATCATCACCGACCACATCAACTTCTTCCCGGAGCACCCGCTGCGCGGCAAGAACTTCCCGACCGGTCCGCGCTTCCCGGATATGCACGAGACTTACGACCACGCTCTCATCAAGGAGGCAGACCAGATTGCCGAGGAGAAGGGCATCCGCGTGATGCACGGCGTATATGTAGGCGTGCAGGGTCCGACATTCGAGACTCCGGCTGAGTACAAGATGTACCACCGTCTCGGCGGCGACGCCGTAGGCATGAGCACCGTGCCTGAGGTAATCGTGGCTCACCACTGCGGCATCCGCACATTCGGCATCTCTATCATCACCGACCTCGGACTGGAGGACACCCCTGTTGAGGTATCGCACGAGGAGGTGCAGGTGGCTGCCAACAACGCTCAGCCGCTTATGACAGAAATTATGCGCGAGATGATCCGCCGAGCATAACAGCTCGACTGACGTGTCAACTCGTTAACTTGTCAACTCGTTAACTATTAAAAATGACCGACATTTCAAAACTCGGTGAGTTTGGTCTTATCCACCATCTCACCGACAACATAAAAATAAAGAACGAATCGACCCTCAAGGGCGTGGGCGACGACTGCGCCGTGCTCCACTACCCCGACTCTGAAGTGCTCGTAACTACAGATATGCTCATGGAGGGCGTACACTTCGACCTCACATACATCGACCTGCAGCATCTCGGATACAAGTCGGCAATGGTGAACATCAGCGACATCTTCGCCATGAACGGCACACCGCGACAGCTCACCGTGAGCATCGCGCTGAGCAAGCGCTTCAAGGTAGAGGACATGGAGGAGTTCTACAGCGGACTGCGCATGGCTTGCGACAAGTGGGGCGTCGACATCGTTGGCGGCGACACCACATCGTCGTACACCGGACTCGCCATCAGCATCACCTGCATCGGTGAGGCTCGCAAGGAGGACATCGTCTACCGCAACGGAGCAAAGGATACCGACCTCATCTGCGTGACGGGCGACCTCGGTGCGGCTTACATGGGTCTACAACTGCTCGAACGCGAGAAGAGCGTCTACTACCAGCAGGTGGACGAGGCGCGCAAGAAGAACGACAAGCGTGCGCTCGAAGAGCTGAAGGGCTTCCAGCCCGACTTCGCCGGCAAGGAGTATCTGCTGCAGCGCCAGTTGCAGACCGAAGCTCGCGGCGACATCATAGCTCGCTTCCGCGAACTCAATATCCGACCGACAGCGATGATGGACATCAGCGACGGACTCTCAAGCGAACTGATGCACATCTGCAAGCAGTCGAACTGCGGATGCCGCATCTACGAGAAGAATATTCCGATCGACTATCAGACGGCGGTGATGGCGGAGGAGCTGAACATGAACGTAACGACGTGCGCCCTCAACGGCGGCGAGGATTACGAACTGCTCTTCACCGTGCCAATCGGCGACCACGAGAAGATTCAGCAGATGGACAACGTGAAGCTGATTGGACACATCACACGTCCTGAACTCGGACAGATGCTCGTAACACGCGACAACCAGGAGTTCGAACTGAAGGCGCAAGGATGGAATCCGCTGAGCGAAAAATAACATAGGAGGGTATGGCATCCTGCCGTACCCACACAGTCTTATAGGGGAGTGTGTCAAAACTAAAATATTTGGCCAATTGAATAGCAAACGGTTCTAATCGTAGGAG
>NZ_JH379353.1 GCF_000235885.1 Leyella stercorea DSM 18206
TGTATGACGTTACCGTCACGGGCGTCTATGCGCCGCAGGCGGTCCAGGGCGTCATACACGTAGAACTCCGTGCGGTTGCCGGGAGAGCTTCGCTCGATGAGCCTGCCCCTGGCATCATGCTTCCAGCCGCCGAGCAGCCTTCCGTCCTCGTGCCATGACACGAGGTTCAGCGAGCCGTCGTAGGACAGTTCGGAGCGGCGGTCTCCCTTGCCGACGCCCACGGGCTGGCCGTGGCTGTCGTAGGTGAACTCCGTGACGCCGCCGTCACGGTCTATGAAGCGGCTGACAAGGTGCGGACGCTCCGTGTCGTACAGGCGGACGGTCTTGTTGCCCTCACGGTCCACGTGGATGCTCAGCCGTCCCTTGTCGTCGTATATGTACATCTCGCCGCTGCCGTCGGGGTACGTGACGCCGGTGAGGTTGCCGTCATTGTCGTAACTGTAGCCCGTGACGCCGCCCTCTGGGTCGATGGTGCGGTAAGGCTCCATGAAGTCCGTGTAGCTGTGGCGCGTCTCGTTGCCGAGCGGGTCGATTTCGGCGGTCACAAGCTGGTCGGGTGTATAGCGGTAGGTGGTCGTGCCGCCCGTGGAGTCGGTCACGAGGTTGTAGCCTTCGGA
>NZ_JH379354.1 GCF_000235885.1 Leyella stercorea DSM 18206
TGGAATGGAGCCGGGCATGGTACTCCGATTCGGAGTACGAGGGCTGGCTGGGCCATGGCGTACACTGCTGCTATGACCGCACGGTGGAAAGTTTCGAGGACGAGGGCGTGACGATGCTCCGCATGGAGGACGGCCGTGCCGTCGCTTTCCCGCCGATAGCACCGGGCGGCGAGTTCTACATGCGCACGGAACGCGTGACGCTGCGCCGCACCGAAAAAGGCTACGAGGCATACAGCCATGACAGCCTGCTCACATACCGCTTCGACATGCGGGACGGCGGCGCGTGGCGCATGACGCGCATAGAAAACCCCGACGGGCTTCATATACAGCTCCGTTTCAGCAACGGCAGGTTCTCCGGAGTGAGCGACCCTGCCGGACGCACGGTACACGCCGCCACCGACACGAAGGGACGCGTCACGAGCCTGTCGTTCGTCACCGACAAGGGAGAAGAGCGTCTGGTGTCGTACACCTACGACGAATCCGGCAACATGACGGGCATCACCGACGCCATGGACAAGACCACGGAGATGTCGTATAGCGGCCACCTGATGACGGAGAAGACTGACCGCAACGGCGACACCTACCGCTGGGAATACGACAGCAAGGGACGGTGCGTCCA
>NZ_JH379355.1 GCF_000235885.1 Leyella stercorea DSM 18206
AAATATTTTACAATGTAGAGTTTGATCCTGGCTCAGGATGAACGCTAGCTACAGGCTTAACACATGCAAGTCGAGGGGCAGCATGTCGGTTGCTTGCAACCGATGATGGCGACCGGCGCACGGGTGAGTAACGCGTATCCAACCTACCCTTGTCCATCGGATAACCCGTCGAAAGGCGGCCTAACACGATATGCGGTTCACAGCAGGCATCTAACGTGAACGAAATGTGAAGGAGAAGGATGGGGATGCGTCTGATTAGCTTGTTGGCGGGGTAACGGCCCACCAAGGCTACGATCAGTAGGGGTTCTGAGAGGAAGGTCCCCCACATTGGAACTGAGACACGGTCCAAACTCCTACGGGAGGCAGCAGTGAGGAATATTGGTCAATGGACGAGAGTCTGAACCAGCCAAGTAGCGTGCAGGATGACGGCCCTATGGGTTGTAAACTGCTTTTATAGGGGGATAAAGTGTGCCACGTGTGGCATATTGCAGGTACCCTATGAATAAGGACCGGCTAATTCCGTGCCAGCAGCCGCGGTAATACGGAAGGTCCGGGCGTTATCCGGATTTATTGGGTTTAAAGGGAGCGTAGGCCGTTTGGTAAGCGTGTTGTGAAATGTCGGGGCTCAACCTGGGCATTGCAGCGCGAACTGCCAGACTTGAGTGCGCAGGAAGTAGGCGGAATTCGTCGTGTAGCGGTGAAATGCTTAGATATGACGAAGAACTCCGATTGCGAAGGCAGCCTGCTGTAGCGCAACTGACGCTGAAGCTCGAAAGCGTGGGTATCGAACAGGATTAGATACCCTGGTAGTCCACGCGGTAAACGATGGATGCTCGCTGTTTGCGTCTGACGTAAGCGGCCAAGCGAAAGCGTTAAGCATCCCACCTGGGGAGTACGCCGGCAACGGTGAAACTCAAAGGAATTGACGGGGGCCCGCACAAGCGGAGGAACATGTGGTTTAATTCGATGATACGCGAGGAACCTTACCCGGGCTTGAACTG
>NZ_JH379356.1 GCF_000235885.1 Leyella stercorea DSM 18206
TGAAAGTAGTCAACTAAAAACGTTAAACTACACATAAGCAAAACTCCGCCACAACCGGAGTAAAACTCCGCCACAACCGGAACAAAACTCCGCCGCAACCGGAGTAAAACTCCGCTGCAACTGGAGATACCTTACACACCATAAAAAATGCCCTAACAAACACCCTGGCAGATACCCTGGCAGACAGACTCAAAAAAGCGGGCATCTGTCAGTCTTTATCTCGTTGACACACAGCGGTTTGCGCTGCATACTGACAGATATGGTAGATTTTTTCAGCTACTCGATTATATTTATTACTTTGCAACCCTACACAACCCATTCTATCCAGTTCTCGGGAGTCACCACTGCCTTTTCCTTCACATCATACGCTGTTAGGAACGAAGAAGGGAATTGAGTATTGGCACGACGTGAATTCCACTTCATCTCGAAAAAATTGCTCTAATCCCAAAAATCATATATAAATTTGGGATTGTAATCCCAAAAGTTATATAGAAATTTGGGATTAGGACCTATTAAACAAAAAAAGCAGGGTTCCGAAGCCGGAACCCTGCCCTTTTTATATATACAAATCTAAACGTGCGGATTAGAAGTTAGAAGCTCCGTTATCCCACCAGAGGTGCTGACCCTGAGTATCCGTAGCACCCTCACCGAGAGCTGGGATACCAGTGTTAGCGATATCCTCCTTAGTCTGAGGATCGTCAGAAGCCCAAGGAATACGACGCATGATATTCTCCTTTGTCTGTACCCAAGGATCGCCAGCGCCGATTGTGCCGTCGCCGTCAGCTACACCGAGAATCGGGAAGAGCTTAGGATAGCCTACACGACGGAGGTCAACCCATGACTCGTAGCTGTACGGGAAAGAAGCGATGTACTTCTGAGTGATGATCTTCTCGAGCTTAACCTCAGGAGAATCACCCTCGTTCCACTTCACACCAATCTTTGTTACGCTCGGCATATCGGGTGTGAGACCCTGCGGGTCAACGTACGGGATGTTCTTCGAAGCCTCAACGTTGAGGTATTCGTCAACCAGCTCGTTGTACTTGTTGCCCATGAACGAACGGCTCTCGAGAGAAGCGTTGCGGATGCCCTGCTCGTAGAACTGCTTAGCTGTACCGCCCATGTTCCAACCGCGGAGAGCGCCCTCAGCGAGGAGGAAGTAAACCTCTGAGCACTTCATGAGGAAGAGAGGAGCCTGAGTCTGAGCCAAGTAAGCCTTGTCGAGCATAGAGTAGCCACAGTACGGGTTGTTGGCTGCTGCCTGACCCTCACCAGGAGCAACACCGTCACGCATACCTACGTATACAGAGTTCATCGGTGTGGTAGCCGGGCAAGAAGAACCCTCTACAGCCTGCGGAGACTTAGCAAGACCTACGCTGTTCTTTGTGAAGAGATACTTCATGTACGGGTGGTCGAGGTTCTCAAGCAGGTTCAGGAAAGAAGCACCCATAACGGCGTCGCTCCAGCCTGTGATCTCAACCAGCGGGTGATCCTTGCCAGAGAATGCCGGATAGATGGCAACCTCATTGTCAACGTCGGTGATGACACCGTCGCGAACTGCTTCCTCTGCCCATGTCTTAGCTGTCTCCGGCTCGATGCCACTCATGTGGATAGCCATGCGGAGCTTGAGTGAGTTGGCAAAGCGGATCCACGGCTCCATATCCTCCCAAGTCTTTGAATACGGCTCGTTAACGATAGTGAGGTAGCTGTACATTACGTTAGCCAGCTGCTCCTTGTAAGCCTGAGAACGGTTGTCCTTGTAGTACTTCAGACAAGCAATAGCGTCGTCGAGGTTCTTCTTGACACCGTAGTAGATTGTACGTACGTCGTTGTACTCGAACGGCGACTTGTCGCGCAGAGCCTTGAACTCCTCATAAGGCATCGGACCGAAGAGGTCGGCGTTCTCGATAGCCGAGTAGTTGAAGAGAGTAAGGAAGATAGCCTTCAACTCAGGAACTGAGTCGATCTTCTCTGTGTTCAACAGCGGAGCGATGTAGAGCTTAGCTGAAGAGAAGCCGCTGCCAGGACCACCGATAGAGCCCTTACACATGTCGTATGTAGAACGCAATGTGAAGTTAGAGTACGGGAAGTCGTAGTGAGGTACGCAGAAGTACTGTACGTAGTTGTCAGGACCGAGTGTGTAGCAGAACTGGTAAGCGTGTGCTTCAGGAGCACCACCGTCCTTACCGCCACGGATACCGTAAACACCGGTCTGAGCTGTACGGATGTTATCGTCAAGTGCCATGATAGCCTCTGCAACACCCTCGTCAGAAATCACCTTCTCGTAGTCGATGACATCTGCTTTACCAGAGCTGATCACTGGAGGCACGATGGTCTGGTTTGCGTTGAACTCGTCACCCGGGGTGTCGTAGTCGAGACACGACTGCATACCGAAGGCAGAGAGCGCAAGCGCAGCGTAAACAAATATCTTTGAATTTTTCATAATTCTTTTTTACTTTTTTGAATTGGTTTAGAAGTTTACATTCAATGAGAAGCCGAACGAACGTGACGACGGCATATTGAATACCTCGAATGCGCCGAGACCAGTGCCTGTAGAGAGCGATACGTCTGGGTCAACCGGAGCGTCCTTGTAGAGGAAGAACAAGTTGCGAGCGATGAACGAGAGGCTCAGGTTCTTGTTCTGGCCGAAGAGGTTGCGGAATGTATAACCGAGAGAGAGCTCACGCAGACGGAAGTTGGTGCCGCTGTAGAGGTAGCGCTCGATGTCCTGAGGAGTTACACCACCAACTGAGTTGTAGTAAGACTCGATAGGAACGATACGACCTGAACCATCGTCGAGGCGGATACCCAGGATGTTGTTGCCATAGATAGCGTCAGCGTAGATCTTGTTCTTCTCAGCGTAGAGGCGAGCGTCAGCTGTGCGCTGTGACAAGCCTGCACCGTCGAGGAACGACTCTGTCATAGAGAGCACCTTGCCACCGATACGTCCGTTGATAAGGAATGAGAGCGAGAGGTCCTTCCATGTGAATGTGTTAGACCAACCCATCTGCCACTTAGCGTTCTGGTTGCCTACATACTTGCCGTATGTCTTGCTCGACTCTGTCTCCATTGACAAACCACCCTTAGCGTTAAGAACGTAGTGACCGTTCTCGTCGCGCTTGATGTCTGTTACGTACATGTCGCCCATTGAGCCGCCTTCCTTGTAGAGCACCTGCACACCGCCTACGTATGTAGCGATGACATTCTCCTTACCGGTCTCCTCGTCATAAGCTGTACGGAGGATCTTGTTGTCGTTGTAAGAGAGGTTGTAAGATGTCTTCCAACGGAGCTGACCGAACTTGAAGTCGTAGCCGATAGTAGCCTCAATACCCTGGTTGCGAATCTTAGCAGAGTTCATCGGGATAGACTTGCCAGAAGCATTGGTACCAACGAGGTAGAGGTTAGACATGGTAGAGTTGTAGTATGTCAAGTCGAGGCTCAAGCGGTTGTTGAGGAACAATGCCTCGATACCGGTCTCGAAAGAAGCTGTCTTCTCAGGACGCGGATCCTTGAAGGTAGCCCATGAAGACGGAACCAACGCACCTGTCTCGAAGTTGCGTGTAGCACCAGCGTAAACGATACCCGGGATAGAGTTACCTACCTCTGAGTAAGAAGCACGGTACTTCAAGTAGTTGAACCACTCTGGGAGCTTAACGAGGTTGCTTACGATAGCGTTCGCACCGAAGCCGAAGTAGCCGTAATCCTCAGGCGTACCACGATCCTTGAACTGACGGAAGGCGCGGTACCAGTCGCGACGGTATGAACCATCGAAGTAAACCATTTCCTTCCAACCGATCTGACCTGTTACAACAGCACCCTTGTTCCAGTCAGAGCTTTGGCTTGGAGATGTAGCGCCAGGACCACCGGCTGCTGTAGAGAAGTAGTTAGCCATTGTAGAGAGGTGCTCGCGGTCACCATAGTAATATGTAGCAGTCACGTCGTTGCTATGACCGTACGACTTGCGGATGTGGCCTACATAACCTGCTGTTGCAGAAACGTCCCAATCGCCGAATGTCTTGTTGTAAGTAAGCATGAAGTCGGTGTAGAGGTCGGTTGTCTTAGAGTAGCTCCACCAGTAGCGACCGAGGTCTTCCATAGAAGCCGGGAGCCATGTTGTAGCGTAACGCTTCGACTCGCTCTCGTACTTTGTGAAGTCCATACCCAAACGAGCCTGGAACGAAAGACCGTCGTAGATGTCGAGTGAACCAGTCACGTTACCGAAGAAACGGTCTTCCTTAGCTACGCTTGAGTTCTGGTTAATAAGCCAGTACGGGTTGTTCTGGCCCTGAGCTGAGTAAGCCCAGTTCTGCATCGGCTGACCTGTTACTGTGCCCTGCTCCTTAACCTTTGTATAGTTGCTGCCCTCACGCTTGAAATATGTCTGGTAGCCTGTGAGCCAAGAAGCGTTGTCAACGCGGTAGTTGTCGCGATAGTAGCCGAGATCGATGTTACGCGGCATCATGTACAAGTGGTAGATCGGGTTCATTGTGATACCACCACCAGGACGGTTCTTTGTCTTTGTCTGGATGTAGTTCATCGACACGTCGATAGTAGCACGGTCGTAGAGCTTGAAGTTCTGACGGAAAGAGAAAGTGTGACGGTTGTATGAGTTGTTGTCAATCATACCGTTTGCGTGAGAGTTACCATAAGAGAAGTAGCTGCTCATCTTGTCTGTACCACCAGAGAGGGCGATAGAGTTGTTGGTTGTCACACCGGTCTTGAAGAAGTCGGCAACGTCGTCGCCCGCGCGGTTGCGGAGGTGTACCTCGTTCATTGTATTGCCGAAGTGCTCGCCGTACATCGGAGTCTGAACGATGAGCTGGTCGTTGGTACGTGAAGATACCTTATTGCCCCAGCTGCTGATGCTCATTGTGTGAGCGTTCTCGTCGATAGCAGCACCGTAAACGTTCTGGATTTTCGGGGTTGTGAGCGGAGTGTCGAATGTAACGTTAGAAGAGAAGTTAACACCAACCTTACCCTCGCGACCCTTCTTTGTGGTGATCATGAGGACACCGTTGGCAGCCTCAGAACCGTAAAGAGCGGCAGCGTTGGCACCCTTCAGCACGTTGATCGACTCGATGTCGTCAGGGTTGATCATTGAGAGAGCGTCGCTACCCTCAGATACGCCTGTTGTAAGCATGTTTGCACCTGAGCCTACCTGGCCGCGCTGCGAGTTGTTCATAGGAACACCGTCAACAACGATAAGCGGAGTAGACGAACCGAGGATTGACTTGTTACCACGGAGGATAATCTTAGAAGCACCACCTGCACCACCTGCTGACGGAGTGATGGTTACACCAGATACCTTACCCTCGAGAGAGTTAGCAACGTTCGGGTCCTGCACGCGGTTGAGGTCAGAAGCCTTCACCTGCTGTGTAGAGTAAGTAAGTGACGACTCCTTACGCTTGATACCCATGGCGGTTACTACGACCTCCTTGAGCACTGAGCTCTCGTCCTTCATGGTTACATCTACGCTTGCACGACCGCCGATCTTTACCTCCTGCGGTGTGTAGCCGATGTAAGAGAACACCAAGACAGCGTTCTTGTCCTTAACGTTGATTTTGTAGTTACCGTCGATGTCGGTCACTACACCAAGACCAGTGGCACCCTTCACTACAATGCTAACGCCGATAAGTGGTTCGCCAGTACCATCCTTAACAGTACCCTGAACGACAGAGCCCTGAGCCTGTGTCAAAGCATTAGGAGCCACGTTGCCATTGGCAGAAGCATACTGCATTGGCATACCTGCTGCGAGCATCGCAAAGGCTGCTTTCAGCACCATACTGCTTTTCTCGTTTGATTTGTTGTTCATTGTTTGTTTTTTAACCTGTTGGCGGAATTAAAAAACCGC
>NZ_JH379357.1 GCF_000235885.1 Leyella stercorea DSM 18206
TAGGGTGTCAACCTTATTTAAAAAAAGACAGTTTAGGCATCAAACTAATTTAAAAGAAATGCTGAGGTTGGAAGATAAATCGTTTAGACTGGAAGATAACCAGCCATAAGCTGGAAGATAGGCTGGCAGATAACCCGTTTCTGAAGTTATCTGCCAGCCTTTATTGTGTTTATAATGTGAGAGTTACGGCGATACTGGAAGATATGGTAGATTTTTTCAGCTACACACTATTTATCTCGGAGTAATCTCTTCTGTTCACGTTCAAAGTTTTCAAGGAAGTGAATCTCTACAGCGGAGAGATTGTTCTGGGTGCGTTCCTTGAACTTGTCGTATTCATTATCGGCTTTCTCCTTGGCGAGTTTGGCGGAGACCTTGCCGGCATGAGTAAGGATGTCCTTTCGGGAGATACGCAGGAAGTCGTCGAGAATGTTTATCCAGTCCTTCATGTACATCGGGCGGTGTTCCTCAGCCTGCATTTCGGCGAAGTCGAGATACAGACTCACGATGCGGTTAAGCGACTTCACCTCCTCGTGTGTGAGATAGTTCTTTGCTATTTCGGCTTCGAGCTTCGTAGGCATCGGTCCTGCCCACGAGGTCAGTCCCATAAAGTCTTTCTCGGCATCAGCCCTCTCGTATATTATTTCCGCCGCCGTATGACCGTGAACCGAATAGTGCATCTTGTTCTGTACAGTCTTGAAGAACTTCTGTGTCATTTCCACTCGCGGATCGTAGTCGATGCTGAGGGCATATATCTCAAGCACCTTGCGGTAGAACACCTTCTCACTGGAGCGGATGTCGCGTATTCTTGCAAGCAACTCGTCAAAGTAGTTGCCTCCTCCTGCACGTTTCAGCAGGTCGTCGTTCATGGCAAACCCCTTAACGATGTACTCCTTCAATACCTTTGTCGCCCATATACGGAACTGAACGCCACGATAGGAATGCACGCGGTAGCCTACGCTGATTATCATGTCGAGGTTGTAGTAAGCTACAGAGTATGTTTTACTATCAGCTGCAGTTGTTGCAAAAAATGCAACAACTGATTTTTCCTCCAACTCCCCATCCTCCAGCACATTCTTTACGTGTCGTGAAATAGTGGATTTGTTGCGCTGGAACAGTTCAGCCATCTGGTCAAGCGAGAGCCAGACGGTATCGTTTTGCAGTTTCACCTCTATCTGTGAATCGCCGTCAGGCGTTTGGTATAACAGAAATTGTCCTTTATCCATATTTTTCTATTGCTTATTCCTCAGCTCCGCTATCAAGTCATTAACAATATATGTGTCGCTCATCAGATGCAGCCCGAGGTCTTTGTCGTGAAGCATACGGCACACATCTGAATCATAGAATATCTGCAATGCTCTGTCTGTTGATATATGCAGAGTATCGGCAAGCTGCGCAATGATACGTGCTATTTTGTTCCATAATAAGAAGTCTAACATAACTATACCCTTTCGTATGATTTAAACTGCAAATTATAGTATTTGCTTTTCCATTTATTCTTTTTCCCAATTTTTCAGAGCCTCAACGACATCGTTCGCTACGGCTTCGCGGCTCTCGGTATGCAAAGTGTCGTAGCAATCCTGTATGAGACTCTTGATAAGCCCCACCTTCTCCAGTCGCCTTCTCATCTCCGACGGCGATATATTCATCTTCTGCGCAGAAGCCTCGATAGCCAACACCGTAAAGGCGAGGCGGTCGAACTCCTTTGTTCTGTTCATTGTCTCCATTGCAAATAATAGTATTCAAATGCAAATATATACTTTTCATTTGAAACCTCGTGCGTCTTTCAAGTTAAAATAAAAAAAACGACTCCCATAATCCTTGCGGACTATGGGAGTCGTCATATTATGTAAATCTCGCTAATAGCGAAAAATTACTTCTTGTTCAGTGCGAGGTCGATAGCCACGGCGATAGCTACAGAAGCACCTACCATCGGGTTGTTACCCATGCCGAGGAAGCCCATCATCTCTACGTGAGCAGGTACTGAAGAAGAACCTGCGAACTGAGCGTCAGAGTGCATACGACCGAGAGTATCAGTCATACCGTAAGAAGCAGGACCTGCTGCCATGTTGTCCGGGTGGAGTGTACGGCCTGTACCGCCACCAGAAGCAACTGAGAAGTAAGGCTTACCAGCGAGGATACGCTCCTTCTTGTATGTACCAGCTACCGGGTGCTGGAAACGTGTCGGGTTTGTAGAGTTACCTGTGATAGATACGTCTACGTCCTCGCTCCAGTTGATAGCAACGCCCTCGCGAACGTCGTTAGCACCGTAGCAGTTAACCTTAGCGCGCGGACCGTCTGAGTAAGCGATGCGGTCTACTACCTTCAGCTCGCCTGTGTAGTAGTCGAACTCTGTCTTAACGTATGTGAAGCCGTTGATGCGGCTGATGATCTGAGCAGCGTCCTTGCCAAGACCGTTGAGGATAACGCGCAGCGGGTTCTTGCGAACCTTGTTTGCCATCTCTGCAATCTTGATAGCGCCCTCAGCAGCTGCGAATGACTCGTGACCTGCCAAGAAAGCGAAGCACTGTGTCTCCTCGCGGAGAAGACGAGCAGCGAGGTTGCCGTGGCCGAGACCTACCTTGCGGTCGTCAGCTACAGAACCAGGGATGCAGAATGCCTGCAGACCTACACCGATTGCCTCTGCAGCGTCGGCTGCTGTCTTAACGCCACGCTTGATAGCGATGGCTGCGCCTGCGACGTATGCCCACTTTGCGTTCTCGAAGCAGATGCGCTGTGTGTCCTCACACATCTGATAAGGGTCAACACCTGCAGCTTCGCAAATCTCGTTAGCCTCTTCAAGGCTCTTGATTCCCTCAGCGTTGAGAGCGGCAAGAACCTGAGCCTCGCGGCGCTCCTGACTTTCGTAACTTACTTTTCTAATCATAGTTGTGTATCTCCTTATTATTCTTTACGTGGATCAATTGCTTTAACAACACCCTGCTCGGCAGTTGTACGACCGTAAGAGCCAGTGAACTTCTTCACAGCCTCGTTAGCGTCCATACCGTTCTTGATAGCTTCCATCATCTTGCCGAGGTGAACATACTCGTAACCGCAAACCTGGTTGTCCTTGTCGAGGAACTGACGTGTGATGTAGCCCTCTGTGAGCTCCAAGTAGCGTGTACCCTTAGCTACTGTACCGTAGAGAGTACCTGTCTGTGAGCGAAGACCCTTGCCGAGGTCCTCAAGACCAGCACCGATTACGAGACCGCCCTCAGAGAATGCGCTCTGTGTACGTCCGTAAACAATCTGGAGGAAGAGCTCGCGCATAGCTGTGTTGATAGCATCGCAAACGAGGTCAGTGTTCAGAGCCTCGAGGATTGTCTTGCCCGGGAGAATCTCAGAAGCCATAGCTGCTGAGTGAGTCATACCGGTGCAACCGATAGTCTCAACGAGAGCCTCCTGGATAACGCCGTCCTTAACGTTCAGAGACAGCTTGCAGGCACCCTGCTGCGGAGCACACCAACCCACACCGTGAGTATAGCCAGAAATATCCTTAATCTCCTTGGCATAAATCCATTTTCCTTCCTCAGGAATTGGAGCCGGTCCGTGGTTAGGACCCTTTGCGACAACGCACATGTTGTCTACTTCTTTTGAATAAATCATAATCGGTTATAATAATTTAAATTATTAATGTGTAAAGTCTTTTCTACGAAAGCGGCATAAGCTTTTACGTCTCACACCCTTTACGCTTACAAAATTACAAAAAAAGAATTATACTATACCTATTTTGAGGTATTTTTTTGTTTTCATTTCACGAATTATTCATTATTTGTTTTTTATTTGCACAATGGTACATCTACAATGCCGGCATTGTTTTTTATTAATATCCAGGGTTTTGCGCGAGATTCGGATTCAGTTCGCGTGCCTTTTCCGGTATCGGGAACACTATGGTGTATCGCTTCTTGTCGGCATCTGACGGTGTGTGTATGTCGTACGGCTCGCAGTAGGTGCCGAAGCGTATCATGTCCTGTCGGCGCCAGCCTTCCCACACGAGTTCTAAAAGACGCTCGTCGAGGATGTTCGCGAGTGTGGCTGCAAGCGAGGGCATTCCGGCACGCGAGCGCACGGCGTTGAGTTGCTCGTCGCCCGACTCTCCGTTTCTCACCTTTGCCTCTGCCTTCATCAGCAGCACGTCGGCGTATCTGTAGAGCACGATGTCGTTGTCGGGCATACGTCCGTCGGAGTAGGCTGTGCGGTCTACCTCATATTTCTTCATGCGTGCTCCTGCCGTTTCGATGTATTTGCTTGCCGTGAGGTTCTGCTCGACGGCGAGCGGCTGGTACTGGAGCGGCGTGCCGTCGTCGAGGGTCACATACTTGCCGTCAACCTCTACCCTACCCGTGTAGAAGTTAAGTTCGAGGCGCGTGTCGGGCGAAGCTGTGCCGTATCCGTTTACAGCCATGGTGTGCAGCGTGGCGCAGGTGCCATTCTCGGAAGCGCCGCCGTATGCACCACCGTGTGCGTAATGGCGCGAGCGGAACAGATAATGGAATTCGTTTAGATATAGCATCTTGTCCAACGGAATGGTGAATATGTTCTCCTTCGAGTTTTCGTTGTGCACGGCGAAGTTGCTTGCATAGTCGTTCTCGAGCGAATATCCGGCAGTTGCTATCAGGTCGCAGTAGTGGACGCAGGTCTGCCATGCGTTCTTCTGTGTGCCGTCGACATTGAACAATATTGCCTTGCCGTCGGGTCGCGACGCATCGGTCCAGTTGTTGTCGGTGTACACTTCGGCGTTGAGGGCGAGTTTGGCAAGCAGGAACCATGCCACCGGACGCGTCACCCTACCGTAGTAGTTGCCCTGCAGGTTGCTGTGCTCAAGGGGCAGAAGCGGCGCCACGGTCTGCAGTTCGTTCACGATATAGCTGAACACTTCGCTGCGCTCGCTCTGACGTATGTCGGCAGTCTTTTGCGCTGTCGATTCAAGTATGGGGATGCGTCCGAACATGTCCATAGCATAATAGTAGAACATGGCTCTAACGGCTCTCACTTCCGCCTTGTACTCGTCACGCTGTCGGTCGGTAAGCAGCGCCTTGTACTGGTCTATCGTCTCCAACGACTTTGTGGAGAGCACGATAACCTTATAGAGATATTTCCAGACGTTGTACAGATCGGTGTCGGTGGCAGTCCATGTATGGTTGTACATGTTTTGCCAGAGTCCGCCGTCATACCAGTTGCCGCCACGTATGGGCATGATAGCCTCGTCGGTGGTCAGCGTGTTGTAGTCGTATATGCCGCGGCATGTGCCCTGCAAGCCTTCGCCCTCCTCGTGTGCACCGATGTAGTTGTACAGCGAAGCTACGGCGTTGACATACAGGTTGTTGGCAGAGTCGTAAATATTCTGCTCCGGTATTTGGTCCTTTGGTGTCTCGTCGAGACAACTCGTCAACGAGAGCGAAAGGGCGAGAACAGACAATGCGAAAAATTTATGTTTCATAGTCATTAATCGTTACGTTGGTGAAAACATTTCGGGCTGTTTAGAACTGCACGCTCACTCCTATGGAGTAGGTTCGGTACGTAGGATAGCAGCGCTTGTCGTCGATGCCCATTGACGAGTTGACAACATAGGAGTTGACCATCGGTGTCAGTCCGCTGTACGACGTGATGGTGGCAAGGTTGTTGACGCTGCACGACACGCGCAGCGAGCGTACTATGTTGCTCTTCACCGGCACGTTGTAGCCGACGGTTAGATACTCGAAGTTGAGGTAGTCGCCGCGTTCGAGCCAATAGTCGGACACGTTCTGGTCGACGATGTTACGTTCGGGCGCACCCTTCATCACGTTGTATATCGGGAACGACGACATGTTGTTGTAAGCCAATGCCGTACCGTTGAATATCTTGTGTCCGAAGGCTCCGTTCATCTGCAGCGACATATAGAAGTTCTTGTAGCGCAGCGATATGTTTGAGCCGAGCGTTGCCTTCGGCGTAGCCTGTCCGCAGATGCGTCGGTC
Source organism: Leyella stercorea DSM 18206 (assembly GCF_000235885.1). GTDB lineage: Bacteria > Bacteroidota > Bacteroidia > Bacteroidales > Bacteroidaceae > Prevotella > Prevotella stercorea. Next base: position 5,952 of record NZ_JH379357.1, read on the forward strand.
GCCACCGTCGCCAAAGTCGATGGTGCCGTTGCGGTCGAGGTCTTCTATCCTATACTTCATCGTACCCTGCTCGTCCTTGTAGAGTCCGGTGCAATGGGGCAGATAGAACACACCCAAGGGTTGTCCTACTATCTGGTAGAGCACATGGTTGTTGTCGCCGCCGTTCTGACCGGCTCCATCTATGGAGCCAATGGCTGTGATGTTGGCAGCCGACATATTCATGCCGTTATAGTTGCCGGAGAGCGACAGCAACTTATTCTTCTGGAACGAGAGGTTCAGGCTCACGTTCAGGTCTATATCCTTTGTCTGCACCGGAGCTATAGAAAAACCAATCTCAAGACCCTGGTTTGACATAGCGCCAATGTTTGCCAACAGCTTGTCGTAGGCAAACGGCGGCACGGGCACGTCGTAGGAGTAGAGCATGTCGGTGGTCTTAGAGTAATAGTATTCGGCAGTAAGCATAAGGCGGTTGTGCCACAGTCCGATCTCGCCACCGATATTGAACGTCGACTTTGTCTCCCATTTCAGGTCGGGGTTGTTGTTGCGTATGGTGCCGAGCGTCACGGTCGGCGTGTTGTTGACGGGTACGATGCCCGTCTGCTGCACGTTGTTCATTGTGGTATAGGCGGATATGCCGCCCAGATTGCCCGAGCGTCCGTAGCCTGTGCGCAGTTTCAGAGTGTTTATTCCGTCGAAACCGCTTAAGAAGTGCTCTTTCTTAATATCCCATTCTGCCGAGACAGACGGGAAGAAGCCCCATGTATGGTCGTCGCCCACCATAGACGAACCGTCGCCACGCATAGTGAGCGTCAGCTTATACTTATTATATAATGTATAGGAGGCGTTTGCCATGACCGATGCCAGCGACTGGTCTTCGTAGATGCTGCCCGTAGCGCCATAGGGACGCGACGCAGTGGCTCCGATGTTGTTGTAGCCGAACTCGTTTGTTGTTATGCCCTTGGCGCGTGTCCAGAATGCGGTGCGCTCCAGGTAATGGTATTCGGTGGAGAGTCCTGCTGCCAACGTGTGGCTGCCCCATGTATGGGCATAGTCGAGCGAGACATTGCCGAGATACTCCTGTTTCTTGAACTCGCCGCGATATACGTTGCCCTGCGCCCACACCCATGTGGGGCAGAACTCAGAGTTTTCGTTTGAGGTGTACGAGTAGCTGCCGAATGCCGACAGATTTAGCGAGGGCGCAAGCTTGTAGAGCAGTCGCATGTGGGTATTGAAGTACATCTCCTTCTGGTCGCTACGTTCGGCAAGCACGGCAGAAGGCGGATTGATACGATAGGCAGAACCGTTCTTTGTCCAGTTGCCGTTGACATCGCGTGCGGCAGGATAAGTAGGGTTCTGACATGCAGCAGAGTAGAACAGCATCTGCGGGTCGAATATGTCATTGTTCTTGTATGTAGATCCGAACACACCGAAGTCGCCGACAAGACGGTTGTCGAAAGCATGCTGCGTGACGTCAATCTTTGCCACGAAATTGTTATAGTCCTTGGTCTTTATTATGGTATTATGGTCGATATAACCGAACGACGCACGATAGTTCGACTGCTCCGAGCCACCGCTGAAAGCCAAATAATGGTTCTGAACAAAGCCGGTTCGGGTGATGACATCGTAGAAGTTGTTTTTGTATCCGCCGTTGTTGGCGTACACCCCGAGGCGTTTGGCAGTAGCGAGATACTCGTCAGCCGACAGCATGTCGAGCTTCTTTGACATGGCTTCCAGACCGATGTTTGTCTCATAAGATATTTGGAAGCCTTTGCCCGTTCCCCTCTTTGTCTTCACATCGATAACGCCCGACGCACCGCGCGAGCCGTAGAGTGCGGTCTCAGCGGCATTCTTCAGCACCGAGAAGCTCTCGATGTCGGCAGGATAAATGGTGGAGAGCGTGGCGATGTCACTTGTCACGCCGTCGATGATGACGAGAGGGTCGTTGCCACCGACTATTGATGTGGTTCCGCGCACTCGCACAGACGAGAGCTGCGCCATACGGTCCATGCCGTTCGACGTAACGTTAACACCGGCTGCATTGCCGTTCAACACGTCGAGCGCATTGTTTACGATACCTTTGTTCTGTATCTTCAGGTATGTGGAGATTGTGTCGCGCTGCACGTTCAGCTCCTGCACCTGAGCAGTGGCAGATGCCGGTATTTGCAGCGAGACGACCGACGCAGCAAATATGTATTGGTGTAGTTTCTGGTGTATCTTCATCTGTTCATATTATATTTAGGTTCCATGCGAATTGTCTGGTTTTTATGTCGCTAAATTACAAATAATTTTGCTATTAAGCAAATAGACACATGCCATGTTGCCGCCACGAACCTTTTTTATGTTAAAACATGATGTAATGTTTTGCCAATCAGACAATAATAGGTAACTTTGCAGAAATTCTATTATACAACAAATCAATTTTTTAATTAAAAACAATGAAACAACTTTTACGTAACGTAAGCGCGCTGATAGGTTTGCTTCTTGTCAGTGTGTTGGGCATTGTTGATGCTAAAGCAGAGACAATTACCCCCCCCAACTGGTAACGACGTATGCCTGTTGAGTTCGCTCGACCTGACTACTGTCACTTATTTCAACGACGATAATAAGAATAAGGTGTATGCCGACAAGGCTACGTTTGGTACACCGCTTATTATAGCCGGCAACACCTACACAACGGGTGTAGGCACACATGCTCCTTCAAAATTTGTGGTGAAGGTGAATGGTGCCAAAAGTTTTCACGCTATTTTCGGTATTGATGCAGCAGCGCCTACCCAGGCTAAGCACGGCATCGTTGACTACACTGTCACTACTTACAACAGCAGCAAACAGGCTACGACTGTGAAGAGTGGCACTATCAATGTCAACGACGCTACCGGCACAACGATTGATGTTGACCTTACTGGCGCAGTGTATCTTATTCTCAACTTCGACAAGGGCGAAGAGGCTTGGGGCGACCACGTAGATCTCGGCAACGCCTACTTCAAGTACGCTGGCACAGCTCCGCAGCTCATCAACGAGTCGGATATGTGGCAGGAAGGCTCTAACGTAGTGACTATCCCCGACGCTCCTTTAGGTCAGGAATACATCCGTCTTTCGTCTCTCGAAACAGAAAAGACAAAGTGCGGTTGGGAGAACCACACTCCGAAGAAGGACAAGAGCATCGACGGCAACAAGATCACCGTCGGTGGCAAGGTGTACGAGAGCGGAGTGGGCACACACGGACCGTCGCAGATTATCATCAAGCTCAACGGATCGGTAACCGACTTCTACACTGTGCTCGGCGTTGACGACGAGGTGAAGGAGGCTGGCAACTTCGATTATCATGTTTACGTAAAGGCTGAAGGTGGCGCTACAGAGGATGTGGCTAAGGGTACTATCAACCGCTTCTCGAACCAGTCGGTAGACATCCACGCTGACAACCTCAGCGGTTGGAAGTATCTCTATCTTGAGACATCAAACGGCAACGACGGCACAAACACCTGCGACCACGTCGATTGGGCTAACGCATATCTCGTATTCCAGGATCAGAACTCAACACGTCCGTGCATCGTGAGCGCAGAGGAACTCACCACAAAGCTCGCTTGTGCTACAACCGTGTTCTCGCAGCCTAACGTGCGCTTCATGCAGAAGGTTCGCTCTACCGTTACTGGCGCTCAGCTCTCTGTAAGCAATCTGCCTGCAGGTCTTACATGGAACGCAGCCCGCAATATCGTAGAGGGCGTAGTTGCTGAAGAAGGCGTATATACATATCAGATTAACGTCACAGTAGACGGCGAGACAACATCGGAGGACGTAACGCTCACCGTATCAAGCTCTCTGCAGCACCCGGTGCCGTTCATGGGCTGGCTCTCTTGGAACTCGGTTCAGGGCAACATCTCACAGAAAATTATTGAGCAGGCTGTAGAGCTCTTCCAGAACAAGGGTCTGTACGAGTGCGGTTGGAACCACATCATGATGGACGACCTCTGGCAGGGCACACGCAAGGCTGACGGCACACCGCAGCCTAACGCATCACGCTTCCCGAACGGTCTCAAGACTGTTGCAGACTATGTTCACCAGAACGGCATGAAGTTCGGTCTTTACACCGACGCTGCTGACAGAACATGTGCCGGCGCATTCGGTTCGTACGGCTACGAGGAAATAGACGCCAAGACATACGCCGAGTGGGGCGTAGACGTTGTGAAGTGCGACTACTGCTATGCGCCGGACGACGTAGAGACAGCCAAGAAGCGCTACAAAGCTCTTGCTGACGCTTTCGCTGCTGCTGGCAACAACACTATGCTCTACATCTGCGAGTGGGGCGTGCGCGAACCGTGGAAATGGGGTGCTGAGGTAGGCGGACGCTGCTGGCGCATCTCGCAGGACGTACGCGACTGCTGGACTGGTTCTGGTAGCGGTGTTGGCGTCGTACAGAGCATCGAGGCTATGAAGAACCTCTCTGCTTATCAGGGCGTTAACCGCTTCAACGATTCGGATATGCTTTGCACCGGTCTGCACGCTACGGGTAAGTCGTCTAACGACCTCTGCGGCGGCACTGGCGCCGGTATGACCGACGACGAGTATGCTACACAGTTCGCTCTCTGGTGTATGTGGTCTTCGCCGATGGCTCTGTCGTTCGACCCGAGCAAGAACACCCTCACCGATGCCGACTTCAAGCTGCTGCGCAACAAGGAGCTTATCGCTCTCAACCAGGACCGCATGGGGCAGCAGGGCGACCTTATCTCTGAGGCAGACAACCTCGTTGTCTTCGCTAAGGACTGCGAGAACGGCGACGTGGCTCTCTCTGTAACCAACATGTCAAGCTCTGAGAAGCAGGCTACATTCGACTTCACAGCTATTCCGGCTCTCGACCCGACAAAGACTTACACCGTTCGTGACGTGATGGAGAATGCTGAGGCAGGCGAAGCTACGGGCACATTTACAACCGATGTGCGCAAGCACGCTACACGTGTGTTCCGTCTGGCTGAGAAGAAGGTGGTTGACGGCGTAGCTTCTACGGTTGCAGCAAAGGATTTCAGCATTGTTGCTGGCAAGAACTGCGTTAAGATCAGTATGCCGGAGACTGCAGGACTCGCAAAGCGCATCCTCGTGAGCGACTTCGAGGGACGCGTTGTTAGCGGACTCACCACTACTGCCGACAAGGCAAAGGTGGAACTCGCAAAGGGCACATATCTCGTCACTGTAGTATGCAATGCTCAGGCTACAACCGTGAAGGTGCAGATCTAATGCTACACGCATAGAATACCACTTATACATTTATATATAAACCGCCCGGATAGGACAGTCGGAAACGACGCCTATCCGGGCGGTTTTGCTATATGTAACTGTTTCGTAAATAGCTTGTCAAGGTTTTTAAACACAAAAAAGACCGGGCGACGTGACGATTCACGCGCTCGGTCCTTTCATTTTCTTATTGTTTTATTCAAACACACTGCAAAGGTATAGAAAAGATTTGTAACCTTTCAAATAAATAGGCAGAACAAACCGAAATATTCAACGAATTCGTAGTTTTACTCAGCAAATAAGTATCGATTTGTAACAAAACTGAATATTATTGCAACAACTTACGCTCAAACCGATTATTCTTTATAATTTTGCAGACTAATATAGGAGGGTATGGCATCTTGCCATATCCACGCAGCCTTTAAGCTGTCATTATATAGCAGTGCGAGGGTGCGTGGGTAGGGCAAGATGTACTACCCTCCTAATACTAAAGAAGGGTGCGTGGGTAGGGCAAGTCGTACTACCCTCCTAATACTAAAGAAGGGTGCGTGGGTAGGGCAAGATGCCCTACCCTCCTAATAAAACAAAGATGAGCAATAAGGAATATATAGAGAGGGGTCGCTTTGCGCCGTCACCGACGGGACGTATGCATCTGGGCAATGTGTTCAGTGCGTTGCTGTCGTGGCTTTCGATAAAGGCGCAGGGTGGCAAATGGGTGCTGCGTATTGAGGATATTGATCCGCAGCGTTCGCATATGGAGTATGCCGACTTGATTATGGGCGACCTCGAATGGCTCGGACTGACGTGGGACGAGGGTCCGTTCTATCAGAGCGAGCGTGGCGAGATATACGAGGCGGAGCTGCAGAAACTTGCTGATCGTGGTATGACGTACCCTTGCTACTGCACGCGTGCGGACATATTGGCTACGCAGGCTCCGCACGAAAGCGACGGGCGCGTGGTGTATAAGGGGACGTGCCGCAATCTGAAACCGGGGACGCATAGCGGACCGGCGGCTATACGTATGCGTGTGCCGGAGGAGGACGAGGGCATCGTGTCGTTCGTCGACGGACACTACGGCGAGCAGACCATAGACCTGACGACGCAATGCGGCGACTTCATCGTGCGACGCAAGGACGGGGCGTGGGCTTACCAGCTGGCGGTGGTGGTGGACGATGCGATGATGGGCATCACGGAGGTAGTGCGCGGTCGCGACTTGCTGCTCTCGTCGCCGCAACAGATTTATCTGGCAAAGGAATTGGGATTTGCTCCGCCGCGCTTCACTCATCTGCCGCTGCTCTGCAACACCGAGGGGCAGAGACTGTCGAAGCGCGACCGCAGTCTCGACATGGAGGCTTTACGATCGCGCTTCGAAGCAGAGGATATTATAGGCTTGTTGGCTTATAAGGCAGGACTGCAGGAGTCGCCTAATAGGGTGACGGCTGAAGAACTGGTGGCAGGGTTCGATTGGAAGAAGATCGGCATAACCGATATTGAGTTTTGAATTTTGAGTTTTGAGTTTTGAATTATCGGCTGCGCCGATTTTGAGTTAGTCAATTTTGAATTAAGAATTCGCAACTCACAAATCTCAATTCCTAATTCATAAATTCAAAATGCGCAAAGCGCATAATTCAAAATTCAAAACTCAAAATTCAAAATTCAAAACTCTTAAAGCTTAACCTTAACAATCAGCTTACGAATCTTTCCCTCGCCAATCACCGGTGCGTGTGGGTCTTCGGGCCACACGATGAGGAACTCGCCGGGGTGGAGCTTCACGTAAGCGGAAGCCGGCTCGGCATAGAGAGCGCAGTCGGCTTCGGCATCGTAGGGCTTTGTCTCGTTCGTGCAGTCCTCAATAGCTTTCCAGCCGATGGTCTCCTCGCCTTCGAGGAGGATGTGGATATCGATATACTGACGGTGCACCTCAAGCACTTGCTTGTCGGCTGCTACGCACTCGGGGTTGACGTTGTTGATGAAGAGGTCGTCGCCCTGCAACTCTATGCGTCCGCAAGGAGTATTGAGCAAGTCGTGCGACTTCACGTAGTCGAACACGGTCTTGAACAACGGGTGTAGCGACTCTACGCGGCCGCTGTGCTGAAGATTTGAAAGTACCATATTTGCTTAGTCGTTAAATTATCGCTGCAAATATACTAATAATAATTGGGTATTCATAATATAAAAAACAGAAGTTTAAGAGGTGTTAGTCTAAACTAAACTTTAGCTTTTACCAATCACTTCTTAAACTTCCGATGCTTGTCTGATGAACTTCCGATACTTATCAGATAAACTTCCGATGCTTATCAGAACAACTTATCTACGTCGATTGACACTCCTACCTGCAACGTGATGCCGTCGGTGAGCGGCGCATTGAGGTAGTAGTGCTTCGGACGATAGTTGAAGAGGTTGTCAAGGGCGGTGGTTATGCTCACCGCCTTGCCAACACGCTGCGTGAGCGAGAGTTTCCAGAGGGTGTAGGCAGGATACTTCACACGCACCGTGCCCTCGGTCACGTCGTAGTAGTTCTTGAACTCCACGTTCTCCGTACCCGAAAGCAAGCGTCCGTTGAGCGAAGCATATATACCGTAGCGCTTCGTGAACTGATGGTCGTAGTCGACGTTGGCGTTCAGAGCATGGGCTCGTGCCGGTATGTACTGGTTGTTTATGGTGTTGCCATCCTTGTCCTTCGGCAGGCGCTCCTTGGTGTGAGCGTAGCTGAGTCGTGCCGAGATGCCGTTCTGCCAGCGTGCCTGCATGCTAACGTCTGCGCCGAACACTCTGTAGTTGGCGAGGTTGGTATAGGGCAGATAGGGCAGCTTGTCTTCTATCGACTTGAAATAGGGCGCCGATGTAGAGATCTTGTTTATTACATTATTGTAATATGCCGACACGGCAAGGCTGCAGTTGGCGCGTGAGTATTCAGCAGAGAGCGTGAAGTTGTGGCTCTTTTCGGCTTTCAGATTCTCGTTGCCCTCGACAATCCAGATGCCAGCCATGTCGAAGTTGTAATAGCGTTCCTTCAGCGACGGTGCGCGGAAACCCATGCCGTAGCCGGCACGCAGCACGAGGCGGTGGTTGGGCTTATAGCGGAGGTTGAGCTTTGGCGTAAGCTGCGAGTTCGACTGATCGGAGAAATAGTCGTAGCGCACAGCAGCCACGGCTTCGAGTTTGTCAGTGATGTTCCAGTCGTACTGCGCGAACACGTCGTAGCAGTCCTGCTCGCGTGCTGCGCCGGCGAGATAAGTGTTAAAGAGATAGTCGTGCATATAGTCGGCACCGACAGTGAGCATCGCTGTCTCGCCGAACGAGTGGTTGTAGAGCAGTCGGACCGTGTTTTGCACGTTGCTGTAGTCGCGTATGTCGAGGTGGCGCAGCTGCTGATAGTCCGACTTGTCGTACTGGTCGAAAGCGTAGCTCGCCTGCAGGTTGTCGTCCTTGGTAATCAGCCAGTCGAGACGCAAGCCGCCAGAGAAGTCACGATAGCGTTCGGGCAGGTTCACGGTGCGTGTTGTCTCGCGGAAGAAGTAGCCGGCACGTGCTCCGATGCTCAGTCGGTCGGAGGGTCGCCATGTCAGCTTATCCTTGAAGTCGACGGTGCGCTCGCCGTAGATGGTGGAGATGACACGTGTCACGGGGTTGGCAGCACTCGTCACGTTGTAGTTGTCCTTGTTGTGATAGTTGGCACTGAACGCATTTCTCCAGTGCTTCGAGCTGAGTCCGAACACGCCACCGTAGCGTTGGTCGTTGTGCTTGGCGTAGCGTGCGTTCAGGTTCAGGGTCCACGGCTCGGTGGCGTTCTTTGTGATGATGTTCACCACTCCACCAGCAGCACTGCTGCCGTACAACGCTGACGACGCACCCTTCACAATCTCAATACGCTCCACGCCAGCCATAAGCAGACGCGAGAAGTCGACATCGTCCATAGACTCGCCTGCGAGACGCTCGCCGTCTACGAGGAAGAGGATGCCCTGTCCGCCGAATCCGGCGAAGTTGAGGTGGGTCCGCTGGTTCATCGAGTAGGAGAACTCCACGCCGGGCAACTCCTGCTGCAGCAGATCCTGCACGTTCGTGGCATCGGTGCGGGCTATGTCGCGCGACGTGATGACACGTGTCTGTATAGGTGTATCCTTCAGGAACTTCGGTGTGCGTGTGCCGGTCACCACCACTTCCTCCAGTTCGTAATGGCGAAAGATGGAGTCGAGCTGCACATCGTCGAGTTCTGGGTCTGCCTGCGCCATCGCCGTTTGCGCGGTTGCGAGAAGAGCGAGCGGAAGTATTATGTTTTTTATCATTTATCTTTTTATATTTTTAATTATAGGAGGGTATGGCATCTTGCCATACCCACGCAATCTTGTGAGTTTCCCACAGATTTCACAGATTTACACAGATGGCGGGATGCATTTGTTCTCCCACGGATGTCACAGATCTGCACAGATGTTAGGGCGCGTTGTTATCCCACGGAATTCGCAGAATTCACAGAAGCTGGTTGCGTATGTGCAAATCTCAACATCTCAACATCTCACCATCTCAACACCCTAACATCTTAACACCTAACCATCTCACCACCACAACTCCCTAATACGGATACTTATAGTTAATGGTCAGGAAGCACTTTTTGCCTTCGGGCGAGATGAAGTCGGCGAGCTGCAGAGCGGCGTAGGTGCCGTCGGCAAGTCGCAGGATGAAGACATGCTTGTTGGGCTTGTAGTCGGGCGGCACGTTGAACTTGAACTCAAGCCACGACGAGAGCACCTTATTAATATTGATGCCCTGCGACGGCACGAGACTTAGCAGCATCTGTTCCTTACTGCTCCACACTTCGTTCTCGCTCCACTCGTCGGCGGTGAACTCCTTGTTAGCGAATTCGGTGCTCGACTCGGGGAGTTGGTCGAAGGAGGTGTACTGCGTCTCGTAGACGGCACCACCGTTTGTGCGCACGTTGTTGCGGTGCACGGCGAAGCTCCACTCCTCGGGGTCTTGCTGCGCATCGGTCTCGGTGAACTGGCGGAACTCGTTGTTCTGTATGCCTTCACCCCACACGTCGAACCAGTACAGATACTGCCCCGAACGTCCGTCCCCCTTGCCCTCACTGAGCGTGAAAGGTATCGGGTGCTTCTCGAACTCGCTCTGAGCCTTAAGCAGAGCGTCCTCGTCGCCCTCCTCAGCAAGGCGCTGCAGGCGTGGCAGGTCGACATAATACCAGTCGGTCCAGCTCGTAGCGTCGATAACGAGCTGTCCTTTCGCCGGCACGACGGGCTTCGGCTGGTCGTATATATCATCAAAAATGCCGTTGCAGGCTGTGAGCATGTGTATGCTCACAGTTGCAACAGCAAGTAAAATGGCTTTTTTAATCATTATACTATTTTCTCAAATACTTCTTACCATTGACAATAACAATGCCTTTATAGTTGTTGTCCACACGCTGACCAGCAAGGTTGTACTGCTGAGACGGTGTGGTGTTGAAATCGTGAGACGGCGTTGTGGTGATGTTGTTTATTGATGTTGTTGCACCACTGAACACAGACACGATGCCGAAAGGCATGGTTCCCACCTGGAAGGTGTTGACGATAGAGCTTACGTCATTGCCTTCGTACTTTACAAGAATGTTGTTATCCTTGTCTGTTGCGAAGTCATAGTCCTTGTCCATTGTTGTCTTGCCACCTTGAACGGCTGTGAAGTGGAACTTAAGTCCGTCGTTCTTATAGTCGCGGTAGTAGCCGCCCTGAGCCTCGTCGTAAACGAGTCCCTTCACGGTGTACGAACCGAGTGTGAGGTTGCCCATGATGGTGTTTGCGAGCGTATAGGAAGGAACAGTAACGTCGAGCTTGTCTGTTTCGCCGTCCTTGTATCGACGCAACTCGTATGTAACATTGTCGTTGTTGTATGTGAACTGTCCGCCCACTGTAACAGTGATGGGGTTAGACACCGCCTTAACGTAGTAGCCTTTCACGCTGTATGTCATAGACATAGGCATCTTGCCGTACTGGAACACAACAGTAAGCGAGAGCGAGTTGTCTGCCATGTTGTATGTGCCTGAAAGCGATGAGCCGGTGATGTTCTTCTCATCTCCGTCCACTTTCACCTTTGTGCTGAAAGTCTGGTCGGCAAACGTAACGACATGGTTCTCGCCCAACGTGAATTTAGCACCGCTGATGGTGAACGATGGTATTGTCTGCATACCCTTCATGGCAGGCAGAGTGATGTTGCCCGACTCCATGCCGTTCATAGCGAACAATATTGTGTCACTGGGATTATCAATGTTCATTGTTGATACGCTCATTTTTGAAGCGCCTACAAACTTCATTGGTCCGTGCATCTGTGCCATGATTGTTGTTGCTGTGAGAACAGCGAACAAGAGAGTAAAAATTCTTTTCATAAAAAGAGTTGCTATTATTTTTGTTTTTTAATGTTATTATATATTGTCTTTTACTATTGCTGTATATTATATATAATGTATAAACTATGCCAATAACTTCGCGTCAGCCTCAGCATCCTTCACATTATACATCCAGCTGCCCACGATGAGCGCCACGAAGATGGCGAGCACTGCGCTCATCTCCACCACATGATTCATCGGGTCGACCCATATCTCCTTGAAGAGTCCGTTGCGTGCAACCACCTCCACAAAGGTCCAGAACACGATAACCGTGGCGTAAGCCATGCGCAGGTTGCGTCCCCACGACTTGATGTAGAGCTGCTTCTTGAACATCAGTGCCGAACCGATGAGGCATATGGCTGCAACGGCGTAGGTTACGGGGTGATGGTCGCCGAGGAATACGGGGTCGTAGCAGAACATAAGCAGCATGTAAAGTCCCCACATCATGATGTTCCACTCCATGAACATCACTATGCTCGGATGATACGCCATAGGTCGCAACTCCACCTTTTCGTTTATTCCGCAATGCCGCTGTACCCAGCGGATGAACAGACAGCCGGTGCGGGTGCAGAAGGTGTACATCATTACGAACATCATCCACATGCCGAAGGTGGCAGGCATGATGAGATACTCCGGTCGGGAGCCGCGTATCGCCTTAAGGTCGGCACGCGAGAACTCTTCGAGCGGCGTTCCGTCTATCGTGAACGTATGGTTTACGCCGACACCATTGACGTATTCCGTAACAGTCTGTACAACGCCGTTGCCTACAAGATCGCAATGTACACCAAAGCGCTGAGCAAAGTAAGCAAACAAAAACTCCACCCAACCTGTCCAAAAGAGCAAGGCTCCGGCGAGTCCGAAGCAGGTCTGGCGTGTGTCGCCTTTCACGAACACACCAGCTATGGTGATTACGAGTCCTACGAAGCCCATCAAGAACGCCGAATAGTGAAGCGTTGTCGGCTCAAGGAAGTGCTCCATCAGAATCATCAGTGCATGTCCTAACGGCATCATAAGAAGTACTATAAGCAACGACCCGATGGTCTTGCCAAGATATTTCTTTTTCATTGTCGTTGAGTATTTTTATTTTACGGTTGCAAAATTAAGCATAATCATCGAATTATGAAATACCTATTTTTAATGATTTTGCCTAACAGACTGTAAAATACATAAAAAAACGTCATACAGGAAGAAGTTGTTTTAATGATTTTCTATAACTTTGCACTCATCAAGAACGATGCAACACATCTATAATACGATGTGTTACGTCTATTTATTAATTATAATAAAGTGAAAGACATGAAAAAGATTAGAGCAGCCGTAGTGGGATACGGCAACATCGGTCAGTATGCGATTCAGGCGCTTGAGGCTGCCGACGACTTTGAGATTGCAGGTGTGGTGCGCCGTCATGGTGCCGAGAACAAGCCTGCCGAACTGGCACAGTACGAGGTTGTGAAGGACATCCGCGAGCTGAAGGACGTGGACGTGGCTATCCTTGCTACTCCGACACGCTCGTGCGAGGAGTACGCAAAGCAGATCTCAGCACTCGGTATCAACACCGTAGACAGCTTCGACATACATACTTCTATCGTCGACTACCGTCGCACTCTCTCTGAGGAGTGCAAGAAGAACGGTACGGTAAGCATCATCGCTGCAGGTTGGGACCCGGGTTCCGACTCTATCGTGCGCACTCTGATGCAGAGCCTCGCACCAAAGGGCCTCAGCTACACCAACTTCGGACCAGGTATGTCGATGGGCCACAGCGTATGCGTGCGCTCTAAGGAGGGCGTAAAGGATGCTCTGTCTATGACCATACCGAAGGGCGAGGGTTTGCACCGCCGCATGGTTTACGTAGAACTTGAAGAGGGCGCAAAACTCGAAGACGTTACGGCAGCTATCAAGGCAGACCCCTACTTCTCTAACGACGAGACTCACGTGTTCGCCGTACCGTCAGTTGATGCCGTGCGCGACATGGGCCACGGCGTGCATCTCACACGCAAGGGCGTGAGCGGCAAGACACAGAACCAGCGCATGGAGTTCACCATGAGCATCAACAACCCTGCACTCACTGGTCAGGTGCTCGTCAACGTGGCTCGCGCTACAATGCGCCAGCAGCCGGGCTGCTACACCATGGTCGAAATTCCGGTTATCGACATGCTCGCCGGCGAGCGTGAGGACCTCATCGCTCACCTCGTATAGACGCAATGCAGAACAAACGCGTACTGATTGCCCACCTCGCCATCCTCTCCGCCTGCGCCATCTGGGGGCTCATGGCTCCTATCGGCAAGGACGCGATGCTCAACGGGGTGGACAATCTGAATATGGTATATCTGCGTGCCTTGGGCGGAGCGGTGTTCTTCTGGATAACATCGCTCTTTACCAAGCACGAGCATGTGCCGCTCAAGGACATCTTCGTGCTCTGCGGAGCCGGCGTGTTCGGACTCGTGTGCAACCAGTGTTGCTTCACTATCGGTCTGAGCATCACCACTCCGTCTAACGCCGCCATCGTAACCACGTCGCTGCCTATCTTCGCAATGATATTCGCAGCACTCATCCTGAAGGAACCCATCACGGGGCGCAAAGCGCTGGGCGTGGGCGTAGGCTGCTCGGGCGCAGTCATACTGATAGCCAGCACCGCCGTAGCCAACGACTCGCGCATCGGCGACATACGCGGCGACCTGCTGTGCGTAGCTGCACAGATGTCGTTCGCGCTCTACCTCTCGCTCTATCGCGACATCTTGAAACGCTACAGTCCGATAACCATGAGCAAGTGGATGTTCACGTGGGCTACGATTCTGCTCACGCCGTTCCTCGGCTCGCACGCCGCGTCTACCGACTGGCAGGCGGTCAGCCTCAAGACATGGCTCGAAACAGGCTTCGTGGTATTCTTCGGCACCTACATCGCCTACCTGTGCATGCAGACGGCGCAACGCACGCTGCGCCCCACCGTGGTGAGCATCTACAACTATATGCAGCCCGTGGTGGCGGTATCGGTGAGCATCGCCTGCGGCATGTGCCTCTTCACGTGGAAGCAAGCCGTAGCAGTAGTGCTCGTGTTCAGCGGTGTGTGGCTCGTAATCAAGTCAAAATCGCGAAGGGATATGGAGTCGAAGCACTACTAAAACCATCCGCGTCGGTCGATACGGACATCTGCGTCGGTCGATACGGACATCTGCGCCGACCGATACGGACATCTGCGCCGGTCGATACGGACATCCGCGCCGACCGATACGAACATCTGCGCCGACCGATACGAGCATCATTGCCAAACCATCCGAAACGCCCGAATACGAGAAACACTGCTGTCACAATGTTCTCTTGATAATCAAAAAGCTGAATATCATTGCAAGAACTTCATGTCATAATAGTTGCCTGGTTCTATCAACTGTTCGCATACTTTATCCATTGGATTGTTGCTCACGCAAGAGTCTATGACAGCTGTTAACAGGTATGTTTTTCCTGTTCCCGTCGGCATTTGTGACATCACGGACTGATGAAGGCGTAACGCCTTCTCAATCCGTTCCTTCATATCCTCTTGGTAATCAAATAGACTGATATCCGCCATTAACAATGTCTAAGAACCAATAATGATGTTATACCAATTTCATAAATACTATATACATCAAGGCATCGGCGATGCTCTGCTGTACAGGATTTTTCTTATCAGAAGACCATGAATATTTCGCTTGTATTTTGCAAAGTTCCTCACGCTTCTCTATAATCACCAATCTGACTTTCCGTAGTATCTCTTAGTATTGTCCTTATGCAATCAGGCATAAATAACTTCCAAGTATTGCCATCCTCGTATGTCACCACCAAATGAACTTTTTGCATCATAAGATGCTTCTCGTTATTTCTTGGCACTTCAACACACTCGTCAAATTTCAGATTGATGAGTTGAGCAATTAATTTCTGCTCATCCATCGGCAATTGGTTGACCGTATAGAACGGATTATGCTGAAACAATAATGCCATCCACTTCATTCTCTCTACCATGAGTCCACAGACACTCTATCTTCTTGATGAGCAACTTGCCCAACTCCTCGAATCTGAATAGAGAGCTCAACTGGTCAAAGTTTTCGTCATTCACCAATTTCTTATATTCGTAGGTATGATGCTTTATCTGCTTGTCAAGGTCTGCAAGGTATGTATCCGCATCCGCCAATCGGAAATTGATAGCCTCACGGATATGGTCAAAGAAACACAGGCAATAATCATCGTATGCCTCAATCTTCTCAATTTCGGCCATGTCTTTCTGAGCCACAGCAACAGATTCAATAGGAGTAGCCTCGTCTCTCAACACCTGTGCCAGTTCTTTCTCCACTTGATAAGTGAAGAAATCATCGCCATCACATTCTTGATTGTTATACACTTCCAAGCGGCTATATTCTTCTGCCACTAAGCGCAGAAAGTCCAAGCCGCTTCGAACGGCTTTCCCATTCTCCTTGGCTACAACCAATGAGTGAAATTGTTTATATTTTGTGTAGGATTGTATCATCGTCTATTTTAGTTCTAATTATGTTTTTCTGTTATTTTCTTACTCCAAGATATTCCGAATAATTCATTTCCTCCAGGAGATAAAATGAGGACTTTATATTCTTCAGCTATCTTTTGTGTTGTAGGACTATAATCTGCCAATTCATCAAAAGAAATAAATATTTGTTTTTTCTTTTCTTGCGAATATAATTTCATGATAGCATCCATTCTCTTTTTCTCAATATTTTTCAAAAGTAAGGTGTCGTGCATAACAAATGGAAGCATAGTCAAAGCCAATATAGCCAAATCAAATAAGACTAAATTTTTAAAGTTTGTTCCAGTTCCGCTATCATCAGGACATAAATATGTATAGCTCTTTGATGACAACGAACACAAAGGAACTTGCTTTTCTTTTCCTTCAACCTTTTCATTCAAGATTGAAATTTCATTGTTCAATTTGTTCTGAATGTCAGCAAGAATTAGGTTCTGAGTTTTCTCAAACATATCTTTTGCATCTTTTTTCTCTGCTTTCAAGTCTTCACGTCTCTTATAATCAGCGATTGCCTTTTCTTTATTATCAACACTTTTTCTCAACTCAATAAGTTTATCCAAAACAACTTTGTTTGCTTGGTTCAGTGAAATAACGGAATCTATCTTATTTCTTATTACCTCTTCTTCTTTCTCTATTGATTCTAATATTTCTTTTTCTTTTGTGATTTGTTTGAGAATTGTCTTGTTAAGTTCATTAACTAAGCCTTCATGAAATTCATTGATTTTTTCAATCTCGTTTATATTGATAGAAGGAAAATAAATTTGAAGTCTTTCTATATCAATGGCAACTTTTTTCTTTAGCTTTCCTATATTGACTTGTAATTTTCCTAATTTACTTCTATGAGAAAATTTCAAAGCCAAAACTCTTGCCATTTCATCCTTCAAATCAGAAATTGTCTGAAGTTGAACAGGAGTTAACACTGATGTATCTGTTAATAGTTGATGTTCAAGTGCCAAACAATCATTTTTTTCAAGCAACAATGTTTTTTCGGCTTCATCAACATCTTTTTTAGTTGAATACACTTTTATGAAATCCATTTTAACAGCAGCACAAAAAGTTTTATATCGTTCTTCACTATTCTTTTTTGCTTCTTTTCGATTTTGTATCTCAGGGTATTTACCAAAGATTTTAATAAGGCACGATATTGAATCATCGAAAGACTGTTTAGAATATGCACTCAACACAAATTTTTCATTGCAATTATCCTTGCCATAAATGCGAGAATATAGACCTACAATATTGCGGAAGGATATGTTTTCATCATCTATGTTATAAAACTGAAGTAAGAGTTTTTTATAATCATCTAAAGATATTTCCTTTTCATTCTCATAATGCGCATCTGTCACAAATACCGTTTTACTTTGTGCTGTTTTTCTCTTATAATAAGAATTAACTTCCCCAAATTCAAAACAAAAACAAATTTCATGTTGACCAATATGGTCTATTACATCACTCTTTGCATAAGTATCACCTCCAAACACATAGTCTATTATAAGAAGCATCGTACTTTTACCTATGGAATTGGAACCATTGTTATCGCCTAATATAACATTTAGTCCCTTATGAAACTCTATTTTGGGCTGTTTAAATTTTGAGCAGAATATTTCTTTCAACATGATTTTTCGATAAAATAAAATGAATTGTATTTTATTGCTTGTATGGCATAAAGACAGGTAAGAGCATCTATAAAATCATTAGTGTCAACATTTGACATCAACTCTTTTAAATCGTTCAACAATATTCCTTTATCAGGAATCATCTCCATAATTTGCAGCATGATTCCGACTACACTTTCTGGCACAGAATACAATTTATCGGGATATTTTTCCATATACATCACAATTCTGTATAAAATATGAAACAAGGATTCGTGCAACAGTTCTTGAACAACGTGTTTTTGATTTCACCCAATCAATAAGTGACTCAAAAATTTCTTCTTGATTCAATTGTTCTTTTAGGGCTTGGCAATAGGAATGTTTGAAAGATGCAGCAATTGTTTCAAAACTAATCTCATCCAAACTTTTGAATAAATCTTTCAAATATAAAAAATAGTTTGAAACCAATCCTTCAACATCAGTTCGAAGAAGATTGTTGGAAGGTATTTTGGCCTTTACGCTCATCACAGTATAGGACAATGGTTCCATTTCAGAAATAGAATCAGAATTCGTTGATAAAGAAGATATTTGTTGAACTACATCCAACAACTCTTTCTCTACCACATTATGCGACAATGCAGTTTGGGCTTTGCTATTTTGTAAAAGTTTCTTCTTCAAATTAAGCATTGAATTATATTTTTCTATTGTCTTATGCTCATCATATTCTTTATGGCAATCTCTACACAATGCTATTTTGTTCTCAAAACTTTCAGAATTTTCCCCCAACACTTCCACGTCTGACAATACAGACATTTCCTTTTCAGTCGGGCTATTGGGATATATATGAGCGACCTCATAAAGTTTATGCTTATCAGCGGAAAAATCAGTTATAATCTTTCCACACATGGGACACTCATTACCCACCTCCAAGATATATCTCAGATTTTCCTTGTCAGTTGGTCTTTTCCTATCTTTACAGTATGTTTCAACATCAACTACAGTACCATTGCGTATCATAAGCAGCATTCTTATAAATTATTAGCCCTGAGAATATCTTGACATAACTTTCCTTGAAGTTGCTCTCCACCGCCAGAATAGAATTTGCTCGTAAAGTCTTTATTGTTCACTTGCATATATTCTTTGAATGAAGCAAATATTTTTTCAAAGAAAGATTGTGATAAATCATTCTCTACAATACCATATTTGTAAATTTTTGGAAAAGCTTTTATTACGCCACCAAATCCTGTAGTCTTCCATAATATGTTCCGATCAGGATTTTTCCATTCATCAGGAAATATGACTTTTAATGCTGAAAAGCAATTAAGAATTATTTTTAAAATAACATCATCCTTTCCTTCCAAAAAGTATTGACGCAAAGGCAAATGTTCATCTTTTGGTAGTGGCTTATTTCTTTTCAGAGCACTTCTCTCGCCATTTGGATCTTTCGTCATCAAAGAAAGTAATTGGGTTACAAAAGTTCCTTGCGATAAGGTTGCATAATATTGATTATCATCTTTTTTACCCAGCATCTTCAACCTGTTAAAAAATGGCGAGTTGTTCATTTTATTCAAAGAACGAGCAATTTCATGAGCTGTCTTTTGAAAACTTCGTGTTTTTGACAAATCAAACAAATCATAAATCAAACTCATACTGACCTTGGTCTGAGTACTATTAATAATAGAAAACACGTATGCTTTTTCTTCCATGGTCAAATTAAACATCAAGACCACAGGCAGATTAAAGTCCACGGCTCTTTTAGATTTCATAATTCCCAACAAACGATGCTGACCATCTATAACATCTCCTATTGTGTCATATTCATCTATATCAAAAATGAACTCATGTCCATTGTCTGTATATTCTTTATCTCGATATATACTAATAATAATAGGAGTAGGAAAGGTTGCATCGGGATCTTGGCAATATTTGCTAATACTTTCAACTCGCTCCTTGGATTGTTCTCTTTGAACACCTTCCTCATCTTTTGGAAGACGATTATTTCCAAACAAATTTTGCTTTTCTTTCTCGTTTCGGCGTTGAATAGAGACGATTTGTGCAAGAACTTCTGCATTGATGGTACTCATATAAAAAGTACCAATAGGTTGTTCTATTTCTATATAAGGAAATATTATTTTCATAATTTCAAACCATTGCCATCGTTAGTTATACTTGAAACATTCTCACTTATCTCTTGTATTTTCTTCTCTTCTTGTCTTTCATATCGGTCACTTATAGAAGCAAAGGCAGAATCATTCGCATCCATGAGGACTAAACAAAAAGAATAAGTGCTAAAAACTATTGAGAGAAGAAAAAGTATCAATTGTAAGACATCGCCAGACACATCATTGTTGATCTGTGGCGTTTGTGCACATATATATACAGAATATGCTAAACTACACAGCAATGACAACAAGAATGTCAGAGCGAGCCAAACTACTTTTAGAGACTTAAAATCTGTATTTCTCTTTGAAAGAAAATCAATTAGTACGTTTCCAACAGAAGAAGCCAACAAAACGATGGAGAATATGTAAAAACTTCCACTATGGTAATCCAAGACTATAGAATCAATAAGTGACAGATTATTGATGTATTTTCTTATCAGCACATTGGAAGCAAGTCCCAAATTTCCGCCCAAAATAGTAAACAAAAACCATATAGTAAAATTAGCTTTATTCAGCCTTATTACATAAAACGGTTTATACAAATATTGAAATATCATGATTATATCAATTGTTGTTAGTACTCAATTTAGGGCATAACCCT
>NZ_JH379358.1 GCF_000235885.1 Leyella stercorea DSM 18206
GACAAGAAACAAATTGCAATAAAGGAACGAATAGTAAAGCAGGCTATGGATTTTTGGGGTGTATCCGATATACGCGATATGGACCCCGTGATAGATTTGCTGCTTGAAGTTTTTGCCCATGAGTCCAACAAACTGCATCAAGAAATAGATCAGTCCGATTCACGGATACTTCACCGCCTGTCCAGAATACTCATAGGAAACAAATGGTCGCTGCCAAAGCCGGCCCATGCGCTTATGACTATTACCCCCAATCATGGGGAATGTTGCGAACTTGATGCCGAAGATCATTTTTATGCAGAGAAAAACATATTTGGCAAAGGGGATATTCAAGTCTTTATAACCCCTTTGTTTTCCTATAAACTGGTTGATGCAAAAGTCAAAGCAATCGCATACAACGATAGTATAAGGCATTCAACCGATAGCTTTAACACTCCAACACGCTTCCTTGGCCCTAAAAACCGGATAGCGGATTATTGCGTCTGGGTCGGGCTGGATGTGTCTAAAGAAGTCCTGCAAAAAATAGACTCTGTGATGTTTTGTATCAAGCCTTCCGATATGGGGCTGCTTCCGTTTATGAAAATGGCTTTCTTCTATGACTGTACAGGAAACCGATTAAATGTAAAAACAGGTCTTCATGTTGAAGATCCATATAGTAATGCGCACTACTTTGATGAAATCCGCGATTTTTATAGTGACCTATATTTTAATGTGAGTATAAAAGATGCTTCCAAAGAGAAGCATACCTACCGAGAAATGTTTCCCGGTTATGTGGCCGACTGCGAGGTTCCGGACGACTCTGAGAATCTCTTTTGGGTCAAGATAGTCTTTCCGGAAATATTCACGAAAGAAAGTCTTGAAAATCTGGAAGTATATTTGAACACATTTCCGGTTGTAAACAGACAAATCGTTTACAAACAGCATAATTTCCGTTCCACCGGACGAATTATACCCCTGAAATGTCCGAGCCGTACACAATTCTTGAACATACGCTCGTTTCAAGACAACAAAGGCCGGGAGTATGTAAACCGACTGAACCAGTATGAGGAAAATCCGACAGGTATATTCAGCCTGTATTTTGGCGACCTTGAACGATTTGATTCGGACAGCGCCCGCTCATTAATTTCAAAAGTGTTACAATTATTGAAAGAAGACGGGAGTGCTTTTGCTTCAATGAATCCGGATGCACTTTCGACGCAGCTCAAAGAGTTGTTCAACAAGATAAATGATATAGAGAAAGGATTGGAGGCCACGCTAAAAGGAGATAACAAAATAAAGGCCTTTGTTTTAAGTGTCCCCCAAAAGGATGCGACCAATGCCGAGATAAAATATTGGGTGACTTCCGGTTCTCTGGCGAACGGTTTCAATGAACGCACACTGATACAACAATTCAACATAGAAAAATATGACGCTTCAGGCATCATGTTGCGTACTTGTATGCAAGGAGGAACAACGCATGATAGCGAACAGGAACTTATTCATAGTTTAAGGTACGGTCTGTTGTCCCGGGAACGGATTATATCTAAAGAAGACATCAAAAGCTACTTGTTGCACAAGCTGGGAAAACACGTTGAATCAGTCGAAGTCGGTAATGGTGTAGCTATATCTCCCGACAGCAAAAAAGGATTAATCAGAGTGACAGAGGTCAAGATAAAGTTTGGACAATTTGATAAAGATGAAATTCCCAATCTGGAAGAATTGGCCCATTATCTTGAAAAAGATTTGACTGAACGCTCTGTATGTAATTCAAACTATAAAATCAAATTCGTATGAATGATAGCAATTATAGCCCAAGTTTGGTGTCTGCCCTTAAGATAGCAAGAGGAATGGCACTTCAAGACAAGCATAACACGTTCGGCGTGTCACATCTTGTCATGGCCATGTTTGCAGAAAACACGGGTCTAAAGGAAATTTTATCCTCGATGCAGAAGGATGTCGGCTACATAATGGAATGGTTTGACACCCATCGCGAAATGTATAGGTCCAGTGGCACTTCTACAGAAGAAGTGGAACCTGATGAAGAACTGTCAAAGGTTTTGGATGAATCCGAACGGTCTAAAATTAAATTAGGAGCGGATTCCATAGACTCCATCTGTGTGTTTACCGCCATATTGCGTGAAGGTGTCGTGTATTCGCATCAGCAGATAGAGATGCTGGATGTTTCGGAAGATGACATATTGTCCCACTACAATGCCCTTACCCCGTTGCATTCTTATCAAGGAGAGGAAATGCAGATAACAGCAAGCGTTCCTTATGCCGACAACCTGAAAAAGCAAGAAACCATCAATGCCGGTGGCTTTGTCGTCGGTAGGGAAAAAGAGGTCCGTACTATTTTAGAATGCCTCGAACGCTCAGAGAACAAGGGCATACTGATTGTCGGTGAATCCGGTATCGGAAAGAGTTCCATCATCAACGCCTTTGTCAAAGATATTTGTGAGAATGAAGATGAGATGTTAAAGCAAATATCTATTGTCGGACTCAATACGGCAAAACTGCTCGCATCAACCTCGTCTGAAACGGAGATAGCACAAAAAGTTGTCAATCTGATGCACAAGCTCAACCAATTGGAACAAGCTGTGCTGGTGATTGATGATTTACAGGTTCTTTTGGAGAACAGCGTATCAGGCAAAGCATCCACACTTATCAACATATTAAGTGCGCAAATCAGCGAGGGAGCCGCAAATCTTGTTCTCACACTCACGAACGATTCTTACCGGAAGAACATCGAAAAGCATCCGATAGAAGGGCGTCTTGATATCATAAAGATTGAAGAACTGGATACGGCTACACTTGAAAGTGCCATACAATTACATAAAAAAAGGATTGAAAACTATTACGAGTTGAGAATTTCAGATGCGTGTATTAAAGATTCAATCGCACTCTCCAAACGATATTTTAAGGAACGCAGCCTGCCATCTGCCGCCATCGACCTGCTTGACAGAACCGCTGCTGCCGTCCGGCTATGCAATAAGAATGCACGAGCCAGTGTATCTGATTTGGAAACGGATTTTGAGGAAATAAAGAGTCTCGACGAAAAAATATCTGAAGGGGCGCTTTACTTACTGTACCGTTCTGTATTCAGCAAAATCAGTGTCGTATTGACCACCAAACTGTCAGACAACTATGTATGGGATAAAGAAGATGACATCGCGATAAAAGCAGGGCATTTGTCGGGCATCATCAAAGAATTAAAGGCTCTATCCGACCAGTCCATTGAAGAGATACGCTCTTCGGAAATAGAGGCGATTGTAGCGGAGTGCACCAATATACCTATCGGAAAAATACAAGCCCGCGAGAAGGACCGACTTTTGAGCATCGAGAGCAAATTGCAAGAACGGGTCAAAGGACAGAACCGGGCTATTACGACTTTATCAGATGCCATTATAGAATCACGCAGCGGACTGAGTGACCCCAAGAAGCCTATAGGTTCATTCTTCTTCCTTGGTCCTACAGGAACGGGGAAAACAGAACTCACAAAATCACTGGCCGAGTTACTGTTTGATGACGAATCAGCCATGATCAGATTTGACATGTCCGAGTTCAAGGAAGAACATTCGGCTGCATTGCTGTATGGTGCACCTCCGGGATATGTAGGATATGAGGAAGGTGGCTTACTGGTCACTCAAATCAGGCAGAAACCTTATTCGGTAGTGTTATTCGATGAGATTGAGAAAGCCCATAGCAGCGTTTATGATGTTTTCCTGCAAATGATGGATGAAGGCAAAATACATGATAAACTGGGCCGGGAAGGAGATTTTTCAAATTCCATAATCATTTTTACCTCCAATATCGGAAGCCAGTGGATCGTAGAACAGATACAATCCGGGCATACTCCTGATTCCGGAAAGCTCATCGAGGTTATGGCACAGTATTTTCGACCTGAATTTTTGGGACGTCTCACCGAGGTGGTTCCGTTTGCGCCAATAGATGAAAATGTCGCCAAACAGATATTCAACCTCCATTTTGGAAGATTGCAAGAACAACTGATGAAACAGAAAAACATCCAGTTGCATTTGTCGGATGAAGCATTGCAACATCTCGCAGACAAAGGTTATTCTCCCAAATACGGCGCACGTCCGATAGCAGGAATCATAAGGACTTATATCAAGAAGTCCGTATCCCGTCTGATTGTTTCTGAACAAATCAGACCGGGTGACAACATCGTCATAAACTATAGAAACGGTGAACTGATATGGGAACAATGTTAGCACAAAAGAAACCCTTGGAAAACATCCAACGAAGTCAGGCAATAAATTTCGTCGCAGAAATCTTTTATGATGAACTTCAATTTATTCTTGACCGACGGCTGGTGGACCATACTATGGTTAATTGCCATGGTATGAACAGCCGTGTGAAATCCAGAGATGTATTAAGCGTTTCGGAACAGCATATTGCGACGGCAAATGCCGACAAAGAATATATATTGCTGAATCTGGCAAGAAACAGCATCTACCATCAATTGCCGGAATTGCTATTTCATCCATTGGTGCTTAGTACACCGGGTATGAGTAACAAAGAGATAGTTGAAGCCATCCGAGCCAATGAAAAACAGGATAAAGAACTGATTCAATTTTTTGCGCCCTTTGATACAGAATTTTTCAAAGAAAAGGTCCGTATCAATAACCGTCATCTGAATTTCTTTTCCGACCCGGACTCCAGGAAGAACTTCATCAAGATGATAGAAGTAATTGAGGATGTGGAACTGTCCATTACGTCCCATCAGAAATATAAGCTGTTCCTATTCCTCTGCAATGCAGAAAGGTATAAAGAGAACCTACCCGCTATCGAGCAACTGCTTCTTATCGTTTTGGGATTGAAGGTGAAACTGCGATTGGAAGTCCATAAGATAGAAGAGCCGGTTTACCTTTCAGTCGGCTCCGGATGTATCGGACAGACATTAGGTCTTAATGGTCTAATGATAAGCGAAACCGATGATTTGATGGCAACAATCATCATAGACACTCCGACTGATGAGTATGAAGAGATAAAAACGCATCTATCCAATGTCCGCCGGATACTTGAATTTTTCATCCTTTCAACAAGAAATATCGAAGTTGATTATCTGGTACATGGAGAAACGGATTTTATACTCGGAGAAAACCGATTAGGATATAATATGAACTTATAAAAAATTTATACAATGAAGATATTGCTGTATTTTTTTGCTCGCTACTTATTGGCTCCATTATTTGTAGCCATAATGATATTTGTCTTGACCGGAATAAAAACGATCAAGAGCAAACTTAGCCTGAAGAAGTTAATCATATTCGTTCTTCTGGCTTCCATTGCCGTCGCTTTACCTGGTCTGTTCGGTTTTCTAAAAAATGAATATGTTTGGGGAGGCTTGACATTCACGATATTGTCCTATATCCTCCTCGGGACATTGTTCTGCAAACTTTCTACCTCCGATTTGTTCGGAGCAATCGGTATTGGCAACTCCCGAACAGCTATCATTCTCACTCTAACCACGATATGTGTTTTAGGCGGATGGTGCTATTATCTGCTGTTTGAACTGATAAGCAAACTGCCTTATTCATTATGGAACACAACAAATATCCTCTGGTTTGCAATCCCGTATCTGATTATGTATAGCAGGACCCTGTTCCTGGACATTCCACATCCGATATATACCCCATGGGAATTGAGCTATGGGACCTTTGACCGGAAATATTGGGACAACATAGACAACTTCGGCTTCCGAACGGTCAAAGTCAAGATCAAACGGAATATAAAAGACCCGACATACGCTTCGTTGGTTGTCCGCCTGCCCAATGAAATATCTCTTGGGAATTGGTTCAATTGGGTTATCGAAGACCAAAACAGGCGTTTCCCCCAAAACAAGATTGAAACAGAGAAGGAAGATATGCAAATCGGATGGATGTTCTATACCTCAAAATGGTTTAACTTCCCGTTGTTCATAAGAATACTTGACCCCACTCTGACGAGTGAGGGCAATAAGATTAAGAATAATCAAACGATATATATCCGACGTGTACAAGTAGAAACAAAAACATCATAATATATGAAAACACTAACATATTTGCCTGTAAACTGGGTCAATGGTCTGAAGCTGACCAGCCAGCATTTCTTTGCAAACCAGTATTGCCAAACGGAAGCTCTCAACCGCGAAGCAGGAAGGAGTCTGACCAGTTATAACTATGGTCTTGGAGAGGTCCTTGAAGGGATAGGTGACAATCTTGAAATAGAGATTTCAGGTGATACCATGTCCACTCTCTGTGTCCGCCTGAAAAGCTGCAACGCAATCACCAAAGGCGGTCTGCCCATCGTTTATTACGACGGTTTATACGGGGATGAGAAACCCTGTGCAACCATTTCAGAATCCGGTCTGCAAGCCGAGGACAGCGAGTATATGGTACTAATATCCGTAGATCCGTATCACTTGATACCTGTCGGTGAACCGGACCCGGAAGAGGTGCCTTTGCATCACCCGTATGTCTTGCCGAGCATAAAACTCCATATCGTTCCCAAAAACCAAGTCAACAAATCTTTCTACAGCCAGAATTTTTTGTTGGTGGCAGAGGTATGCAGACAAGGGAATACCTATAAAATCAATCATCAATATATTCCACCGGTACAACATTCCGCTTGCCACGATGGGATCAAAACATTCATTTCCCAATTGGCACGTACCCTACAGTCGATAAAAGAAGACGTGAAACTCATTTACAGCAGGAATGTTGCTGACAAGCGTAGAGATACGCTTGCCAATAATACATTTGAGCTGTGTAAGGCTTTCTCGGCCTTTTACAACTCAAGAATCTTCTTTATCGAACAAATCGCCTTAGAGCAACCGCCGATATATCTTGTGCAGGCCGTGAATGAGCTTGCAAACGGTCTGAACTCCGCTCTTCAAAGTCTTTCCGAAACGGAAAGAGAACAATTGCTCCAATATTTCTATGAGTGGACTAATGTCACACCCTCTGAATTTATCACGAAGATAGAGAGCCTAACCAAGCTTATGTATGACCATACCAATATAAACCAGTCATTGCAGACGGCAGGGGCATTTGTGACACTGCTCAGCAATATGTTCCACAAAATGAGTGAACTGGAATACATCGGAATGGTTCGTGAGAATATTATAGTAGGAGACGAAAGTCACGAAACAATAGAGGCTCAAAAGAAACGATCATGGTCATTTATAGGTTGATCGATTAAATCATAGCAAGTATGGAAGCAGAAAACAAAATAGCTCGTTTGAAAGCGAAACTCCGATTTACTTTGGTATTCGCTATCACACTGATTGTTACCACAACCGGAGGTATCGTAACGATTGTGACTGCACAAAAGGGAATATCCCTTCTTGAAAGCAAGAAGGCCGAATATGACAATGTGTTCAAGAAACAGGCAGAACTTAACTTCCAGATAGAAGAATTGTTCCGGGACTTGAACAATCTGAAGACCAAGCGGCGAAATTCGAGTGAACACAAGCACATGCAAAAATTGATAACCAAAAAACGGTTATTAATGGAAAATGACATTGCGATGCAGGCCGATAAAAGCAAGTACGAAGTGTATAAAGCTATGCTTGAACAGATCCGTGTCATCCAATCATCAATGGATGACCTTGACCGCGAAAGCAAAAAGCGTGAAAGCAACATGGAGCAACTTGAAAAGTGTAGAATCAAATATCAGGAATTAACCAAGAATAAACTGACGAAGCCATGACAAAAGACGAAATGCTATGGGGAAACATCCGTTTCCTCCTGCTGCTGATTTTCTCAGTAGCCGCAATTTATATCATACTTTGCCGGTATATACTCAACGTACCGACAGAGGACAGTTCGGAGTTGATAAACGAAATCAACCATTCCGAACGCATTTTTGAAATCCAGCATACACATATGCAGCAAGCGCAGAACATCTGGAATGAGATTGACTCTCTGGACTTCAACATTCATCAAGTACAAAAGATGGACGAGGTGAAGGATGGGATTTACCAATTGCAGCATATATACAAGGAAAACAATATGAATACGAAATTCCTTTTCGGCGTGTTGTCCTCCAGAATGCTTAAATGCCAATTCGACATAAAAGAGGAATTGAACAGTCTGGTACATAACAATGCACTGATTGAACGGGATTTGGAAGAATGTAAAGCCAATTTATAAAACATTCGCAATGGATAATAAGAAAACTATAACAATCATCATATTGGGACTGGTTGCCATGGTAGGTATCCTTTTGTTTTTGTTCCTGCCTTCGAAGTCGCACCTTGCCAATATTGACTTTTATGTGTATGACACCAATGATAATTTTCATTATGAGGTCAATGAGCGGTTGGAGCTATTAGTCAACGATACGGCAGCGATTAAAGGCAAGCGGCTCATTTGGGAAATGGGAAACGGTGATACAC
Organism: Leyella stercorea DSM 18206; assembly: GCF_000235885.1. Lineage (GTDB taxonomy): Bacteria > Bacteroidota > Bacteroidia > Bacteroidales > Bacteroidaceae > Prevotella > Prevotella stercorea. The sequence continues at coordinate 8,375 of NZ_JH379358.1, forward strand.
TGATGAGAAATACGGATGTGTCATACACTTACCGTAAGGCCGGCAAATATCTTATTACTTTGAAAATAGACGGAAAACACTCCGTAAACAAGTATATCAAAGTTATCTCAGGGCTGGAGCATGAGGCCATTGATTCCATACCCCGTATAAATGGAGTGTCAGAGGGTTATCAAGGCGAAGAGCTGGTCTTTTCGGCAGAAGGCTATGGTATGGACACATGGCTATGGGAATTTGGAGAAAGCGGTACTGTGGACGCATACGAGCAGCAAGTCGTGTATTCGTATGATATTCCGGGAGAATACACCATCTCATTACAAACCAATACGACGAAATATCCGGTGAAGCACCGTATAACCATTCT
>NZ_JH379359.1 GCF_000235885.1 Leyella stercorea DSM 18206
ATAATAATAGTTTAACACAGTTCTTATAATATGGACAATTTGGAAATAGACTACAAGAAAGCAGCCCAGCAGCTGCGTAGCGGTGAAGCACTCTTTGGTAAAGACGGAGCTTTGGCTCCCATGCTGGAACGTATCCTAAACGCAGCCTTAGAAGGTGAGATGGATGCCCACCTTAATAGTGCTGACCGTAGTTCTGGCAATCGTCGTAACGGCAAGATGAGCAAGACCGTACAGACAAAGTATGGAGAGGTGACAGTAGAAACGCCTCGTGATCGTGACGGCTCCTTCAAACCGGAAACGGTCAAGAAGCGTGAAACCATTCTTGCTGAAGGTATGGCAGATCAAATCATCAACATGTATGCCCTTGGTACAAGCACTCGTGATATAAGCAAGTACTTTGAGCGTGAGTTTAACACAACCCTTTCAGCCGAAACCATCAGCTCTATAACCGACCGAGTTCTTCCCGAAATAACAGCCTGGAAGTCACGTATGCTTGACCCAGTCTATGCCATTTGCTGGCTTGATGCCATTCACTACAAGGTAAAGGACGATAAGGGTCGTGCAGTCACTCGTGCAATATACAACGTATTAGGTATAAACAAGTCTGGTCACAAGGATCTTCTTGGTATGTATATATCTGAGAGTGAGGGTGCTAACTTCTGGCTTGATGTTATGACTGACCTTCAAAACCGTGGTGTACGTGATATTCTGATTTGTTGCGTAGACGGTCTTAAGGGATTCCCTGACGCCATCCAAAGTGTATTCCCTGAAACCTCCGTTCAGCTATGTGTAGTCCACCAAATCCGTAACTCAATCAAGTATGTAGGAAGCAAGCATCAGAAAGAGTTTCTGAAGGATCTCAAGACCGTATATGGTGCTGTAAGCAAGGATTCTGCATTGGCACAGCTTGACATGGTTGATGAAAAATGGGGCGAGATGTACCCTATAGTAATCAAATCCTGGCGCGACAACTGGGAGCGTCTTACGGAATATTTCCAGTATACCCCTGCAATCCGCAAGCTTATCTACACAACCAATACGGTTGAGGGTTATCACCGTCAGGTGCGCAAGGTAACGAAGAACAAGGGTGTGTTCCCGTCAGACACCGCACTTGAAAAACTTGTGTATCTTGCCTATCGAGACATTAGTGGGAAATGGACTATGCCCCTGTCTAATTGGGCACTGATATCACAACAACTTGCTATAAAATTTGGAGATAGGTTCAAGATTATGTAACTTTGCCTGTGAAAGGCTCCTCTTATTTGTATGCAGATATGAAATCTGCACACAAATAAGAGGGAAATAATAAAAAATCAGAGCCGTGACACAGTTCTGTTTACACTACC
>NZ_JH379360.1 GCF_000235885.1 Leyella stercorea DSM 18206
TATGCGCTAAATTAATTCCGCCAACGGGTTACCATGTTCTTAAATGAGTTTTAATGTTAAATAAATATCCATTAATGTAGATTTTATCATTAGTTGATAAAATCGGAGTGTAATTACCAAAATTTCTACATTTAGGATTTTTTCCACTTATAATTTCAATATCTTGTGCAGGCATCCAACTATTTGCAAATAAATAATAATTTATGCCTTTTACTGTTTTTTTATCTATAATAATAACTACATGGCCAGGATACCCAGGAATTATGAGTAAATCCCCAATTTTAGGCAGTTTATTTGTAGAGTTTAATTCCTGATATAAACTTGCAGAACCTGCATACATCATTACTTCAAATAAGTATTTTTCAAAATTAGCTCTATCATATCCCTTTCTTCCATTCTTCTGTGAGAATGTTATACATTTAGAAGATTTATGCAATCTATATCCTTTTGCCCAATCATCAAAACATACAATTACACCATTAGTCAATCGAAACTCTATTTTGGTATATTCTTTTCTGGAATAGAAATATTCTGCCCTGAGTCTAATAGCGGCATCAGCACATTGTTGTACTGAATTAATTCTTACATCCAATACACCTAACGAGTGTGTTTTTAAAATATTGCCTTTGTAATCTCTTACAACTGTAGAAGATTTTCTTGGAAAATATTTAATATAGTTTTCCCAAGTCTGTGCAAAACTAATGTTAGCAATAAACGCACATAATAAAAATAAATATCTAAGCATCTTTTTAAAGTTTTAAATTAAACTATTTAGTTTTATAAATCATTTCTTTTTAAATTGTGCATAAGTATGATTTACAATAATTGGCTTATTATTTTGCCAATTTAATTCTGGAGTTCCATCTTCATTAAGAATTTGAATCTTACAAAAGGAACAACGTTTTTCTACAATTTATATCAATGTTTTGCTGTCTATTTACTTTGTGTGCTTACCCAAGCCAGTCGGTGAAGATAAGTATACATTCGTGCACCTTCTCAAAGAATTTCCCTATCCGGCGCTTGATGCCATTCCAATAAATCCCATTCTTTTTAATGCTCATATACTTCGTTCTTTATTTTGTTATTAATTCATGTGCAAATACGCTATCAGTGCTATCTGTATAAACAGAATGGCAAGAAGGTAGTATGTAATACAACTTTCCATTCAAAGCTATTGTTTCTTCTCCAGCTCTTGCAGGCTTTCGAGTTTCTTTGATTCGAGGAAGTCGTAGATGCCACCGAGGTGTTCGCGGACGCGACCGTGACCGAACTCGTAGACCTTGGTGACGAGTCCGTCAAGAAAGTCGCGGTCGTGACTAACCACGATGAGGGTGCCGTCGAAGTCCTGCAGGGCTTGTTTAAGAACGTCTTTGGTGCGGAGGTCGAGGTGGTTTGTCGGCTCGTCGAGGATGAGGAGGTTCACTGGTTCGAGGAGGAGCTTGAGGATAGCTAGTCGTGTGCGCTCGCCACCGGACAGCACTTTCACTTTCTTCGTGGAATCTTCGCCTCCGAACATGAAGGCTCCGAGCAGGTCGCGTATCTTATTGCGTATCTCCCCCTTTGCAACGTCATCAATGGTCTGGAAAACGGTAAGTTCACCGTCGAGCAGCGATGCCTGGTTCTGAGCGAAGTAGCCAATCTGTACGTTGTGTCCGAGGTTGAGTTGTCCTTGGTTCTGGAGTTGTCCCATGATGCACTTCACGAGTGTAGACTTTCCTTCGCCGTTGCGACCTACGAAGGCTATCTTATCGCCGCGTTCTACGGTGAGGTTCACACCGCTGAATATTGTTTTGTGGTCGAACGACATGGCTACGTCGCTCATCTGCACGGGGTAGGCACCGCTTCGTGGCGAAGGCGGGAACTTTAGTCTCAATCGGCTTGTATCCTCTTCGTCCACTTCTATGAGTTCGAGTTTCTCAAGCATTTTTACGCGGCTCTGTACCTGAAATGTCTTTGAGTACGTACCTTTGAAGCGTTCGATAAAGTCTTTTGTCTCGGCAATCATCTTCTGCTGCTCTTCGTATTGCTTCATTTGTTGCTCGCGTCGTTCCTTGCGCAGTTCGAGGTAGTGACTGTAAGAAGCTTTGTAGTCGTAGATGCGTCCCATGGTCACTTCGATGGTGCGTGTGGTGATGTTATCGACGAATTTGCGGTCGTGACTGATGACGACTACGGCTTTGGAACTATTGATTATGAAATCCTCAAGCCAACCGATAGACTCGATGTCGAGGTGGTTTGTCGGCTCGTCGAGTAGCAGTACGTCGGGCGACTTTAGCAGGAGTTTAGCCAATTCGATGCGCATACGCCAACCTCCAGAGAATTCACTTGTAGGACGATTGAAGTCGGAGCGTTCGAAGCCCAGTCCGAGAAGGGTCTTCTCTACGTCTTCCTCAAAGTGCGTCATATCAATGGCGTAGAACTTCTCCGAGAGAGTTGATACCTTCTCTATGAGTTGCATATAGTCATCGCTCTCATAGTCGGTACGTGTTGTGAGTTCGGTATTTATGCGGTCTATCTCAGCCTGAATCTCATGCAGATGTGCGAACGCCTGGCATGTCTCCTCAAAGACGGTACGTCCGTCTTCTGTCATAAGGTGCTGTGGTAGATAGGCTATGACGCAGTCTTTGGGTGCAGAAACAGTGCCACGCGTTGCCTGTCGTACGCCAGCCATAATCTTCAAGAGCGTACTCTTGCCTGCGCCATTTTTGCCCATGAGGGCTATACGATCCTTCTCATTGATTTGGAAGGAGATATCTTTAAATAGGGTGGTGCCACCGAATTCGACGGTCAGTCCATCAACTGTAATCATATATCTTTTTTTTCTAATGTTGAGGTTTGTTATAGTACTTGTGCGAGAGTACTTGAGTACTTGTGGATATATTACTCGAGTATAGTAGCGAGATTACTGCAGTATAGTGGCGAGATTACTCGAGTACTACATGGGGAGAGTACTGTGATAGTTGTAATGAACAGATACATTTGTTGCACCTGTTTGATGTGTTAGTCATACCAGTTGATAGCTTGCTCATAGCTATCGAACTGCATTTCTTCGGTTACGCCCACTATTTTCAGTACCTTCAGTATGAATTCCTGTTCGCTTATAGGTATGAGACGTGCGCCACGTCGACGCTCGAAGTAAGGATTGCGTCCCCATTCGCCGACGCAAATCTCCATGAAACGTCTGTACTGATCGGGGAACATGCGTCGCTGAAAATTGGTGAAGCCACGAGCGTAGAGCATCGGACTGTTGCTGCGATAATATGCGCATGAAGTGTCCTTAGTGCATCTGGTAGGGTTGATGAGCCGCAGATACTCCTCGTTCTTCAACATTATGGCGTGTGCTATCTGGTGCAAGCAGTTGGTTGCCATTGGGCAGTCGTTATGCTCGCATACGGGGTAATTGGTTGGTAGCGATGTGTATTCTTTTCTTGGCATAATATTTTTTAATAATCCTGTTTGTATGCATAGTCTTTATTTTCCAATGCAATATATTTTTGGGTGCAAAGGTACGACTTTATCTTGAAATAGGTCGCAACTTATATCTTAAAAAATCCTATTTATTCTATCGTTGTTGTTGATATTCAGAATATAATCATTATATTTGCACATAATATTAGCGTTGTTATTATGTGCAATATCAAATATTACATAAAAGAAACAGAAGCATATTTTGCCAAAACGTTGGGCGAAGATGTTGCTTTAGAACCAGCAGATAAGGGTTTGTTGGAAGGGCTTCCTATTAGTGTGTCTTCTAACTTCTCATTTTATGAAGGATGTTTGTTGAGGCAGTCCGTTTTGTTGGCTTACATAAAGGATGGTGATTCTGTGCCACCTGCACAAATGAAGAAGTTATTGGATATTATACAAAGACAGACAAAACTTGTTGTTATACTAATAACTCCGTGTATATCTTCCTATAATAAGGTAAGGTTGGTGGCACAAAAAGTCAACTTTGTCATTCCTGACAAGCAAATGTTTCTGCCATCTCTCTTGCTTGATATTAAACCAGATAGAAAGATAGGCTCGGATCTAAAAGAAACTATTCCTCATTTTGCCCAATGTTTGTTGCTTTATCATTTGCAAATAAGCTCAATAGTTGGAACAAGTAGTTATGAGTTGAGTGATAAGTTTGGTGTTTCTTATGCGACAGTGAACAAGTCTTTGCGTTGGCTTGCATCCAAGAATCTGATTAAATTAGAGGGTGTAAAGACCAAGACTGTGCAAATAGAGTTAAGCAACAGGGAACTTTGGTACAAGGCTCTGCCTATGTTTGTCTCTCCGATAGAGCAGCTTCATTATACAGATGCTCTTCTTGAAGGGATGATGATAAGTGGAGTAAATGCCTTAGCTTCTTATACTATGTTAAACGAAGAATCAAGACAATGTTGGGCTATAACAAAGAAAGAGTTGAAGAATTTGAACGTTGTAACAGATGAGCAGTTTGGAGAAAATGAAATCCAAGTTTGGAAGTATAACCCTAAGATGTTAAGTACTGAAGGAGTGGTTGATAAACTCTCGCTTTATCTTTCGTTGAAAGACAATGAAGATGAGCGAATACAAATAGAGTTAGAACGATTGATAAATGCAATGTCATGGTAAGAGGAATAGAAACATTCAAGCAGTTTTTTAAGGGCTTTGAAGACAATTATGTTATTATTGGCGGTACGGCATGTGAAATCCATGAGGATCTGTATGCCCAAGTACCTCGTGCGACAAAGGATATAGACATCATTTTGATTGTTGAGGCTTTATCTGCAGAGTTTGTTGCCAAATTCTGGGAGTTCGTAAAGATGGGTAATTACGAGCAGCGTAACAAGGGTGTTAATGAGAATGTAGAACCCAAGCATGAATATTTTCGTTTTATGAAGCCTGCTAATCCTGCTTTCCCATATCAGGTTGAACTCTTTTCACGTAGTCTTGGTTTGATGAATTTCCCTGAGGAGGCTCGTATTACACCGATTCCAGTGGATGAAGACCTTTCAAGTTTATCGGCAATACTCATGGATGAAGACTATTATCGTTTCACGATAGAACATAGCTTGCAGGAAGATGGCGTTCATATCGCTAACATCGAGAGTCTTATCTGTTTGAAAAGCAAAGCTTTCTTGGATTTGAGTCAAAGAAAAGCTAAAGGTGAAAGTATGGATAGCAAGCACATTGCGAAACATAAGAAAGATGTTTTTCGCCTTGCAGCAATGCTTGCTCCAGCAAGTAGATATGAACTACCCGACACATTAAAAACTGATGTCAGTGACTTTTGTGATGCTATCATGCAGGATTTGCCTAATGCCGATTTCATAAAGTCAGCAGGTCTTGGCAATGTGACAAGCCAACAGATTGTAGAACAACTCAAAAAATCAATGTTGTAGTTATGGTTAAGATTCAATATGCCTCTGATTTGCATTTGGAGTTCATGGAGAATACTCTGTATTTGGAGGATCATCCTCTCTATCCTGTTGCAGACATCTTGGTGTTGGCAGGAGATACCGGCTATTTAGGTGATGAAGGTTTTGTCAAACATCCATTCTGGGATTGGGCTTCAGAGAATTTCAAGGAAGTAATAGTAATACCAGGTAATCATGAGTTTTATTTGGGTTATGACTTGGGGCAACTCCATGATGGATGGTGCATGGAAATTCGGCACAATATCAAATGCTATTATAATGCAGTAATACATCTCTCAGATGATACAGACCTTATAGTTTCAACTCTTTGGGGACATATAGAGGCACAGGATGCTTTTGCAACAGAGCGAAGCGTGAATGATTTCTATCGTATTAAGGACAATGGTGTTGTGATTAGTTGCGAGCAATTTAACAAAGAGCATGATAAGTGCCGTGCATTCATAGAAAAGGCGGTTGGTGCGAGTAAGGCTAAGCATATTGTTGTGGCAACGCATCATGTTCCATCATTTGAATTGGTATCCCCAGACTTCATGGGCAGTTCGATAAATGGTGCCTTTACGGCAGAACTTGGAAACTTTATAGCTTATAGTCATATTGACTATTGGATATATGGTCATTCCCATCGAAACATAGACAAGGTGATAGGACAGACAAAATGTATCTCCAATCAACTTGGATATGTTAGCCATGGGGAGGCTAAGGCTTTTGATTTTATGAAATGTATTAATTTATAATGGACAATGGAGAAAGTTTTATTTTTTGATATCCCCAAACTTAAACCCAATTATTTCTTGATAGTTATTGGAATTTGTCTACTTTTGATAATTATCTACTCATTAACTAAGGTTTACTTACCAGATTTAATGTTGGAATTTACCATAATGGCATGTCTTTCCGACTTTATAGGCTTTTGCTTAATTTATTTTATTATAGAAATCCTTAGATATTCTAAAAATGTAAAAAATAAGCTAAGTTGTATTCTTTCCGATTCAGAAATATTAAGAGTTCTAAAAATATCAGACGGTATAGTTTCTAAAAGAAAACTCAGACGGGTGGCTGCATGTATTGACATTTCAGATATGAGATGGAATTATACTATATTCTTATCTGAAGGCAATATTTATGAGTTTAAATGTGTTGTCGTTAAAGTTCTTCCTAACCTGTTGGCGGAATTAAAAAACCGCCTGA
>NZ_JH379361.1 GCF_000235885.1 Leyella stercorea DSM 18206
TAATAAACAAGTGAAATTTTTAACATCTCAATATATAGGCACTTGCAAAAGTGCCTATACTAGGGGCTATGCCCTAAATTGAGTACTAACAAAAAGGCGTACAACCGATATCCATAAGATTTCGGTTGTTCGCCTTATTATTAATTCTTATTCAGAATGTCTATCCTTAAAAGTCAAACTTACTTCACCTCCTCGAATTTAACTTATACTGAAAATCAGCGAGTTATAATTTTGATGGTACAAATAAGGAACGCCATAAGCATCCTAAATAACAGGAATCAATAATCATCAAAGCATCTGTGTGACACTCTTTCTATTTTTTCCTTGTTTTTTCTCTGTATTTCTTTCTTTTGTTTGTACAAAGGTACTTATTTCTCTTTACATAAACAAAAATAGATAGTACAAATGCGATTACCTATTCATTTTTCTAGTTAATAGGAGTTTCTTTTGTAGGAATAAAGGGGTTAACTTTATCCACATTATCATATTCTCCTTCATCTGTCAAACGATATTTTATTTTGATGCTGATTATAGGATATTTATCAGGCTTAAAGAATAACTTTGGACTCCATATTGCAGTAAACAAAGAATATTGATTAGCCTTATCGCCAAACTTAGTCTTTATTGGCTCTTCAAGTAATTCTGGATGCTCAGATATCTTTTCAAGAGACAGCCAAAGACCATATAAATCATTCATCTTCTCCAAACATAATTTTTTCTGTTCTTCTGCTGTTGGCTCATGGAAATCCAAGAATGGCCGGTCTTCAAATCTCATAACATAAACCATCTGAGAGAAAACTTCTGTGTTACAATCCAATGAAAGAATCTTAATTCCTTTATATGAGTACTTATGATCCGTTTCTTTCTTAATATCTTTTATTAAGCCTATGTAGTAGTCAAAATAAAGCCCCAAAGCAATAATATAATGTTCCTCGTTGAGATTTAGTTTATCAATAGCTTGGAACAAGTCTTCCGATGACAAACGATAGTCCGTAATATTATGTTCTACAAAGAAAGAACTCGCAAACATATGGTGAAAATTATGTAACATATAGGATGACATACAACCTGCAATACCAGCATGTCCCACATCTGGGTTATTCAAAAATGCAGTATTTGGGAAAGGCATTGTCACTGACGAATTCAAGTTGTAGCACTTATCCTGCGAGAATCTTCTTCCTAACAAATCGCCATATGGCTCCATTGCTCTTATAATATTACCAGTTAACTCATGTTCTTCAGAATCGATTTTCTCTTCGCTTAATGGAAGGGTAGTCCTTAACAGTTCCATTTTGTCAAGAATTTCCTTTTGCATACAAGAAGCCAATTGGTCTGGTCGCAAAAGATTTACCTTGTCATAAATCAGCGCTTTTTCTTCGATTTCCTTATCAAAGGAGGTAAAACGTACAACATTGAGTAGATTTTTATTATCTTTAATCCGTTCTAACCATCGCTTGAACACATCTAAATTTTCCTTCAAAGTGTTAAGCTCTGACAGGTTGTCTGGTAATGCACCTGTATTTAGTACAGACTCATATCCATAGTTCCAACGTATAACATAAATACGATAAGCTAATAGTGCGAGATAGCAATTTGCAGCACCAACAATTTTACCTTCTGTAATGCCGTGCATATTAGGCATCTGGTATCTTGATTCATAATAGAACGGATCAACAAAACTATTATGGTTTATTTTATTGAAGGTATCTATTATATCACTTAAATTTGAAGGCACTAAAGGATAAGATGGAGGTTCTGATTGTGTAAATGAAAGCATAAGTTCCAACAATCTATGTTTCTTCTCTTGGATGAGCATTGAACACAACATGATGTGAAACTCCATGAAATTCTCTCGCTGTTTCTGACTATCTTCAATTTGCTCCTGAGTATATGGCTTACCGTCCTCATCATAGATATATTGGTGTATTGGTTTCATAAAAAGACCTATCTTCTGTGATGCCATTTTCCAATACTCCATAATCCACTCATCCTTGTTATAAAACATTTGGGTTCTAAGGTTCCTCCACAGATATCTATAGGTGGTTTCAGATACTACAGAATCCATCAAAATAAGGGAGGTCAATATGGAATTCCCATTGTTGACTGATATCGGTTTTGATTTGCCCTTACTCAGATATTCATTTATACGTGAAACGCCTTCATAATAATACTGGTCAAATACCAAAGCTTTGCCCTTGTTTTCCATGTGTTTCCTTACCACATAATTAGATAATACTCTATATACACTTTGCACAAGCTCATTATCTACAGATTTCAAAAGTTTCCCCGATAAGTCAACCCATTGGGTAAAGTATTTTTCCTCTTTTTCTTTGTCCTTCTTGCTTACTGCACTATTGTAATTGTCTAAAATCTCCCTTTGCAAGTCAGTGATATTATAATAGGTAATAATCTTTGAAAAGAGAAACAAAGCACATGAAACCAGAATAATAGCGCCAACGCATTGTGTCCCAATTATAATTCTTGCATGACCACTACCATCCATAAGAAAAGGGAATAATACTGCCATGACAAGATTGATTACCAAAGATGTTTTGAAACATTTGAATGAGATTTCGCTCATAAATCGTTCCGACAACTTTGTGGAACCAAACTTATCATCTATTTTCTCAATGCATCCTATCACTAATGGATATGACAAACCAAATAGTGTAGAAAGGATAGATAAAATCCCGCTATATGTATAGTTAACGAAATCGAACATAATTATTCTTTGCTATTTTGAAATATTTTCTTCTGAAATTTTAGAATTTTATCCGAATTGTCTCTTATTTTCTGTATTTCTTCCTGTATAATAGAGTCACTTGATTTATTGTATAAGCATATCGAGTCCAATACCGAAGTTTTTTGCAACAATAAACCTTGCATTTCTACCTGTCTAAGTAATAAACTATCCTTTAACAATTCTGTGGATTTTCTGTTTAGTACCTTTTTGTGGAAAGAAATGTTATTGAGTATTGAAAACCCAATAATGATGACACAAAGTATTGCAATAAAGGTTATGACTTTTTTCATATCTTTGAATTTATGTCTTTACGCAAACGTTCCAGTTCCACCGCAATTCCATCCTTAGAAACAAGTGAATCTTTCGGAAGTACATTATAGTTCTTGGAAATATTTTCTTTCTTGCCGGTGAACCATTCTCCGAAGACGGTCATCAGGTAGGATTCAATATCAAGGTTTTCCTTTCGGTTGTACTTCACGATGTTGATGGCATATTGCTTCAACTCAGCATTGCGAAGATTTTTGTTGAGAGCTATCGTTGAATCTTTATCTGCCAACACATGACCTGATTCAAGAAAGAGTTTTGTAACCTGCCATACTTTTTCTACATCTTCTACAGGAGTTTTCGCAAGGGAGAATATAAGCATTGTATATTTCTCTGTTTTCTTCATTCTTTCCTCACGTTCCTGTTGTTCTCGTAGTTGAATTGCCTTGTTGAGTTTGTCAATCCTGTCTTGTCTTTCGATGATTGCATCAACGGTAAGTGATTTACGTTTTAATTCTGCTTCTCTGTTTTCGTATTCCAGAGCCAACTTCTGTTTCTCATAAGACACCTGTTGGCAAACCTGCTGGTCAACAAGATTTGAAACAATATTTGGTAGATTCGCTTTTAGAAAATCCACAATAGCATCCGTATCGGTGTTTGGGATAGCAGCAATGTCATTGATAATCTTGTCCAGTTTGCTAGAGACCTTCTTCTCTTGTTCAACTTGCTGTGATTGCTGCTTTTCAATGATAGTTTGCAGATGCTTAGTCTTTTCCTCTATTTTAGTTTCCAAATACATCTGTACTCCAAGAATAGCTACCTTAAATACCACGACAAGCATTGCAACTCCATATAACAATGAAGTATATGGCCGGAAATCGTCCCAGATATTATCTGCACTATTGGCAACACTGATTGCAATTAAAGCAAGAATCATGATTACAGCTATTGCAACCAGTGTCCAAACGACCTTCTCTATTATCTTGAAAATTTTTATCATATCATTTTTTTATGATTACCCAATTACCATCTTTGCGACCACCTTCACGTGTTAGAATGCCTTTGGCTTGAAGGTCTGCGATGTCCGTCCTTATAGTCCTATCTGTTACAGAAATCTTTCCAAAAGTCTTTTCCGAAATCTTTTGGGAAATAGCTTTTCCTGAAAGAGTGTTATCAACGGATATCGCCCACAAGATATATTTCTGTCTGTCAGTGAGTTCTATGTCATTTTCTTTTAGGAAACCTTTTAGGAAGTCTTTTAGGAAATCTTTCTTTTCATCTTTCCCGAAATCATCCTTGATTTCCCCATCTAATACCTTCCCTTTTGATGCAAGATAAGCCTTCTCGTCAACGAAAGCCTGATGAATCGGCATGGTTGCAAGAAAGTGCATATTGCGGTCATCGGTTTCAAATAGAGGCATAGGCGAGTCGTTACGCCTGACTGCTTGGTAAATTTTCGGAAATCCTGTGGAACGTCCCTCTGTTAGATGCAGCTCTTTCAAGAAATCACCTATACGACGATTGCGATAGTTGCGTGAAATTACACGAGGCTTCTGCAAGTCTGCATTGGTTATTGGAGGCATTGGGCCTTCAAAGTTCAATATCTCTATGCTATTATGATTGATGCGCACCTCTACAGGATTGCGGTCATCCCATGACTTGTGGAAAACGGCATTTGCCAAAATCTCTTCCAATGCTCCATAAGGATAGTTGTAGCAGCGTACAGCCTCTGCTTCTCCACGTACTTTGATAACCTTCTCCATAAGCACCTGCTCTCGGATGTATTTCAAGGCAGCTTCAAGTTGAAGGTGTATTGGACCATGCAGAATCTTCTCCGTGAATCTATCACCCACCTCATCAAAGAAGTGAACTATCTCAATGCGAGAATAAGGGAAATACTTCTCGGGATTCTGAGAGAATAGAAGCAATCCTACGTTTTTGGGGTGCAAATCTTCTGGTGAACCTCCAATAATCTGCATCTGCCATCCCAGTTCTGACATTGGCATGTGCATTATCTCGTCATGAGTCAGTTTACTGCCAACACGCTTAAGGAAATCTTCAATAAGCATACGGTCAAGTACTTCGATACTTGCAGTCTGGTTGATGCGGTCATCAAAAGGAACCTTGTTGCAAAGACTCATCAAAATACGTTCTTCCTCTTGGTCAGCAATTTTTGTCACTGAACCCTTTCGCACGAAGTACACCTTGCCAGCCTTCAAAGCTTCCTTGCCCAGATGCTTTGGTGCTTTATAAGGGCGTACTTCTCCTCCAGGCACTTGAATGACAAGTATCATCTTGCCCATGAATTCTACAGGTTCTGCTATCACATTCACGGTTGGTTGAACAAGACTACAGATGTTTACCAACTCCTTCTGTATCTTATCAAGCGAATGAAGGTCAACGCCAATAGGAGGCAGCACTGGTACTCCATCCTGTTCATCAACACCAACAACGATGTAGCCACCACCCCAATTATGAATATCATTTGCGAAAGCACATGCAGAATGTACAACATCTTCTGGATTCCATCCACGTTTAAAATCCAAACGTTCCCATTCTACAGTCTTGCCTTTCAGTAGTTCTTCTATATTTATTGGTAATGCCATACCTATATATTATGTATAATGTGTAACGATGTTATTTTGTAGGACAAAGCAAATCCCTGATATCCACGTCAAGGATGACTGCCACTTGACGGAGAGTATCAAGATTCGGTTGTACAATGTTAGTACACCACTTGCTGACGGTTGCAGGGTCGCGTCCAATCTTCTCAGCCAACCACTTTGCAGTACGTTTCTGCTCTACCAGAACAACCTTCAAGCGGTTAATGTCGCCCTTTGAAATGTTACTGGCATTACTCGTGTTATCGATATTACTGATGTTATTCATATATCTATTTCTTTGTGTTTGGTGCAAAGTTGTAAATAATTTTTGTAATATGGAAATGTTCTGTGTTAATATTTCAATATCTTGTGTGTGTTTTTTTTTGGGGGGGGATAAAATTGCAAGGAAATCATGTTGCAAAGATGAAAAACATTCACGATTATCTTGTTATTGGCTAAAATGGTCGTTTCACACAAAAGGATGTAACATATTGCACAATGTTGTGCTCATTACCAACAAAATCTGTCACCAAAGGAGCTGTTTTCCTTAACAAAATATAAAAACCCACTTGTTTCATAAAATATTCACAAATAACCCCATTTAATCCGAGATAATATAGTAGCTTTGCATCAAACATTAAGAAATTTGCATGGAAAACCTAAACAGAATTAAAGGAGCATTGGCAGATGCAGGTAAAACTGGCGTCTGGCTTGCCGGTCAGTTAGGGAAGGATCCCGTAACGGTTTCCAAGTGGTGCACCAACACCACACAACCCGATTTGCAGACGCTGGCAAAGATTTCGGACCTGCTCCAAGTAAGTATGCGAGAATTAATCGTTAATAAAAATGGATAAAACAGATCATATGGAAGATATAAAAATAAGATTTCAACACGATTATAACGAAGCTATTGACAATTACAATAGTGGAGATTGTGTGTTGTTTTTTAGAAACATTCGTCCTGCAATAGAAACATTCTGTAAATTGGTCATCTTTGATTTGGTTGATACTGTTTTGGCGGAGGAACTACTGTCTGGACAGAAAACATTGCATTGTGACTATAAAAATTGTACAGCTTCTTTTATTACACCTACAAATCGAGCGGTAGAAAATTCAATGCTCGCTTCACTTGCTCAGCAGGTAATATATTACACAAAAGGTGCAACTTTGGCTTTGTACTCGACACAAAGGACTGTTAACAGAATAAAGAGTGCTATTGATAGCGACTTTGTCAAGTTAGCATCGGATTTCAAGAATAGCAGCGAAGCTGGTATGCATGATGGGGTTTCAACAGTTGAAAATGAAATTGAGGCCAGGAATCTTTCTACTTTTATGCCTAAAGTTTTTAGCGATTTGCGAACAATTTTATCGAATGAAACTATTGCTTTTCTCTCAACTTTAAACAAACCTCTTAGCAACGTAACATTTCAAAGTTCGTGCGTGGAGAGCTCTCTAAAAACAAGTAATGATTTTCTTGTTTTTGATGAACTGACAAATAGAATGGAACAGGCAGCGGGACTTGATTATGTTATCATTTTGCCAGAATTTTTGAATGACCATAATGAACATCCACTAAGCAAAGAACGATTGGCTGATTTCTTCCAACTGCATTGGAGTTTCGTTGTAGACTTGGACGCTAAGACAGAATTTGGTTTATACGAGAATGCTCCCTCTCATGTAAAATCTTCAACAAGAATAATTACAGATAATTTAAGTGAGGTCTCTGGCACTTCTAATCTAACTAACTGGATTTTCGGAAAAGGAAGATTGGATCTTGGCGCCTATGATGACAGAAAAGCACTTAGGGAAACTCCTAAATTATTTGCAAATACATTTTCGAAGTTAGTTAAGACTGGCAAAACCAATGATTACATCATTATTGATTTTTGCGACAATTTTCCCAAGTTGGCTCAAAGAATATTCGAAAAACTGGAAATTGTTTTTGGCTCTTGGGAATCTGTTGCCAATCGATGCAAAATAATATCATTTACCAAAATGACAATTATAAAGATGAACTTACGTCATGGTCAGAAGACTATGATGTGCCTGTATGTTTCGTTTCGGCATCTTTCTCAGAGTTTTTACAACATATCAAAGAAATACGTGACAATGTAACAATGGTCTCTAGTAAGAGGTTGCTGATTCACAATAATAAGTTGGATTTGTCAGAATCTATTGAAAGATACAAAGCTTCTGGCATAGAATTTTATGGACCAACGAAAAATACCGCAGAAGAAAGACCATGGGACTTTTATTCTGGAGCAGAAATCACGTGGGAAGAATTAGATAAGCAACATGATGTCATTCGAGATATTTATCGTAATGTTAAACTCAGAGTCTCTGAAATTATCAGAACCACAAGACGTACTCAAATATACACTTTGCGACATAGACCAGGCAGTGGTGCAACCACATTAGCAAGAAGGCTTGCCTTTGATATTCGAAAAGAAGATGAGATTGGTGCAATCTCTTGTACCGTCATTGATATAAAAAACTGTAGTAATATAAAACTTACAGAACAGTATCTTTGTCAGCTCTCAGAACAAACAGAAAATACGGTCATTCTTGCCATTGTTGAATCAAAGCATGTTGCCAAAGACAAATTCGAGAATCTTGTCAAACGAATGTCTGATGCGGCAAAGAAGGTTCTTTTCTTTTACATAGAACCTTACACAAGACGATACCATACCCAGAAAGAGAATGTCATACTTCTTGATTCGTATTTAAAAACGGAGGAACTGCAAAGATTCGTGGAAAAGTACACAACACAAGGTCTTGAACATTCTATCCTTGAAGGAGCTCTGAAAAATCAAAAAATTCTAGAAGTAGTAGATTTCCCATTAATGCTCAAGGACAAAGAAACGAGTACGAATCTTTCTACATACGTGAGCGAGTGGATGGACGAACTTCCAGAAAATCTCCGCAAGTTTTGCGCATATGTAGGATTCGTTTTTAAATATTCGGATTTGGGGGTAAATCAAACAATTCTAAAATCCCTCTGGAAAGATGAATTCCACCAATCACTTCGTTCCTACACTTTTGAGCAACAACATGCCATTTCTAAGTTGTTAATTGAGGAGATGAATGACGATGGAACAGGCAAAGGTATATGGCGTCCTAGATATAACAGATTCTCCGAGTTTATCTTGGAAGCATACAAGACCAATTGGGAACTTGGTCTTTCTGAGATCGCAAAAGATTTTATATCCCTCTGCCAAAATGCCGGTGAACTTGGTTCTGATGATAGAGATATGCTTTATAGCGTCTTTATAATCAGAAAGAATGCTGATTACCGAGCTATTGAAGATAGTAGAGATAATATCAAGAATAAATTTTCTTTGTTGATTAAGGATCTTGATGACATAGAAAGAGCCGAGTCTTTATTCAAAACACTTGTGGATGCATTTCCCGAGGATGCAATTTTCAGAGGACACTTTGCTAGGTTTCTTTACGAAAAAGCATCTATGCTAAAGGGGATAGAAATTGATGACCGCTTATTCTCTGACGCTCAAGATAATCTCAACATGGCATTTGACTTAAATTCTAATGATGCAGATCTATTCCACATGCAGGGAATGTTGTTGAGAAGAAAAATTAGCGCCTTGTCTAAGTCATTTACAAGAGATATGCTGACTAACCCTGAGGATGTAAACCTTCAAGATGCTGAAGATTGTTTACATGAATGGACTCAAGATGCTTATGAAGCATTTGAACAAAGTATTCAAATCAGTCCTGCTAGTCCTTATGGTTATGCAGCAGAGAGTCAATTGTTTAAGGAAAGTATAACTCTTGGACAAAAGATTATAGGTTGTAACGACTACTCCTTCTGTGAAACAAACTCAATATATTCTGATTATGCGGAGAAACTAGGTAATGTGTTGGATCTATTTGAACAAATCTGTTACGCATTTAAGAATGAAGGTTTGAGCCAAATCATGAACTCATATCCTATTTATGAATCTGTTCGAGCTTTCCATCAGAATATTGTAGGTTTAAACGCAGAATCGATTCAACGCTATCGCACTATGTATAATAGCGCAACAAAGGAGAACAAGTCTCTTTATGGCAATTTGCTTGTAAAGTCTATCGTTTACAGCAAGAAGTCCTCAAAGGATACACGACGAGCCTATTCTAATCTGACAAAATCAGAAAGGATGGAGATAGAAGAAGTGCTGGAGCACCAAAAGAATCAAGGGGACGTTAAAAGTTATGAAACTTTGTTCCTCTTAAAACTCTATGGTCCTGACGAATTCTCAATAGATGAAGCAATAGACTTATTAAAAGAATGGGAACATCAATTTTCTAGCGGCAACCAAATTGGTTGGGGGTATTTGAATGCATGTTTCTATTTGGCTGTGTGTTATAGCGCAAAATCCATATTGGCAGGAGTTCCAAATAAGGAATTGTCACAATTGGCAATGACATATTTCCACAAGTCGGAGGATTTCGCCAAGAGATTTGATAAAGGAACGGTTCAGCCGCTATGTTATCTAGGTGAGAAAGAAGACATCCACTGTATAGTTGACAAGAATCGAAAAGATACAGATGCTTGCACCGTTACGGGTGTAATTCAACACGTTAATAACAACAAAGGAATCCTGAAAATGCTATGCGGAATAGATGTTTCATTTAAAGCCAATAGATTTGATAAGTTCCATACAGAAGGTCAAACTCTAAGAGGAGTATTAGGCTTTTCATATAGTGGTCCTGGATTATATGATTTCCGTCCAGATATAGACGATGAACTAACAGGATTGTACATGGATGTACAGGACGAAAAAGAAATTTCTTTTGATGAGCTCGCAGAGTCTTATGTTCCTACCGAGGATTTGGTTGAAGAAAAACATCCAGAAGCAGAACCAACAGAAGCACCCCAAAGTGGCATTAAGCAAGTCGGTTATATTGATCCTGCTAAATTCCCTACATCTCGCAAGTCCAACCCTACCAATAAAGAGACAAAAAAGAACAAACTTGTTGACGGAGTTGACTATGAAGGTATCATTATAATTGATGGCGGATACAAGAAAATAAAGTGCGATATCTATCCATATCCATTGAAAATAGAGGACAGAAATACAGATTACTATGAAGATGAGATTGTATTTTTCACCGCAAAGTCAAGACCTAATGATAGAGATGCCAACAAAACATTTTGGTATGCAACCAATGTTAGACTAAAGGAAGATTAATGCAACGCAAGAATCTCTTTGACGGCGAGAGCTATAAGGCACAATTTGCTATAATAACCTATCGGTGGCTGATGAGTCGCCAATGGGTTACTTATGCAGATATAATGGCAGACTGGTTAGGTCGATCTATTGAAGAACTACCCGCAAACCTGTCCAATTGTGAAGGCTATGGCGAGCTGAAGAAGACTGTTGGCATAGTAAAAAAGTCTATCTGCGAGATTGTTGGCAACGATTGCTTTGAAGAGGAAGGCAACAACCGAAACAAACGGTTCCGTTATGTAGGCAAGGACAATGATCCTCTTGCTGATATGCGAAATGCAAAGGCAATCAACAACCTCCGTCAGTATTGGAAGTTCTGTCAGGATTCTGCAGGGTTCTTCCCAAAGTCATGGTTGGAGTACTTTTTCAAGGATTGTCAGGACTTGTTGGATATGAAAGCTAAGCGCCATAAGGGAGAACAAGTAATTAGCGCAAGCCTTGATCGTATCTTGACTAACATAGAGTATCTGCCATCTCTGTATGAAGCCATCACCAACAAAATGGTTTTGGAGATTGACTACAAGCCTTTCGATGAGGAAGAGGTAACGCTGATGTTCCATCCCCACTACCTAAAAGAATATAATGGAAGATGGCACCTGTTCGGTCGTGCAGAAGAAAAGGAACCTGAATATGGCTATAACATAGCTCTTGACAGAATACAGTCAAAACCTCGTGAAAGGTCAATGGTTGAGTATGTTCCAGCACCGAAGCATTTCTATGATGAGTTCTTTAAGGATATAGTTGGCGTAAGTCACATGAAGGATGCTCAGAAGGAGCATATAGTAATTCGTGCGCGTTCATTATATATTTATAAACTGATGGATACGAAACCCCTCCATAAGAGTTACACCGTTGTTAGACCATTCGCACAATATGAAGATGGCAAGTATGCAGAGTTCTCTTTTAACGTTGAGCCGAACAATGAGTTTTATGGTCGCATACTACAGATGGGAGCAGGATTGGAGGTTGTTTCGCCAGAATCTGTACGAAATGAAATCGCCCAACGAATTCATAATTTAGCAGACTTATACCCTAAGAAAGGATAGTGGAATGGTTCCAAATTATAAGGAACCATTATACTCTTGATCTCTTGATTTTATTAGCGAAAAGCGTATTACCTTTGCAGCGTCAAACTTCGACACCACCTCGGAGTTGACGCTGCAAATCGTTTGGTGGGGCAACAAAATCTACATACTATGAAACAGACAACAAACAACAGCAAGAACACAATAAACAAGAAAGCTAACCAGAAGCAGGTCAAGAAAAGCAAGAAGGCAGAAGCCAATGCTCGCCGTAAGGTAAACAAGAGTTGGGAGAAAATGGAGCACACCCCACGATACCGCTCTGCATCAGCGAAGGAAGTTTGCGACACCATCACCAAAAAGATTGAGGTAGAGGTGCTGGATGGGATTCTCCTAAACCTCAACATCAAGAGCCAGGCGAAGCCTGCAAGCGTTCAGAACCGCATACTGAGGCGTATCGTTGAGAAGCGTCAGGCACAGGCAAACCACAAGAAGTACGGCCGTACAGAAGACCTTACATCAGTACACGTCAGCATAACAAGCACCAGCCACTGCATGGAGGCCATCCGCAAGAAAAGGTTTGTTGCATAGCCTGTCAAGAAATACATATTGGTTCCAAATTAAGAGGAACCAATACACCTGAGGAAAAGCTCAGGTAGGACGAGAAAAGTCTGTAACTTTGCATCGCAATTCCGAGAGAGTTGGTTTTGTATATACATTATTTTTTATCACAAAGTGGTGGCGACCTATTCCGCTAAACAGAAAAACAAAATCAAACGACTATGAGCACAGCACTCGCACTCGTTGCCGCAAAGGCACTCCCAGCCCTCTCGGGCAGTTCTCTCACCTACAATCCAGAGAAGAACGTGTATCTCACCCTTGGTTACACCAGCGCAGCTGGCAATACCTACTACAAGGCAATACGCCTCTCTGACCGTCTGGCCGTGTACTACCACATAGGTGAAGGCTACGCTCACACCTTCCTGAACGGCATCACGCTCTTCGCATGGAACGGACAGAAGGCGAATATCATCGCACAGAAGTTCTGGGGCGGCTGCAACTGGAGATGCTTCAACGAACGCACAGCCAAAGAGGAGAGCATCATCATGCTGAAGGATTTCCTAGCTGGACAGGCAAAGGCAATGGGAAGCGTCATAGCTGACAGCCAGCTGCTCGCATTCTCCAAAAACATGATCGAAGAAACCCAACAGAAGTTGCTCCGATAAATCTGGGGAGCAGAGAGAAACAACCAAAGTCACAAACCAAGAAAAACAGACGAGAAGATGGCTTCACTTACTAAAGCAATCAACAAAGACTTGTTCGACAAGATCCTGCCAACGTTTGGCAACCCAAGAGTTCACGTTCCCATATGGGACGAAGGTCAGAAGATGTTCCTCTGTGAGGAATACGACAGTGGCAACGGACACCGCTACTACAAAGGCGTACGATTCTGCGACCGTATCGTCATTGTGGAAAAGGTGGGGCTCTACCACACCTGGACCTACATCGACGGCATCGAAGTATATGCCTTCAACGGGAAAAGGCTGGAGCTCGTACAGAAGCGCGACTACGACAAGACATTCCGCAACGAAGAGTTCATCCGTCATGAGTCGGAGACTATGGTGCGCAACTACTTCGAAGGCGTTCTGAAGGCACAGCGGTCATCTATGCCACAGGAACAACTTGAAGCACAAGCCAAAGGTATCGTTGAAGGTTGCTACAAGAGTTTCCTTGATAGCGACTTCAACACACGTCTCACCCAAATCCTCCCACAAATCGAACAGAAGTAGGACATGCAGAACACACAGATAGACACACAGAACCACGAGCAGCAGCTTGCATACGAGCTTGTTGCCAACACAAACTCCAGCTTCTTCCTTACTGGTCGTGCTGGTACAGGTAAGACAACCTTCCTTCACAACGTGCAGAAGTTGGTTGGAAAGCAGTTCATCACCCTTGCGCCAACAGGTGTGGCAGCAATCCTTGCCGGTGGTGACACGATCCACTCTTTCTTCGGTCTTCCGATGGAGGTTTGCACTCCTGGCACCTGCGGAAAGATGAACGAGGCAAGAATCCTCACCCTCCTCCATGCAGATACCATCATCATCGATGAGGTGTCAATGGTAAGATGCGATGTGATGGATGCCATCGACTACACCATGCGCAAGGCACTTAGGAACAACATGCCATTCGGAGGTAAGCAGATGATTTTCGTGGGCGACATGTTCCAACTGCCACCTGTAGTGAAGCAAGGACTTGAGAAAGACCTTCTGAAGGATCTGTACCATACGGATGACTTTTTCTTCTACAAGTCGGATGCCGTCAAGCGCATGCGGCTTGTGAAGATAGAGTTCCAGAAAGTGTATCGTCAGGATGATGAGCACTTTCTTCACATCCTAGAGAATGTGCGCATGAACAAAGTGACTCCAGAGGACATAATGCACCTTAATAGTCACGTACGTATACCAAGCGAAGAAGATGGTGCGGTCATCACCTTGGCATCCATCAACAAGACGGCAGACAAGATCAACCTTCAACGACTAGAGGAGATCGAAACAGAGGAGTTCGTGTACGAAGGAACAGTTGATGGCACCTTTGAGGAGAAGCGTCTCCCTGTGGAGCTGAAACTTCGCCTGAAGGTTGGCGCACAGGTAATGTTCACACGCAATGACCAGCAGAAGCGTTGGGCAAATGGTACACTCGGAAAGGTGACCAAGCTCACCAAAGACGAGATAAGCATCACGCTCAACAATGGTGAGACATACGTTGTGCCTTGTTGCTCATGGGAATCGTACAGCTACGACTACAACAAGGAGGAACGCAAGATGAAGAAGGAGCTGACCGGCACCTTCACGCAGTTCCCTTTGAAGTTGGCATGGGCGATAACGGTACACAAGAGCCAGGGTATGACCTTCGACAGGCTTTCGCTCGACCTAAGTCGAGGCATGTTCGCTGCCGGACAGCTCTATGTGGCACTTAGCCGCGTACGAAGCCTTGATGGCCTCTATCTCTCGAAGAATGTCATCCCTCAGTATGCTCACACAAGTCGTGAAGTGCTCACTTACGCAAGCGAGTACAACAACGAACAGCAGATTGGCAACGAGATAGAGAGTGGCAAGGCTGTCTATGGCGCTCTTCAGCAGAACAACTATGACAAGGCTGCCAAACAGTACCTGATGCTAGTGGCAAAGAAGGCTGAGGATGGCGACTTCAAGGAGGCGATGCAACAGTCTAAGCGTTTTCTGGATATACTGGTGTGTGATGAGCACTTGTATGGTTCGGTAGAGAACATACCCGAAAGCCTTCTTCGCACAAGCCATTGGGCTCCGAAGTTCATTGCAGCCTTATTGAGTCTTTATGCTCAGAAGTACGAGGAGGCATTGACTCTCATCAGCGAGGTGCTGGAAAGACATCAGTGTGGAGAGGCTCTGTACGTTAAGTCTCGTGCTTTGGCAAAACTTGAACGCTACACGGAAGCAGATAAAACCAATTGCCAGTTGGCGAACGTGTTCGAGATGGCAACGCCTGATGCAAAGGTACTCTTCATGATTGCCATGCTCAACGAGATGTATATTGGCGATCCAGGGCTTGACCTCATGCGGAAACTTGTGGAGGCACGTCCAAAGTACGACCTTGGTATCCTTGCCTTGCGCACGTTGATGAAGAAGCATGGCTTGCAGCTTGACAAGTTGTCGGACAACAACTGTGAGTTGGTGGATATCTTCAACTCTGCTGCCACAAAAGAAGAGTTCCTTGCTCAACTGAAGGTGTGTCGCGAGAAAGCGCCCAAGGCAATTGCTTACCTGATTCGTAGAATCAAAAAGCAGGAGTTCAACGAAGAGCAATCCATCGAGGAATGATGGGAGGCTCTTCTCAAATGCAAAAAAGAAACATGGAGAAATTTACATCAAAACTGAGAAACATACAAGAAACAAAGTTCCCTATAGTAAAAGCTGCATTCAAAGGAAAGGACGCCCAGATTTACATAGGTGTTATGATGATAGATACAGGATCAGTAAACTGCATCCTGAATAAGTCTATCCTCCCGTACATTGCAGATGATGCAGCCATTGAAGGCAAAACAATGAAAATACACTCCGTACAGGGTAAAGGTGTGGAGTGTCAAGGTTATTCGTTGTCATTTCGTATAGGCAACGAAGTGTTCTCCGATACCTTCTATGTCAATGAGAACATGGACTTTGGCCAGATGTTTGATGGCCTTTTCATAGGTATCATTGGTCATGGGTTCCTTAGGAAGAATAATATGGTTCTTGACTATGAGACAGAAACATTGCATGCTTCTGCAGGTAGTATTGAGGGCAATCCCGAGGATTATGCATTTTTCTTTCCGATGTCATACGGATTGAAGCAATATAATATTCCGGTTGTTGGACTTGTCTATGGTGATAAGGAATACGTGATGGTGGCTGATTCGGGAGCAAATGCAAGCGTTATAACAAAACATATGATGGATGATGCTGGAATCTGCGTGAGGTATTTTGACAATGATGGTACTGTAATATGTTTCACGACAGATACTTTGGACACCGTATTGTGTGATGTCTTGTTGAGCATCATCAGCGTAGGTGGAACTCCTGAATGTCCAAAGTTGTACACCCAAAACGATAAAGCACAAGTTATCAACAACTACCAACACATAATGGAGGGGTTGAAGGATCCTGAAGGTAATGATCTTATGCCAGTGTCGGGTATGTTGTCTTCCGATTTTATGCTACGGAACAAATGGGTGCTGGATTTTTGAACTGGTGTGATGTATAGTCATAGTCAAGTCCAATAAAAGATGTCCGACAAAATATTGGCTCGCCAATAACTGTCGGTCATCTTTTCTATAGATGGCAACTATCTATCCAACGTACGATACGTCTTGAAGAAAGAATTTGAGTGAATCAGCGAGTCCAAAGCATGGTAGTCCTTCGCTCTCTGTTCATTTCGTATCACATTGTGATAGAAAATACGATTGGTTCTGTCAAGATCCATAACAGCACTCTGGTATAGATGGATACAGACGAAAATTGCCAAGGTACAGAAATAAATGAATGTATATGCTAATGCTTTTCGATTGTGGAGATGCGTCTTTACCTGCTGCCACTTGAACTTCAACCATGCTCTTAGTGATGGCGGTTCTGGTGGCGGAGGAGTAGTTATCCTTAAGAACATATCGCCCCATACCTTCATTATCTTGTGAGCCGTTTCGTCAGGCTCAGTCTCTTCAAGGGTGTTCCTACCGATGAAGCGAATGACACGCTGAATCTCTATGGGATATTCGGGAGCCCATTCTGCAACTTGAGAAATCTCATCAATACCATATATATGGCAAAGCTTTGCAATTTCATCACGCTTCTTTTGAATTTCTTCTTTCTCTTCCTGACGGAACTTCGCAAATTCTTTCTGGACAAGTCCCAGAAGATGTCGTGAATCGTCATGAGGTTATTCTCTGTTAGGATTCCTTTAGAGTCGGGCTGATTCTTGTAGTAATCTGCCATGCCATCATAGACTGCATCCTTCAAAGTACCATAGGCGAGATTATTACCTGGTGGCGCATTGTCATTCTTCCCATTCTGAGGAATCTGGGCAAACTTATCAAGCAACTCATTTAGCGTACTCAGGATGTCAGCGAGCTGCTTATCTCTCGCTTCATCCTTACCCTTGATGACAGACAATTCATCGAGGATTTCTTCAAGCAATTCATTTTTTGCCATACGAGTAAATATTTTTGAATGTTATTATCGCTCTCTGGTATAGGTCGCAGTTTTGTTTCGTTTTTTCTTCTTGTACTTGTCATCATCTCCCCAACCAAGCTTAGAGGCAGAGCCACCTCCATCTGCAGATATGGCAGGTTGATATGGTTGAAAGAGAATTTCGCCAAGTGCAGCAAGTCCTACTTGCAGGGCTCCATTGCCAGCATCAGTAACGTCCTCAAATTTCTCCATAAGTTCATTAAAGAATGACGATGCAAGCAACTTGCTATTACCTAATATATCCGGAGCACTGAATTGTCCAGCCTCTGCTTGCGAAGAGAAACGAGTATTGAAGTCAGGAAAGACCGTATCAATGTTGCGAACTTCGAAGCCATTGTGAGTATCATACCAATCCTGACGAGCATCCTCATACATATCTCTTGCCTGATTATGAACGACGGCAATAAGATTGCCAAGTTTCTCGCAAAGATGAGCGAGTGTTAGCGATTGGTCAAGTTGTTTACCGCTGAACGATATGCCATGTCGCATCTTAGCTTCGCCCTTCTTGTTCAAGACCTTGTCTCTTGCTATTGAGAACGAGATACCCTCAATACCGTTCGTATTCTTATTGTAACGGAAATGACAACGAATACCTACTTTAGCAAGCTCAATCTGAAACTCTTTCCAGTTGTCAGCAACCTGTAAAGATTCACGTACACAATGCATCATGTGGTAGCGAATGGCATCCATAGACCGAAGTCTTCTTTCTTCAACAGAGTCCTTTCCTGTAGCCATATACAAACCAGGACTCTTTGTCAGGTCTTTGCATATCCTTATATTTTTGATTTTTTCATGTGAATCGGATGTACATTTCCCCTTGAAGTTGACACGATTCACAACGATATGAACATGTTGATGCTCCTTATCGTAATGACGAAAGGCAACAAACTGATTATCGTCATATCCCATTTTTTGCAAGTATTCGCTGGCAAGTTGTCCCAACATGGCGTTGTTAATGCGTGGTGCATCATGTGGAGAAAACGCAAGAACGAAGTGAGCAACAGGCATCTTCGTTCTGCTGCTCAACCCTGCATGCATCACGAAACTATCCGTAATGGTTTGATTGTTCATCAAGTTAATGCCATCACTTGCTGCCACCAATATAGCATTTTTTGTGTGAATCATCGGCATAGTTGCAAAGACCAGATAGAAAATTATCGGTTCTGAGCCTTGTTAGAGTCATACTATCGCGACCGCTACGGACTGGAAGCCGACTTGGTGCTTCATATTGACGATGGACGCTATGCTCTGATAGAGTGCAAACTTGGCAGCCGTGAAATAGAAGAAGGAGCCAAACATCTTTTGGAAATTAAACGACTCATTCAAGTGCATAATGAGACAGAAAAGCAGGTGCCGCTGCGCGAACCCGACCTAATGATTGGCATGACAGGTGGCAGCATGGCTTACACACGCCCAGACGGAGTCAAAGTAATACCGCTTGCTTGTTTTAAAGATTAAAAAGTAGAATAGAATATGGGAACAGCATTACTATCACTCTGCTTCTGCGCATTGTCACTCGCCCTTGCCTTGTTTGTGGGCATATCGCCCATAAGCGACAAGACAAAGATCAGGTTCATGTATGTCGGTGCTGCGCTGTCGTTGATGGCAGTGCCAATGATGATCCACTACATTACAGGGCTGAACGATATTGTGAACGAGCTGCGTTATCAAGCCGTGCTTGTATTCATCGTCGTTGTGTGTTGCTATTACTTCGTCATAGCAAATATGGTGAAGTACAATGTCATGAAGATATTTCATCAATTGTAGGAAATCGACAACCGATGGCAGTTTGTATCGCTGTGCATCATGATATCTCACATCAGTCTTGATTTCCTTCCGTGAATTTATTTGCGTTAGTAATAACGTTCATATCCTGCTGCTTGTTCTATGTAATACATGGGTGGTTCTTTTCCCATTATTCTGTAACATTCAATGTATATTTTTGCATCGAACTTATTGTAATCTCTTCTAAACATCCACCAACTCCTGCCAGACATCGGGTAGAATCGCAGTCCCAACATATAACGCTTGGACCATTCTATAGAATCTCTTTCCGGAATATTTATCTCAGTATCATATATTCGTTCAGTATATTCAATGAATTCATTTCTATATCTATCTATCTTATTAATTCTATATGTTAGAAGTATTCCTGAGAAAAGTGAGAAAAGGAATGGAAAACTTATTAATAGAACAACAAAGTTAGCTATTAACACTTTACCAATTCCACAAATCTTACCACTCAGCGTGTTTTTATATAATTCTTTCTTCTTTGGACAATCACCGAAAATATTTTCGTTATCATCTCCATCAGAGAACATCATCCATATAAAATAGAAAGGTATAAACTGCCAATATAATTGTCTGTTCAGATCTTGACATCTTTTGCCACCTTGAGCAAAAAGTATATAGCCCCAGATTGCAATAAAGATACAGACAAACATATTCAATGTTTCATTATGATTATAGTTGTTTTGGTCATACCAGAACAATGATAGCCATAAACATATTATTGCCCCCCAAAGGGTCATGTTATATTCTCTACGTCTAATTCTTCCATCTATACTAAAGATTTGTTTTATTTTATAAAAGACGTTTGTTGTATGGAGCGCATTGTTTGCAGAAGCATTTTTCTCTCCATTTTGAACTGTATTTTCATCTTGCGACGTTACTTCTGCCCTATCCTTTATTTCTTCTTCCATTGCTTTACTCTGATTTGTTATACATTATTCTGCGGTCTTCCGCATTCAACTAGAAACCCAAAAGGTCACGAGGAGAAATCTGTATCTCTGACACAATTTTGCCATTCCTGTTCTTGTAGATTAGATGAAAGTGCACATCCTCATCTATTATCTGTTGTTTACTGGATTCATATACCTCTTTCTCGTTCTGAATGATATCTTTTTTCTGGCGGGCAACATCTTCTTTGCTACTTGGCGTGTTGCTTACTACATCATTCCAAAGAAATTCCGAATATATTGTATTGCCGCGGATATACTTATTTGTCATGAAGAAATTCTCCTGAATCTTTATAGGAAATGACATTTGTTCGATTGAAAGGGCTTCCTTCTCCAAATATCCAAGCGAAGAAGCAGTACCTTTCTTTATCTGATCAAGGATGAGTATTAGGTCGGTAGGAGTGTATTCTAATGTAAACTCAGCCTCCTTTGCGTCTTCTGCCACAAAAACCATTCGACACGTAACATTGTTGGCAATAAAGAAGTTGGCTCTCTCTATTCCCATGCCATGTTGCACAAAAGAGGTTCTCATAGCCTTTGCTTTCTTATCAAGAGGGTCGGCCTGCCACTTCATTCCATCCAGCACCCCTTGATTAATAGCTATGGTGTAAGTCAGAATATTGTCTTCAAATGCCACATCAATTAAGGTGCCACAGAGCCCCGGAGCGTCATGGGGAAGAGACTTCTGCGTTTCTTCCACCTGCTTGGAAAGTTGCAGTAAGGCCTCGCTTGTTTGAGGTTCTCCTTTCTTGTCGTTTATGACGCAACATGTAAGCATTGGCATCAATAGTAAAAACAGCAATTTCTTCATGTGGTGTATAGTGATTAAAGAGTTTGTAATCTCCATCAGAATGTAGACAGCCTTAATTCCGCAACACTATTATAAATTAAACTTTTTAAATACATGAGCAACAAAAAGTTCTTGGACAAGCCAAGCAGCAAAGCCGAGTGGCTCAGGGTTTTACCATGTCGAAGAATTCACTTACCTTAGTGTTGCTAAATAAAAGACAGCAAACAAATCGAATTACATTGCAAATATAAAAATAAAATCCGAGAATTTCACTCCTTTTGAGGAAATATTTTGGGGTATGTACCAATTTGACTCCACATTGTCATCAGTAATCGACTCAACCCATGGTCTAAGGTGTTGATCGTTCGGTTATCAGTACAGCAAAATCATCCGTTCTATCATGAGTATCTGCTTCTGGGGTGGTTCATGTACTTTTGGAGTATTAATTTGTTAATAATAAAACAAGCAAATGTAACACTTTTCGGATATAAAACATTACCTTTGTCGCCGTTTTGAAACAAAACGATTGAGAGCCCCCGTATATTTTTTTCTGTATATCTTCCAGGATACACAAATTCGTGAACAAAAAAAGGCGTACAACCGATCTCTATAAGATTTCGGTTGTACGCCTTATTATTTATTCTTATTCAGAAAGTCTGTTCTTAAAAGTCAAGCTTACTTAACCTCCTCGAAGTCTGCGTCCTGGATGTTGTCATCAGCCTTTGCGCCGTTGTCTGCGCCCTGTTGTGCACCTGCCTGAGCGCCTGCGCCCGGCTGTGCGCCACCCTGGTACATCTGTGCAGAAGCTGCCTGCATGACGTTGTTGAGGTTGGCGATGGCGGTGTCGATGGCAGCCACGTCGGCAGCCTTATGAGCGTCCTTGAGCTGCTGCAGAGCCTGCTCGATGCCCGGCTTCTGGTCGGCAGGAATCTTGTCGCCGTTGTCCTTGAGGAAGTTCTCGGTGGTGAAGATCATCGAGTCAGCCTGGTTGAGCTTGTCAATCTTCTCGCGCTCTGCCTTGTCAGAAGCTGCGTTCTGCTCTGCCTCTGCCTTCATGCGCTCGATTTCCTCCTTGCTCAAGCCTGAAGAAGCCTCGATACGGATTGCCTGCTCCTTGCCTGTTGCCTTGTCCTTTGCAGATACGTTGAGGATACCGTTGGCGTCGATGTCGAATGTCACCTCAATCTGTGGAACGCCGCGGCGTGCCGGTGCGATGCCTTCGAGGTTGAACTGGCCGATAGACTTGTTCTGTGCAGCCATCGGGCGCTCGCCCTGGAGCACGTGGATGGTTACGGCTGTCTGGTTGTCGACGGCTGTAGAGAATGTCTCGCTCTTCTTAGCCGGGATTGTGGTGTTGGCGTCGATGAGCTTTGTCATCACGCCGCCCATTGTCTCAATACCGAGTGTAAGCGGTGTTACGTCGAGCAGAACGATGTCGCCTACGCCGCTCTCCTTGTTGAGGATAGCACCCTGGATAGATGCGCCTACGGCTACCACCTCGTCGGGGTTAACGCCCTTTGAAGGCTCCTTGCCGAAGTAGTTCTTAACGAGTGTCTGTACGGCTGGTATACGGCTTGAACCGCCCACGAGGATCACCTCGTCAATGTCTGATGTCTGGAGCTTTGCGTCGCGCATTGCGTTCTGGCAAGGTACGAGACAAGCCTGGATGAGGTTGTGTGCGAGCTGCTCGAACTGTGAGCGTGTCAGCGTCTTAACCAAGTGCTTTGGCACGCCACCCTCGGCTGAGATATACGGCAGGTTGATTTCTGTCTGTGTAGTGCTTGAGAGCTCAATCTTTGCCTTCTCTGCAGCCTCCTTGAGACGCTGCATAGCCATCGGATCCTTAGAGAGGTCGATGCCTTCGTCGGCCTTGAAGCCCTGTACGAGCCAGTCGATGATTACCTGGTCGAAGTCGTCACCGCCGAGGTGTGTATCGCCGTTTGTAGAGAGCACCTCGAACACGCCGCCGCCGAACTCGAGGATAGAGATATCGAATGTACCGCCACCGAGGTCGAACACTGCGATCTTCATGTCCTTGTTAGCCTTGTCTACGCCGTAAGCGAGTGCAGCTGCTGTCGGCTCGTTCACGATACGGCGAACGTTGAGACCTGCAATCTGACCAGCCTCCTTTGTAGCCTGACGCTGTGAGTCGGAGAAGTATGCCGGAACGGTGATTACGGCATCCGTAACCTCCTGTCCGAGATAGTCCTCAGCGGTCTTCTTCATCTTCTGAAGTGTCATTGCCGAGATTTCCTGCGGAGTGTACTTGCGTCCGTCGATGTCAACGCGCGGATAGCCGCCTTCGTTCACAACGCTGAACGGTACGCGTGTCACTTCCTTCGAGCACTGCTCATAGGTCTCGCCCATGAAGCGCTTGATTGAGTATACGGTGTTCTTCGGGTTGGTGATTGCCTGACGCTTTGCAGGGTCGCCTACCTTACGCTCGCCGTCCTTTACGAAGCCAACGACTGAAGGAGTTGTGCGCTTGCCTTCGCTGTTGGCGATTACTACCGGTTCGTTGCCTTCAAATACGGCAACACAAGAGTTTGTAGTACCTAAGTCGATTCCAATAATCTTTCCCATAATATTTCGTTTTTTATTTTTTACTTTAATTGGTTGATGTTTTCGCTTACTGATATACAAATGGTGTGCCAAAAGCTAAATATCTTGTCTTTTGCTGACAAAAAGCAGAGCCGACGGTCTGACAGAATGACACTCGGAGCGTTTTTAATGACATATTTTACATTGCGAAAGTGCAGCTTTGGGCATCCGCGTCGGTCGATGCGGACATCTGCGCCGGTCGATGCGGACGTCTGCGTCGGTCGATGCGCACCATGCAAGTTAAGAAAAACACTTAGATTACTGCGTATTTTGAATTATTTCTGTAACTTTGCAAACATATATATATTAATGTATAATCAAACAAAACAAGAATATCAATGAAGACTTTGAAACGCTTTCTGCCAGACTTGCTGGTAGTGTTGTTGTTTGCGGTCATCGCGTTTGCCTACTTCTTCCCGGCAGACACGGAGGGGCGCATCCTCTATCGTCACGACTCGTCAGCCGGACGCGGCGCGGGCGAGGAGCTTACTGAGTATTACCAGCGCACGGGCGACATGCCGCGCTGGACGAACGCCTTGTTCGGCGGTATGCCTACGTATCAGATGGCTCCGTCGTACCACTCGCAGGAGGTGCTGAACGGCGTGGGCAAGTTCTACCACCTGTGGCTTCCGGAGAACGTGTGGTACGTATTCGCCTATCTTCTGGGCTTCTACATCCTGCTGCGTGCGTTCGACTTCCGCCGCGAGCTGGCAGCGTTAGGTTCCATTCTGTGGGCTTTCAGTAGCTACTTCTTCATCATCATCGCCGCCGGACACATCTGGAAGGTGATTGCGCTGGCTTATCTGCCGCCGATGATTGCGGGCATCGTGCTCGCCTATCGTGGCAAGTACGTGTGGGGCTTCGTGCTCACGGGTCTGTTCACGGCGCTCGAGATTCAGGCTAACCACGTGCAGATGACCTACTACTATCTGTTCATCGTGCTGTTCATGGTCATCGCCTACCTCGTAGAGGCTCTGCGCCAGAAGCAGATGGCACGCTTCGCCAAGGCTACGGCGGTGTGCGCCGTGGCGGCTGTATTGGGCGTGGTGATCAACCTCTCCAACCTCTACCACACATGGCAGTACACACAGGAGTCGATGCGCGGCAAGAGCGAGCTGGTGAAGAAGAACGCTGCCAACCAGACTTCGAGCGGCTTGGACCGCGACTATATCACGCAGTGGAGCTACGGCGTAGACGAGACTTGGACCCTGCTCGTGCCTAACACCAAGGGCGGTGCTTCGGTGCCGCTGGCGCAGAACGAGAAGGCGATGGAGAAGGCGAACCCCGAGTTCTACCAGATATACCAGCAGTTGGGTCAGTACTGGGGCAACCAGCCGGGCACAAGCGGTCCGGTGTACGTCGGAGCGTTCGTGATGCTGCTCTTCGTGCTGGGTCTGTTCATAGTGAAGGGCCCGATGAAGTGGGCGCTGCTCGCTGCTACGGTGCTCTCCGTACTGCTCTCGTGGGGCAGAAACTTCATGTGGTTCACCGACCTCTTCCTCGACTATGTGCCGATGTACGCGAAGTTCCGCACCGTGGCGTCGATACTCGTCATCGCCGAGTTCACCATTCCGCTGCTTGCTATGCTGGCTCTGAAGAAGGTGCTCGAGACCGAGAACTTCCTCAAGGGCACCACCCCACTGCTCGTCGGTCCGGCTTCGCACCGACTGGTGTGCCGCGAGGTGAAGAACCGCTCGTGGCTCGTGCTCAGCTTCGTGCTCACAGCCGGTATGTGCGTGGCGTTCGCCATCATGCCTACGGTGTTCTTCCCCGACTTCGTTTCTAACGCCGAGCTGCATGCTCTCGCCTCTATACCGAGCGAGTATCTCACTCCGCTCATCAGCAATCTGCGCGAGATACGCATCTCTATATTCACCGCCGACTGCTGGCGTTCGTTCTTCGTGATACTCGCCGGAACCGTCATCCTCGTGCTCGCCCTGCTGAAGAAGCTGCAGCCGAAGTACGCCGTGGCTCTCCTCTTCGCGCTCTGTCTCGTGGATATGTGGCAGGTGAACAAGCGCTACCTCAACGACGGAATGTTCGTGGAGCGCAGCGTGCGCGAGACTCCGCAGCAGGAGACAGCCACCGACCGCCAGATTTTGCAGGACACATCGCTCGACTATCGCGTGCTGAACCTCGCGTCGAACACGTTCAACGAGAACGAAACATCATACTACCATAAGTCAATCGGCGGCTACCACGCTGCCAAGTTGCGCCGCTATCAGGAGCTTATCGACGAGTATATCGCGCCGGAGATGCAGCAGGCGATGTCTGCCATCGCCAAGGCGCAGGGCGATATGACAAGCGTGCCGGGCGACTCGGTTTATCCGGTGCTCAACATGCTCAACACCAAGTATATCATCATGCCGCTGCAGGGCGGACAGACCGTTCCGTTGCAGAACCCTTACGCCTACGGCAATGCGTGGTTCGTCGACCGCCTCCAGTATGTAGACAACGCCAACCAGGAGCTCGATGCCATCAAGCAGCTCGACCTGCACCACGAGGCTGTAGCCGACAGCAAGTTCAAGGCAGCCTTAGGCGAAGCCGTCAAGCAGGAGGACACAGCGTTCGCGCGTCTCGACAAGTACGAGCCGAACGAACTACAATACACCGTGCAGTCGCCGAAGGGCGGCGTGGTTGTGTTCTCTGAGATTTACTACCCGGGCTGGACTGCCACCGTCGACGGCAAGGACGTAGAGGTGGGTCGCGTCAACTACGTGCTGCGCGCCATCAACGTGAAGCCGGGCGAGCACAAAGTGGTGCTCACGTTCAAGCCGGCATCGGTGAAGAACACCGAGACCGCAGCTTACGCAGCCTATCTGCTGCTGGCTCTCGCCATCATCGGCGGAGTGGTATTTGAAGTTAGAAGAAAGAAGGAGTAAGAATAATGGAATTCCGCACACCCGTCATCATCGACAAGTCGCCGTTCGCGATTGCCCCCTGCGAGCGTATGCTCTTCGTGGGGTCGTGCTTTGCCGACAACATGGGCAGCCGGTTCGTCGACGACAAGTTTCGCGCTACGGTCAATCCGTACGGCGTGATGTACAACCCGGCGAGCATACTGCACACCGTAGAGCGCTACCTCGCAGCCGAGACTGCGGAGGTGGCGCGCACGGCGGTGTTCACGCTCGGCACCAACCGCGTGTACATACTCAACGAGACGGGCGAGATTGTGGACAACTGCCAGAAGCGACCGCAGCGACTCTTCACCGAGCGCAGCCTCAGCGTCGACGAGTGTGCGGAATACATAACGAAAGCCATAAACATGCTGCGCGAGCGCAGAGCGGACGTGCGCGTCGTGCTCACCGTGAGTCCGATACGCTACGCCAAGTATGGCTTCCACGGCAGTGCCGTGTCGAAGGCTACGCTGCTGCTGGCAGCAGAGCAGGTGGCAGAGCAGACCGAGAACTGCGTCTACTTCCCTGCCTACGAGATAGTGTGCGACGAGCTTCGCGACTATCGCTTCTATGCGCCCGACATGCTGCACCCCTCGCAGCAAGCCGTCGACTACATCTGGGAACGCTTCGCCGACACGTTCTTCAGCAACGAAACTAAAGCATTCTTGAGCGAGTGGCAGCCCATAAAGGCAGCTCTGAACCACCGCCCCTTCAACCCTGACTCGGCAGAACACCGCGCCTTCCTTGAGAAGACGCATCAGAAACTGGCTGCACTGAAAGCCCACTATCCAGAAATGGAGATATAGAAAAACGAATTAGAGACATTAAAGACAAAGAGAGTTATAAAAACCAAAGCCTATGAATTTTCGTAAAGAGCATACCATTTATACGTTCATGTGGACGTTGCTGTATGCATCGCCAGTGGTGAACATATACACACGCATGGCTGCCAACCCAAAGATCACCTTCTCGTGGGGCGAGATATTCCACGCATGGGCGTTCACAAGTATATGGCTTGTGATGTTCGCCATTCACAACTTCCTGCTTCTGCCCATCCTGCTACGCAAGCGCAAGACCGGAACCTACCTGTGTCTGTCGGTAGCCTTACTGCTCGCCGGCACGTTCATCAACTACATGGGGCGACCGAAGCACAGACACATCGACGAGATACGCATGGAAGAAGAGTGGAAAGCCGACTCTATCGCCTACGAACGAGTGGCAGCGGTGCGACTGGGCGACGGACGCTATTGCAGTCCGCAGAACCCTATGCACCGCAAGCCGTTGGAGTACCAACCCATCGACCCCCTGCCGATGTTAGGACCGGGCGAGCTGGTGGCGTTCTTCGGCGGACTGCTGCTGATGGGCATGAACCTCGGCGTGAAGCTCTACTTCATGTCGCAGCGCGACCTCGAGCGCCAGAAGATTATCGACAAGAAGAACCTGGAGCAGCAGATGGAGTATCTGAAATATCAGGTGAACCCCCACTTCTTCATGAACACGCTGAACAACATACACGCCCTCGTGGACATCGACCCCGAACGAGCCAAGACAACAATCGTGGAACTGTCGAAGATGATGCGCCACATACTGTACGACGGTGGCAAAAAGCTCATACCGCTGACGTGCGAGGTGGAGTTTCTCAACCTCTACGTGCAGCTGATGCGCCTGCGCTACAGCAACAAGGTACACATCAACGTAGACTTACCCCAGCAACTGCCCGAGTTGAAGCTGCCTCCGCTGATGCTCATCATCTTCGTGGAGAACGCCTTCAAGCACGGCATCAGCTACCGCGAGGAGTCGTTCATCAACATAAGCGTAGAAGTGGAAAACAAGCGACTGCTCTTCAACTGCCGCAACAGTAAACCCACACAGTCACAGAAGTCGAACGAGAAAGGCGGCATGGGGCTGCAGAACGTGCGACAGCGACTCGAACTGCTCTACGAGGACGACTACACACTGAGCATCAACGATGCTGAAAAGACGTACGAGGTGAAGCTCGACATTCCGATGCAGAGCTAAACGCACGCCACGCCAAGAAAGGATTTACACAACTATAAATTGCACTGAACACATAATTTCGACAACTATGATAAAGACCCTCATCATCGACGACGAGCCTCTGGCTCTGCAGCAACTTGCTGCCTACGTATCAAAAGTGCCGTTCCTGACTCTCGTTGGCGAGTGTCAGAGTGCTCTCGAAGCACGCGACATCATCAACAGCGAGCGTGTTGATGCCATCTTCATCGACATCAACATGCCCGACCTCAACGGCATGGACTTCGTGCGCTCGCTCGTGGCTCCACCGCTTGTGGTCTTCACCACGGCTTATTCCGAGTACGCCATCGACGGATATAAGGTGAATGCTGTCGACTATCTGCTGAAGCCGTTCAGCCTCGACGACTTCCGCCGCGCCGCCTTGCGTGTAAAGGAACGCTACGAGCACGCCAACACACCGCTCTCGCTGCCAACCGAGCCAGAGCCAGAACTCACCGACGAGAACATCTTCTTGAAGACGGAGCATAAAGTGGTGCGCGTGAAGATTGCCGACATACGCTACATTGAGGGCATGTCCGAATATCTGAAGGTACACATCATCGACCAGCCACGCCCCATCATCATGCTCCTCGCCATGAAACGCATGGAGGAACGCCTGCCGTCCAACTTCCTGCGCATACACCGCTCGTACATCGTGAACATGAATCATGTGCAGGAGGTAACCAAGAACCGCATCGTGATGGATGCCGACACGTATCTGCCAATCGGCGATATGTACAAGGAGGCACTGAGCAACTACCTCGCAGACAAGTATCTGGGAAGATAGAACGAATTTTCAATTCGTTCAGTTGAGAATTGAGAATTTAGAGTTGAGAGTTATGATTACGGCTCACCCGATAAACCAGGGGGATTAAGCA
>NZ_JH379362.1 GCF_000235885.1 Leyella stercorea DSM 18206
ATATTTTCTATGGTTTGCTTCTAACCTTGTGCTCCTACGAAAAAATTAACGGACTATTGTTGAAAATCAAGTGAGTTAAAAGAATTTCTTTGTTTTCAGGATTACTTTGCTTGTTCGGACAACTTTTATGGATGAAAAGCATAAAATAATCATACAGAAAGAATATTTAGTATCCATCCTTATGTCGTTGGGGCTTGAAACAGTTTACGAGCAAGGAAGCCATGGTAAAGGCAATTCCTACCCACACCACACCTGTCCACCCGTAATGCTGCCAAGACAGGCCGGAAACGAATGTACCGGCAGAACCACCCAAAAAGTAAATGGTCATATAAACGGTATTGATACGATTGATGGCAGATGCGTCAAGGGCGACTACGCTGGTCTGATTCGACAAATGGATGCATTGCATACCGGCATCAATCAGCAAGATAGCAATTATTATCCACAAATAGCTGTCATTCCCCAAAAATGCCAGTATCCATGCAGCCAACACTACGCATCCTCCGGCAATAGAGAAGAACCTCGCACCGTACTTTTGGACGTAGCCGCTGATGAAAACCACCGTGGATGCACCTGCCAGTCCACACAAACCGAGTGCTCCGATAATGTCGTCGCTAGCAAAAAAAGGTTCCTGTTTCATCCGAAAAGCAAGGCAACTCCACAAAGCAAAGAACGAGCCATAAGCCAATGCCGCCCTCAGCGATGCGATACGCAAGTACGGGTATTGGGAGAGCAGGCGCAACAAAGATTTCATCAACCCTGCATAACTTTCTTGCGAACAGGTAGACAACGCGGGTAGCATCTTGTGAATCATCAGGAAGCATCCGAGCATAAACAAGCAAGCTGCAAAATAGACGGAACGCCATCCCCATACGTCAGCCAGAAAGCCACTGAATACCCGTGAACCAAGAATACCTATGAGCAGGCAAGATTGTATAATCCCTACGTTGCGCACCTTGTGCGCAGGGGATGAATAGTAAGATACTAACGGAATGAAAAATTGCGGCATAACCGAAGATGCGCCGGCAAGCAATGATGCACCCCATACCCAATAGATATTCGGGGCAAGGGCTATGGCAAGCAAGGCGCACGAAGATATGATATAATTGGTCAATATCAGCTTCTTTCGTGAGACCAAATCACCAAGCGGGATGACAAACACAAGTCCGGTTACATAGCCTATCTGTGTCAATGTCGCTACCATGCTAGCAGAAAAGTCGTTTACCGCGAAATCTTTTGCCATGCTACCCAACAAAGGTTGGTTGTAGTAGCAGTTGGCAACGGAAAGTCCGGTAGCAACTGCCATCAGAGCCAGCAGAGCTACCGGAATGCCTTGGTTCTCTCTTAATTCATACTTCATTTGTCGTCTCCTTTTAGTATGACACGACTTTCAATCCTATCAAGGATGCAATGAGCGCGAAGAGGAAGAAAAGCCGGATGGGAGTGGCAGGTTCCTTGAAAACGAATATCCCAATCAAAACCGTACCAACCGCTCCGATTCCTGTCCAAATGGCGTACGCAGTTCCCAAAGGCAAAGTCTGTACCGCTTTGGCAAGCAAAGTCATGCTCAGTATGGTAGAGGCAAGAAAACCGCTTCCCCACAAATAAAATCCAACTCCTGATGCCGCTCTCGCTTTCCCTAAACAGAATGTGAGGCTCACCTCAAACAATCCTGCCAATAATAAGATTATCCAATTCATACCTATGATTTATTAAATTCGGGCGCAAAAATAAACAAACAATCCCTAATAGCTTTTTACATTTGGCAAAAACAGACTTTTCATTTGACAAAAAAACATCTGTTTATTATAGTTTCCGTATTCTATTTTATAATTTTGCACACTAACAACAGCAATGAACTATGGATATAAAGGAAATCATCAACCAAAGATATGCCATGCCGGACGCATCTTTGGACAGGTTGCAACAATGCCTGACTGAAGTCTCATATCCCAAAGGATTCCGAGTATTGAAATGCGGCAAGGTGGAGAAAGACATCTTTTTCATTAAACAAGGCATTGTCCGTGCCTATACTTCGGTGGATGGGAAAGAAATTACTTTTTGGGTCGGCAAAGAGGGAGCGACCCTTGTTTCTATGAAAGGCTATGTAAATGACGAGCCAGGATATGAAACAATGGAATTGATGGAAGATTCCGTCTTGTATGTATTGAAAAGGAAAAAATTGAAAGAGTTGTTTTCGGAAGACTTGCATATCGCCAATTGGGGACGGCGTTATGCGGAGATGGAGCTGCTTGCCACTGAAGAACGGCTGATTTCTATGTTGTCCGCTATCGCTTCGGAACGGTATAAGGAGCTATTGGAGAAAGAACCAGATTTGTTACAGCGATTGCCGCTGGGAAGTATCGCCACCTATTTAGGCGTAACGCAGACAAGTCTGAGCCGGATTAGGGCAAAAATCACACGGCCGTAATACTGGTCGATAAACTCTGGGAACGAGCCTGCTGTAAATTGGAACTTTTTTCCAACTGTTGGGGATGAAATACATATTTGTGCACAATAACCACAAACAAATTCTGCTTGAACGGGAAATAATACACCAATCCGGCTTTTGACAGGTCGCAGGCTTTGGGTATTTCCACCTGGGTTGCTTTCTCATAATTCATTTTGGTGAATACCTGTAAGGTTTTTTCCAATACTTTTTCCATGTTTGTAAAGATACGCATTCACTTTTGTGTCAGTTACGAACTGATACGGATTTTCTCTTTTCAAACATTTGTATTCCAGTGTTTTTTATTGTCCAATACTTCGTTAAATCTTATGCTGCATCAGCAGCGAATCCAACTATTTCATTCACTATCTCATAATTTAATTGCGTGTTCGGGTTATTCTCGAACACGTCAATAATTCTTTGGCCGTAGTATGCATTAATTATCAGAGCTTTAAGCCTCCCGATAGAGAGATTGTATTCACTGCACATTATTTTCGCTACACATCAGTAGAGAAATACAACCGGTGTCCTCCCTTTGGCAAAATGTGTATGACAAGTGATATTTTTCAATGTAGGGACTTGCACCATGCTTTCAAAGCATAAACTTGTTCATTAGACTTGTCCGTGTTAAGTATCGCAACCTTGGATTTGTCTATGTTCTTGAAGTCTATCTTCTCGCCTTTTACACGTGGGCGCCCAGGTTTGCCTGTAGGCTCGCCATCCCACAAATAATACAATGCAGCATCATGCCGAAGACGGCTTATCACATTAAAACCGATTCCTAGCATATTGTCTATAAATGGTTTCTTTGAAAATGCAGAGTCTGCGACAAGAACACTTGTAATACGTTGTAGGATTTGTTTGTTGTTTGACAAAACCTTGACATACCGATCGTATAGACTCATGTCATTATTCTCTTTGTCTTTATCTAATGTTGTTTGTACGGCTTTTAACATCATGCATTCGTGTAGGTCAACATCGACAACTCCTATTCCAAGAATTTCAAAACCCCTCTTGACAGCACCTGCACACCCAGACCAAAATGAGCCCATGTACGGAGAACACTTGCCAGACTTCTTGATGAAGCTTGGGTCAATGGCTATAGCATTGCGTCTCGTCCCTTTTTTGAAAGCATAAGCGCTTAGCCGCATGTTCATCTCAAGCCAGTCAACGCTACGTTCAGTGGTCTGCCTATAACATTGTTCACCACGTTTACCATAGCGTCCCATTTGGGTGAAATTTACTTTTCCGGGTATTACCATCAAAAGAAATAGCATCTCCATGATGTTTGATTGGATACTTTTGTTTAACTTCGCCCCACCACAGAATAAAATGCTGCTTTGCATAGCTCCAT
This sequence comes from Leyella stercorea DSM 18206, assembly GCF_000235885.1. Lineage (GTDB taxonomy): Bacteria > Bacteroidota > Bacteroidia > Bacteroidales > Bacteroidaceae > Prevotella > Prevotella stercorea. The sequence continues at coordinate 3,804 of NZ_JH379362.1, forward strand.
ATATCGGCTTATCAAGCTGGTTATAAGCATGACTTTATGTTTATTTTCACTTATAAAGTTACTAAAAATCAGTGAGATAGCCTATTTTTAGACGTTGCATTTCTACACTAATCATTTATTTTCAATTAGTTGCGTCCTATCTTATTCGCGATATTTTCTATGGTTTGCTTCTAACCTTGTGC
>NZ_JH379363.1:0-4238 GCF_000235885.1 Leyella stercorea DSM 18206
ATATTGGGAGTTTTGACACGCCCTCCACGCACACTATAGATTCATAAAGGTATGGCGAGTTTCGCCATATAAGGCGCAATCACCTCTGCCGCATGCTCAAGAAACTGTCTGTCCACGTCGTCGAATGTTGCCAATTCGGTGCTGTCGATGTCTATTTCACCAACCACTACCCCATTGTGCTTCAACGGAACGACAATCTCCGATCGGGAGAGCGACGAGCAGGCTATATGACCAGGGAATTTCTCGACATCCTCAACAACAAGTGTGCGCTGCTCCTTCCATGCCGTGCCACATACTCCGCGTCCGAACTTGATGCGTGTACATGCCGGTGTACCCTGAAACGGACCGAGTATCAGTTCACCGCCTTCCACTATATAGAAGCCAACCCAGAAGTATTCCTTCGGGAACAACATCTTCATCACAGCTGCACAATTCGCCAGCACACTTATTGCATTATCATCCGCATTGGCGAACACTTCAATCTGAGAGAGTAGTTCGCTATATCTTGTTTGTTTCTCCATAGCTTACATCTTTTATATTCTGCAAAGGTAATACAAATTTCCTATTGCGTCAGTCACCTACCAAGACTATTTTATTGTACTATTGCCTTCCTTTATCCTGCTTTTTGTACATAGTTTTCATTGTCTGAATATTCTTCCATTTTCGATTTATGACCAATATGCCATTTCTTACATATAGCACATTTATATGCCGTTATTTCACGTTTGTCATGAGTCTTCGTTCTCTGCCATTCCTTTACAGCCTCATTAGCTTCCTCTTCAGACGAATAGACCATCTTCTTCTTAAAAACGATTTTCCCCGTTTGTTCATCATATTCTTTTTTCCAATGTGTTGAATTACCCCTACACACAGAACCTACATTTTCCATTTGCCCTATATTGTAAAGTTGGAAAGAAGTGGCTCTTTTCATCCAGTAATGTTCGTGTCTTCGTTGAGAGTCATCATAATCAATTCTTTTATTTCTGCGATGATAAGCCTGACACATACGCTTTTCCACTATTCTACGAACTTTACGAGAATCCCTTGGAGTTTCAGTTTCAATATCGAAATTTCTCAAAAGCATATTACCTTTGAATCTTATGCGCTCATCAAACAGACGCATAGTTTCTCCCTTAAAACGTTCTCCCTGTCCTTGCAGTTTAATTCTACCATTAATCTTTTTCAGGGAAAGACAAACAGATTTCATTGATGCTTCAGCCATAGCCACTACTTTGTTTATCATGTAAAGGAGTTGATTCACGTTAAGATTGGGGCTGATAACGCAATCACGAATAAAACGTACTTGTCGTACAATATCCTTAGAATCGTCATTGTTGCGCAAGTATCTTCCTAAGATAGAAAGTTGTTCTCCAATTTTCCAAGTATCGAGTTTGTTATACTTCTCAATAGAGTTTTTCCAACCATTTAAAATGCTTTTAACGGCTGTATTTAGAGCCTTATAACTAACCATAATTCACTATGACTAACTAAGCATAAAGCCTTGATTTTCAATACTATTTGATTTTTAACACTTTCTGAGTGCTTTTTGGCAGTTCCCGATTTTCCACATATTTTTGCAGCGTATTTCTACCGTGGAGAATTTGCGGAGCTTTTATTTTGTCATATCGTGAACGTAGTTGACAAGGGTTTACGAGTGGTTACGATGAAGGACAGATTTGAAGCTGATAGGCAAAAAGCGTTATATCGTGGACAGGGTTGACAAAGGTTGTCAATAGTTCACTTCCGTTTACTCCATCGGTGGAATACTCAAAGTATGTAAAACATAGCAATATCAAAGAGTATGAGACCGACAAGAAAATGTGAATTTTGTGGCAAGACATTCGTTCCAAGAAGCGGTATGCAGAAATACTGTTCCGAGGAATGTCAGACAGAGGCAAAACGTCTTAGGAAGAAAAGACAGCAGGACTTGATTAACGGTATTGAGCCTATCATGGATCTGCAACATCAGGAGTATCTTACCTTCTCCAAAGCTGCCATTCTGATGGGATGCACCCGACAGTATATCTACAAACTTGTGGCTAACGGCAAGCTGAAGGCATCAAGATTGAGCAGCAGAATGGCATTCGTGAGAAAATCTGATATAGAGAAGATGTTTGAGGGTCATCCCTACAAGCGTGTGGTTCCTGCCAGCAAGAGCAAGCTCAGTAAAAAGGTAAAAACAGAAAAGCCAACACAAAACCAGGAACCAACAAAAGGGAAAGAGGAGAATGAGGTGCTTGACTATTATTCTGGTGAGGAAGTTATGTCCATTTATAAGGTCAAGAAGTCTTGGCTCTACACCTCCGCCAAACGTAAACAGATACCGATGTGCCGTATCGCTGGCAAGAACTATTACAGCAAACGACATATTGATGAATTCTTCGGTACTGCCGTTGACATCCACAGCATCACCGAGTGGATGACTGCTGATGATGTAGAGGATGCTTTCAGTATGAGCAAGTCGGCACTTAGGGCATACACCTATCGTCACAAGATACCGACTAAGCGAGAGTATGGTCGCACCTATTATTCCAAGGAGCATCTTGAAGAACTTCGCAGGACTGACCTCATGAACGATGACAGCTATTATACCACAGAACAAGTGCAGCAGTTGTATGGTCTGACAAGTGCCAATATCTGCCATATTGTAAGAGTGCATCATATCAGCAAGGTAAAAGTGGGTGTAAAGAACCTGCTTTTGAAGACAGATGTGGAGCGTGCAATGGCAGAAAGGGCAGCAAAAGGACTTTGATTTCAAATGATTTCAGCATTATCCATCAATGACTGCAAATAATTGGAGTCACGGAAGTATTATTCAGTTATTTTGCAGCCGTGAAGAGACACTTCACCATGAATATTCATCAATAAATCAATACAACTATGAGTAATATCTGCAAGACCGTATCATTGCGTACACGCAAAATCAAGGACGGACGCATGCTGTCCTATTATCTTGACTATTATCCAGGCTATCGTGACGAGAGCACGATGAAAGTCATCCGCCATGAGTCGCTTGGCATCTACATCTATGCCAAGCCGAAGAACCAGACGGAACTGAAGTACAACCTCAACCTTACGGCAAGAGCCAAGGCGATACGCTGCCGTCGCTTTGAGGCTATCGTCAACGAGCATTACGACTTCTTCGACAAGGAGAAAATGAAGGGAGATTTCCTTGCCTACTTCAAGAAACTGGCGGACAAGAAGAACTCCAAGTGGCAGCACGTCTATATGCACTTCCGTACCTTCACGCAAGGCAAGTGTACCTTCGGGGAGATAAACGTGGACTTGTGCAACAGGTTTCGGGAGTATCTGCTGACAGCACCACAGGGACTGCATAAGAACAGAAAGCTGCATATCAACTCAGCAGCCAACTACTGGTCAACTTTCCGTGCTTCAATCCACACTGCCTATCGTGACCGCAAGATAAAGGAGAACCCGAACGGTTTCTTGGAACGTATCGAGACAATCCCGACTGACAAGGAGCATCTTTCACAGGACGAGGTTATCCGCTTGGCATCCACACCATGCTCTGCTCCTGCCTTGAAGCGAGCCTTCCTGTTCTCTTGCCTAACGGCATTGCGAAAGAGCGACATCAAGAAGCTCACTTGGGAGGAGATACAGCCATACGGCAGCGATGGCTTGATGTATGTCACCACACGAATGCAGAAGACAAAAGACATCGTGCATAACCCAATCAGTGAGGAAGCCTTGGAACTGATAGGCTATTCACCAGATAAACGAGGTAAGGTGTTCCCTGATTTCAAAGACTCCATGACACAGACACCGCTGAAAAATTGGCTGAAAGATGCAGGGATTACCAAGCATATCTCCTATCATTGTTCACGCCACAGCTTTGCCTGTCTCCAGCTGGACGCAGGAACAAGTATTGCGGTTGTGCAGCGTTATCTCGGTCACAAGAATGTGGCAACAACAGAGGTGTATGCCAAGATTTCCGATGCTCAGAAACGTGCTTCGATTGGCTGCATCACCTTGAAGAAGTAACCATTTGACAATAACACGCAGAAAAGGACTGTTGGAATGATAGTGTTCCAATAGTCCTTTTCTCATTTTGTTGGTTCTATTTGCTGTCGTGGATAGAACCAATTCGACAAATACATTCCAATTTCTGTTGATATTAAAGAGGAACTGCAAATATCCCTTTTCTTCATCCTTACCTTTGTAATCAGCAATTAGCGGCAACTGGCACTAACGAGCTGTTTCAAGTATGATTCAGAGTA
>NZ_JH379363.1:4370-13103 GCF_000235885.1 Leyella stercorea DSM 18206
AGAGAACGTAAATGCGGTTTTTACATGCTTCTACATCTAACTTTGTGGAAGTTTTTGAAAGAATAACAATAAACAATAGTCCGTTAATTTTTTCGTAGGAGCACAAGGTTAGAAGCAAACCATAGAAAATATTGCGAATAAGATAGAACGCAACTAATTGAAAATAAGCTATTTGTATAAAAAATACAACATCTAAAAATTAGCTATTTCACTGATTTTAGCAACTTTGTAAGTGAAAAATAAACATAAAGTTATGCTGATAACCAGCTTGATAAGTCGATATATGGAGCTATGCAAAGCAGCATTTTATTCTGTGGTGGGGCGAAGTTAAACAAAAGTATCCAATCAAACATCATGGAGATGCTATTTCTTTTGATGGTAATACCCGGAAAAGTAAATTTCACCCAAATGGGACGCTATGGTAAACGTGGTGAACAATGTTATAGGCAGACCACTGAACGTAGCGTTGACTGGCTTGAGATGAACATGCGGCTAAGCGCTTATGCTTTCAAAAAAGGGACGAGACGCAATGCTATAGCCATTGACCCAAGCTTCATCAAGAAGTCTGGCAAGTGTTCTCCGTACATGGGCTCATTTTGGTCTGGGTGTGCAGGTGCTGTCAAGAGGGGTTTTGAAATTCTTGGAATAGGAGTTGTCGATGTTGACCTACACGAATGCATGATGTTAAAAGCCGTACAAACAACATTAGATAAAGACAAAGAGAATGATGACATGAGTCTATACGATTGGTATGCCAAGATTTCCGATGCTCAGAAGCGTGCTTCGGTTGACTGCATCACCTTGAAGAAGTAATCTTTTGACAATAACACTCAGAAAAGGACTGTTGGAATAATTGAGTTCCAATAGTCCTTTTCTCATTTTGTTGGTTCTATTTGCTGTCGTGGATAGAACCAATTCGACAAATACATTCCAATTTCTGTTGATATTAAAGAGGAACTGCAAATTTCCCTTTTCTTTGCCCTTACCTTTGTAGCCAGTAATCAGCAACAACTGACGCTAACGAGCTGTTTCAAGTATGATTCAGAGTATGAAATCATATTAGAACGCTAATAAAGCGTAAAAGAAAGAGTGCCAGAGAACGTAAATGCGGTTTTTACATGCTTCTGCATCTAACTTTGTGGAAGTTTTTGAACGAATAACAATAAAACGAATACAATAATGATAGAAAACAAGACAACTTCAGATTGTACCATCTACGCTTTTGTTGGTACGGCAATTCTCGCCATCTCTCTTGTCGTGGCTATGTATGTAGGCAATGACTTTCACCAAAGTCTGTTTGTCGAGTCAATCATCTTTGTAGGGAGCAATATCCTGCTTTGGGCGATATTCATTTCTATGGTGAATTATCCCTATGAACTTATGACCATTGGTAGCAACAGCAAGACAAAGAAAAACGTTGTAGAAGCAGAGCCAGCAACAGAACAAGAACAGCCAAAGCAAACATTACCACAAACAGAGTCAGCACAATACAGTCATGAAGACTATGCCAAGCGTGTAGAGGCACAAGAAAAAGAAGCACAGGAGGAAAAGGACAAGCGAACAAGAGCCGTACTTGACTATGTGCATCGTACCATGTCAAGGTTTCTGTATGAGGAAGATTTGTACAAGGTAATTGAAGCTGTCAAAGAATGGAGCAATGACACCAACTATACCCCGACAAAAATAAACCGTTTCAAGGAGACGGTTGAGAATATTCCTTTAAGACACTTCGTGTGGAATATCGCAGAACGTTTGGGTAAGCGTGATTACACAATGGCAATGCGAATATCCTTTATCAAGGCTTTGTTCCCAAAACCGTTTGAAGGCTTGGACTACAGCACATTGAAGAACCTGAAAGCACCATGCTCCAATGATGTCATTCCTATTGACGAGCCTGCCAATGGTGGATATGATTTCCATGGATGATAATGTAGCCTTTGGCAAAATCGCTTTTCTTCCCTATTTCCTTATAATTGGATATTACAACTAAAAAAGCCGTATCTTGACCAAATGGTCTTGATGCGGCAGATTTCATAATTAGTCAGTTCGTCTTTTATAGAATTTTACTTATATCATGGGGTGTCTTAAAATAATAGTCTGCACGTATAGGATTAGATACATTGTTGCTCCATAAAACCAATCCGGAATCAACACCGGCATTGTCAGCACATTGAATATCATAAATACTATCACCAATATAGAGAGCATTTTCGAGGTTTATATGGGCTTTAGCCAAATATGCTACTAAGGGTGCTGCTTTGGGCTTATGTTCATCAGTATCATCTGCACATACAATTGTGGAAAAAAAGTCCGCTAACCCTAATGGTTCAAAATCAGAATGATATTCTTGATATGTTTTGGAGGTTACAATGCCTAAAAGATAGCCTTTTGATAAAAGGGATTGCAAGCATTCTTTGATACCTTGAAAAGGTTGAATAGTGTGCTGGAGCAATTTCATATTCCTATCCCATCGTTTCAAAGCATCTTCTATGTCGGGTATTTTGAGTAATTCCAACGCATTTCTTCCGGTAATACCTAAAGCAAATTTCAGACTTTCATATTGAGGTGCACGTCCCGTTATTTCTGTAATTGTTTTTATTAAAGAGTTGATGACTGCATATTCCGTATCTATCAATGTACCGTCTATGTCGAATACGATATGTTTATATTTCATATGTTTTATTTATTAGTCAAATAATACTTGCCAGTTTTTATCAGAGTAAGCAGAAAAGCACATTTTAATTTGTTCTTCGTTATTTTTCTCTTTTGCAAGAATAGGTAATTCTTCCAATCCGAAATAGGCACTCTCATCCGTTTCAATATTGGGTCGGAAAGATCCGCTTTCAATCTCACAAAGAACAAAAACTTTACAGACATTGTAGGCATATGGGGGAATATTATGTAAATTTCTATCCTGTATGGCTATTACCCGGATAGCTTTTACATTTAACCCTGCCTCTTCTTTTACTTCTTTTTCTGTATTAGTTTTGATACTCTGATTTATATCGACCCAACCACCGGGCAAAGACCAAGTTCCATTTTTCTCTTTCACAAGCAATATTTTATCATCTTTGAATATCGCAGCTCGTGTATCTAATTTAGGAGTTTGAAATCCAGTTTCATTGCAAAACAGATTCTTTACTTTTTCTATGGGTATTCCACTTTGCAGGCTGAGCATTTCTGCTGCAATTTCTCTAATGCGTTCAAAGCGTTCTATATCAAATACATCTTTGGAGTATGTCAATCCCCCTTGGGCAATGAATTGTAGTTCTTTTGCCCATTCAAGCCATTGTGGTTGTACTATTTTATTCATATAGTGAATGTTTGTATCGTTATATTGATATGCAAAGGTAATGTTTTGTTTCTAAACAATGACACAAAACACGTTCTCTTATACGGGTTCACCTTTATTTTAACAATATCATTGATAGATAGTTTCGGATAGGTAACTATCCAATAATCCCCATTGTTAGAGTTATTCCTTCGTGAATGACAAATGACTGTCACGAACCTCAGTAACGGAAGCATCATTCTGTTCCTTTGTCCCAGTTTTTTAGAACAACTTGTATATGACAAAGGAATTAACTTTCAACGACCTTCCAATGGTCGTTGCCCAGCTTCGGGACGAAGTGGTGGGCATGAAGCAGATGATCATCAGTCTGCAATCACAGAACAAGCCACACAAGGCTAATACGCACATACCTATGAGTGTGGAGGAAGCATCGGCATACCTGAAAATGCCGATGGCTACCCTCTACATGAAACTTGGAAATGGCAGCATTCCTGCCACCAAGCCTGGCAAGCGTTACTGCCTTTATCAGGATGAACTTGACAAGTGGCTGGAGACTAACCGCAAGAATCCTGTACCTCTTACTGCAGAGGAAGAGAACGCAGCCATTCTTGCAGGAAACAAGCGCAAGCCGAAACCCTTAAACTGGTAATAGTATGGATGCGCTTGAACTCTGTAACAAAATCAACATGGAAGCCGAGTCTTTAGCGGACTCAGGCTTCCCTCTTGAGGTATTTCCACAAAAAATGCAGTCCATCATCATAGACATGGTGGTGCACGGCAATTTCAAGGTGGATTATGTCGCCATGTCCATGCTGTCGGCAGCATCAGCGGCTCTTGGCAATACCTATCGTATTCACGTTAAGCAGGATTGGGACACGAATGCCGCCCTTTATATCATATTGGTTGGCAGACCTGGCATGGGCAAAACTCCACCATTACAGCTTGCATACAAGCCAATTCGGGAGTATGAACGAAAGCTGTTTGACAAGTTTTGCTATGAACTTGACCTATATGAGGCAGCATGTGCAACAAAGGAAAGCGGAAGAAAGGAAATGAAGAAGCCTATTCTGAAAAGGGTCACATTGGATGACTTTACATTGGAGGCTCTGGTATTGGAGCATTACAACAACTTGCGTGGCATAGCCATCAACTATGATGAAATTCTCGGACTGCTTGCCAATACAGACAGGTATGGGAAAAATCCCATGCTTGAACGCCTACTTTCCATTTGGAGCGGATGCCACTTGGAGAACACCCGTGTCAAGAATGACCGCCCACAACGTGTAGAAGAGCCATGTGTCAACATCATCGGTACAACACAGACCAAACGAATGAAGGAACTGATGGCTTCCAAATTCATGGATACAGGTTTTCTTGACCGTATTCTGGTTGTATATCCCAAATCCAAGAAAGTTCCACACTGGCTGGATGAGGAAGACAGCCATGTGCGCCAGAGCGAGGCTTCAAGAAAATGGGCTGACATCATCGGGAAAATCTTTGGACTTGACTATGCAAGGTGTAATGACACAAATGAATGTTGTCCAAATATCCTTTATATGGACAAGGACGCACATTCCCTTTTCTTTGGTTGGTGGAACAGAAATGTGGATGCCATCAATGCCATAGAGGACGATGAAGATGTTGAAACGAGGGTGATGAAGCACAATACCCACGTCGCACGCATTGCCTTATTGCTCCAAGCTCTAAGATATGCCTGTGGCGAAAGCCATCTGCAAAGTATTGATGTGGATTCCATAAAAGGAGCATTACTGCTCAATGAATATTGTGAGAATTGTTATCAACGCTGCCGAGCCTTTGTTGCTGAAGACACCTGTGATTCTATGTCCAAGGAGTTGCTGTATCTGTTAGAAGACAGTTTTGACACAAAAACTGCCATTAAAACAGGAATGGAGAATCTGCGTGTTACAGACCGTACTGTGATGAACTATATAAAGGAGCTTATGAAATCTGGACTAATCACAAAGGCAAAGAAAGGATTTTACGAAAAAGTAAAGTTCGAAACAGGACAGACAACTGAAACATAAACCAACCTGTTTTCAGTATTCATTTGTTTCAGTTTTTCAGTTGACAAGTGCGTAACTGAAAACATGAAAGAACTGAAAGCTGAAATTCACCAATAATTCATTTCAGTTACGATGATGAACGAGTATAGATTTCACTTGGAGAAATACAGATCGGGCAATCGTTACACATGCCCGAATTGTGAGCGCAAGCGTTGTTTCACAAGATACATAGATGATGAGGGGGAAGTGTTCTTCCCTGACAATGTAGGCAAATGCGACCATGAGCATAGTTGTGGGTATCACTATACTCCTAAAGACTATTTCCGTGAGCATCCAGACTTTCTATCTAAAGACAAATTGCCATATCCGACAAGAAGGAATATCCAACCGAAAGTCGTAGAAAAGCCTATTTCCTATATCGCCAACGCTATTATGGAGCGTTCCTTGTCCCATTACGGAATCAATCCGTTATACCAGTACCTTTCCAAGGTCTTTGGTGAACAAGAGACAGAAAGGCTGATGAAGATGTATCATGTCGGAACATCCTATAAGTGGGGAGGCTCAACCATTTATTGGCAAGTTGACAAGGATGATAAGGTGAGGACTGGCAAGGTCATGCTATATAATCACAAAGACGGACATCGTGTGAAAGAGCCACGTTCTTATGTTGGATGCGCGCATGCTTTTCTTCATCTTCCAGATTTCAACTTGTGCCAATGTTTCTTTGGTGAGCATTTGCTGGCACAGCATCCCACAATGTCGGTCGCTATTGTCGAGAGTGAAAAAACTGCCATAATCGCATCCCATTTCATCCCCAATTTCATCTGGCTGGCAACTGGAGGTATGCATGGCTGTCTCAACCAAATCGCTGTCAAGGTATTGGGAGGTCGGGACATCATTCTATTCCCTGACCTTGGAGCAACGGACAAATGGAAATCAAAAATTCCATTGCTGCAATCTGTTTGCAAAAGGGTTGTCATAAGCAACATCTTGGAAGACAATGCCACCGATGAACAAAAGACCAAAGGTCTTGACATTGCCGACTTCCTATTGATGACGGAAACACCGCAGATGGCGCTACAAAGGCTGATAAAGCAACATCCGCCACTCCAACATCTGATAGACAGTCTTGGGTTGGTGTTGGTGGAAGAGTCCTAGCAGAGTGGGTAAGGATCTGCGAGCACGCCCAGCGTGACGGACTTTCACAAAAGTCCTAAACATAATAGGGACTTTTAGATTCACCTGCTGACGCTGTTCACTTAAAAAGTCCTTCTATTATGCTCAGGCTCCGCCCGAGATCTGTCTCCAATTATACAATAACTACGTTACAAGCTCAAATGAAATTCTTATGGAAAGAAACATACCACGTGCCGCCATCCATGTAGGCACAGACAAGAAATCGTTCTCGTCCCAAGTGGGCAATGAGGCGGAGCGCAGAGGTTGGGACGAGAAGCGTTACCAACTCAAAAATGCGGACATAGACAAGAACAACCATTATAACTACTCACGCAAGAGACTCAACTTTGAGATAGTCAAGGGTGGAAAGATAGTGCCTCTTGGTTCCCTGTATGTGCCGTTGCATGAACGCTTGCAGCACAGACTTGATGAACTTGGCTTCAAGCCGTATATGGATGCCAAGCGTCCCGACCAAGTTTCAAGGAACAGTCCGAACTGCACTGTCGGCATCATCTTCAGTGGTGACCATGATGTGCTTAACAGGCTTGCCTTTGGTGAAAAGAAACTCAACACGTCAGATCCAAATGCTGACCACAGCAATGTGACGTTACAAAAAGGCATCTATGACTGGGCATTGGACACCTACCGCTTTGCATGTGAGAAATGGGGAGAAGAGAATGTCATCGGCTTTGACGTGCATTGTGACGAGACAAGCATCCATGCCCATGTGCAGACCGTGCCTGTTGAACAAGTAAGGAAACGTGGGCGCATCGGAAGCAAGTACATTCACAAGGATAATCCAGAAAATGTTCTTACAACCAAAGAATGGAGAGCACTTCCAAAAGAAGAACGTGACAGCTACACAAAATCGGAAGCGGCAAAGGGTGTTGTTGAAAGAGTCTCTTATGCCAAAGTGTGGGGAGAGCGAGCAAAGTACAAATCCCAATACCTTTCCCAACTGCATACTGACTATTACAACAAGGTAGGGCGTAAGTATGGCTTGGCAAGAGGTTTCTCCTATGATGAACTTTCAGAGGAAGAGAAACGAGGACGCAAGCATAAGAACAAGGTAGTACTTGAAGCGGAACGTCAGGCGAAAGTAGCTCTTGACAAAGTGGAGAAGTATGCTGTACTTGCCCTGATAGACAAGAAGGAGTTGACCATTCCTTTTCTCAACATCAAGGCTCCAGTTCAAGAAGCGATGAATGCCGTAAAGAAAGAACTTGCCATCCCGATTCCTGCACTTATAGGACAAAAGGCGTGGCGTGAGGAGCGTGTAAGCAACATCAACGCAGCTATCAAAGCTCTTGTAGCAGCCATCAATACAGAACGTGACAAGCAGAATGAAGATGTACGCAAGTCTGTCAACAAGACGTACACTTACTATATGCAGAATCTCAATAAGCAGATAGAGGAGAACAAGTCGCTTCGTGCCGAGAATGATGCGCTAAAGGCAGAAAACAACAAAGTCAAACAACACATCTCTCAACTTGACGAGAAGGCTGTGGAGCGAGTGACTACTCAACTTGTCTGTGCGAAGGAAGAACTCGCCAGTGCCAAAAGTTATAATACTACACTTATGGAAATGTACAATGATTTGAAGGCTCGTTGGAATACCATTTGGCAAGAGCCTGAAATGACAGACGCATGGAGACGAGTGGAAGCACGTAAGGAGAAAGAAACAAAAGAAAAGGCTCGGCAAGAAGCCGAAGCCAAACGTGAAAGCATGGCTCGGCAAAATAGATACATAGGAGTGCTTGACAAGTTCATCCATGAGGGGCATGAAGCTTTATCATCCTTTGCAAAAACAGACAGAGTCAACTTCAACGAGAAAGAATCGACTTCCATATACTATGGCATTATGGCATCTGCTGTAAAGCATAATATTGAATTGGACTCTAAAGCCAGTATAGAATCGGCAGCAAAAAGGTTCTTATCTGATATGTCTTGGCATGGTTTTACAGACTTCAAGCAGGAATGTGTCACTAATTGGACAAAACTCTTCGCCACGAATGAAGTTCAATTCACAAACAACGCCATTGACAACTTCCTTACTTTTGTTGACCACATGTCATGCAGTGCAGACACATACGTTTCACTTGGTGGCTCTAATGGTTGTGCCGACCAACTTACAAATTGGGACGGAACACAAAAGGCAGGATTGGGAACTGTTACACGGATAAAACATAGAGTGCTGCGATGATTGTTAATAACCTGTTGGCGGAATTAAAAAACCGCCTG
>NZ_JH379364.1 GCF_000235885.1 Leyella stercorea DSM 18206
AAAGTAGTCAACTAAAAGCGTTAAACTACAAAATATTCCGCAAAGGCGAAGCGCAAACAGAATTACCGCAGTGTGGTAACACCGTTACCGCAGCGTGGTAATACCCGTTTCAAGCACATATACTATCAGACTAAGCCAAGCAAACATCGGCTCATACTATTGTTTTTGTGAAAAGTGAACTATTGTGAACTTGTATTTTATCGTTTAATTGCTAAACTTTGTATTTGTGATTCGTTAACACCGCAAATAATATGAGTGCTTATGATAAGAAACCTGTCTTTCTAATTGCTTTGGCTCTTCTCGTAGCATGCACATCGTGCGGACACGACGACCCCGACGACCCCGACGTGCCACCTACGCCCACCGAGCCAGACAAGCCCGCGGCACAGATACCTATAAATATCAGCGCCACGATAACCCGCGCCACGGAGGAGGCGTTCGAGAGTGGCGACCGTATAGGGCTGTTCGTTGTCAACCGCAATGCAGACGGCAGCGCGGCGACGCTGAAACCCTTGGGCAATCACCTCGACAACATGCCGTACACCTATACCACGACATGGAACGCAGAAAAGACAGTATACTGGAAGGACGCTCAGACGCATGCCGACTTCTATATGTATTATCCCTACACGCAGACGGTGGCAAGCGTGAGCGCCATGCCGTTCGGCGTCAGTGCCGACCAAAGCAGTCTGGGCGCATACAAGTCGTCCGACCTTATCGTAGGCTCCACGCTCGACGCCGCTCCATCGGCATCGCCGGTGAATATCGCGGCACGTCACCTGATGAGTCAGGTGGAGATAGTGCTCAAGGCAGGTGCCGGATATAGCGAAAGCTCACTCGCAGACGCAGATGTGTCGGTGAAGATGAACAATCTTGCCACCTCCGCCACCGTCAACCTCGCCACCTTCACGGTAAGCGTCGTCGGCAGCGTGCGCAGCCTTACACCATATAAGGACGGCGCCGTCTACCGCGCCTTCGTCGTGCCGCAGACCGCCACGGGCAACAACCTCATAACTAAATGTTGCCTGGCGACAGTTTCGTTACGGGTTGCTTCATCGCCGAGCAACCGCTGTATCTGCCGTTCCTTGAGTGTGACGGCGAGCGCACACCGCCGTTCGTAGCGGGTCGCAACGGCGGACTTTCGATAGTTAGGGTTGTTAAAGAATCGTGCTGATGAACGACAAGGAGAAACGACTCACATCAGAATTCGTGGCAGGCTTTGGCGGTGAGTACGGCTTGCAGCTCGACCATCCCAACATCTGCCGCATCATAAGCATGGAGCCGGTAGAATAACTTGGCGAGTGCATCGTCATGGAATATGTAGACCGCGACCATCGACCCTCCGACATCGCCCAGGTAAGGCGCCTACTGGCAGGCAAGAGCAAGTCGTTCGCCGTTGTGAACGCCGTGCTCGTTGCGCTGATTGCGCTGCTGCTTGTTATTATCGGTGTGATGATCAACGCACGCCAAGACGCACGCACAGAAACTGTTGCCGCCGATTCGGTCGCAGCAGATGGCGTGAATAGAGTGGTGGACAGCAATCATTGGTGATTATTGCGTTTGAAAGCGCAATAATCCTTCTTTCTTCAATAATATTCTGCCCGTAACTGCGTTATTAGTTATATGCAATGGACCGACCAAATACGTAGAGTGAAGATATTTCTTGTGCTCGCTGCGGTGATTATCGCCGTGGCATCACTTGTCGTGTCGCATCTCCTCATACGCGACCTCGCCAAGGAGGAACACAACAAGATGGCGGTTTGGGCAGAGGCGATGCGTACGCTGAACAATGCTGACGAGAACACCGACATCAATTTAGTGTTGAAGGTGATAAACGGGAATAATACAATCCCTGTGATTGTACTCGATTCTAATGGTGATGTGCAAGCATACCGTAATATTGACTTGAAGACATGTAAGACAGAAACCGACTCTGTGCAGCGTGTGGAGGAGCTTGGTAAGGAAATGTTACTTGAGCGTCAAGTGATACGCATTACACTTAATGAGGATGCTGATAGTGTGACTCGCTCCGACGATTATATAAATGTCTGCTACGCCGACTCGGTAATGCTGCGCCGACTCGCCTCTTATCCTTATATACAATTGGGTGTGGTGATGATATTCGTCGTCATAGCCATCTTCGCCCTGCTCACGTCGAAACGCGCCGAGCAGAACAAGGTGTGGGTAGGACTCTCGAAGGAGACGGCACACCAGCTTGGTACGCCGATATCGAGCCTCATGGCGTGGACCGAGATACTGAAGGAGACCTACCCCGACGACCCGCTCATACCCGAGATGGACAAGGATGTGAAGCGCCTGCAGCTCATCGCCGACCGCTTCTCGAAGATAGGCTCACTGCCCGAACCTGTGGAGACAAATCTGAAGGAGATAATGCAGCACGTGGTCGACTATATGGACCGCCGCACGTCGCGCAAGGTGCAGATGATATGCCGCTTCCCCGAGGAAGACGTCATAGTGCGCATCAACGCCTCGCTCTTCGAGTGGGTGATAGAAAACCTCTGCAAGAACGCCGTCGATGCCATGGAAGGCGCCGGCACCATCACGCTCACTATACTGAAGGAAGGCGCACGCGCCGTAGTCGAGGTGGCAGACACCGGCAAAGGCATACGCAAGAAGGACATCGGCAACGTGTTCAAGCCCGGATTCACCACGAAAAAACGCGGTTGGGGATTGGGCCTGTCGCTCGCCAAACGCATTGTAGAAGAGTATCATCACGGCAAAATCTACGTGAAAAAGTCGGAATTGGGCGTTGGAACTACCTTTAGAATAGAACTTTTCTGATAATCCGTTGTGTAATTCGCAGAATATTCGTAACTTTGCACACCAAATGTGTAATTTAGAATCGCTTAAGATAGATTTAAAGGAGTTGAACGAGGGTCTCACGACGCTCAATTTCAACTTGGGCGACGCTTATTTCGAGTCATTAGACGAGGACGAAATCAAGCGTGGCTCTGTCAGTGTGTCGTTAAACGTGCGCCGCACGGAGAACTATTTTGAGCTCGACTTCCACACTGCAGGCTCGGTCGTTATTCCGTGCGACCTCTGCCTCGACGATATGGACCAGGACGTGGAAAGCGACGACCGCCTTATCGTCAAGTTTGGAGAAGAATATTCCGAAGACGATGACCTCATCACCGTCGACGAGCGCGAAGGCGTACTCGACGTGGCATGGTTCATCTACGAATTTATAGCACTCAACATTCCCGCTAAGCACGTGCATACACCTGGAAAATGTAACGCGGCGATGATAAAGGTTCTCGAAGAACACTCAGCTACCCGAAGTAGTGGCGAGAATGAAGAGGCAGCGGTAGATCCGCGCTGGAATGGATTAGAAAAATTAAAAACAATAATTAAAGATTAAAGAAAAATGGCACATCCTAAAAGAAGACAGTCAAAGACACGTACACTTAAGAGAAGAACTCATGATAAGGCAGTAGCTCCTACATTGGCAGTATGCCCGAACTGTGGCGCTTACTATGTATACCACACAGTTTGCCCTACTTGCGGTTACTATCGTGGTAAGGTGGCTATCGTAAAGGAAGTTGCTGAATAATTACAATGGGTAAGATACACGCAGTAATCACAGGCGTTGGCGGCTATGTGCCCGACTATGTCCTCAACAACGAGGAGCTGTCGCGCATGGTAGACACCAGCGACGAGTGGATTATGACCCGTGTCGGTATCAAGGAACGCCACATCCTCACAGAGGAAGGTCTCGGCACAAGCTACATGGCGCGCAAGGCAGCCAAGCAGCTTCTGAAGAAGACAGGCGTAGACCCCGATACAATCGATGCGCTCATTGTCACAACAACAACCCCCGACTACAAGTTCCCTTCAACAGCTTCTATCGTCCTTGGCAAACTCGGACTGAAGAACGCTTTCGCCTTCGACCTTGAGGCAGCATGCTGCGGATTCCTCTATTCGCTCGACGTTGCCGCTACTATGATTGAGAGCGGACGCTATAAGAAGATTATCGTTATCGGTGCCGACAAGATGTCGTCGCTCGTTGACTATACCGACCGCGCTACATGCGTGCTGTTCGGCGATGGTGCAGGCGCAGTGCTCGTAGAGGCAACCGAGGAGGAGAACGTAGGCGTACAGAACTCATTCCTGCGCACCGACGGCATCGGACTTCCGTTCCTTCATATGAAGGCGGGCGGTTCGGTTTGTCCGCCGTCTCACTTCACAGTGGACCATCGTTTGCACTACCTCTATCAGGAGGGACGCACAGTGTTCCGCTACGCAGTTACCGATATGGGTAACGACGTCGAGGAAGTGCTCAAGCGCAACGAAATGACTACAGAAGATGTCAACTGGGTTATCCCTCACGAGGCGAACCTCCGCATCATCGAGGCTGTTGCTAAGCGCATCAATCTTCCGCTCGAGAAGGTAGTTGTGAACATACAGCGTTACGGCAATACAAGTGCTGCTACAATTCCTTTGGCATTGTGGGATCACGAGCGTCACTTGAAGAAGGGCGACAACGTTATCTTCACCGCTTTCGGTGCAGGTTTCGTTCACGGCGCTTCTTACTATAAGTGGGGTTACGACGGCTCTACGGTTGCCGATGCACAGTAAATAAATACTTTATTTATAACAAAAGAGCATATATGGCTTGTGAGTATTCACGGCATATATGCTCTTTTTGTGTTTTGGGCTTAAAATAAAGAGATCTAATGTTCGTCAGTATCAGTACTTTTTATTACTTCTGTGTTCTATAAAAGAAAGAAACAAACGGATCTTTAGAGGTCGAAACTTTCGCGATGAGTTAATTCTCATTGATGGTACATTTTGGATTTGAGCTTTTGCTCTTGTTCTCCCAACTCGAATACCGCCAATTTTCGCATACCGGGAACAAGTAGATGGAAGGTTCACGCTCTATGGCGTGAGCCGTTCTGTGCTTGTGCGTATGCGAGGTCACTTGGCGGTAACCTGAGTTTGGACAAGCCACGAACGGTTCCGCCTTTTTTGTATTCCTTTGTAATAACCAACCCTGATAACTAACATTTTCTGACTATACGATGAACATAACATTGTACAATCGCGACGAACTATTTGTCGTTCACCTTGAGTTTGTTGCCTATTTTAAGGCAGAGGATCATTTCTCGCGTGTTTTCTACATTAATGGTACCGATGTATTGCTGCCATTTGGGCTCGCTGATATTTGTGAATACGTATATAAGTGTGACGATACAAGTGTGGCTTTCATGCGTGTAGGTAGGAGTTTGTTTCTTAATTTGCATAACGTCAGTCATGTCAATCTGCTAAAGGAGAAACTGACATTTGTCGACTATTATGGCAAGTCGGTAAGTCTTACTGTGTCCAAGCGTTTGCTTCGTAATGTTGTTGCGCATCTTAAAGGGGAGGATGCGGAGTGTGAGTAGGTTTTACAGTGTGTTTCTGCATTTCACGATGCAACTGATACGTTTGACGAATTATGCGTTTTGGTTCAAAATACTTTTGTTTTTATTTTCCTAAATTTGTAAAGAATTAAAGTTATGTCTTTATAGTATAACATAAAAACGAATTTAAATATTAATAAATTAAACAACTGAAACAATGGAAAAGATTAAGTACATGTTTATGGCAGTGCTTGTGGCACTTGTGAGTATGACCGTTACGTCTTGTAGTGATGATGACGATGATGTTAGCCAACAGAAAAATCCTTCTTCTGTGATTGTAGGAACTTATGCTGGTACACTTCGGCAGCCTGGTGATAATACTGGTGCTCCATGCTATGTGGCTTTTGAAAGACTTTCAAATACAACCGTGATGCTAACAAGATTTATTTGTGAAAAATATGGTATTGATATTAAAAATGTCAATTTTACGATTTCTGAGTCAAATGGTATTTATAAGCTTAATCCAGAATCGAATTTAGTAGTTGATGGTATGTACATTAATGGAGTACTAACCATGACATTCCAAACTGAAGGTGATGATACCTGGATTTTTAATGGTAAAAAGGAAAAGTAGCATTTATTTACAAGAGAGTTAGTTTGCTTCTAATAAAAGAATAGCAAAGATGCTTGTTGTATATCATAACAAGCTCTTTGCTATTTTTGTATTTATAGCCGTTCGCTAAAAATTGTAGTTTAACGCTTTTAGTTGACTACTTT
>NZ_JH379365.1 GCF_000235885.1 Leyella stercorea DSM 18206
ATTGAATAATTTTAAATTTACAGATGGGCATAGTTATGCCCATCTGTAAATCATTTATCAGGGTCATGTGTTGCTGAAATTATATGTCTTATTATTGAAATCTTTACTTATATGAAACTCCGAGATGTGGATATTATTATTTCTGGTACAAAAACTGGGGATACCTATTATGCAAAATCTTATCCATGCAGTGATATGGATAAGAATAGCAAAATAGAGCTCTATGGAGTCCCTGTATATTATGTCTATATCAAAGGTACTGATGATAAAGGTCAAAGTGTAAAATATACATGGAAAGCATTACGCTTCATGCCGTATTATAACCCACCAAATTTTAGTTCTTATAAAACAATTGGATGGGTTAATAGTGGCTTGCATAAGCTCAATAGGCAGCCTGCACCAGAATATAAAAAAGCCTATGAGGTACATAATACATATTCTCAACATAATGGTGCAATAGTTCTAAAAGGAACTTTTTACATTCACGCTGGTCCTGAAGATCTTACTCATATTGGATGGGGAGCAGCAGGGTGCGTTGAAATAATAGGAAGTTTTAGTGAGTTTAAAGATCAAGTAAAAGAATTATCGGGGTCAACTCAAGTTGATGCGGATAGTGCAATTTCTGAATTAGTTTTTTATAAAAAACTTTATATAGAAATTGAATATGCTACTCCACCCAATATTAAAGCGAATTTTTATAAAGAAGTTAGTATAAAAAGGAGATAAGATTTATGTGTAACATAAAATATATACTATGTACTATATTTTGTATGTGTGCATATCTTCATGCTGCTGCAATCTGTAGCGATAGTATATCTGATAAGTTTTCATATAAGGTACTTGAAAATTTCAATTATTGTTGGGATAATAATATTGTCTATGAGGATACTAATTCCAAAGATACTGCTTTATTTGTCTCGTCTCATAAATACATAATCTCTCCTATTTTAAACGCTTTTTGTAATAATGTGAACGAACAGACAGAGTTGGCTAAGATCGGATATTGTTGTAAGCATTATCTCATTAAAGTCCCAAATAAATCAAAGAAAAATATACAATATTACTCTATAGAAATCAATATTCTATCTAATATAAAGAGTCATGCCCCCATAACCTCAAAAATAGAAGAATTAAAAAAACAGGACTATGCGATTATTGATATTATATCAGAGGCTCCTGTTATGTGTCTTGTTTTTGTGGAAGCTGATTATTTAGTAGCCGTAACTTATAATATGTTCTATGATTTTGATGATGTATTATCCTTTTCGAAATTCTTTGTAAAAGAACACTTCTCAACAAAATAATAAGATGTCATTACACAGTGAATATAAAACGTAATACATCCTCTTTCAAAGAAAAAATAGAGTTTCATTTTTCGATATATAATGCTTCTTCATTCTTATAATTCTCACATGAATAATCCAACATGAAGTTTTCTTTATATGAAATCATTAGGGTCTCATTTAAATTGACTTCTCTTATCGCAACCGGAAACTATCAGGGATTTAATGTAGATGTGCAGCAAGTTTTCTTCGTGTAGTGAGTGTTCTTTTTTCAAATTGGAGATTTTCCTATAATATAGCAATAAATAAGTAAATTAATACGTCTATTATTGAAATGCAAATTTATTGGTAAACGTAGTTTTTATATTCTGTCTATTGTTTGTAAAGCATAAAAATGTATATTTGCAACAGACCCAATTGCTCTATATCAAAACAAATGAAAAGAGAATGGAATAGCTGTATAAATACTTACAGCCTACCTTGGGATATTATCGTCAATTCAGAAAAGAAGAAGTTTATCGAAAGCTAAAATAAAAATATTTCCTTTTACTGATTTTTGCAGATTTATTTTTATAACATACTATATAATAGTGAAACAGAAAGAAAAGAAAGCTCGAAATAGGAGGACAAATGAACAAATAGACAAGGAGGTAATATCCGAACTTGAAAAGCTTGTAGCTGAATATGGTTTTGGTAATGTCAATTTGAGTGCATTGATGAAAGCTGCAAACATAGAAGCTAATGTGTTTTATAGAAGATACGGCTCAATGGAAAACCTTTACGACAGGCTTGCCAAGCAGTATGATTTCTGGATCAATGATACTATTGACGTTTCCAGCCTGAACATATTGGGACCTAAAAAGTTTTTTGCGGAAACATTCAAGACCCTTTATAGGAACTTGTCTGATAACACTGTAATGCAAAAGTTGTTACTTTATGAAATGTCGGTTATTAATGAAACGACAAAGAGAACAGCAGAAACACGGGATATTATGAATCTAAATTTGATTGCGTTTTATGACAATCTGTTTAAACCGGCGAAAATCAATATTAAAGCTATTATGGCGAATCTGATTGGAGGAATTTATTATCTGATACTTCATAGGAGGTGTGCGAAAACCTGTACAATAGATTTTAGTACTCAAGAAGGGGAAAAGGTCTTTTTCGAATGGATAGATTTTCTAACAGATGCCATTTTTGACAAACTGGAAGCGTATGAAAGGAATAGAAAAGCAGCTCAAGAAATGTTATCAGACGGCATAAGTGAGTTTAAAATATGTAAATACATGGGCATCAATAAAAATGACTTAAAAATGTTACTTTCAAATAGCCATAGAAATTCACGAGAACTTTCAAAGGAAAGCTAAAAATTTTATTTATAGTACATATCATATTGATAAGTAGAATACCATAAAATATTCGCAAAGCTCCATTGCTGCGTAAATCCCTATCCGGATACTTTGTATTAATAGCGGTCATTATCTGTATGGCCGTCGTGTGTATCCATGAACATATAAGTGATTATGGACTTAATAGTCTAATCAGGTCATTGGAGCAAGGGGTATTTGACGTTAGCTATTGTCGGTTACTTTTATAATTTTTTTCTATATCCCTTTGTAT
>NZ_JH379366.1:0-25091 GCF_000235885.1 Leyella stercorea DSM 18206
AAAGTAGTCAACTAAAAGCGTTAAACTACAATAATTGAGAAACTCCCGCGATAATGTAACCGAACTCCCGCGGTGCTAAAACAAAATTCCCGCGATGATGTAACATCATTACATCATCGCGGGAATTTCATAATGTATCGTCCTACGCTTTTTGTTGAAAAGCTTTTATTGTAAAAAGGCTTAACTTCTACCGAATAAAGACCTAACCTTTACTCTGCAAACGCCAGCGGGAAGATGCGCTTGGCGGTGGCATTGGTAGCCTCGGCAACGGCATCGTCACTCACGCCGTAGGCTTCGGCGAGACGCTGGAGCACGAACTTGACATAGGCACTCTCGTTGCGCTGTCCGCGCATGGGCACGGGAGCCATGTATGGCGAGTCGGTCTCTATCACGATGCGGTCGAGAGGCACCACGGCAGGCAGCACTTCGGGCAGATGACTCTTCTTAAAGGTGAGCACACCGCCGATGCCAAGCACGAAGCGGTCGAACTGCAGCAGTTCTTCCGCCTCGTGTTCGTTGCCGGTGAAGCAGTGGAACACGCCACCGGGCAGATCGTTCTTGTAGCGACGCAGTAGCTGCACCATCTCGTTCTGACCCTTACGACAGTGGATCATCAGCGGCAGGCGTGTCTCTACAGACCATTTCACCTGCTCTTCGAAGGCATCGAGCTGCTCCTGCTCAAACTCGCGCGACCAATAGTAGTCCAAGCCCACCTCACCGATAGCGATGAAGCGGTTCTCTGGTTTCAAGTATTGCTTCATTTGGGCAAGCACGTCGCGCCAGTCGGCTCGCACCTCCTCGGGATGCAGACCCACCATCGGGTAGGCATAGCCGGGATATTGGCGACAGACATCGAGAATAGCTTCCGTCGACTTGATGTCGATGGCAGGAAGGAACACCTTGCCCACTCCTGCCTCACGGGCACGAGCCATCACTTCGGCACGGTCTGTAGCGAACTCATCGCCGTCCAAATGCGTATGTGTATCTATGAACATTCTTCTGTTTTATAAGTTGACGAATTGTCTACCAACAATTAATACTTGCGTTTCATCATGCGCTCGGCGTAAGCAGCCAGTTCTGCCTTACGCTCCTCAGCAACAGATACTTTTGCGAGATATTTGCGACTCTCGGCGAAGAAGTATTCTATCTTCTGCTGAGCGAGTCGGTCGATGCCAATCTCGTTGTAGAGGCGTGTCACGGCAGCCACTTTCTCTGCGCGGTCGAACTCCGTAGCCTCAATCCAACGCACAAGCTCGGCACGCTGCTCGTCGTTGGCACGGTTGAAGGCGTTGATGAGCATGTATGTCTTCTTGTTGGATGTGATGTCGCCACCTATAGCCTTGCCGAACACCTTTGTGTCGCCATATACGTCGAGATAGTCGTCCTGCAGCTGGAACGCCAAGCCAATCTGCTCGCCGAAGCGGTAGAGGTTGTCGGCATCCTCAACAGAAGCACCGCCAAGAATAGCGCCAATCTTCAGGGCACAAGCAAGAAGCACGCTTGTCTTCAGACGAATCATCTCGATATACTCCTCCTCAGCAACGTCGTTGCGGTGCTCGAAGTCCATATCGTACTGCTGACCCTCGCCGATTTCGAGTGCTGTCTCGGTGAACAGAGCGAGCACCTCGGCAAGTTTCTCCTTCTCACACTGTGCGATGCGCTGGTATGCAAGCACAAGCATCGAGTCGCCAGAGAGGATTGCGGTGTTGGCATCCCAACGGCGGTGTACGGTTTCGTGTCCGCGACGCAGGTCGGCGTTGTCCATGAGGTCGTCGTGCAGAAGTGTATAGTTGTGGTATGTCTCCAAGCCACAAGCAGGCATGACGATCGACTCGGGGTCGTCCTTGAACAGATTGTAGGCAAGGAGCATCAGCACGGGGCGTATGCGCTTGCCGCCAAGCGAGAGGACGTAGCGGATAGGTTCGTAGAGCGACGACGGCTTGCGGTCGTATGCGAGGTTGTCAAGTGTGTCGTTGACAAGTTTCAGGATTTGATCAGATGTGTGCATGATTAATGTTGTTATGTGATGTTGAGATGTTGTGGTGTTGTTATGTTGAGATTTGATGGTGAGGGGGTGAGATGGCATTCTACAACTTGAAGTCGATAGGCACGGCGAAGAGCGTGCGACAGGGTTTATTGTTGTTGATGCCGGGTTTCCAGTTGGGCATCATCTTCGCCACGCGCAGAGCCTCGCGGTCGAGAAGCGGATTGGCCGACTTCGTCACCTTAATGTCTGTGAGTGATCCGTCGCGATTGATGACAAACGAGACAACAACGCGTCCTTCTATCTTCTGCTTCTGTGCAGCGAGAGGATACTTGAGGTTGTCGGTGAGCCACTTCACGTAAGCCGACATGCCACCCGGAAACTCGGGCAACTGCTCCACGATGCGGAAGTTGAGCGGATTGTCGCCCATGTCTACGGCAGCCACCTGCGTATCGTCTTTTCTCTTATCATCTTTGTCTGCCGAAGGCGCATCCTCCTCGTCGCCCTCGATATACGTATCGGCGATGGTCTTAAGCGGCTCCATCTCCTTCGGCTCGTCAACAATGTTCACACGCTCAGCTTCTTTCGGCTTCTGCTTGCGTACATCCATCGCAGCCACCATATCCTCGCGCTCTTTCTTTGGGCGTTGCTCCATCTCTTCGAGAAAGTCGTCAAGCGCATTGTCCGATGTGCTGCTTCTGCCGCTCCAGGTGACCAGCTCCAACAGCGCAACAAAGACCAACGTCGGCATGACGAGTCCTATCAAGAACCACAGAGGGCGCTTGCGTTCAAGGTCTGCTTTCTTTGACTTCTTTTGTTCCACCTTAAATATATATTACTTCGTTTCACTTCTTATAACCTTGCAAAGTTACGCTTTTTATATAAGAAACGGGCACTTTTGCAGTGTTAAATATAGGTAACTGGCGGTGGAAAGCATTAGCATTATTTCGCTATATCCATAAAAATGTTTAATTTTGCACTCGTTTACAGGAAACTATAATTTTATATTCACTCATTCAACACTAATTTATACGGATGAAAACATTCGATTTAAAGCCCCAGTTGTTTGACACACTGAAGTCGTACAACAAGAAGAACTTCATGTCTGACCTCATGGCAGGCATCATTGTAGGCATTGTGGCACTACCGCTCGCCATCGCATTTGGTATCGCCTCAGGCGTAACACCCGAGAAGGGCATCATTACCGCCATCGTAGCCGGCTTCCTCGTGTCGCTGCTCGGCGGCAGTAAGGTACAGATTGGAGGTCCGACGGGAGCTTTTATTGTTATCATCTACGGCATCATCCAGAAATACGGCATCGAAGGACTCACCATTGCTACCATCATGGCAGGCGTATTCCTCATACTGTTCGGACTGCTGAAGCTCGGAACTATCATCAAGTACATCCCCTACCCGATTGTTGTAGGATTCACAAGCGGTATCGCCGTAACCATCTTCACCACACAGATTAAGGACCTCTTCGGACTGACCATCGACTCGGTGCCGTCCGATTTCGTCGAGAAGTGGATTTGCTACATACAGCACTTCTCCACCGCCGACCTATGGTGTTCGCTGGTGGGCGTATTGAGCGTGATAATCATCGCAATCACACCGAAGTTCAGCAAGAAGATACCCGGCTCGCTCGTAGCCATCATCGTTATGACCATAGCAGCTCTGCTCCTGAAGCAGTACGCAGGCATCACAAGCATTGAGACCATCGGCGACCGCTTCAACGTGAGCAACGCCATACCCGACGTGCAGGTACCAGTGATGACATGGGAGACAATAAAGAGTCTGGTGGCTCCGGCTATGACCATCGCCGTGCTCGGCGCTATCGAGTCGCTGCTGTCGGCTACCGTAGCCGACGGTGTCATCGGCGACCACCACAACTCCAACACCGAGCTTGTGGCGCAGGGCGTAGCCAACCTCGCTTCGCCACTCTTCGGCGGCATCCCTGCAACGGGTGCCATCGCTCGCACAATGACCAACATCAACAACGGCGGACGCACTCCTATCGCCGGCATCATCCACGCCGTAGTGCTGCTGCTTATCTTCCTCTTCTTCATGCCATTAGCCAAGTACATCCCTATGGCGTGCCTGGCAGGCGTGCTCGTAATCGTGAGCTACGGCATGTGCGGCTGGCGCTCGTTCGTAGCACTGATGAAGAACCCGAAAAGCGATGTGACAGTGCTGCTCATAACCTTCTTCCTCACTATCATCTTCGACCTCACCGTGGCTATTGAGGTGGGACTCATCATAGCCTGCCTGCTCTTCATGAAGCGTATGTCGGAGACTACGGACGTGAAGGTTATCATGGACGAGATAAACGAGGAGTCGGACATCAGCAAGGGCAACATCGAGCACCTTACTATCCCTGAGGGCGTGGAGGTGTACGAAATCAATGGCCCGTACTTCTTCGGTGCCGGCAACAAGTTTGAGGAAATCATGGCTTCGTTCGGCGACCGCCCGAAGGTGCGCATCATACGTATGCGCAAGGTGCCGTTTGTCGACTCAACAGGCATACACAACCTCACCAATCTCTGCGAGATGAGCAAGAACGAGGGCATCACAATCGTACTCTCTGGTGTGAGCGAGAAGGTGCACGCCCAACTACAGAAAGCTCGCTTCTACGATATTCTGGGCGAGGAGAACATCTGCAGCCATATCAATCTGGCACTCGAACGTGCTAAGGAGATTGTTAGCGAGAAGTAGAAGACTTACTACTGTCCGCAAACCATTTAAGCGGACTGCAAGCCATCGTCACCCGAACGCAATCCAATCGGACGGCGGACGCAATCCAATCAGACGGCGAACGCAATCCGACCAGACGGCGAACGCAATCCAATCGGACGGCGAACGCAATCCGATCAGACGGCGAACGCGAACGATGACTAATTAATCAAAAGGCGTGCCTGCAGGCGCGCCTTTTTGCTTTCCCAAACACAACAAATCGGAAACTCCTGCGTTATTATTAAAATAAATAACTAACTTTGCAGAAGAATGAAGAAAGCAATAATAACAACCATAGCCGTGTTAGCAACGACGACAGCATCAGCGCAGGAAAGCCAGACAGCCTACAACTTTCTGCGTCTGCCGGTCAGCGCACACGCCGCAGCCGTGGGTGGCGACAACGTGACACTCGTTGAAGACGATGCCGCGCTGATATTCAACAACCCTGCCCTGCTCTCTTCTGTAAGCGACAAGACAATCGGACTGAACGTTATGACCTACATGGCGGGAGCCAAGACTGCAAGTGCCACATTCAACCGTACCGTGGGCAAACGCGCATCGTGGGCTGTGTCGGGACAGTACATGGACTACGGCAAGATGCGACAGACCGATGCCAACAACAACCAGTTGGGCGAGTTCTCCGCACGCGACATCTCAGTAGCCGGATATTTCTCGTATATGCTCAACGACCGCTTCGCTGGCGGCATAACGGCGAAGTTCCTGACATCGCACATAGGAGGCTACAACTCGGTTGGCGCAGGCATCGACCTCGGTCTCAACTACTTCGACCCCGAACACGACTGGTCGCTCTCGATTGTAGCAAAGAACTTAGGAGGACAGTTGAAGGCATACGACGACGAATACGACCCGATGCCTATCGACATACAACTCGGAGCAAGCAAGCGACTGGCACACACACCACTGCGAATCTCAGCCACGCTTGTAGACCTCACCCACTGGAACTACCGCTTCTTCAACCATCTTGTTCTGGGCGTAGATGCCACTATCTCGCAGAACTTCTGGCTCGGATTAGGCTATAACTTCCGACGTGCCGACGAGATGGAGATAAACACCTCAGAAGGCGGAAGCACCCACTTGGCAGGTTTCTCGGTGGGAGCAGGCGTTAGCCTCAACCGCTTCAAGATAAACTTAGCTTACGGCAAGTACCACGTATCGAGCTCGTCGCTCATGCTGAACCTCGCCTTCTCGCTTTAAACAACTAACGAACAACTAAAAACATATACTAAATATACAACTTATATATGAAGAAAATTGTGATAGCCATCGACGGCTTCTCATCATGTGGCAAGAGCACAATGGCAAAGGATCTTGCACGCGAAGTGGGATATATATACGTTGACACTGGCGCTATGTATCGTGCAGTGACGCTGTTCGCCATGCGCAACGACGTGTTCGACGCCGAAGGCAACATCGACGAAACGAGACTAAAGGCGCTGCTGCCCGATGTAAAACTCACATTTCAGCTGAACAATGAGACTAAGCTGCCTGAAGTCTGCCTCAACGGAGAGAACGTAGAGCGATACATACGCACATTGGAGGTATCGCAACACGTGAGTCCGATAGCGGCTCTGCCCTTTGTACGCGAGAAACTCGTGGAGCAACAGCAAGCCATGGGCAATGAGAAGGGCATCGTGATGGACGGACGCGACATCGGTACGGTGGTGTTCCCCAACGCCGAACTGAAGATTTTCGTGACTGCCTCAGCCGAGATACGCGCACAACGCCGTTTCAAGGAGCTTGAAACAAAGGGTATGCCTGCCGATTTCGACGAGATACTGCAGAACGTGGAGCAGCGCGACTACATCGACACCCACCGCGAGACATCGCCTCTGCGCCAAGCCGACGACGCACTCGTACTCGACAACAGCCACCTTACTATCGCCGAACAGAAGGTGTGGCTCATGGAGAAGTTCAACGAGAGAACACAAGAATAATTTAATAGATTATCGAAATGGAAACATTGCACAATGAACTGTTAACAGTTGAAGTGTCCGACCTTGGAGCCGAGCTCCAGAGCATCAAGGACGACGAAGGCAAGGAGTATTTGTGGCAGGGCGACGACCGCTACTGGGGACGCCGTTCGCCTATCCTCTTCCCTATTGTATGCGGACTGTGGAAAGGTACATACCGCACCGAAGGCGACACCTATCAGATGGGACGCCACGGCTTTGCACGCGACATGAACTTCCGAGTGCTGAAGAAAGCTGACGACCGCGTGACATACGTGCTCTCAGACACAGAGGCTACTCTGCGCCAGTACCCATACCGCTTCATGCTGTCAGTAACGTACAAGCTCGTGGAGAACGAGATACACGTCATCTGGCATGTTCACAACACCGATACACGCGAGATACACTTCCAGATAGGTGCTCACCCTGCTTTCTACCTGCCAGGCGTGCAGGAAGGCGAGCCAATCAAAGGCTGCCTGCGCTTCGACCGTGGCGACAAGATTGAGCGCATCTATGGCAATCACGAGGGTTGCATCACCGACGACCGCTACGAACTGGAGGGATGCAACGGCGGACTCTGGGCTTTCAACGAGGAGAGTTTCAAGGACGACGCAGTAATCATCGACAAGTGCCAGTTGCGCGAGATAGAAATACTCGACCCTCAGACAGCGCGTCCTGCAGTCACAGTAAGCTTCAACGCTCCTTGCGTTGGCATCTGGACACCTTACGGCAAGAACGCTCCGTTCCTCTGCATCGAGCCGTGGTATGGCGTACACGACCACTACGAGTATCGCGGTCAGTTCCGTGATAAATACTTGATGAATCACCTGCAGCCGGGTGCTTCGTTCATGAGCGAATACATAATCAAGATAGGAGAATAAGCTATGAAGAAGATATTGTTACTGGGTTCGGGCGAACTGGGCAAGGAGTTTGTCATCGCCGCTAAGCGTGCAGGACAGTATGTCGTGGCATGCGACAGATATGAGAATGCCCCGGCAATGCAGGTTGCCGATGAGCACGAAGTGTTCAATATGCTCGACGGCGACGCTCTGACAGCTGTTGTCGAGAAACACCGCCCCGATATCATTGTGCCGGAGATTGAGGCGATACGCACCGAGCGTCTCTTCGACTTCGAGAAGGAGGGCATCCAGGTGGTGCCGAGCGCACGCGCCGTGAACTATACAATGAACCGAAAGGCTATTCGTGACCTCGCTGCAAAGGAGTTAGGCCTGCGCACAGCCAAGTACTTCTACGCTACTACGCTCGAGCAGTTGCGCGAACACTCTAAGGAGATTGGTTTCCCATGCGTAATCAAGCCGCTCATGTCTTCGTCTGGTCACGGACAGAGCATCGTGCGCAGCGAAGCCGACCTCGAGAAGGCGTTCAACGACGCAATGGAAGGCAGCCGCGGCGACGTTAAGGAGATTATCATTGAGGAGTTCATCCACTTCGACTCTGAGTTCACACTGCTCACCGTGACACAGAAGGACGGACCGACGCTGTTCTGCCCGCCTATCGGACACGTGCAGAAGGGCGGCGACTACCGCGAGAGCTGGCAGCCGTTTGCTATTCCGGAAGATGAGCTGCGCAAAGCTGAGGATATGGCTGAGAAGGTGACACGAGCACTGACCGGTGCCGGCATCTGGGGCGTTGAGTTCTTCCTCACAAAGCAGGGCGAAGTAATCTTCAGCGAGCTGTCTCCGCGTCCGCACGACACGGGTATGGTGACTCTCGGACACACAACAAACCTTTCTGAGTTCGAGCTCCACTTCCGTGCCGTAATGGGTATGCCTATCGCAGGTATCCACTTGGAGCACGCAGGCGCAAGTGCGGTTATCCTCTCACCGAAGGAGTCGAACGACCCACTGCCTTACAACTTCGTTGAGGCTCTGAAGGAAGACCACACACGCATACGCATCTTCGGTAAGGAAGAGGCACACTTCGGCAGACGAATGGGCGTAGTGCTCTGCTACGGCGAACCGACAGATGACACAACCGCATTGCGCGACAAGGCGAAGCGCCTGGCTGCCACCGTATTGGGCACAGACCCGTATATGGATAAATAAACGACCTGAAAAGAACTGATTATGAAAGTAGCAGATGCTAAGATAATTGACATCCCGAAGATTGAGGACCGACGCGGTAACCTCTCAGTTGTAGAGGAGTTCAAGAACGTGCCGTTCCATATTGCTCGCGCCTACTGGCTCTATGATGTGCCGGCAGGTGCGATGCGTGGCGGTCATGCACATAAGCGATTGAAGCAACTGCTCATTGCATTGAGTGGCTCGTTCACCGTTACACTCGACGACGGACACGAGAAGCGCAAGATTCTGCTCAACCGCCCTTATCAAGGACTGCTCATCGAAACGGGAATATGGCGCACCATCGACGACTTCTCGTCGGGTGCGGTGTGCCTCGTGCTCGCCTCGGAGCTGTACGACGAGAGCGATTACA
The DNA here is from genome assembly GCF_000235885.1 of Leyella stercorea DSM 18206. Taxonomy (GTDB): domain Bacteria; phylum Bacteroidota; class Bacteroidia; order Bacteroidales; family Bacteroidaceae; genus Prevotella; species Prevotella stercorea. The sequence goes on from NZ_JH379366.1 coordinate 9,139, forward strand.
TCTACGACTACGAGGAGTTCCTTAAATATAAAGGTGTAAAGAAATGATGCAGATAGAACGACTATCTCCCGACGAATATGCAAAGATATACACGCCGCAGCACGTGTTCAACTCGGTGGACTTCACCGAACTGAACCGCAACAAGGCTGAAGATCTTCACTATTTGTCGATACACGACACGAAGCACCGCTTCGGCATTATACTTGGTGAGCGCAACGGAATGTTGCGCTCACCATTTTCGGCTCCATTCGGAGGCTTCACAACACGTGGCGTTCAGACTCTTGAACGCATGGAGGAGGCAGTCGACTTATTGCTTGCATACGCTGCAGAACGCTCACAACAACTTGCCGTAACGCTGCAACCGCTTGTCTACGACGAAACACAACTGTCGAAATGGACGAGTGTGCTCACGCGCAAGATGAATGTGCGCTGCACGGATCTCAACTATCATGTTGACCTCCAGCGCATTACTAACTACGAAAAGATTATCGACCGCAGCGCAAGAAAGAACCTTCATCATGCGCAGAACGTACCGTTCAACCTCATAAAGCTCAACAGCAACGACCTCGAAGACGTAGCGCGAGCATACGAAGTGATATGCCGCAACCGTGAGGAGCGCGGTTTTCCGCTGCGCATGACGCTGGAGCAAGTGTGGCAGACGGTGAGCAACGTCATACGAGCCGACTTCTTCGTGCTTGAACATGAAGGCGAAGACGTGGCTGCGGCGCAGGTCTTTCATGTAGCCGAGGGCGTTGCGCAGGTGGTATATTGGGGCGACATACGCGAGTATTCGGCTCTGCGCCCAATGAACTTCCTCACCTACTCTCTGTTTCGTCATTATTACGAAGCCGGACTGCGCACGCTCGACATCGGTCCGTCGACGGAAGACGGCATACCCAACTATGGCTTATGCGAGTTTAAGGAGAACATAGGCTGTTCCGTAACATTAAAGTATAGTTTTACGAAATGATTAAATATCTTGATTTAAAGTCGGTTACAGCACAACACAGCAGCGAGATAAGCGAAGCCGTGCAGCGCGTTGTAGAAAGCGGATGGTATCTGCAGGGAGCAGAGAACAAGGCGTTCTGCGAAGAGTTCTCCAACTTCATAGGCACCGCTCACTGCGTAGGTTGCGGCAATGGACTTGATGCCCTTACACTCATTCTGCGTGCCTACAAAGAGATGGGAGTAATGCAGGACGGCGACGAGGTGATCGTGCCTGCGAACACATATATCGCAACCATACTCGCCATCACCGAGAACAATCTGAAGCCGGTGCTCGTAGAACCGCGCATCGACACATTCCAAATTGACGACACACGCATCGAGGAGGCGATAACGCCCCGAACACGTGCCATAATGATTGTACATCTCTACGGCAAGTGCGCCTACACCGACCATATCGGTGACATCTGCCGACACCACGACCTGCGACTCATCGAGGACAACGCGCAGGCTCACGGCTGCAAATACGGCAACCGACGCACCGGTTCGCTTGGCGATGCGGCCGCTCACAGCTTCTACCCGGGCAAGAATCTCGGCGCATTGGGCGACGGCGGAGCTGTAACAACCGATGACAAAACTCTTGCAGAGATGATTACAACACTTGCCAACTATGGTTCGAGCCGTAAGTATGTGTTCGACTATAAAGGCAGAAACAGCCGACTCGACGAAGTGCAGGCTGCCGTGCTGCGTGTTAAACTGCGCTATCTTGACGCAGACAATGCACGCCGCCGCGAGATAGCAAAGCAGTACGCAGAGCGCATCCACAACGAACGTCTGCAGCTTCCTTCAATGGAATACTGCAAGCAGAGCGTGCATCATATCTTCCCCGTTCTATGTAAACAGCGCGACGAACTACAGAAGTACCTTCTTGAGCACGGCGTACAGACGATGGTTCACTACCCCATACCGCCACACAGACAGCTTTGCTACAAGGAAATGGCAGAACTACAGTTGCCTATCACCGAGCAGATACACGCCGAAGAACTGAGCATTCCGCTCAACCAAACACTCACACAAGAGGAAGTGGCGACAATCATCGACGTGTTGAACAAATTTTAGGCGCAGTTGTTTTGTCATTCGACATTTTCTTAGTAACTTCACACCGTGAAAACTCGCAATGCAAGCGAATCACTTGCTTGCCATACAAGCGAAAGACATGCAACAAAAGCCCCACAATTGAATTTAACAAATTAAAAACTAATATTTTCAAACCAAATCAATGAAAGAGATAGCTATTGAAGACAAGAAGCGCAGCCCGATATCATGGATTCCGACGCTTTACTTCGCCATGGGTATGCCGTTCGTGGTGCTAAACATGGTATGTACACTTATGTTTAAAGGCCTCGATGTAAGCGACACACAGATTGCGTTCTGGACTTCGCTTATCATGCTGCCTTGGACACTGAAACCACTCTGGAGTCCGCTTCTTGAGATGTATAAGACAAAGAAGTTCTTTGTCATCGTTACACAGATTGCCACCGGCTGCATCTTCGGACTCGTTGCCTTGGCTCTGCATCTTCCCAATTTCTTCGCATTAAGCATCGCGTTGCTCGCAGTTATCGCCTTCAGCGGCGCTACACACGACGTAGCTGCCGACGGCGTTTACATGGCTTCGCTGTCTAAAGACGACCAGGCTCGCTATATCGGCTGGCAGGGTGCGTTCTATAACATCGCAAAAATTGCCGCTACCGGCGGTTTGGTTTACCTTGCAGGTATGCTCATCGACTATTACACGGGCGACCTCACCGGACTCAGCGCTACAGCCGCAGCTGCAGCAAAGCACAACGGAACAGTAGTGGCTTGGACAATCATCATGGCAGTGATTGGCGTGATAATGGTTATGCTCGGTCTGTACAACGCTAAATTCGTGCCGTCGGAAAAGGCAAAGGACGCAGCCGAAAAGCCCGACTTCAAGCAGACTATGATCGACTTGGGCAATGTATTCGTCGACCTCTTCCGCAAAAAACACATTGCTTATTATATCTGCTTCATCATCCTCTATCGTTTTGCAGAGGGTTTCGTGATGAAGATCGTGCCTTTATTCCTTAAAGCCGACGTTGCGAACGGCGGTCTCGGACTCACAGAGAAGGAAATCGGCTTGTGCTACGGCACCTTCGGCGCAGCAGCCTTCGTTATAGGCAGTGTGCTTGCAGGCTACTACGTTGCACACCGCGGCTTGCAGAAGTCGCTCTTCTCGCTCTGCTGCGTATTCAACCTTCCGTTCGTTGCCTACACTCTGCTCGCTATCTATCAGCCGAGCAGCCTTTGGCTCATCGGTGGCGGTATCGTTCTCGAATACTTCGGCTACGGCTTCGGCTTCGTTGGTCTGACACTCTTCATGATGCAGCAGATTGCACCGGGCAAGCACCAGATGGCACACTACGCATTCGCATCGGGCATCATGAACCTCGGCGTAATGCTTCCAGGTATGCTCAGCGGCTACGTAAGCGATATGCTCGGCTACCAGAACTTCTTCATCTTCGTGCTCTTCTGCACGATACCGGCATTCCTCATCACATGGTTTGTGCCGTTCACTTATCCTGACAAGAAATAAATTCACATAACAATAACAACCAAGCACACCTCTTCTCTCCTATGAACGGGACAGAAGAGGCGGCTTTAAAAACTTAAAAAACTATGAGCAAACTTATCATTTCAGGCAACCCATTGCCAAACATGCCTTGGGAAGATCGTCCCGAAGGTCAGAGAACTCCGTTATGGCGCTGTTCAAAGAACCCAATCATTCCGCGCGACTTGCTACCTACATCAAATAGTATCTTCAACAGTGCAGTAGTTCCGTTCGGTGAGGGCTTCGCAGGTGTATTCCGCTGCGACGACACAAACCGCCGCATGGTGCTCCACGTAGGCTTCTCTAAGGACGGCGTGAACTGGAACATCAACGAGGAGCCACTCCGCTTCGAGTGCGACAACAAGGAGATTGGCGAGTGGGTATATGGTTACGACCCACGTGTCTGCTTCATCGAGGACCGCTACTATGTAACATGGTGCAACGGCTACCACGGACCAACAATCGGCATCGCTTGGACAAAGGACTTCAAGACATTCCACCAGCTCGAGAACGCATTCCTGCCTTACAACCGTAACGGTGTATTGTTCCCTGAGAAGATCAACGGCAACTTCGCTATGCTCTCTCGTCCGAGCGACACCGGTCACACACCGTTCGGCGATATCTTCTACAGCGAGTCGCCCGACATGGAGTTCTGGGGACGCCACCGCCACGTTATGGCACCGGCAGCCTTCGAGCTTTCAGCATGGCAGTGCATGAAGATTGGTGCAGGTCCTGTTCCTGTTAAGACATCAGAGGGCTGGTTGCTGTTCTACCACGGCGTGCTCCGCTCTTGCAACGGTTATGTTTACGCATTCGGTTCTGCTCTCCTCGACCTCGAGCAGCCTTGGAAGGCAACACACCGTTCGGGTCCGTACCTCATCTCTCCGCAGACTCCTTACGAGTGCATGGGTGACGTGCCAAACGTATGCTTCCCATGTGCTGAGGTTCACGACCCTGAGACTGGTCGCATCGCTGTCTACTACGGTTGCGCAGACACCGTTACGGGTCTCGCATTCGGCTACATCCCAGAGATTGTAGAGTGGACAAAGAAGAACAGTATCATCTAATAGTAACCGACAATGGATATTACCGAAAGATTTCTTAAATACACACAATTCGATACGCAGTCGGGCGAGGAGTCGCAGACCGTGCCGAGCACATCGAAGCAACTCATCTTCGCCAAGTATCTGAAAGAGGAGCTTGAGCGCGAGGGCATGAGCGACGTGGAGATGGACGAGCAAGGCTACATCTATGCTACGCTGAAGGCAAACACGAAGAAGAACATTCCGACGATTGGCTTCATCTCGCACTACGACACGTCTCCCGACTGCAGTGGAGCGAACATCCGTCCGCGCATCGTGCAGAACTACGACGGCAGCGACATCGTGCTCTCTGAAGGTATCGTCAGTTCGCCGACAAAGTTCCCTGAGCTGAAAGCTCACATCGGCGAGGACATCATCGTCACCGACGGAACCACTCTGCTCGGTGCCGACGACAAGGCAGGTATCGCTGAGATTGTGCAGGCAATGTGCTGGCTGCGCGACAACGACGAAGTGGAGCATGGCGACATACGCATCGCTTTCAACCCCGACGAAGAAATCGGAATGGGTGCACACCACTTCAACGTCGAGAAGTTCGGCTGCGAGTGGGCTTACACCATCGACGGCGGCGACCTCGGCGAACTGGAGTACGAGAACTTCAACGCTGCTGGTGCCAAGGTGAACATCAAGGGTGTGAGTGTGCACACTGGTTATGCCAAGGGCAAGATGGTGAACGCTTCGCGCCTCGCCGTGGAGTTCGCAGAGATGATTCCTGCAACAGACACTCCTGAGGAGACAGAAGGCTACGAAGGCTTCTACCACCTCTTGGGCATCAATTCATGCTGCGAGAAGGCGACACTGTCGTACATCATCCGCGACCACGACCGCGAGAAGTTCGAGCACCGCAAGAACTTCATCGAGGAGTGTGTACGCAAGATGAACGAGAAGTGGGGCGAGGGTACTGTGAGCGTGAACCTCTACGACCAGTACTACAACATGAAGGAGAAGATAGACCCGAACATGCACGTCATCGACATTGTGCTGAAGGCGATGCAGGAAAGCAGCGTAGCTCCGAAGGTGCAGCCCATCCGTGGCGGCACAGACGGCGCACAGCTCTCGTTCAAGGGTCTGCCCTGCCCCAACATCTTCGCAGGCGGTTGCAACTTCCACGGTCCTCACGAGTTTGTGAGCGTGCAGGTGATGGAGAAAGCTATGCAGGTTATCATCAAAATCTGCGAGCTGACTGCACATTACAACGACTAAGCGTTGCTATCAAGCAACTACTGAAAACAATTTAATAGAATGAAAGACAGCCCAAACAATATCGTTTGGGTTGTCTTGTTTTAAAGAATACAAAGTGTCCGAAGTACCTACATTGATCAACGACCTCGCTCTTATCCTCATTGTTGCGAGCACCGTTACCTTACTCTTCAAGAAGCTCAAGCAGCCGCTTGTGCTCGGTTATATCATGGCTGGCTTCATCGTGAGTCCGCACATGCCCTACACCATGTCCGTCATGGACACCGTAGACATTAAGATATGGGCAGACATAGGCGTTATGTTCCTTCTGTTCTCGCTCGGTCTCGACTTCTCGTTCAAGAAGATTCTAAAAATGGGCATAACGCCCGTGATAACGACGCTCACCATCATCTTCGCGATGATGACACTCGGCATCGTTGTCGGACACGCTTTCGACTGGAAGCGTATGGACTGCATATTCCTCGGCGGTATGCTCGCCATGAGCTCCACCACTATTATATATAAGGCATTTACGGACATGGGACTGCGCCAGCAGAAGTTTGCGCAGCCCGTTATGAGTGTGCTCATCCTTGAGGACATACTCGCCATTGTGATGATGGTGATGCTGTCCGCCATCGCCAGCGGCAACAACCCCGACGGCGGCGAGATGATAGGCTCGGTGATGAAGATAGGTTTCTTCCTCGTGCTGTGGTTCGTGGTCGGCATCTTCGCCGTGCCACTCTTCCTGCGCTCTACGCGCAAACTCATCAACAACGAGACGTTGCTCATCGTGTCGCTCGGCTTGTGCTGTCTCATGGCTGTAGTCTCTACAAAGGTGGGCTTCAGCTCAGCGTTCGGTGCGTTCGTGATGGGCAGCATCCTTGCCGAGACAATCGAAGCGGCAAAGATAGAGAAGCTCGTTTCGCCCGTGAAAGACCTCTTCGGAGCGGTGTTCTTCGTGTCGGTTGGTATGCTTGTCGACCCGAAGATTATCGTTGAGTACGCCATACCGATAGCCGTACTCGTGCTTACGATACTCATCGGACAGTCTATCTTCGGCACGTTCGGCTTCCTTATCGGCGGCCAGTCGCTGAAGTCGGCTATGCGCTGCGGTTTCTCGATGGCGCAGATTGGCGAGTTCTCGTTCATCATCGCCTCATTGGGTCTTTCGCTGCACGTCACGGGCGAGTTCCTCTACCCCGTCGTAGTGGCAGTGTCGGTCATCACTACGTTCCTCACGCCCTACATGATACGCCTCTCGGTGCCAAGCTACAACGTGCTGGAGCGCCACCTGCCGAAGACATGGGTACGCGCACTGAACAACATCACGCTCTCCCATCCCTCGTCGGCTCCGAAGAGCAACTGGCACTCGCTCATCGCGCAGATGGCTCGCATCACCATCATCTACTCTATCCTCTCCGTGGCTACAATCGCCCTGATGCTAACGTTCTTCCTGCCGTTCATACGCCGCATGATGCCAGGTATGCACTGGTGGGCTAACGGCATTTGCGGTGTGCTCACCGTGATGTTCATTGCACCGTTCCTGCGTGCCATCGTGATGAAGAAGAACCACTCGGAGGAGTTCCGTGCGCTGTGGAACGACAGCCGGTCGAACCGTATGCCGCTGCTCGTGACTATCCTCGTGCGACTGATTATTGCCTCGGCATTCGTGTTCTACATCTGCAACTACCTCACACGCTTCACCAATGCGCTGATGATGACCATCGCACTGGCTGTGGTGGGCATAATGATTCTGTCGCGCGGACTGAAGAAGCAGAGCATCAAGATGGAGCGCATGTTCGTGCAGAACCTGCGCTCGCGCGACATTGAGCAGCAGGTGCTCGGACTGAAGAAACCACTGTACGAGGGTCACTTGCTCGACCGCGATATACACATATCAGAAATTGAAATACCCGAGAACTCCACTTGGAGCGGACTCTGCCTTGCCGACCTACGCCTAAGCAACCGCTTCGGCATACACGTAAGCAGCATACTGCGCGGACACCGCCGCATCAACATCCCTGGTGGTGACGACATCGTGTTCCCCGGCGACAAGTTGCAGGTCATCGGCAGCGACTCGCAGTTGGCTGCTGCGCACGCTGCCCTCGCCGTCGACATCGAACCCGACGACCCGGACATAGAGAAGCGCGAGATGCGACTCTCGCAGATCATCATCGACAAGCACTCGCCGTTCGTAGGCAAGACATTGCCCGAGACGGGATTGCGCTCGGAGTTCAACTGCATGGTGGTGGGCAGAGAGGAAGGAAAAGAAAACCTCTCTATGGTCGGTGCTACATACAAGATGCGTCTTGGCGACATCCTTTGGATTGTAGGCGAAGACGAGGCACTACGACGATTACAAGATGCCAACCGTGGCGTATAAAACAAAGCTGTCCGCTAAACAAATTGTGTTTAGCGGACAGCAATAAAACTAATTGTACCTTTATACCGTAATCTCTCCCGAACCATAGCAGCGGTGGTGCTCCTCGTCGTAGACTACGCAGAACTGACCCGGTGCCACGCCTTGTATCAGCTCGTCGGCATGGACGATGAACTCGCCCTTGCCCGTGCGCTCAAGCACAGCCGTATGGTATTCGGGCGTATGGCGAATCTTGAAGCGCACACGTGCCGATGTGCCCGGCTCACCCCACGGGTCGAGCGTAAGAAAGTGGAAATCGTGTATGGGGAAATCCTTCTTGTAAGCGGTACGCGGTTCGAAACCCTTACTCACATACAACACATTGTTGGCTACATCCTTCTTCACGACGTACCACGGACCGCCACCGAAACCGAGTCCGTGGCGCTGTCCGATGGTGTGGAACCACAGACCGCGGTGCTTGCCAATGAGCTTGCCCGTCTCCAGCTCGAGCACTTCGCCCGGCTGCTCGCCGAGAAACTTGCGTATGTAGTCGTTATAGTTTATCTTGCCGAGGAAGCAGATACCCTGCGAGTCCTTGCGCTTTGCATTGATTAGATGTTCGCGTTCCGCTATCTCGCGCACTTCGCCCTTCTGGTAATGACCGATTGGGAACAGCGCCTTCTTCAACTGCCAGTCGTATATCTGCGCGAGGAAGTCGGTCTGGTCTTTCACGGGGTCAGGACTTGTTACGAGCCACTTTCTGCCCTGCTCGTCAATCTCGGTCTGCGCATAGTGACCGGTAGCGATGAGATCGTACTCGTGTCCGCGCTTCTCGTGGAACGCACCGAACTTGATGAGTCGGTTGCACATCACGTCGGGGTTGGGCGTGAAGCCAGCACGCACCTTGTCCATGGTGTAACGTGTCACCTGGTCCCAGTATTCGCGGTGGCAGTCCACCACCTCCAGTTTGCAGCCGAAGCGACGCGCCACAGCCGTCGCCATCTCGAGATCTTCCTCCGAAGTGCAGTCCCATTCCTCCTGCTCCTCCGGACCTATCTTTATGTAGAAGCAGTCGGGATGAAGCCCACGCTGCGCCAGTTCGTACACCACAACAGAACTGTCCACGCCACCCGAGAGCAGCACGGCAATCCGCTTATCGTTTAACTCCATATTTGAATATGTTTCGTTCATACGTGCAAAATTACACGAAATAAATGGAATCTCCAACAATAGTGTTGAGATGTTGAGATGTTGAGGTGTTGAGATATGTATAAAAGAGTAATCTCAACATCTCAACACCTCAACATCTCACCATCTCAACATCTCAACACCTCAACACCTCAACACACAGATTCTGTCCTGTTTTTCATTAAAATTCACCGATTTTGGATAATATTCCTTATTTATAACACACCTCGCTTTGCGCATTAAAATTAAACATTTAACTTTGCATCAAGTTTAAACTATTTAATTATTTGATATATCAAAAGTTATGGAAAACAAAAAGAAGCTCATTGCTGGGATAGTAGGGGGTATTGTAGGTCTTGCGCTCATTGGCGCAGTGGCTTATCTCTACATTAATTTGGACAACCAAAGAAAAGAAAACAAAGCGATGCAGGAACTCGCAGAACTCGACAAGAAGGAGATGGAGAACGAGTACCAGCAGTTTGCCAATCAGTATAGCGAGATGCGTATGCAGATTAGCAACGACTCAATCATCGCACAGCTCACAGCCGAGCAGGAGAAAACAGAGAAATTGCTTAAGGAGTTGAAAGAGACGAAGACAAACGATGCTCGCGAGATAGCACGCCTGAAGAAGGAGCTGGCTACCGTGCGCGCCATCCTGCGCAACTATGTCATCGAGATTGACTCGCTCAACCGCTTAAATCATAACCTTACAGAAGAGAACTCACGCATCAAAGGACAATATAACGAGGCTACACGCCAGATTGAGGGCTTGAACACTGAGCGTGCTTCGCTATCGGAGAAGGTGGCTATCGCCGCACAGCTCGACGCTACGGGCATCTCAATGCAGCTGAAGAACAAGCGCGGAAAGTCTACCAACAACACATCTAAGTGTAAGTCAGTGCAGGTAAACTTCTCTATTGCGAAGAACGTCACTGCTGCCAACGGCACAAAGACCTTCTACGTGCGCATCACCACACCTTCGGGCACAGTGCTCAGCGGAGGAGGCTCATTCGCTTATCAGAACCGACAACTCGAGGCTACAATGAAGAAGACCATAGAGTATGATGGTCAGGAGAAGTCGCTTACTCTGTATTGGAATGTGTCGCAGTCGCTCATGGAGGGCACATACCAGGTGAGCATATTCGCCGACGGCAATATGATTGGCTCACGCAGCTTTAGTTTTAAATAATTGGATAACACAAATGATACAAAGATTTCTATTTATCGCCTTGGCTTGTTGTGCGGCTAACGTGCAGGCGCAGCAGAGGCTCAGTCTTGATAGTTGCCGAGCTATGGCTCTGCGCAACAACAAGACGTTGAGTGCCTCGCGCTTGCAGCTGGACATGGCTCACTACAAGGTGAAGGCAGCAAAGACGAAGTATCTGCCACATGTGAGTGCGCTCGGTGGCTACGAATTGACGAGTCGTGAGATTTCGTTGCTAAGCGACGACCAAAAGGCCTCGCTCTCTTCGGCAGGTACACACGCCACTGGTGCATTGCATAACGACATCTCGTCTGCACTCTCCGGACTGGCGCAGCAAGGAGCCATCTCTCCCGAACTTGCTAACGGACTGGGCAACCTCTTCGGACAGGTAGGTTCAAAGCTTGGCAGCGTAGTAGACGGTGTCGGCCAGAAAGTGGTGGATGCTCTCCACACCGACACTCGACAGATGTACACCATATCGGTAATGCTTACACAGCCAATCTACATGGGTGGCGGCATCATTGCTGCCAACCGCATGGCGAAGATTGGCGAGGAGATGGCGGCTAACAACATCGAAGCCACTACACAGTCTACACTCCACTCCATCGATCAGGCTTACTGGCTCGTGGTGTCTGTACATCATAAGAAGCAGCTGGCTGAAAGCTACCTCGAAGTGGTGAAGAAACTCGACAACGACGTACAGAAGATGATTGCCGAAGGAGTGGCTACACGTGCCGACGGACTGAAGGTGGCTGTGAAGGTGAACGAGGCGGAGATGTCGCTCACCCAGGCTGAGAACGGACTCGCCCTCTCGAAGATGTTGCTCTGCCAGCTCTGCGGCTTGCCCGTGGAGAACGACGTGCATCTTGAAGACGAAGAGTCTACCGACTTGGTGGCTACGGCTAACGTGGAGAACACCGACAACAGCGTGGCTATGGAGAACCGCCCCGAACTGAAGTTGCTCGACAACGCTCTCGACCTCAGCCGACAGACGACAAAGCTCGTGCGTGCTGCTTTCCTGCCGCAGGTTATCCTCACCGGTGGATACATGGCATCCAACCCAAACCTCTTCAACGGCTTCGAGCGCAAGCTCTCGGGCGTATGGAACGTTGGCGTAGTGGTACGCGTGCCGCTTTGGAACTGGATGGAAGGTACGTACAAGGTGCGTGCCAGCAAGATAGCATCGAGCATCGTACAGCTTGAGCGCGACGAAATAAGCGAGAAGATTGAGTTGCAGGTAAGCCAGTGCAAGTTCAAGGTGAACGAGGCAAACCGCCGACTTACTCTCGCTCGCAAGAACGTGGAGAACGCAGAGGAGAACCTGCGTTGCGCAAACGTCGGCTTCAAGGAGGGCGTGCTGCAGACCACCGATGTGATGGCGGCACAGACAGCATGGCTCCAGGCACAGTCGCAGAAGATTGATGCCGAAATTGATGTCCGACTCAGTCAAGTAAATCTAAAGAAGGCACTCGGTGTCTTGCAGTAATAACCTTCAATATCATTTTATTATGTCAGAACAATCACAACATAAGAATATTCTTATCACCATCGTCCTTATGACGTTGGTTATTGTGGCAGTGGCTGTCATCGGCACCCTGTCGCTCAAGAGTGAGCCCGAAACAATACAAGGCCAGATAGAAGTGGCGGAGTATCGTGTGTCGAGCAAAGTGCCAGGTCGCATCCTCGAACTGCGCGTCAAGGAGGGCGACTACGTCAATGTTGGCGACACCCTCGCCATACTCGACGCACCCGATGTGCGTGCGAAGATGACACAGGCAGAGTCGGCAGAGAACGCTGCCGCTGCTATGGACGAGATGGCTAACAACGGAGCACGCAAGGAACAGGTGCGTGCAGCGTTCGCCGTACTGCAGCAGGCTAAGGCAGGCTTGGAGATTGCCGAGAAATCGTACAACCGCGTACAGCGACTCTTCGACGAGGGCGTGGTGACAGCGCAGAAGCGCGATGAGGCTTTCGCCAACTATAAGGCATTAGAAGCACAGGTAAAGGCAGCACAGAGCCAATACGACATGGCACTCAACGGTGCACGTATGGAGGAGAAGAAGGCTGCTGCTGCGCAGGTGAACCGCGCCAAGGGTGCGGTGGCTGAGGTGTCGTCGTACATCAACGAAACAATGCAGATTGCACAGATGGCTGGCGAGGTGAGCGATGTATATCCTAAGATAGGCGAGCTCGTAGGCACTGGCTCACCAATCATGTCTATCTCTATGATGAACGACATGTGGGGTACGTTCAACGTGCGCGAAGACCAGCTTGACGGCATGAAGATCGGTAGCGAGATAAAGGCTTTCGTGCCGGCTTACAACCGCGAGATACGCATGAAGGTGTACTACATCAAGGATCAGGGATCATACGCCGTATGGAAGGCTACCAAGTCGAACGGACAGTACGACTTGAAGACTTTCGAGGTGAAGGCTCGCCCTATCGACAAGATTGACGGACTCCGCCCTGGCATGTCGTTAGTGCTGAAGAAGTAAGCAGTCGTCGGTTTTTAAACAGCAAACTATGAAACGACTTCTGCTTATCGCCCAACGCGAATGTCGACGCATGGCAGCCAACCGCATGTACTTGCTTTCGATGCTGCTCTTCCCCGTGTTCGTCACGGTGTTCTTCACGTCGTTCATGCACGAAGGGCAGCCGGAGAATATGCCCGTGGGTGTGGTAGATCTCGACAACACCACCACGACGCGCAAGCTGACACGTCTGCTCGACTCGTTCCAGTCGTCGGAGGTGGTGGCTCACTACCCTTCTGTGGAGGAGGCTCGCCAGGCTATGCAGCGCGGTGACATCTACGGTTTCCTCTACTTCCCGAAGGAGACGACGGCAAAACTCTTGGCACAACGCCAACCGCACGTGTCCTACTACTACAGCTACGCCACACTGACATCAGGTGCGCTCGTCTTTAAGGACCTGAAGACCGTGTCCACACTCGGTTCGGCAGGCGTTGCCAAGTCGGTTATGTCTGCCAAAGGCTACACCGACGACCAGATAATGGCATTCCTGCAGCCTATTGTGCTCGACCTGCATACCGTGGGCAATCCGTGGGTGAACTACAACATCTATCTCTCGACGATGCTCGTGCCGACGTGTCTGCTCTTGCTCATCTTCCTCCTCACGGCTTACGCTATGGGTATGGAACTGAAGGAGAACACTGCCACCGAACTGGTGGCTGCAGCTGGTGGCAATCCGTTCATCGCCCTCGTCGGTAAGATGCTCCCCCACATCGCCGTATGGATTGTGGTGATGGGCGCATACATGGTCTACACCTTCGGTGTGCTCCACTTCCCTCACCCTGGCGGTTGGGGCGTAATCGTGCTGCTCACAGTGCTCAGCGTACTCGCTGCCGTTGGCTTCGGCGTGTTCATGTTCGGACTTCTGCCTGCGCTGCGCATGTCGATGAGCATCTGTTCGCTATGGGGCGTACTCAGCTTCTCGATGGTAGGCACAGCCTTCCCCGTAATAGCTATGGACACACCGCTGCAGGTGCTGGCTAACATCTTCCCCATGCGCCACTTCTTCCTTATCTACGAGACGTGCATCTTCGCCAATAATCCGCTCTCAGACGTAGCACTCAACATCGCGGCACTCGTGTTGTTCGCTGCGGCTCCGGTGTTCGTCATTCTGCGCATCAACCGAGCTTATAAGGAATATGTATATATGGAGTAAGAAATCACGCTTCTCGCTTTTAAGAATACTCAAATGACAATAAAAAAGATACATACATTCTGGGAAGACACCGCAAAGGTGTGGCTGCACGAGCATCTTGAGATGTTCCGCGACGAGGGCGCACTGCTCTTCGTCATCCTCCTGCCACTCGCCTACCCGCTCCTCTACTCGTGGATATACAACAACGAGGTGGTGCGCGAGGTGCCCGTGGCTGTTGTCGACTGCTCCAACTCGGCTACAAGTCGCGAGTTCGTGCGCCATGTCGACGCATCGCCCGACGTGATGGTGGCAGAACGCTGCACATCTCTTGAGGAAGCTACGCGTCTTGTAGGCAAGCACAAGGTGTACGGCGTGGTTTATCTGCCCACCGACTTCGACACTCGTCTCAACCGCATGGAGCAGGCGCACGTCAGTGTCTACTGCAATATGGGACTGATGCTCACGTACAAGGCTATCTTCCAGACCTGCACGGCTGTGGCTGCCGACATGAACTCTGGCATACAGATACGTCTGTCTGGCAACAAGACCAACCGTGAGGACGAACTGACGACGGCACCGCTCAGCATCACCGATGTGCCGATGTTCAACAACACAAGCGGCTACGGCAACTTCATCCTGCCTGCCGTATTAGTGCTCATCCTGCAGCAAATACTACTGCTCGGCATCGGCATCACATACGGCACGAGCTACGAGAAGAACCGTTTCCTGCGCATACGACCGATGCTCGACCGCCGCTTCGGACTGGCTCGCATCATGGTCGGACGCACAATGGGTTTCCTCGTACTCTTCATGCTTATCGCAGCGTGGGTGATACTGGCGGTGCCACGCTTGTTCCACTTCGTGCAGCTTATCCACTTCGGCGATTTCCTGCTGTTCACGTTCCCCTATCTACTGGCGTGCATCTTCTTCGCCATCACCTTCTCTTTCTTCGTGCGTCGTCGCGAGGACGTGATGCTGTTAGTGGTCTTCACCTCAGTGCCGTTCCTGTTCCTCTCGGGAATATCATGGCCAAAGAGCAACGTGCCTGAACTATGGCACTACGTATCGTGGCTTATCCCCTCGTCGTTCGGCATCCAGGGCTTCGTGAAGCTCAACACGCTTGGTGCTACATTCAGCGACATCCTGCCCGAGATAAAGGGCTTGTGGATGCAGACCGTTGTGTACGGCGTGCTGGCAAGTCTGGTAACCTACTGGCAGGTGAAGGGCAGCAAACAAGAAACTGAATAAGAGACACTCTATACATACTAATAATAAAAAAACAGCATTAATGCTTGGGCATTAATGCTGTTTTTTTATTGCTGTTCAACAAAAGCCATATTGCCGTAGCAGAACAACCACGTTGCCGTAGCAGGACAACTGCATTGCCGTAGCGGGACAACTGCGTTGCCGTAGCATGGTAATACAAGGGGTGTAGCGGTCTCCGCTGGAAGATAGGCTGGAAGATAGGCTGGCAGATAACCCGTTCAAAAGAAAATCTTCCAGCCTTTATATGCCTTATAATTAGAGAGTTGCGGCAAAACTGGAAGATATGGGAGATTTTTTCAGCTATCTAAAAAATAGGGGGTGCAGCGGTCTCCGCTGCACCAACCAAGCAGCTTTAATACATTCTTCTTGGTTGGTGCACTTCTTGCTTTGGCAAGCGGCAAAGCCGAGCGGAGACAAGTG
>NZ_JH379366.1:25101-57549 GCF_000235885.1 Leyella stercorea DSM 18206
TTGGTTGGTGCACTTGAGACAAGTGCACCCCCCCTTTTGTTATCTGAAGTTGTTCGGCTGTTGACGGTTGCCTGCAGCGTCGTTGGTGTCGCTAACATCCCACCAGAGGCGTGTGCCCTGAGTGTTGGCGGTCTGCAGTTCAGGATGTGCCTGGAAGAACTTGTTCTGCGACTCGCTATTCGGGTAGAGCAGACGCTTGATCTGCTTGCCGTTAGGCACGTCGCCACCAGAGAAGTTGCTCAGCTGAGTGCGCAAAGCCGGATAGTCGGTGCGGCGGAAGTCAGCCCAACCCTCGTTGCCATTCGGGAACACAGCCATCCACTTCTGAGTGATGATAGCCTCGAGGATGCGCTCGCGGTCGCCACTCTGGAATGTGCCGTCTTTGAGAGCCTTTATACCGTTGATATAATTGTCGGCATCCTCTGCAGCGATGTGGTAGTAGTCCATCGACGCCTTAACGCCAGCACGGAAGTACTGCTCAGCACCCATTGTGAGGTCGGCACCTGCCCAACCGCGCAGCGCTGCTTCTGCCTTGAGGAAGAGCGACTCTGCGTAACCGAGCCATACCGTCGGACGAGAGTAGTTGAACCAGTGGTCATCGGGCAGATCCTTTGAAGCACCATCCTTAACGGTACGTGTAAGACTATACTGTAGCGGATCCATAGAGATCTGCGGAGCCTGAGCACCACGCTCACAACCAACGAAGTCGTTGCGCAAAGCATCCTTACCTTCAGCTAATGTAGAAGATGTCATATTGTTACGGTACCAGCAAATGAGACAACGTGGGTCGATCTTCTTTGTAATCTCCTCCTTACGTCCCTTCTTTATTGTGTACTCCTTGCCACCGTCCGAGAGGTTGCGGTAGAAGTCTTCCATATCCTTCGACAGAACGCTCTCGCCACCGTATGCTACAGAGCACATAGCCAAGCCGTTCTCGTCGCCGCCAGAATCCTCACCGCCCATCTCAACGGGAGCATGGCGTGGCACGGTCTGCATGTTGTCTGCATTTGAAGTCATCAAGCCGTACTTGTTGTTGAGTGCAGCCTCAGCCTCCTTCTTTGCACGCTCAGGAGCCACATTGCTTATACGCAGCGCAAGACGCAGACGCAGCGTGTTGGCAAAGCGCAGCCACTTGTTGGCATCGCCGAAGTAGCAGATGTCGTCCTTGTCAATCTTGTACTGCGAAGCATCGTCTGGCTTGATGCTGTCTACAGCCTGCTCGAGCATGAGGAACATCGCGTCATACACCTCCTCCTGAGTGTTGTATGCAACGTTGTTAGTCTCCGGCACCTTAGCCTGCACGTACTCCGTGAACGGCATATCGCCGTAAGTATCGGTGTTGGCAAGAGCGAGGAACGCATAGTAGATGCGCGTGATGTAGAACATGTTGCGATACTTCTCCGGTGTCTCGTTGAACTTGTATGCACGCACGAGGTCGCGATACTCCGATGAGCGGTCGTTGTAGAAGAAGCTCCAACGCAGAGCCGACCAACCGTCGGTGTAGTTGTAGTCGGGAGCCTTGCCTGCATGTTTCGGCTGGTTGTTAGCCACATAGCCGGCATAGATGTCGTGCGAGAGGTTGGTTGTGCGCTGATAGTCGTTGTAGTAGCCCTCGTAGAGGAACTTGCGGAACTTAGCCGGAGCATCAGCCAGCTGCTTCTTGTACGCAGCAGAGTCCTCTTTGCTCACACGATAGTTGAGGTTGATGTTGGCATAACGTGTGTCGGTAGGCTCCTCCGGTGTTATCTCTCCCCCGGTGCCATTGTCCTCCACTCCGTACGGGTCGCGGTTCATCTCTTCGAGGTCATAGCACGAACCGAGTGTCAGCAGCGTTGTAGCTGCAATCAGACCAGTATATAATATATTGCGTTTCATTTTGTCGTTTTAAATTTAGAATCCTACGTTTACAGAGAAACCGAATGTGCGTGTGTAAGGCACTGCCATGTAGTCGATAGCCTGCGAGAACATCGTTGTGTCGTAGCCGCCGTCGGGGTTGCCCGGTGTGTGCTTCATGAGGAAGCAGAGGTTGCGAGCCACGAACGAGAGCTTGAGCTGTGTGAGCGGAGTGCGGCGCAGCATCTTCTGCGGGAAACTGTAGCCGAGCGAAAGTTCCTTCAGTTTGATGTACGAAGCATCGTGTACGAACTCCTCTGCATAACCCTTCTGCGAGCTGTACAGACCGATTGTAGAATAATACTTCTGTGCGCTAACCTCCTGTGTGTTCACGCTGCCGTCAGCCTTAACGCCCGGCACAACCATGTACCAGTCCTGAACACCATTAACGGTCTTGTACTCGCCACGATATGCTGTGCGTTCAGATGTACCTACAGATGTAGCCATACCCTCTGATACGGAAACGATGTCGCCACCGAACTTCATGTCGAACATTGCGGTGAGCGAGATGCCCTTGTATGTGAAGGTCGGAGTGATAGACATGAGCAGGTCGGGCTGTATGTTGCCGATAGGATGGTCGAGAAGATACTGCTCAAGGTTACCGTCGCCGGTAGCAGCCATAGGCAGACCGTCGTCGCCGATGATTACACGGCCCTGAGCGTCGCGCTGCATGAGGTTGTTGGCGAAGATGTCGCCGAGCTTGCCACCCTTCACAGCACCCACCTTCACCGGCATGTTCGAGTCGCCTGCGAAGTAAACGCGGTTCACGCCGTCAGCCAGTTCCTTAACGGTAGAACGGTTGTGAGCGAGGTTTGCGGTGATGTCAAACTGGAAGTCGCGTGTCTTCACCGGTGTACCGTAGAGCATGAACTCGACACCCGTGTTGTTGATCTTGCCAGCGTTCACCCACTGCTGTGTCCAAGGCGACGAAGCGTCTACGAGCATAGCCTGGTTCTTGGTCGTATTATAATAATAGGTGAAGTCGAAGCCTAAGCGGTTGTCGAGGAACTTCATGTCTACACCCACCTCATACGAAGTCTTGATCTCCGGCTTCAGGTTGGCGTTGAGCTTGATGGTGTTGTTGATAGGCTTGCGGTTGCCCATCTCGAACTGATACTTGCGCACGTTGTAGAGGTTGTACGGAGCCGGATCCTTACCCACCTGCGCTGCCGACACGCGAAGCTTTGCGAACGTAATCCACGACGGCAGCTTATGGTCGATAGAGCGCATGAAGTCGGAGAATACCCAGCTGAGCGATGCCGACGGATAGAAGAACGAGTTGTTCTTCTTTGGCAGCGTAGACGACCAGTCGTTGCGTGCTGTGATGTCGAGCGAAAGCCACTCGTCGTAAGCCAGCTGAGCCGAAGCGAACGCCGAGTACATAGCTCGACTGTGTCCGTCGTCGAGAGCCGATGTGAGCTTGTTACCGGTGTTGAATATCCAGTTGTCCTTCTCGAGCATGTTCTGCACAGAAGCCGACAGCTGCTCGAACTTCAGATACATGATGTTAGCACCGGCTGTGTAGCCCAGACGCCACTTCTTTGCCAGCTGGTTGTCGCCCATAAGGAGGAACTGTATGTTCTGCTCGAAGTGGTTCTCCTCAGCGCGTGTCATGCCGTCGTTGACGAGCTTGCCCTGCCATCCTGTGCCGTCGGTAGAGATTGCGCCGTCACCAAGAGAGAGGTCGGAGGTCTGAAGACGTGTACGATAGTAGTCGAACGAGTACTTGGCGTTGAACTTCAACCACTCAGTGATGTTCACATTAGCAGCATAGTAACCGAATGCACGCCAGCGCTCGTCGCTGTTCTTGAAGCGGTGACGAGCATAGTAAGGGTTAGAGTAATGCTGGTCGGGACCGAACCAGTTGCGGTGCAGCTGATTGGGCGATGTATAGTTCTCCTTCAAGTCGCGCAACGACACGTTGCCCGGCATGAGGAGCAGCTGAGCCACCTCACCATTCAGACCGGTGTACGGACGGTTCTCCGCCTTGGTGTTAGACACCGAAATCTTGCCGTCGAGCGAGAGCCACTGGTTCACGGTAGCACCGGCATTGAGGTCGACGTTAATCTTGTTGAGCGACTCGTTCTGGAACAAGCCGTCGTTGCCGTTGTAGCCTACAGAGAGTCGGAAGTGCGACTTCTCTGACGATGTGCCCACAGCCACGGTGTGCGCCTGCGAGAAGCCTGTGCGGAAATAGTCCTTCAGACGGTCGCCAGTGTATGAGTAGGGAGCCTTCTCACCGAGCCAGTTGGTCTGCATCGAGCCGTCGAAGCGCGGACCGAACGCCAGTTCACCCGTCATGGTAGTGGGGTTGCCATCTTCGTCCTTATTGAAGAGGAACTGACCCTGCGAACCCTGACCGTAGAGCTTCTGCATCTTCAGAGTCTCAGCAGCCTGGCTCCATGTGAAGTTGCCGCTATACGAAACGCCGAAACCCTGCTTGTGCGAGCCGCGTTTTGTAGTGACGAGGATTACACCGTTGCCGGCACGCGAGCCGTAGAGCGCAGCAGCGTTCGGACCCTTCAGTACAGAGATCGACTCGATGTCCTCAGGATTGATGTCGAATGATGTTCCGCCACGGTCGTAACCGCCATATGTAGAAGCCGAAGAAGTCTGGTCGTCGGTGAACGGTACACCGTCCACAATCCAGAGCGGCTGGTTGTTGTCTGTCAATGAAGAGTTGCCACGAATGGTTATCTTTGTCGAACCGCCCAAGCCGGTGCTTGCGGTGTTCATCTGCAGACCTGCCACCTTGCCATCCAATGCGCCCACTACTGACGGGTCGCCGGTTACGTTGAGCTTGTCTGCCTTCACCTCCTGCACCGAGTAGCCGAGCATCTTCTTCTCGCGCTTGATGCCAAGAGCCGTTACGACCACCTCGTCGATTGACTGCTGGTCGAGCTGCATAGTGACATTCAGGTTGGCAGCACCGCTCACCACCTTGTCCTTATAGCCCATGTACGAGATGCGGAGCATTGTAGAGGCTGGAGCCTTCTGTGTGCTGATTGAGAAGTTGCCATCAATGTCTGTAACTGTTTTTACGTTAGTGCCTTCAACGGAGATTGTTGCACCGATAAGCGGCTCGCCAAGTTCGTCAAACACACGACCCTTCACGCTATGTGTCTTGTCGCTCTGCGCTACAACGGTAGCGGTTTGAGTCGCAACGGGAGTGCGCAGCGCACTTTCTGCCTGCGAAGCAAACGCCCACTGCAAAGGAGCAGCAACAACGACAAGTGCCATTGCTCGCTTCGACCATTGCAGTCGGAATGATAGTTTTGTATTCATTTTATTATAGATTGGTTTTTATCTGTATTTAGAGAGTACTACATCAAATAATAGTGCAGTAATAATATCTGTGCAAAGTTAGTGCAAAAATCCGATTAAGCGAAGCAAATGGAAATTTATTTACACTTGTGAGCGTGAGGATTTTATCTAAATCGAAGACATTGCAAAATAAATGAATTTATTTTTATTGTTGAGATGCAGCGTAACTTATTAAAAAAAAGGCTACGGCAAGAATGCCGTAGCCTCCTAAGATTACTTTCTGTCCATCACATGCCATACGTATGCAATATACGCGAACACGAATGGCACGAGAAGCGACACATAGAACATGGTGCGTAGGGTGAACTCGCTACTGCAACTGTTGGCGATGGTAAGCGAGCTTTGCAGATCGGCGTTAGAGGGATAATAGGCAGTGCCACCAAGACCGGCAATGAGCAGAAGCGAGAGCACTACAATGACCACACCGATGCCTGCCGGCCAGATACCTTTCACGTAGGAGTTGCTGAAAATGGTGCGCCCTACTCCATACAACAGCAACACCACGCCCACAAGCGTAAGCACCGCCAACAGCGGCATGGCGAGGAAGTTGTGCAGATACTTCAGAGGCTCCATGAACACCACCCCTTGCGCATCCACAGCGTAACCGTCCTTCAGCAACAGACGCACAAAGAAAGCGAGGAAGAACACAAGGAACGGCACGGTGCTGCCGACAAGGCGCACACTGGCACGCGAACGGATGTCCTCATCCTCCACATTATTTATTATGTACAGTGCGCCGAGCATACGTGCAAGGAACATCACGGCGAGTCCGAACACGAGATTCCACGGGTCGAGCAGCGCGTCGAGTCCTGCCGAAGCGTTAGCCCAACGGCTGATAACGGGCGCACCGATATCCGTCAGTGATGCCTTCTCGACGAGGAAGTTGGAACCGTCGAAGAACGTAGCCACAGCTCCGCCGAGCAACAACGGACCCACGATGCCGTTCAGCACGAGAAACCAGCGATAGGTGCGTGTGCCGAGCAGATTGCCCTTCTTCAGCTGAAACTCGTAGCTCACGGCTTGCAGCACGAACGAGAAGAGGATTATCATCCAGAGCCAATACGCTCCGCCGAAGCTCGTACTATAGAACAACGGGAACGAGGCGAAGAAGGCACCACCGAAGGTGACGAGCGTGGTGAACGTTATCTCCCACTTTCTGCCGGTCGACTCGAGCACCTTGCGCTGCCCATCTTCCGTTCTGCCTATGCTATGCACCATAGAGTTAGCCCCCTGCACAAAGAGCAGGAACACGAGCAACGCCCCGAGCAGCGAGACGATGAACCACCAGTATTGTTGCAAAAATTCGTATGTCATAAGAATGTGTTATATGAAGAGTTAAACATAAGTGTTGTCGGTTGATGTCTGAGGTTTCTCGGCGTTATATTTGCGTATCACGCGGCACATGATGCTCACCTCAGCCACAAGCAGCACCGTGAAGAGCACGAGGAAGAGGAAGAACGTGAACGCCACACTGCCCGACTTAATATCGGAAACTGCAGCCACCGTTGGCAGCATGTCCTGAATAGCCCACGGCTGTCTGCCCAGCTCGGCTACTATCCATCCGGCTTCGCTCGCCAGGTAAGTGAGCGGAAGCATAACCAGTGCTGCCACGTAGAGCCAGCGATACTTCGAGGTGATATCCTTGCGCCATGCTATGTGGCCGATGATGAAGAAGAAAAGCATCAGCAGCGTGCCCACGCCCACCATCACACGGAATGCGTAGAAGTTGATGGGGATATACGGCACCAGCTCCGCACGGTCTTTTATATAGCCGTAGCCGAAATAGGGCATATCCTGCTTCAGCTGCTCAGCAAGTTCTGGCAAGCGTGCGTCGTTGGCATCCGCAGCCTTCAGCTTGCGGTATTCGGCAAGCGCAGCTATCGCCTTGCGTCCGCGCTCAATCTTCTCCTCAGCCGAGAGCTCACGTGTGCCGTCGGCACGTGCGTAGCCGTTGAGCAGGTCGTTCACGCCAGGTACATATCCGTCCGCCTTGTGCGTAGCAAGCAGCGAGAGTCCGTTCGGGATGGCAATGCGCAGCGGTGGCTCCTCGCCCTTTGCATAGTCGGGCTGTTGGAACGGATTTACAGCAGCAACCGCTGTTAGCGAAACGCCCTCGCCTCCGTTGTACAGAGCCTCCATAGCAGCGAGTTTCATAGGCTGCTTCTCAGCCACCTTTACGGCAGAGAAGTCGCCCGTCGCCATAGTAAGCACAGCAGCCACAATGCCCACGATGCTTGCTATCTTTATGCTCTGGCGCGCCATTTCCTGCTCGCGTCGCTTCAGTAGATACCAGCAGCTCACGGCGCACACGAACACTGCGCCTACCACCCACGTAGAGGTCACGGTATGGAAGAACTTATCCACGGCGAATGGTGAGAGCGCTACATCCATGAAGCTCGTCATCTCGTTGCGCACGGTGTCAGGATTGAACTCGCAGCCCACGGGGTACTGCATCCACGCATTAGCCACCAAGATCCACCAAGCCGAGATGGTTGCGCCGAGTCCGGTGAGCCACGTCGATGCTAAGTGGAAACCACGCGACACCTTCTGCCAACCGAAGTACATCACGGCGACAAAGGTACTCTCCATGAAGAACGCCACGATGCCCTCAATGGCGAGTGGTGCGCCGAAGATGTCGCCCACGAACCACGAGTAGTTGCTCCAGTTGGTGCCAAACTCGAACTCGAGGATGATGCCCGTAGCAACGCCCATGGCGAAGTTCACGCCGAAGAGTCGCTGCCAGAAGATGGCGGTATCCTTCCAGAATTGCTTACCAGTGCGATAATAGCACGTTTCCATAATGCCCATGATGAGGGCAAGACCCAGTGTGAGCGGTACGAACAGCCAATGATATATGGCTGTGAGTGCGAACTGCGCACGCGACCAGTCGATAAGTGTAGGGTCTACAGTCAAGAGATGTGTCATTTTTTGATGTCTTTTTATTATTGATTAGGTTTATATTTAGTTTCTTTCGGGCTACAGAACTTATACATCTATCATCTGCGTCGACCGATGCGAGTGGCTATCTGTCCACCCTATCGCCCGTCAACTCCCCTGCGACATATGATGCTTTGTCGCCATTCGACTTCTGGTCAAGCACGTTGGGGAAGAAGAACAGCTTCAGCACAAAGAATATAACAAATAGTTTTATGAGGATAACGGTCCACAATACCTTGCCAAGAGTCATACTGCGAAAACCCTCAACATAGAAGTGGCACACTCTGTATAATACATTGTCTTTACTCATGTTATGGTGGCTTTTAGCGGTTGTAATAATTTCACTTTAACAATTTGTTTGCAAATATATATCATAAAAGTCAACCCACCAAGCATTTGCCAAACTAATTTGCGTTTATGTTGTATTTTTTACATTTAAGGATACGAAAAACGGCTATCAAGAAGCTGTTAAACTTCTGATAGCCGTATTATTCTATAATCACGAATTAATAATCACGAATTAATAATTAGCAATCACCAATTAATAATTAATAATTACTAATTAATAATTTACTTAACGAGCACTTTCTGCACAGTGCCGTCAGCGAACTTCACGATGTTCAAGCCCTTCTGCAGAGCGTTGAGCTTTGTGCCGTTCACGGTGTAGATGCCCTTAACAGCGTTCTGTACAGTAGCGTTGTTGATGGCAGTCGGGTCTGCGAACTGCTCGTAAGCAGAAACCTCAGCCATTGACGGAAGAGAGTAGACATAGAGGTTGCAGATGACAGCGAGATACTTTGTCTTCACGCTCTCCGGGAAGATGTAGCTAAGCTCAGAAACCTTCTTCAAGCCAGAGAATGTCTTCGCCGTGTTCATGCGTGTGAGGTCGTCGCCCACAGCAATCTTCACGTCCTTGTTGACGTAGTTCATCTCGTTGTTGTCGTTCTCTGCGTAGTTCTCGTTCGGGATGTTCACAATAACCTTTGCAAGGTCCCACTGCTTGCCTTCCGGAGCGGTGAAGATCACCCATACGTCGTCGCGGTGGGTAGAAGGTGCCTCGATATCGGTGAGAGCCTCGTCTGCCTTGTTGCCGTCGGTCAGACCACTGACATCATACTTCTTGAAAGCTGCCTCGAAAGAGTAGTCATTCTCATAGTGGCGCACCTCAGCCGTCTTGCCCTTGAGCACGTTAGGCTGTGTAGTAGCGTCAACCTCAACCTGTACAGCAATCTCCTCGTAGTCGTCACCATTAACGACGCGGATAGTAACAACATCGTCGCCCATGCGCTGCTTAGCAGTTACAGGAATGACGAACGTGTTCTTCTTCACGTTCTCCTTGATTGTGCCGATGGTCACGTTGCCGTTCTTGCTTGTAGCAACACACTCGAACTTATCAGCCTTAGTAGCTCCCTCGCCCAAATCGTAAGTCACATTGATATTATACGACTCACCAGCGTTCATAGTGACATTGTTTGTCAATGTAGAGAGCTTCATGCTGTTGTCCTTCTTGCCATAAACCTCAAACTCCCAGATGCGGAGGATGCCGTTGACGTGCGGAACGAGCTTCACGTAGCGTGCACGCATCGGAGCGATGTAGTCGGTCTTGATGCTCTCTTTTTGGCGGTTGTAGGTATCAACAACTGTTGTCCAATGCTCGTTATCCTCAGAGAGGAGAATCTGGTAAGAGTCGATCTGGTCTACGCCTGATTCTGGACCTGCGTTGCCATCGAAAATCTTGAAGCTATAGATGCGGTAAACGCTCTGGAGGTCGAATGTAACCCAGTTGTCAGCACTTACGTTGCACCACTTGTCCGATGCGGAAGTAGGATTGGTCTCGCCGTCGATAATCTTATCCGGCACCTCCTTATAGTTGGTAGAGCCGCTATAGCCGAGCACCTTCTTCTGGTAAACCACATTGTAAATCTTCTTGTATTCCTCCTCGGTCATTACGTCGAGGATATTGCTTGAAGTAGTAGATGTGCCGATGGCGTTTGTAACATCAACAGTTACGCGCTGCTTGCCCACCTTCTCTGCAACTACGGTGATAGTCTGGTCGGTGAGTGAGAAGCCGTTAGCGAGCTTCAGACCCTCAGGCAGAGTCCACTTGAAGGCAGTCGGATTACCCGTACCGTTAGCTGTGATAGTAGCGCTCTCGCCCACCTTCAGATAGCTGTTGCTGATAGTGAACGAAACAACCGGAGCGGTAGCCTGCGGGTAGTCGAGCACGATGCTCTTGCCCTTCTGCTGGCGCATGTCCTTCATAACCGGAGTAACGATGAACTTAACGTAAGCCTCGTTGTCCTTACGCTGGAATGTAGGAACGTAGAACGCCTCGTCGCGAGTCTGACCAACCATTGTGCGTGTGCCGTCCTCGTTCTCCTTATAGATGTCGAAGTGATCGAAATCGGCAGTATAGTCGAAGTCCCATGTCAGACGAGCGTCGCCCTGAACGTTGCCCAGCGTGCTTGTCGTAGCAAGGTTCTTCACCTCTACTGGTGCCGGAGCATAGTTAGCAGGCAGCACAGAGAGTTCGCCGAGCGAGAGCTCGTAGTCGTAGACTGTGAACTTAGCCTTAACGTTAAGACCAATCATATAGATAGTCTTGCCGTTGAGCGAAGAGAGGTCGTACTCAGCAACAGTCCAACCGTTCTTTGTTGTGGTTTTCGGTGCAGAGAGTGTAACGTCAGGATTTACAGAGCTTGTTGTAGAGAGCTTCACCTCTACAGAAGCGTTTGTCGTGTTCGATGATTTGTAAACCAGGCGCAATGTGCCGCCACCGTTCACGGCGAGCTGAGTCTTGTACAGACGCCAGAGGTGGTCACCGCTGAACGCAGAGCCGCCCTTCAGCTTAAGGCTTGAGCCGAAGTTCCAAGCGTCCTCCCAGTTGATCTCGAAAGAAGCATCGTCCTTGTTCTCCATCCAGTAGCGCCATGTCGGCATGATGCTCTGCACGCCAGAGTGGTACCAGTCCTGTGTAGCCACCTTCTCACCTTCTACGAAGCGGTGCTTGCCCACACCTACGCAGAACGATGTAGTGAACGGCATTGAGCTGATAACCGAACGCTCGAGTACGTGACCCGAGATGCCTGACCATTCATCTGTAGTAACAGTGGGGTCGCCGGCATAGTTAGTCCACATCTGCATCTCGTTCTTGAAAGTTTCCTTTATAGCGTAGTATGCGTCAGGACCCGTATCGTTCTTGCCGAGCAAGTTGCGCACGTTGTCCTTCCATGTCTTCTCCTCGGGGCAGAATAGATCGAGCGAACCAACGTGTCCGCTGGTAGGCATTGCTTTTTGCAAATCTCTTTCAAAACCGGTGTGTCCGCTGGAAGCCACCTGCACACCACCGTAAATCTTAGAGAAGGTCTCCGCCTCTGTGCAGCCGAGCTGGCTTGCATATCTGCGATAGTCGCCCGGAGAGCCGTACTCGAGGAACTGCGATGTATTCTTGTGCGACTTCAGGATTGTAACGTTCGGAGAGTATTCAGCGTTATACCACTGAATCTCCATGTGTGTGTCGCCGTTAGCGTCGGCAATTTTGTTGAACTCCTTGATGAATCCAACCCACTCCGATTCGCTACCGCCACCGGTCTCCTCGTTGATGAACCATCCGTCGAAGCCGATGTACTTGGCAATCTCGTAGAGCTTCTTAGCGTAGATATATACGCCGTTCTCCTTTGTGAGCATCTGGCGCACCCAAGCCTGGTTGCCGCCGAAAGCGTACGGTGGGAAGAACACCTGACCCAGCACCTTCACACCGCTCTGGTGAGCAGCGTCGATAGAACCTGCTGGCGGCGGAATGATGATACCCTCAGAAGCCGAACCTGCCCAATAAACGAGCTTGTCCATATACTGCCAGTAGGTAGGCTGATAGCCGAGGAAGTTGTACGCACCCTGCGACGGACACATCGAACATGTCGGGAAAAGGATAGGAGCGTTGCAGATCTGACCTTCATAGTACTGCTGACTATTAGCCTTCATCAGCGTTGGCTCCTTGAAACGCTTTGCCAATGGCACACGCGAGCGGTTGAACTTAGCGTCCTTGTCGGTCTCCGGCGACCAGTTCTTGATGTCGTCCGGGTGCCAACAACCGCCGTACGGCTGCTGTGCGTAGCTGCTCTGTACGAAGAGTGCCGCCACAGCCGCGAGAATTAAACGATTGAGTTTCATTTTTGTTTGTTTTAGTTATTATTTGATTGAATATTAATAGACTTGAGAGTTTACAGGCTGCAAAGTTAGTGCAAATCGAAGACAATACAAAACAAGTTCACTTATTTTTTATTGTTGAGATGCAGCCTAACTTATCAAAAGTTAGTGCAAATCGAAGACACTACAAAATAAGTTCACTTATTTTTATTGTTGAGATTAAAGTTATATCTTGTTAAAGGTTGAATTGAGCAATATTGTTTCTCGCTAAAAATCTATAATTTTGCATTATAAGCAACATATTGACTGTATGGAAGAATTAAATCAATTGAATGTCAATGTAAGTGAAATAATTAACTTTGACTAAATCTATATTTATGGGAAATTCTAACTTCAATGAGAATACCAGGGTACAGGTGCCTGCAGCTCTCCATCTATGTAAGTTGGGCTATACCTACTTGGACAATATCAATACATATGATACCAAGACCAATATATTGACAGATGTTTTTCAGAACGCTGTTAAACGTCTGAATCCGTCTTTGTCAAGCCAGGAAGTCTCTTTGTTGTTTTCAAAGATTGTAAACGTTGCAAACAATGATGATTTAGGACGCGAGTTTTACCAGATGCTTTCTTCCAATAGCGGAATAAAACTTATTGACTTTGACAATCCTGAAAACAACGATTGGCACGTCACCACAGAGTTTACATGTGAAAACGAAGATACGGAGGACAATTTCCGTCCTGATATCACCTGTTTCATCAATGGAATGCCATTGGCTTTTATTGAAGTAAAGAAACCAAATAACCACGAGGGTATCTTGGCTGAGCGTGAACGCATCAATACACGAATGAGCAAAACATGTTTTCGCCGCTTCTTCAACGTCACGCAGTTGATGATATTCTCCAACAATCAGGAATACGACAATGAGAGCCGTGTACCTATTCAAGGTGCATTCTATTGTAGCTCTGCCAAGGGCAAGGCTTTCTTTAATGTGTTCCGTGAGGAAAACAAAACGTTTGTTACCAATTATCCATATCAAGAAATAACGGATGAAGACGAATATAAGGTATTGAAGCACCGCAACTGTGTAGTCATCAAGAACCTTAAGGAGTATCAGACCAACAAAGATGTCAACACCCCTACCAACCGTATCATAACCTCCATGCTGAGCAAGGAGCGCTTTCTGTTCCTGCTTCGTTATGGCATAGCCTACGTTGAGCGCAAGGTGGAATTAGAGGACGGCACACAGGGCACTACGTTGCAAAAGCATATTATGCGCTATCAGCAGATGTTCGCCTCTTATGCTATCCGTCGCACCCTAAACAATGGGATAAAGAGCGGTATCATCTGGCATACACAGGGTAGCGGAAAAACAGCTCTTGCCTATTACAGCGTTCGCAGTCTGACGGATTTCTTTGCACGGAAAAACATCGTGGCAAAGTTCTATTTCATAGTCGACCGTATCGACCTTATGGAACAGGCTACCGACGAATTTGCCGCCCGTGGGCTTATCGTGCATAACGCCAAGAGCCGTGAAGAACTGATGAAGGACATTGCAAGCCGGTCTATCACACAGAACAATGAAGGCAAGTTGGAGATCATGGTGGTCAACATCCAGAAGTTCAAAGAAGATAAGGCAAAGGTGCAAGTTGACGACAGTTATAGCACCAACCTGCAACGTATATTCTTTATCGACGAGGCACACCGTGGATATAACCCCAAGGGAAGTTTCTTGGCGAATTTGCTCGAAGCTGACAAAAACGCTGTGAAGATAGCCCTCACTGGCACGCCGCTTCTCAAGGAGGAGCGTGAGTCTTGGCGAGTGTTTGGCGACTATATCCATACCTACTATTACGACAAGTCCATCGCTGACGGCTATACTTGCAAACTTATGCGTGAGCCTGTCGAGACCATCTACAAGGAAAAGATTGAGGACATCCTCGACAAATTGGCTGGAAGCGTAAAAGTGAAGAAGTCAGACATCGACCGCAATAAGATCATTGAGGATGAAAGCTATCTTAATGCGTTGCTCGACTATGTCATATCCGACTTCCGCCGTTTCCGCAGGGAGCAGAATGACAACTCTGTCGGAGCCATGATTGTCTGCAAGACAAACCCTCAGGCAAGAGAGATGTTCCGCTTGTGGCAGGAGCGTTTTCATAATGCAGAGAAAATATGGCAGCATAAAGAGGAACAGCTCGGAATGGCAGCAGAGCCAATGACTTTGCCTTCTGGCTACAGGCCTTTGACCGCTTCGCTTATATTGCATGACGAAGGCGATAAGTTGGAACGTAAAGAGTATATTGAGGGGTTCAAGAAACTTCAGGAAGTGGACGTGCTCATTGTCAACAAGATGCTTCTCACCGGTTTTGATGCTCCTCGTCTGAAGAAACTGTATCTCGGACGCTCGCTCGACGGGCACGACTTGTTGCAGGCTTTGACGCGTGTCAACCGACCTTACCATGATTTTAAATATGGTTATGTGGTTGATTTCGTGAACATCAAGGAGAATTTTGATGCTACCAACGACCGCTACCTGCGTGAATTGAACCGCACTTCTGACGGCATTGGCTCGGGACAGAACAACATCGCCAACGATGTGATGGTAACGAAAGAAGAGGTGGAAGCCAAAATCAGGCAAGTAAAAAGCGTTCTCTTTAACTTCACTACTGATAATATGGAGGAGTTCCGTAAGCAGATTGACGAGGTTGACAACAAGGACAGCCTTTATGAATTGCGCAACACGCTTTCAGAGGCAAAGGCTATTGTCAACCAAGTGCGTTCTTTCGGCGACGAGGAAACAAAGCAGAAACTTGCATCGCTACCTATCGGCACCATTCCTATGCTTATCACGGAGGTGACGCATCGCATCGAGCGCATCAATCTTCTTGAAAATACAGAACATAAGGCCGACGTGTCGGGCATCATTAACGTTGCACTTTCTGAGCTGGAATTTGAGTTCAAGAAAGGAATGCCTGAGGAAATGCGCATCATAGTCAACGACATCCGTGAGCGTTGCGAGCGTGTGCAGGCTGAGTTTGAGGCAAACTTCGATACAAAGGAGGACAAATATGTTATCCTTGCCGATGAGTTCCGTGAGTATTTCCGCAAAAAGGGATTTGTACCTAAAGACACGGCTGACGCAAAAGAAAGCATACAGTACATGGACGAGGTGATGAAGAAAATAAGGGAAATCAATCGTCGCAACCGCCTGCTGAAAAGCAAGTACAAGGGTGACGAGCGGTTTGTGCGAATCCATAAGCGTATTGAGGAACAGAACGAGAAGCGCGAAAAGCCGATCATATCAAAACATGAATATGAGATTGCAGAGAACCTGGCAAATATGAAGCAGGATATCGACAGAATGATATTTCTCGACATCAACAAGCTCGACAACGAACCGGCATTTCTACAGGATGTGCTTGCCATCATCGGCAAGGAACTGCTGAAGATGCACATAAGGGCTGACATCAAGGACCGTAAGTTTATCAACAATCTCATCACAACAGAATATTTACAACAACGTAACTACGCATATTAAAAACAATAATGAGCAACATCAATATATCTGAGGCTACCATTGCCCTTATCGACTCTCTGAAGAGCACTACCGGGGCTTACGGATTGGCAGGTACAGGCAGCGAATATAAGATTGTAACGGAAATGTTTCTTTACAAGTTCTTTAATGATAAGTTCGGCTATGAGGCAAAGCGCGATGAAATGTATGGCGAGCGCCTAAGAAACGCCGAGAAATGGGATGCCGAATATGACAAATTCACAGAGGATGAAGTGGAAGACCTTTTCAGCTATCTTCCACACTCCGTGCCTCGCATGAAGCCGGAGCATACGCTATCTCACCTTTATAACTCTGCCACCAAAGGCGATTTTTCTACACTGCTCGATGCTACTCTCATTGACATTGCCTCGCTCAATGCCGATACTTTCTCTGTCACCACGTCAGGAAAGAGCAAAGTGAATATTTTCTTTCCGCTGACTACATATGTTACCGACACACAGAAGCGTGATGAGTTTGCCAAGGCTCTGATGAACAATGTGGCTTCTTTCAACTTTGAGGATGTGTTTGGCGAGAAATACGATTTCTTCTCACACATCTTCGAGTACCTGTTGAAGGGGTTCAACAACGCCAGTGGTGGAAAATATGCTGAATACTACACACCTCATGCCATAGCGCAGGTTATGGCGCGATTGCTTGTGGGCGACAAGTCGGACTTCCGCGGAATTACTTGTTATGACCCGTCGGCAGGTACAGGCACGCTGCTCATGGCGTTGGCTCACCAGATAGGTGAGGACAGATGTTCCATCTACTCGCAGGACATTTCCGAGAAATCATCCGAGATGCTGCGTCTGAATCTTATCCTCAACAACCTTTCGGCTTCTCTGCCTAATGTGGTGCAAGGCAACACGCTTACCGAACCATCGCACAAAGAGAATAATGGTGTGCTGAAGAAATTCGATTTCATTGTAAGCAATCCTCCGTTCAAACTCGATTTTCCAGAGTATCGTGACACGCTCGCTGCCGACACAATCCGTTTCTGGGCTGGTGTTCCCAACTCTGTGAAAAAGGTAGATCCGAACAAACCAAAAATGGCTATCTACACTTGCTTCATCCAGCACCTGCTCAACTCGCTGAAGCCAACGGGAAAGGGCGCTATCGTCATACCTACAGGATTTATCACATCTAAGAGTGGCGTAGAGAAGCGCATCCTGCAACGCATCGTAGATGAAAGATGGGTGTATGGATGTGTGTCTATGCCGTCAAACGTGTTCGCTACTACCGGTACCAATGTCTCCGTGCTGTTCTTTGACAAATCGGCACAGAGCGACAAGGTGATTCTCATCGATGCAAGCAAACTGGGTGAGGAATATAAGGAAGGTAATAATCAGAAACGCCGTCTTCGCGATTTCGAGATCGACAAGATCGTGAACACATTCCAGAATAAGGAGGCTGTTGACGACTTCTCGGTAGCCGTGACATACGATGAAATCAAAGAGAAAGGATATAGCCTCTCTGCAGGACAGTATTTCGACATCAAGATTGACTATGTTGACATCACCGAGGAGGAGTTCAACAAGCGCATGGATAATTATAGGTCTACGCTGAAAGCACAGTTTGAGGAGAGTCACCGCCTCGAAGAAGAGATACTGAAGCAGTTGGATAGCATCAGTTTCAACGAAAACGTATGGAAGGAACACGACGATGAGTAACGAGATTCAATATCTTCTGTATAGCATGCCGGATGCGGACGGCAAAGTGCAAGTAGTCATAAAGGACGAAACGCTTTGGTGTACCCAAAAGGCTATGGCTCAACTGTTTGGCATTGACAAGTCTGGCATCAGCCGTCATATTTCAAATATTTACAAGACTGGCGAACTTCTGCCCGACACGACGGTTGCAAAAATTGCAACCGTCGTAAACAGGGGGATTCGTGGCAATGTTGAGGAGCTGGTAGATTTTTACCATCTTGATATGATTATTGCTGTTGGCTACCGTGTCAACTCGGCAAAGGCTACAAAGTTCCGTCAATGGGCTACCAAGATTCTGAGTGAGTATATCAAGAAGGGATTCGTCATGGACGACGAGCGGTTGAAGCAAGGAACGGCAGTGTTTGGCAAGGACTACTTCCGTGAGTTGCTCGAACGTGTGCGCTCTATCCGTGCAAGCGAACGTCGCATTTGGCAACAGATTACGGACATATACGCAGAATGTAGCACCGACTATGACCGCAACTCGCCTACCACACACGATTTCTACGCGATGATACAAAACCGCTTCCACTATGCCATCACTGGGCAGACCGCAGCGGAGATTATCTATTCAAAGGCTGACCATACAAAGGATTACATGGGACTGACCACATGGAAAAATGCCCCCGATGGGCGTGTCTTAAAGTCGGACGTAAGCATCGCGAAAAACTATTTGCAAGAGAAAGAAATTCGGCAACTGGAGCGTGCCGTCACTGGTTTCTTTGATTATATCGAAGACCTCATAGAGCGTGAAAACACTTTCAATATGCAGCAGTTCTCGACAAGTGTTAACGAGTTCCTTACTTTCCGCCGCTATCAGATTTTGCCAGACAAGGGTAAAATATCGGCTGCACAAGCCAAACAGAAAGCAGAGGAGGAATACGATATTTTCAATAAGACCCAACGGATAGACTCTGACTTTGACAAGGAAGTGAGAGGATTGCTGGGTGATAATGAATAATTCTTAGTATGACCGTCCAATTTTGCAAGTGTGACTTGCAAAATTGGACGGAATATAAAATGAGCGAAAATGAAACTGAAAGATATAGTTACTTTTGTATCGAAATCCGTTGTTCCACAAAATGGAACAACATACAATCTTTACAGTCTGCCTTCTTTTGATGAAAACAAGTCAGCAGAAGTATTGGATGGCGCAGAGATACAAAGTAATAAATATGACGTACCAAACAAGTGCATATTGTTTAATAAACTCAATGTGCGCTTTAAAAGGGTTTGGCGCATAAATAATAGCGATTCCAACAAAATTGCTTCTACAGAATTTCTGCCTCTTGTTGTAAATGAAGATGTTGTGGATTATCAATATTGCTATTATTTGTTGATTTCTGACGAAATCACAAATTATCTTTGTGGCCAGAATTCAAATACTTCTGGAAGCCACAAGAGAATATATCCACAGAATTTCTTAAACATCGATATTCATTTGCCGAAAATGCCTATCCAAAAAACTATTGGAAAGACACTTTCGGACATTGACAGCAAAATAGAACTTAACAAGCGGATAAATGATAATTTACGTGCAAGCCGAGCGCAGAGCCAAACGCAGTTTGAGCTATGCCGAGGCGCAGCCGTAAATTATCATTTATCTGTCTTTTACACCAAACGTTAGTGTAAATCGAAGACAATACAAGAATTGCAAAGATAAGAATTGCAATTCTAAGTTCACTTATTTTTATTGTTGAGATGCTGCCTAACTTATCAAAAGTTAGCCTTAACACCACAAATTCTCACCATGCACCGTACGCCGTCCGATCGGACACCGAACGCAACCCAATCGGGCGGCGGACGGAATCTGATTGGACGGCGGACGGAATCTGATCGGACGGCGGACGCAGAACGATGACTTATTGCGAAAGAAATCAGGCTATTATTATGCCTCATTTCCGAAACCTACGTTGTTTTTTCCACCGTTTAATGCAAGAAGAATTTTTCCAGCACACGATACCAATAATCCCACGAATAGCCTACGGAAGGATGGTTCACCGCCATCGTCTTCACACGTCTGCCGTTGTTCAGGAGATAAGCGCCCGTCGCCGTACTGCACCCGTCCACTACTATCGGCTCGCCGTCCTGCCATCGCTCGCCCGGCATCTTATCCCAAAGGCGCTTGCCCCAAACGACGACATACTCGGGCTGATACTTGTCGAGCGCCTCGCATACCTCCGTCGGCATAATGCTTGCCGACGAAGGGCTGAAAGAATATGTTGTTTGCCATAAGTTAGAACCATGAACTAAT
Source organism: Leyella stercorea DSM 18206 (assembly GCF_000235885.1). Lineage (GTDB taxonomy): Bacteria > Bacteroidota > Bacteroidia > Bacteroidales > Bacteroidaceae > Prevotella > Prevotella stercorea. The sequence continues at coordinate 44,925 of NZ_JH379366.1, forward strand.
CCAATCATAAACTATAGAACCCAAGCTGATAGATGGCTGGTAGATATCTGCAAAACAGAAGCTATCTACCAGCCTCTAACTCACTACCCAACAACGCGTTACACGCATGCTGGGAGATATGGTGGATTTTTTCGTTTACGGCAATTAAAATACTTGCATTGATGGTATCTTTTATTATGCTTACAGACTTTGTAAGTAATAATCTCTACAAACCTTCTCGCAAGAACTTGCGGAGATGAATGTGTGTTATGCCATCATCGTCATTCTTTGTCTCCTAATTGTTGCCATATTTATTCACTATAAAAGATATTTTCCGCAAAAATAGTAAATTTATCTTTTATAAAAGACAAAACAACTAAAATTTCCGCTTTTATCTTTTATATTGAATAAAATGTTGTTCGGCACATTTATTATACGTAAATTTTGATTACAACAAAGCGATTTCCGCTTCGATGTTCTCTGGGGTAAAGCAGATGGCTTTCAGCTCCACCTTTTCAAACACTTGTTTAGGCTTCACTTGAAAAACCCTACTCATAGTAATTCGTTTTTTAGGTTATACTATAAATGCCGTTTGTACGGCATTACCTGTCAAAGGGCAAAGTTATGGTAAAGTGACGAACCATACAAGTCCATAATGGTTCATAGGTATAAGAACCATACCATTTGTCTATTTTTCTGATATTGTTTTTCCGGCAAGTACCAGGGCACGCTGACGCAGATAGCTATGCAGAGTGAAGCCGTCTGCCTTGACACAGTTGAGGAGGGCGCGCTTCTGCATCACCACCTCTTTGAGCGCTGGGAACACATCGTTGTAACGTTTCTTCACGTCCTTGTTCTCGGTCTTCACCGACGTCTTCTTCACAAGCTCCTCCACATCGGTAATCTTTCGAGCGAAGTAGTCGGCGCCCTTCTTCAGACGTTCCTGTAGCAAGGCGTTGGTCTGATAATCGGCAGAGGCAATAACAATCTGGCTGTACTGCAACTTGAAGCGCTCGGCTACATCCATAAGCTCGGTCTTTATAGTACCCGTGCGTGCCTTGTATTCGGCGATGAGTTTCGGAAACGAACGGCGGAAATGACCGTCGAGCAAGTCGAGCACACGGTTGAAGGCATCCATGAGCGGACGGAAGTCGAACAGTTCGCTCACCACCGACAGATAGTAGTCGCGCTGCAACTGTTCTATCTGTCCCTCGCTCGGCGTGTGCTCAATGGCGTGCGTGGCGTATTCGTCTACAGCCTCATCACGAATGATAGCCGTCTGCGGCAGCGGCGCACTGAGCACCATGCCTTCGAGTGTGCGGCAACGCGAGAGAGCCACGTATGTCTGTCCGTGTGTGAAGGCACGCTGCACGTCAATAATGGCGTGGTCGAACGTCAAGCCCTGACTCTTGTGAACGGTGATTGCCCATGCTGTCTTCACGGGAAACTGCGTGAAGGTTCCTTCCACCTCCTCGCTTATCTCGTTGGTCTTCTCGTTGAGCACGTAGCGCGTGTTGTCCCACTGCTCGGGCTGCACTCGGATATTCTCGCCAGTGTCCTTCGCCGTAACGGTGAAGCCCTCGGTATCTATCTCAGCAATGGTACCGATCATACCGTTGTAGTAAGCCTTGTCTGCCGACGAGTCGTTCTTAACGAACATCACCTGCGCACCGGTCTTCAGCGTGAGCGTCTCGTCGGTCGGGAAGAGCATCTCTGGATACTTGCCTTCGATGGTGGCAGTGTAGGTATAGGACTTACCGGGGAGCAGTTCAAGCTCGTGGTCGTTGATGCGCTGCGCCTGCCAGTTGTGCGTCGTAAGACGTATGTAGCCGTCATCCTTGCGCGGCTTGAAGTCGGGTATATAGCGCGAGTTGAGTGCAGAAAGCACAGCGGCATCGGCACGGTTCTCTCGTACCTTATTTAATATATCGAGGAAACGCTTGTCGCTCTGGCGATACACCTTCGTCAGTTCGACGATGGCGTAGCGTGTGCGTTGCAGGGCGAGCGACGAGAAGAAGTAAGGCGTGGCGTAATAGCGCGAGAGCATCTGCCACTCATCGTCTTTTGCTACAGGAGCAAGCTGGCCCAAATCGCCAATCATAACCATCTGAACACCGCCGAACGGTAGGTTGTTCTTGCGGAAACGGCGCAACACGCTATCTACAGCGTCGAGCAAATCGGCACGCACCATGGAAATCTCGTCGATGACGAGCGTGTCGATAGAGCGTATTACGTTAATCTTCTGCTTTGAGAAGCGGAACTGCTGTTCCTTGAGGTTATAGTTGGGTATGAACGGCGCAAACGACAACTGGAAGAACGAGTGGATAGTCACACCCTCGGCGTTGATGGCAGCGATGCCCGTAGGCGCAACAACCACGATACGCTTCGATGATTCCTCCTTCAGTCGGCGCAGGAAGGTGGTCTTTCCCGTGCCAGCCTTACCTGTGAGGAAGAGGTTGGTGTTCGTTGTCTCTATTATGTCCCAAGCGAGTTGCGTTTGCTCTGTCATTTCCTATGCTGATTAATGGTTGTTTAATGTGTGTTCTGTGTGAACAATGAATTACAAAAGTAGTAATTATTTTTTGTTTTTTACGCTTTTACAATTTAAAATATGTTTTGTGGCTGCGTGGTACGGGCAAGATGCCCATACTTCCTACTTTTTAGCGTTTTACTTTTTTACCATTCTACTTTTTTCAGTACCTTTGCAAGGTAAAAGTAAAAGAGTTAAAATTAAAGGATATGATAAAAGCCCTGTTTTTCGACGTAGACGGAACGCTCGTCAGCTTTAATACACACAAGGTGCCGGAATCTACAATTGAAGCACTTCGCGAGGCACACAAGCGCGGCGTGAAGCTCTTCACCGCTACGGGTCGTCCACGCCAGTTGCTCAACAACATCACGGAGGTGGAGGACATCATGGACGGTTTCATTCTTGCCACTGGCGCTCAATGCGTTTATGGCGACAAGGTAGTGCGCCAAGACCTCATTCCAACCCATGAAGCTGAGGCGATAGTCGACTTCTGCAACCGTCTCAGCGTGCCGGCGGTGGTTGTGGGCACAAAGGATCTGCAGATTATCAACCGCAACGACAGCGTGAACCATGTATTCTACGACATGCTGAAGGTGACGTACAACAAGTTCGACGTGCCGGTTGAGGAGGTTATAAAGCAGGGCATACTGCAGATTACGCCTTTCCTCACCGAGGACCAGGAGCACACTATCCTACCCCACGTGCCAGGCACAACGTCTGCACGCTGGTATCCTGCGTTCTGCGACCTTACGTCTGCCACAGCCGACAAGGCGAACGGCATCCGCGCCATTGCCGAGCACATGGGCATCAACATCAGCGAGACGATGGCGTTCGGCGACGGCGGCAACGACCTTACGATGTTGCGTGCAGCGGGCGTTGGTGTAGCTATGGGCAATGCGCTCGACGAGGTGAAGGCGCACGCCGACTATATCACGAGCAGCGTAGATGAGGATGGCATAACGAATGCGCTGAAACACTTTGAAATCATTTAAAAGTAAAAGAGTAAAAAAGTAAAAGAGTAAAAAGATAGGGTGCGGAATACGGGCAAAATGCCAACATCCAATTCTTTTTACTCTTTTACTTTTTTACCTTTAATTTTTCCTTTTTACCCTTTTACTCTTTTACTTTTTACTTTTATAAGAGTGGTGAGAACACTCTAACTAACGACTCCGCCAGACGGTGCATGAACGGGCGTTTCCGTTCGCCGTTCACACTCAGGAAGTCTACACATTCTTGCTCATCACTTATAAAGATTTCCTTCATTCGCAGTGCCGTTGTGCGGTCGTAGATAAAGACGTTGGCTTCAAAATTGTTCTCGAAGCTACGGAAGTCGATATTTGTAGAACCGCAGGTACAGAGCGTGTCATCAGAAACGAGCAGCTTGCTATGGTTGAAGCCGCCTTCATATAGCAATATCTTTACACCAGCCTCTATCACCTCCGTAACAAACGACATTGACGACAATTCCAGCAAGCGCGAGTCGCTATGACGCGGAATCATCAGTCGCACATCTACGCCGGCAAGTGCTGCCGTGCGCATGGCGAAGAGCACCTGCTCAGTAGGCAGGAAATATGGCGACTCCATGTATACATAGTTCTTCGCCTCAAGCAGTATGCGCACATAACCCTGCATGATGTCCGGCCATTTGGCAATCGGGCTGCTCGTCACTACCTGCATCAAGCAGCTGTTCTCTATGCGCCACGGCATAGGCGGATAGTACTTCGAGTTGGTGACGAGGGTACGATCGACGAAGTACCAGTCGACGAGAAACGTACGCTGCAGGGCGTACACCGCTCCACCACGTATTCGGACGTGGGTGTCACGCCACGGCAGTTGTCCGCCATACAGTCCTTTCACATAGCGCAGGGCGATGTTCATACCACCCACGAATGCCTCAACGCCGTCCACGATGCACACCTTGCGGTGGTTGCGGTAGTTCACCTTGCTCGTAAACGCAGGGAACTTAACAGGCATGAAGGCGTTGACATCAACCCCAGCACGGCGCATACGCTCGAATAGTGAGCGCGGCACACGCCAACAGCCCACATCGTCGTAGATGAGACGCACCTCTACGCCCTCTTTCGACTTGCTGATGAGGGCATCCGCCACCAATCGTCCGAGTGCATCGTCGGCGAAGATATATGTCTCAAGATGTATATGCTTGCGTGCCGAAGCTATCGACTTCAGCAATGCGGGGAAGAACTCGTAGCCGTCGGTGTAGAACTCCACCTCGTTGTCCTTGAACGGAAGGGCAAGACTTTGGTTGGTGAAGAGTTGTATGAGCGAACGATAGTCGTCGGGCAACGTCAATTGGCGTTGCTCCACAAACTCCAGCATCGACCGCTTCGACAACTGGTCAAGCGATCGCTGCGATATAAACGTCATCTTACGAGTGTTACGACCGAAGAATACGTAAAGTATTATTCCAACAATGGGCATAAAGAGCAGCACCATCACCCAGGCTATCGTCTTTGCCGGCTGACGGTTGTCCATCAATACTGCCAGCATGATGCTGACAATAATGAAGACGTAAGCTAATATGAATACCCAATGGATGTAGAACATATCGTTTGTTGTTATGTTGAGATGTTGTCATGTTGAGATATGCTTCATTTGTCAACACATCAACATTACACCATTTCAACTTATCATGCTATAATATTATTTCCCAACAACCGGGCGAGCTGAGAGCGCAGTTCGTGCGCCGTCTTATACTCTTCCATCAGTTGCTGCAGTCGTTCGGGGTCGTTCACCGCAAGCGAAATATCGCGCTTCAGGTCGCGCAGGCGCTGCTCCAGATAGTCCATACGGAAGTCGTTGAGCAGATGCTCGGTCTGTTGGCGCAGTGCTTCGATGCGGTTCTCCTCTTCGACGCGCAGCTCGTCAGCATTCTTCTCCTCGTCGGCACGTGCCGCCTTCTGCTCGTCGAGCAACTGATACTTGTCCATGCAAAGGTCGGTGGCAATGCGCGATATTTCAATGTCAGAATGGTGCAGGAAGAACTGCTCGGCACAGAACTGCTCATCGCCAGCATGGTTCACCGCCTCGTCGAGGATGCGCGAGTTGAGCGGATTGGCAAACTTCAGTCCGTCGACACCAAGGTTATAGGCTATGTATTGCGCCACGTTAAGGTTCACCGTCGTGCCGTCCTCCGTCTCTACATTATTATATATGACGGTATCGCCGTTGCGCACAATCAACTCTACGAGCATCTGCTCCACCTTCGATGCCTGCTGCAAAGGGGAAGGAGAGTTTTGAATATTGAGTTTTGAGTTTTGAGTCGTCGGTTGCGTCGTTTGCGAATTGTCCGATGAGGAAGCTGTTGCCTCGCGGTTGCTGCGTATGAAGTTGTTAAGCGTGTTGATTAGCGTAGCCTCGTTGATGCCCATACGCACCGAACAGTCGTGCAGATAGGTGTCGCGCAGGATAGGGTTCGTAACGAACGATATGCTGCGCACCACGGAGTTGATTGCCTCCGAACGCTTCAGCGGGTCGCGTTCGCCACGCAGCAGCAGGTCTGTCTTGAACTCAATGAAGTCGGTCTGATGCTCTTCGATGTACTTACGGAATTCGTCTGCCGAATGCTTGCGTGCAAACGAGTCGGGGTCGTCGCCGTCCGGCAGCAGCAACACCTTTAGGTTCATGCCCTCCGATAGCAGCATGTCGGTACCGCGCAGCGCAGCATGTATGCCTGCCGCGTCGCCGTCGTAAAGTAGGGTGATATTCGACGTGAAGCGGTGCAGTATGTGTATCTGGTGCACCGAAAGTGCCGTACCGGAGTTGGCCACCACGTTCTCTATGCCACACTGGTGCATGGAGATAACATCGGTGTAGCCCTCCACCATGTACACACGGTCTTCCTTGGCTATCGCCTTCTTAGCCTGATAGATGCCATACAGCTCGCGGTCTTTATGGTAAATATCCGAGTCGGGCGAGTTGACATACTTCTGGTTCACACCCTTTGTGCGCGAGTCGAGCAGTCGTCCGCCGAAGCCCACCACCTTTCCGCTGATGCCTATCCAAGGGAAGATGACGCGTCCGGCATAGCGGTCGATTAGTTCGCCACGGTCGTTCTTGTAGCAGATGCCGGTCTTCAGCAGAAAGTCTTCTTTGTAACCCTTGCGCAGTGCTTCCTGCGCTAAGGCACGGCGGTCAGTATCGTCGTAACCCAACTGGAACTTGCTGACGATGTCATCACGAAATCCACGGCTGCGGAAGTACTGCATACCGATGGCTACGCCGTCGGCGGTGTCGTGCATAAGGTGCTGGAAGTAGGAGGCAGCCCACTCGTTCACGATGAACATACTCTCGCGCTCGCTCTGCTCTCGCTTCTCGTTGTCAGAGAGTTCGCGCTCCTTTATCTCGATGTGATACTTTCGTGCGAGCCATCGCAACGCCTCGGGATAGGTCATCTGCTCATGCTCCATGATGAAGCCGACGGGGTTGCCGCCCTTGCCGCATCCGAAGCAATGGCAGGTGCCGCGTGCAGGCGACACGTAGAACGACGGGGTCTTCTCGTCGTGGAACGGGCACAAACCCTTATAGTTGCTTCCACTCTTGCGAAGTGTAACAAACTCTGACACCACCTCCACAATGTTGGCAGCGTCTTTTATCCTTTCTATCGTTGCGTGGTCTATCATACAAATGCGAAGTTACACATTTTTTTCCATTCCGCAGTGCTCACCCACACGTTTTAGCTCCGCACTTACTAAAATTAATTAAAAGAGCCCTGCCTATTTTACCAATCAACACAAAATAAGTAACTTTGTACTGATGTATGAACAGCAACATACACCTAATCGATTTTACTAAAAACAAACATAACAATGATTAAAAACAATCTCCTTCTCACAGCACTCTTCACAGCTGCTTGCGGTAGCGCTTTTGCGCAGACCGAGAGCTTCGACCTCAACTCGCAGCGTGGTGAAAAGCAGGATGTGAACATGGTGCCGGGTAAGCAGCTCGACCACCACGGCATCGTCGTAAACCCAACACCGCACAACCTCAACATGGACATGCAGACTTGGACCGACCTCAGCGCCGGTGTGAAGCTCATCGACAAAGCGGGTAAGTTTACAAACGACATCGATTTCCTCAAACAGAATGCTAAGGGCACCCCGCTCACAATCGTCTTCGGCGAGAAGCAGGCTAAGAAGGCAGGTCTGAAGAAGATGGTGTCGGGAGCATACCTCCTCACTGTCGACAAGAAGGGTATCAACATCGTGGGCTACGACGAGCGTGGCGCGTTCTACGCTCTTCAGACTCTGCGCCAGATTGTAGAGAGTCCAGCTGCGCAGGGCAAGGTACCGGCACTCACCTGCAACGACTATCCCGACCTGCCATTGCGTGGCGTTGTAGAGGGCTTCTACGGCGAACCATGGTCGCATCAGGTGCGTCTCTCGCTCATCGACTACTACGGACGCAACAAACTCAACGAGTATGTGTACGGTCCGAAGGACGATCCTTATCACAGCTGCCCGAACTGGCGTCTGCCCTACCCTCCCGAGCAGGCTAAGAACATTCATGAGCTCGTAGAGGCTTGCCGCCGCAACCGCGTCGACTTCGTATGGGCTATCCACCCGGGTCAGGATATCAAGTGGAACGAGGAGGACTATAACAACCTCGTAAACAAGTTCAACCTCATGTATGACCTCGGTGTGCGCTCATTCGCCATCCACTTCGACGATATCGACGGTGAGGGCACTAACCCAAGCAAGCAGGTGGCTCTCGTAAACCGACTCACCAAGGAATTCGTGAAGGCTAAGGGCGACGTTGCTCCGCTCGTTGTCTGCCCTACCGACTACTCGCAGCTTTGGGCAAAACCTGGTCCTGACGGTCCGCTCGCCATCTACGGCAACGAGCTCGACCCTGAGGTACAGGTATTCTGGACTGGTGCTGTGGTTTGCTCTGACCTCACCAAGGAGACTCTCGACTTCGTAGACTCTCGTATCAAGCGCCCGGCTTACTACTGGTGGAACTTCCCCGTTACCGACTATGCCCGCCACATCATCATGCAGGGCCCGACATACGGCTTGGAGACTGACATCACAGATAAGATGACTTCTGGCGTGCTGTCTAACCCGATGGAGCACGGCGAGGCTTCGAAGCTGGCGCTCTACGGCGTGGCTGACTACAACTGGAACGTAGCCGACTACAACGCTATCGACAACTGGGAGTGCGGTCTTGTAGACCTCACACCTGAGGCTCACGAGGCTTACCGCACCTTCGCCATCCACTCTTGCGACACAGAGACGGGATATCGCCGTGCCGAGTCGTGGGAGACAAACACCTTCCGCCTTGCCGACTTCTCGCAGAAGGCTTACAACGACCTCTATGGCGAGTTCGACCGCGTGGAGAAGACGAAGAGCACAATGGAGCGCGACTGCAAAAACCAGCTTCTGATGAAGGAACTGAAGCCGTGGCTTGAGCAGTTTGAACTGCTCGGCAAGCGTGGCAAGAGCACACTGAAGCTGATGAAGACATTCCGCAACGGCAATGCACAGAACTTCTGGAACGCTTTCGTGGCTAACCGCATGACAAAGGAGGCACGCGCCGCTTACGAGAAGCACAAGCTCGGCACTATGAAGCTGCAGCCGTTCTACGAGAACGCTATGGACGACATGGCGCAGGAGTTCTTCAAGAACCTAACCGGCGAGGTGCCTGCTTTCTATAAGGGCATGGGCACATATCCGACGCTCGCTACTACACAGAGCAAGCTGATGTTCGACAACGACTCTACTACATACTACCACTGCGGTCAAAGCCAGTCTACTGGCGACTGGGTGGGTGCCGACCTGGGCACAGTGCGCGACGTTCGTGAGGTGAAGATACTCCAGGGTCGCAACTCTGTTGACGATGTCGACTACTTCGACAACGTTGTGCTCGAGGCTTCTGCCGACGGCAAGTCGTGGACACAGCTCACTGGCGAACTGCTCAAGACTTACATCATCCACTGGAAGGGCGAGCCGGTAAAGGCACGCTACGTTCGCATCCGCAAGGCTGAGTCGGAGAAGAAGAGTTGGATTGCTGTGCGCGAGTTCATGGTGAACCCCACAACTCCAGAGAGCCTCAACTTCAAGGTTGAATCAGCAAATCTCGACGCTGCCATGTTCGGCTTCGACAAGAACCCCGTAACATCATTCCGCAACAGCGGAAAGACTTCGTTCACTGTCGTTCCCGGCACAAAGGCATACACCATGCTCCTCAACGTAGAGCAGAACGGCGCCGTTAAGTTCAACCAGTACGACAAGAAGGGTAAGCTCCTCGCTTCTACCGACATCAACAACTCGTTCTTCAACGTCAACCTTAACAACAAGGCTGCGAAGGCTGAGATTGAGGGTAATGTAGAGGTATTCGAGGTAATCGCGAAGTAAAAGCGATGTCATTACTGTAAGACAACGCATCGCCAACAAGCGACGCTAACATAACCGACAAAACGGATGGCAAGCTACAAACGGCTCGCCATCCGTTTTTTTGTTGCAACTTTTTGCAACAATCCAAATAAAGCCTTACCTTTGCACAACGAAAAAGATTAAGGGATAATAATATTATGGATTTTAATTTCATCGGGACTATCTGGTCTCTTCTTCCTCCCGTCGTCGCCATTGCGCTGGCACTGAAGACCAAGGAGGTATATTCATCGTTATTCATAGGTATTGTGCTCGGTGCTATATTATATAGTATGTCGATGGGCACAGGTTTTGAAGGCTTCTTGACCCATTTGCTCAACGACACCGTAGGCACAGGAGCTGATGCCAAGCAGTACGGTCTTATTTCCTGCCTGTCCGACCCGTGGAACGTAGGCATCATCGTGTTCCTTGTCGTTCTGGGTTCTATCGTGTCGCTTATGAACAAGGCAGGCGGATCGGCTGCTTTCGGTCGCTGGGCTTCAAAACACATCAAGACAAAGATAGGTGCGCAGATTTCGACTATCATTCTCGGTCTACTCATCTTCATCGACGACTACTTCAACTGCCTCACAGTAGGTTCGGTGATGCGCCCGATAACCGTACGCCATGGCATTACAAAAGAGAAGCTCGCCTACCTTATCGACTCCACTGCTGCCCCTGTCTGCATCATATCACCCATATCGAGCTGGGCGGCAGCCGTGTCGGGTTTCGTATCGGGTGGTGAGAATGGTCTGGCATTGTTCTGCCAAGCCATACCGTTCAACTTCTACGCTTTCTTCACAATCATCTTCATATTTATGATTGTGTTGTCGGGTTTCGACTTCAAGGCGATGAGCAAGTACGACGCACGTCTGCAGGAATGGTACGAACGCACCGGCGGTCAGGTAGATGAGGTGATTGACACCAAACTGCAAATCGTGGAGCACGGTGTGGGTGCCAAGCAAGACTGCAAGAAACCAGTAACGACAAAGGGTTCGGTTGCCGACCTTGTAGTGCCTATCCTGATGCTCATCGTGTTCTGCATGGCTGGCATGGTTTACTCCGGAGGATATTTCGACGCAACAAGCACTTGCTACCACAACTTCGTAGACGCGTTTGCTGCAAGCAACGCTTCTGTCGGACTGGTTATCGGTTCGCTTGCAGCGTTGATTCTTACAATAGCAATGTTCGTGGCACGCCGCACGTTGAAGTTCGACAATGCCATGAGTTGTCTTATCAAAGGCTTTGAAGCGATGGTTCCTGCCATACTGATTCTCACCCTTGCATGGACACTGAAAAGCATGACCGACTCACTTGGCGCTGCCGAATACGTGTCGGACGTTGTGTCAAGCACGGCTTCTGGTCTGCAGATGCTGCTGCCGGCAATAATATTCATCGTTGCAGCGTTGCTCGCCTTTGCCACCGGCACCTCTTGGGGAACATTCGGTATACTCATCCCTATCTGCATCGCCGTATTCCCTGCTACCGCTCCGCTGCGCATCATCTCCATCTCGGCGTGCATGGCAGGTGCAGTCTGCGGTGACCATATATCTCCAATCTCCGACACCACCATTATGGCATCGGCTGGTGCCGAGTGCAAGCACGTTCACCACGTGTCGTCGCAGTTGCCATACGCCCTGACAGTAGCCGCTGTGTCGTTCCTTACCTTTGTCGTAGCCGGCTTCACACAGCAGCTCGGCATCGTAGCCAGTGCTGCCATTTCCTGGATCTTAGGCATAGCGATGCTTTTCTCAGCATTATGGGTGCTGAGAAAAATTGGTTACAAGCAATAAATCTACCATATCTATCAGCATCGGCGTAACAAGCTGTGTATAAACAAAATAAAGGCTGACAGATAGGCTGACAGATAGCTAAAAACATAAGTTATCTGCCAGCCTATCTGTCAGCCTTTATAATATTTTCAGCGCAATGGCAGCACAGGCCTCCGCATCTGCGAGGGCATGATGATGTTGTGTCAAGTCATAACCGCAGCGGGCTGCTATAAAGTCAAGCGTATGACGACCTTTAGGCCAGACCTTGCGCGAGGCGATGCAAGTGCAGTAGAAGTCGTAGTCGGGATAGTCCATTTGATAGACGCGGAAGACGGCTTTCAGACAGCTCTCGTCGAACGCCTTGTTATGCGCCACGAGCGGAAGCCCCACTATCTTCGGCTCAATCTGCTTCCATACTTCGGGGAAGACCGGCGCACTGTCTGTATCAGAAGCGCAAAGACCATGCACCTGACTGCACCAGTAGTTGTAATACTCTGGCTCTGGCTTGATGAGCGAGTAGAAACGATCTACCACCTCACCTCCTCTAACAATAACCACGCCAACAGAGCATACCGAAGAACGCTCATTGTTGGCGGTTTCAAAATCTATAGCTGCAAAGTCTTTCATTGTTGCAAGGTCGTATCAATTATTTGTTCTACGTTAGTAACGAAACACAAAGATACAGTTTTTTTGTGGCACAACTACTTCTTTTAATATCTTTATCACAGATACTCGTGCAAATAAATGTAAGTTTACATCAAATACTCGTGCAAATAAATGTGATTTCCATAAACTCATCCGCTAAAAAACATAACAGAAAAGCCTCACTTGCCACTGATTTGCAACAAAACCGAGGTCATATTGCCCATGATTTGCAACAAAATTTATAGCTATTGCCACTGATTTGAGACAAAAAAGTTGTATCTTTGCTATACGAAGTTACGAAAAGAGTGTAA
>NZ_JH379367.1 GCF_000235885.1 Leyella stercorea DSM 18206
GGTATGTAGTCGGCGGGGTCCATCACCATACCCATGTAGGGATGGATGGGGTTGAAAGGGGGAGCTGTCGTCACATGGACGTCAACCCCGACTATCATAGTGATATGACTGTCCGCAAGTAACATAATCAGACTATTTTGGGTTTCTCAGTGAGTATTCCGCATCGAGTTTGGCTACTAAGTTTGATGTTTTTAATTATATTAATATATTACTAAAACGGTCACCCCAATATCAAAAAAGAGAATTATTCCATTTTATCAAATCATAATTATATTTATTAGACTGTGCTTTGCTAAAAATATCCCAAACAAAACTTCTATTTAAAACTTTACTTTCTATATTTTCAATAAGACTTAACTCTTCAAATTTAAGTTCTAAAATAATTGAGGTCTGATCAATCTCACTTATTATTTGTTTTGTTATATACTTAATATCAGGTCTTTTCGATAAAAGACATTGTCTTAATGTGTCATAGACATACAATCCTGATAAATTCGAGTTATTAGAATGTCCAGTTATACACTTATATGCAATATCTAAACATATTACAACATTTAAGGCAATTGCATTAGCTACTCCTGGATAAGAGTCTGAATTAGGAACATAATCATTCATCTGTATAAAGTTAGATTCAAAAGCCTCATTTTTTTTGTATTTATAGATATTATCCCATAAATAATAAGACATTTGTTTTATTAGAAAATAATTTCCAACATTGTATTGATCAACAATCATTTTATACATTTCTATAATTTTCTCACAATTATAGAGAGAATATAGAGCTGACTGTTGCATTGTTAGACTCTGTGTCTTTTCAACAATCTGTTTTTTATAAAAATCATACATAATATATTCTTAATGACATTCTACTTTAATTCCTAAATCTTTTAATTGTTGCATACAATTATGTTCACCAGGTCCACAAGGCATTCTTTTCCATGTAGCCACAGTTTTAAGATTCTCAACATTTTTTAGTAAAACTTCTTCTGCATGAAGGTTTTGGCCATTTACGTGTACTGTCGAGGTATTGAGTGGAGTTACACCTAATTCCTGACATTTTGCTACTTGTCCAGGATCTAACCCATTACTTGATGCTGCAAATAAACCACCTGTTGCATCTTGTCCAACTGCAACAGTTCTGCAAACTTCAGCTAAAAAATGATTGGCAGATTCGCTTATTTCTTTAGCTAATTCTGTTAAAGCTTCAAGGAGACCAAAAATATCCATCCATGTATTCACATCCTGCACATATCCATAGAGTGTAGGATTGTTTCCAGCAAGCCCGATAGGGTCGGAGGAGATATACATACCCATTTGCGGGGAGTAATAGCGGAACCGATTGTAATACAGCCCCGTTTCTTCATCCTCGTACTGTCCCTGATAGCGGAATGGCACGAGCGTTCGGTCTCCGTGGCATTCCTTCACCTCTCCGTACACATCCAGCAGCATCTCCCAGACAAGCTTTCCCTTGCTGTCGTATGCCTGCGTCGGCGTACCGAGGTAGTCATGCACTATCGTGTAGCGTTCCCCGTCCGTGACCTTCGCCACAGGCGTGAACGACGTTCCGTCATACACCCATGTCACAAGGCCCTCCGGCTTCTCCGTTCCGTCGTATTCCTCGCGTCCGGTCTCGTCCGTGACGAGCCTCGGTCTCAGGGCTTCGTCGGTGTCCCATTCGTGCAGCACCACGTTGCCGTCCCATCCGAAACGGTGCACGGTGTCGCCAGTCCTTTTTGACACCCGTCTGCCGAGGGCGTC
>NZ_JH379368.1 GCF_000235885.1 Leyella stercorea DSM 18206
CAGGCGGTTTTTTAATTCCGCCAACAGGTAAAAGATTAGTATTGACACTCGCCGTAGCTCTCGTAACGGCACTCTCAGCAAGCGCACAGCGACTCGCCAATATTCAGGTGGAGGCACGTTTTATAACCGACAAGATGGTTCTCGAACTTGGACTCTCAAACGTGCAGCGCAACAACATCATGCAGCTCAACCTCAGCTATCTCGATGCCATTAACAGCTATCGCGACATAAACGGCAAGGCATGGAAGCACCGCAACAAGGAGTTGCGCAGAATGATGAGCGACCGCCAATGGAAACGCTACAAGGAGTCTTATTACTTCTATCAGCCTATCGACTGGCGCAGCAACGCTTACGTACACAATATCTATGCAAAATATCCGAACAGAGTGGTTGTCGTACATGAGTCGAAGCCCTGTAAGCACCATAAGCACTACAAGTCGTGCAAGCCATGCAAGCATCATAAGTATGACAAGCATGACAAACACCATAAGCATGACAAACACCATAAGCACGACAAGCATCGTAAATACGATAAGGACGACCGGTATGAGAAGCATCCGTTCGGAAGTCGCCGTTAGTGGCATCAGTGACAATCAAGTGTTGCAGAGCTGTTCCACCTCCGCAATATGAGGTGCGGTTTTTGTAAGAATTGTTAAAAGAACACACGAAATAACTCTTGGTTTATACATAATAATTAACTTTGAATTCTTAATGGCGCAGAGTGGCGTAAGTCCTCTGCGTTTTAATGTAAGTATGAACCAATAATCTTGTAATATATGACTTGTTTCAAAGGTCAGTTTCTTCTGACTGCCACTGTCGTAACTCCATTATTGTTCGCAGCGACCGAGGCGACAGCCCAGACCGCAAAGCGTTTCGTGGTGAAGGGTGTAGTGGCTGATGCCGCTACTAAGGAAGGCGAGCAGTACGCCACCATGAAAATCACATCGCAAACCGACTCTACATCCACCGCCGCACTCGCCGTGTCAGAGGCAGACGGCACGTTCAGCATGACTCTGAAGAAGGCGGGCAGCTATCGCCTCTTTGTCAACGCAATGGGCAAGCAGCCCGTCGTGCGCAACTTTGTTGTGTCTGACAGCGAACCCACGGTATCGCTCGACACATTATATATAAAAGAGGCTTCGCACGTGCTGGGTGCCGTGGAGATAGTGGCGCAGAAGCCGCTCGTGAAAGCCGACATCGACAAAATTACGTACGACATAGAGGAGGACCCCGACTCGAAGACCAACAATATATTGGAGATGCTGCGCAAGGTGCCGATGGTGACGGTAGACGGCGACGGCAATATCAAGGTGAACGGCAGCTCGGGTTTTAAGGTGTACGTCAACGGACGACCCAACAACATGATGTCGAAGAACCCGAAGGAGGTGCTGAAGAGTATGCCGGCATCTTCGATAAAGAAGATAGAGGTGATAACCAACCCCGGTCCGAAGTACGACGCGGAGGGCGTGGGCGGCATCCTCAACATCGTGACCGTGGGCAAGGGCATCGAGGGCTATACCGTTACGACGAACGCCGGTGTGTCGAACACTGATACTGATGCCGGTGTGTATGCTACGGTGAAGCATGGAAAGTTTACCGTCAGTGGAACCTACTCGTACAACTACTACGATATGCGTAATATGCATAGCGACTTTAGCAGTCTGTTCACGGGCGACCCTGCCACGCCTTCTGCTTCTGACCGCTATGCTACGAGCGACAGCCGTTCGTATAACCACTCGCATTCGGGCAACTTCGAGGCGAGCTACGATGTGGACACGCTGCGACTCGTGACTGCCTCGTTCGGCATCTGGACGAACAAGTCGAACGCGCACAGTCTGTCAAGAAGCAACGCCATATCGCCCCTGTCTGGCGCAACGCTCTATTCGTATGCCAACGGCGGGCGCAGCGTCTCTGACAATATGTATCTCTATGGCAACCTCGACTATCAGCGCCTGTTCAAGCTGAAAGGTCGTATGCTCACCTTCTCCTACAAGATAAACGGGGGCACCAATGGCGGCGACAACTATTCGTCTTATGATGTGGCTGAAGCTACCGACGAGTGGCTGCCGTTCGTGAAGCGCTTGTCTGACGAGCATACTGAAAGCAGCGGACGAAGCATGGAGCACACGTTGCAGGTAGACTATACTACGCCTATCGGCAAGGCGCACAACGTGGAGGTGGGTGCAAAATACATATTGCGCGACAACCGTTCGGACGACGACCGCTATGTGCGTCAGAACGGAACCGACTGCGAATACACGTTCGACGAACAGTATTCGTCGCACTATCGTCACGAGAACGACATCCTCGCCGCTTACTTGGGCTACGGCTTAAGATTAGGCAATCTGTCGGGACGACTCGGCGCACGCTACGAGCACACGTTCCAGAAGATAAAGTATGAGTTAGGCGAGGGCGAAAACTTCTCTACCGGGTTCGATGATGTGGTGCCGTCGGCAAGTCTCGGCTACCGCATAAACGACGAGAACAATCTGCGATTCGGCTACAATATGCGTATATACCGACCGGGCATCTGGTCGCTCAATCCGTATCTCAACCAGACTAACCCCGAAGCGCTACAGCAGGGCAACCCTAATCTGGTGAGCGAGAAGAATCACAACGTGCAATTGACCTACAGCTACTTTGCTGCTAAGTTCTCCGTTAGTTGCACCATGCGCTACAGCTTCACGAACAACAATATTTCGAGTGTTACGTCGCTTGTGGAGGATAACACTATCGAGAGCGTGAAGAATCCGACGGGCAAGCTCGTCAGCTACACCACGTACCGCAACATCGGACGCACACAGACCGCGTCGCTGTCGAGCTATGTCAATTGGAACATTTTCAAGAATACACGCCTGACCATGAATCTGTGGGGCGACTATTCCGACTACAACGACCGTCAGCAGCTGCACAACTATGGCTATTACGGTTCGGCGTATGTAGGTGTGCAGCAGACGCTGCCTAAGAATTGGAGAGTGAATTTAGGTTTCTATGGCTGTACAAGTAATCCTGGTCTTCAATCGAAGACAGAGGGTAGGTACAACTATAACTTGAATGTGCAGAAGTCGTTCCTCAGGGATAGGCTCAACTTCAACTTGTATGCAAGTAATTTCCTTGATGCAAAGCGCCATTATAAATCGACTGTCACAGGTGCGAACTTCATAACGCGTAGCGACTCGTCGTATAATCCGTGTAGCGTCGGCATAAACGTAAGTTGGCGCATCGGCGAATTGTCATCGGGTGTAAAGAAGGTGGCACGATCTATCTCTAACGACGACGTTAAAAGCGCGGAAGGTGGTGGAAAGTAAGCCTATTCCACCATCTCGCGTCTCTTAGTCTCTTTCAGGCGTTGTTCCACTTCGTCGGGCGACACCGTGCCGGTTATCAAGCTTTTCACCCACACGCTGAGGGCGAAGCAGACAATGGTGATAACCGCACTCACAATCCATTTGAGCAGCTCGTTCTGCAGCGGCACGTTGTTTATCGAAACGATGCCTGCCACTACGGGTATGCCAAACAGAATAAGATCGGCACCGGAGTGTATCTTGAAATTCTCTTTCGCATGGCGATACTCGTCGTTTTTCTCGAGTATCGTCATGCGATTTTCTTTCCAATAAGTCTCAAATTCCCTGTCAGTCATGCTATTGTACTTTTGTCATGTGATAGCCAAGGCTGCGTAACTCTACGGCAATACCCATCAGATACATCTGGTGAAGTGCTGCTACAAAGGTGCGGAACGCCTCCTTTGAGCCAGCCTCAAGGCGCATGCGGCAGAGCTTGTTGTAGGTGCGTGCAGCGCATTCACCCACCACGTTGTTCACCACTTCGTGCTCTTTAGCATTGAGGCACAGCACCTTCTCGCAGATATAGTCGTCCATGTGGTCGAAGTCGATGCGGTCGCGCAGATAGGCATAGAGGTCGGTCACCTTCGAGTAGGTAGACCATTCCACGTCCCAATACTTTGCGAGTGCCATGCCCACGTACATTATCCAACCGAACGCCACACGCGGATATTCGCCGTTGAACTCGCGTATGGCATCGGGCATGTAGCTCTGAGCTATTGGCTGCCACAACTCTTCGAGGTCGGGAGCTTCCGGCAGACGCTCATCAATCATGTCTACAGAGAGTAGAAACTGATGGAGGTCATCGCGGAAAAGCTGCTCCTTGTCTTCGTTGTTTGTCATGCTCATGTCGGTTTACATCTTGTTGAGAGCCTGCTTGATATCGTCGAGGATATCCTCAGAGTCCTCAATGCCTACAGAGAGACGGATAAGGTCGGGCGCAATGCCTGCCTCGCGCAGCTGCTCTTCGGAGAGCTGACGGTGGGTGTGGCTTGCAGGGTGGAGCACGCATGTGCGAGCGTCAGCCACGTGGGTCACGATGTTAATCATGTCGAGCGAGTCCATGAAGCGGATAGCAGTCTCGCGGTCGCCCTTCAGTCCGAACGCTATTACGCCACAAGAACCGTTGGGAAGATATTTCTGTGCAAGTTCATGGTACTCGTCACCCTGCAGACCGCAGTAGTGTACCCATGCCACACGCTCGTCAGCCTTTAGGAACTCGGCAACACGCTGTGCGTTCTCGCAGTGTTGCTTCATGCGCAGGTGGAGCGATTGCAAGCCGAGGTTGAGGATGAACGAGTTCATCGGAGCTGGGATAGAGCCAAGATCGCGCATGAGCTGAGCCACGAGCTTTGTGATGTAGCCCATCTTGCCGAACGCCTTCACGTAAGTGAGTCCGTGGTAGCTTTCGTCGGGAGTGCAAAG
The DNA here is from genome assembly GCF_000235885.1 of Leyella stercorea DSM 18206. Taxonomy (GTDB): domain Bacteria; phylum Bacteroidota; class Bacteroidia; order Bacteroidales; family Bacteroidaceae; genus Prevotella; species Prevotella stercorea. The sequence goes on from NZ_JH379368.1 coordinate 4,767, forward strand.
ACCTGGGAACTTCTCAGCATTAGCCATCCAGTCGAAGTTGCCACTGTCTACAACTACGCCGCCGACCTGGCTCGCTGTGCCGTCCATGTACTTTGTTGTACTGTGGGTTACGATGTCTGCGCCCCATTCAAACGGGCGGCAGTTGATAGGTGTAGCGAAGGTGTTGTCAACAATGAGAGGTACACCATTCTTGTGAGCGATGCGTGCGAACTTCTCGATGTCGAGCACAGCACAACCAGGGTTGCTGATTGTCTCACCGAATACAACCTTTGTGTTCGGGCGGAATGCCTTCTGTATTTCTTCCTCAGATGCGTTCGGATTAACGAAAGTGCACTCTATGCCGAGCTTCTTCAATGTTACGCCGAAGAGATTGTATGTTCCACCGTAGATTTCGTTAGATGTTACAATGTGGTCGCCAGCCTCGCATATGTTGAATACAGCGTAGAAGTTGGCTGCCTGACCAGAGCTGGTGAGCACTGCGCCTACGCCACCTTCAAGTTGCGCAATCTTATTGGCTACAGCGTCGTTTGTAGGGTTCTGCAATCGTGAGTAGAAATAGCCCTCCTTCTTGAGGTCGAAGAGCATAGCCATTTCCTCTGAATTGTCGTACTTGAATGTAGTACTCTGTATGATTGGTACCTCAATAGGTTCGCCATTCTTTGGCTTGTAACCGCCCTGCACACAAAGTGAAGCGGTGCGAAGTTTCTTTTCCATGTTCTTATTTGTTGATTATAATTAATATGTGATTTATATGTCCTTTTACTTTTTTACCTTTTTACTTTTATCAGACTTTCATCAGACTTTCATCAGACTTTCATAAGGTTGCTCATCACCATATCGCTAACGAAAAGTCCTTTACGTGTGAGTCGCAGATGGTCGTTGGTGAGTTCGAGAAGTCCGCCGTCGATATCACTCTTTGCAGAACGCAGAGCATAGTCGCGGTACTCAGGTTTCAGACGTTTCAAGTCTACGCCTTCGTGGGTTCGCATGGCAGTCGTAATGATGTCGTCGTAGTGAGTGTCGTTGTCAATGCGCTCGCTATCAGACGGCAGTTTGCCACGTTTGATGGTGTTAATATATTCTTTAATGTCAGCAACGTTCCAACTGCGTGTCAGTAAGTTATACGAGTGGGCAGCTGCTCCAAAACCTAAGTATGGCGTATCGTTCCAATAACTACTGTTGTGTATGGCGCGATAGCCAGGTAAGCAGAAGTTGCTTATCTCGTAATGTTCGTAACCATTGGCTGAAAGCGTGTCCATAAGCATGGTGTACATAGCAAGGCAAGTATCGTCGTCGGTCTGTTTGATCTTGCCGTTTTGAAGTAGCAGATAGAGTGGGGTGCCCTCTTCGTACATCAGGCTATATGCTGATATGTGATTTGGGCGTAGCTTCAAGGCTGTGTTCAAGTCGTTCTGCCAATCATCTAATGTTTCGTAGGGGAAGCCGAACATAAGGTCGATGCTAATGTTATCGATGCCTGCACGCCGGATTGTCTCAACGGCTTTTACGGCTTGCGCAGCGTTGTGGCGACGACGGATGAAGCGCAGGCGTTCGTCGCTGAAGGTCTGCACGCCAAGACTGATGCGGTTCACGCCAAGCGTACGTACCGAGGTGATGAGTGCGGGCGTAACATCGTCGGGATTCATCTCCATCGTTATCTCGCGTGTAGTGCAAGGATAAACCTCTTTTATAGTGTTTATGATGCGTGCGATGTCTTCAGTGGAGAGTGTAGAAGGTGTTCCGCCGCCAATGTAAACAGTATCAATCGTACATTCGTTGTCAGGATAAAGGCTGCGTAACTCATCGCTGCGCATACGCATCTCCTTCAAAAGTGCGTCTACGTAGCGAGTACACCAGTCTTTTGCCGTTGTACTATAAAAGCCGCAGTAGATGCAACGGCTCTCGCAAAATGGTATATGTACGTATATTCCTGCTTTCATTCACTATATAATAAGGTGTACATAGTGCTACACTATGTTTTATGGCTACAAATTTACTAATAAGTTTAAAATTTTTATTAGTTTTTGTGTAATTCTTTTGGAAATACCATATAAATATATAATTTAGTAGACGGATAGACACCCGCCCCAAAGTCAATCCGCCTGAATTTATTATTAACCATTTAAAACCTGAAGAATATGAGGGTCTATCAAACAAATGAGATTAAGAACATTGCCCTTTTAGGCAGTGCGGGTAGCGGCAAGACCACCCTTGCCGAGTCTATGATTTATGGTAGTGGTATTATTAAGCGCCGTGGTACGGTGGAAGCAAAGAACACGGTAAGCGACTACTTCCCGGTAGAACATGAGTATGGCTACTCGGTGTTCCCCACAGTGTTCCATGTAGAGTGGAACAACAAGAAACTCAACATTATCGATTGCCCAGGTTCTGACGACTTTATCGGTGGTGCAATCACAGCTCTCAACGTAACCGATCAGGCTGTTATCCTTATTAACGGTCAGTATGGTCCTGAGGTTGGTACACAGAACAACTTCCGTTATACCGAGAAACTTCATAAGCCAGTCATTTTCCTTATCAACCAGTTGGACTCTGATAAGTGCGACTTCGACAATGTCATGGTAAACATGAATGCTATCTACGGCTCTAAGTGTGTTCAGATTCAGTATCCGGTAAGCACAGGTGCAGGCTTTAATGCTATCGTTGATGTGCTCTTGATGAAGATGTACACATGGGGACCAGAAGGTGGTATGCCTACAATCGTTGACATCCCTGCAGAAGAGATGGATAAGGCAATGGAACTCCATAAGCTTCTTGTTGAGGCAGCAGCCGAGAACGATGAGACATTGATGGAGAAGTTCTTTGAGGAAGGAGCTCTTTCTGAGGACGAATTGCGCGAAGGCATCCGCAAGGGACTCGTTACACGTTCTATATTCCCCGTGTTCTGCGTTTGTGCAGGCAAAGATATGGGCGTTCGTCGTTTGATGGAGTTCTTGGGCAATGTAGTACCTTTCGTAAGCGAAATGCCGAAGCTTCACAATACACGTGGTGAGGAGATTGTTGCTGATACAAACGGACCGGAGTCTGTTTACTTCTTCAAGACAGGTTTGGAACCGCATATTGGTGAGGTAAGCTACTTCAAGGTTATGAGCGGCAAGATTAAGTCGGGTGATGACTTGACAAACGCTGATCGTGGCTCAAAGGAGCGTATCGGTCAGATATTCGCTTGTGCTGGTGCGAACAGAATACCAGTGGACGAACTCGTTGCCGGCGATATCGGTTGCACAGTTAAGTTGAAAGATGTAAAGACAGGAAACACCCTCAATGGTAAAGATTGCGAATGGCGCTTTGACTTTATCAAATATCCTAACCCTAAGTTCTCACGTGCAATCAAGGCTGTCAATACAGCAGAAACAGAAAAACTTATGTCGGCATTGCTGCGTATGCATCAGGAGGATCCGACATGGCTCGTCGAGCAGAGCAAGGAGTTGCGTCAGACTATCGTACGTGGTCAGGGCGAATTCCATCTCCGCACATTGAAGTGGCGTCTTGAGAACAATGAGAAGCTCGCTATCAAGTTTGAGCCGACACGCATACCTTATCGTGAGACTATCACAAAGATGTCACGCGCTGAGTATCGTCATAAGAAGCAGTCGGGTGGTGCAGGTCAGTTTGGTGAGGTACACCTCATTGTTGAACCGTATGCAGAAGGAATGCCCGATCCTACATCATACAAGATTAACGGACAGGAGTTTAAGATTAATATCAAGGGTCGCGAAGAGATTAACTTGGAATGGGGCGGCAAACTCGTATTCATCAACTCTGTTGTCGGTGGTGCCATCGACGCACGCTTCATGCCTGCTATCCTAAAGGGTATTATGGAGCGCATGGAGCACGGACCATTGACTGGTAGCTATGCACGTGATGTGCGTGTTATCGTTTATGATGGAAAGATGCACCCTGTAGACTCTAATGAGCTTTCGTTCATGCTGGCAGCACGCAATGCATTCTCGGCTGCGTTTAAGGAGGCTGGTCCGAAGATTTTGGAGCCTATTTACGATCTCGAGGTTTACGTACCGAGCGACTATATGGGTGACGTAATGTCTGATCTTCAGGGTCGTCGCGCGCTCATTATGGGTATGGATAGTGAGGCTGGCTATCAGAAACTTCAGGCTAAAATACCATTGAAGGAGCTCAGCAACTATTCAATCTCGTTGAGTAGCTTGACAGGTGGTCGTGCTTCGTTCACAACGAAGTTCGCAAGCTATGAGCTTGTTCCGAACGATTTGCAGCAGAAGCTTATTGAGGAGCACGCAGCAGAGGCAGAGGAAGAAGAATAATCGATTATTATTTTATAGCAAAGACCGTTTTTGTACACTTTTGTACAAGGACGGTCTTTTTTGCGTTGTATTAATACAATTTAAAAATGTAATGATTTTTTGCCTCTTTGTCTATTTTACAGTAACTTTGCATTTATGAAGAGGATTTTTTACATACATATATATATCATATTAGGACTGTTTTATTCTTGCCCCGTATTTTCTCAAGACAATCTTGTGCAATGCGAAGACACCTGTGCACATGTGCATGGTATCGATTTGAGTCATTATCAAGGCGAGGTGTTTTGGGAAGTAATAGGCAATAATACAAAAATGGCTTATGTCTATCTAAAGGCTACTGAAGGTGGCGATCGTATAGATCACATGTACGAGCAGAATATTGATTTAGCACATAAGTATGGCTTGAAGGTAGGGTCGTATCATTTTTTTAGACCAAAGACCGACCTCTCAAAGCAGTTAGCAAACTTTAAGACCCAGTGCCGTCCCAGTCAACAAGATCTGATACCGATGATAGATATCGAAGTAAAGCAAGGGATGAGCACAGAGGCATTCCGCGATTCTGTTGCGAAGTTTCTTGTTATGGTAGAAAAGGCTTATCATCAGAAACCTCTTGTGTACACAGGTACCAATTTCTATAACAAATATCTTGTAGGAGTGTTAGATGACTATAAGCTGATGATTGCGCAATACTCTAAAAACGAACCAATATTGGCAGATGATAAAGACTATATGTTATGGCAGTATACTGGTAAGGGATACATCGATGGCATTAAGGGCTATGTAGATAAAAGTCGCTTTATGGGTAGACATAGTTTGCGCGAACTTAAATACCAAAGACGTTGAGAGTGAAAAGTATATAAATGACAGCTGCATCAGTAGATGAAAGTGTTTAATAGAATAATATAATTAATTTAAAATTATGGCAATAATTAAATGTCCTGAGTGTAATCAGGAAATTAGTGACAAAGCCCCAGTCTGTCCTTCATGTGGAGTACCTATTGCAGGACATGTTACAACTTGCTCGCAATGTGGGTTTACGTATTTTAATAGCAATGCTGAATGTCCACAATGTCATCATAAAACCACAGTTGATAATACTACAATGTGTGGAGACGAGAGTGATTGTAAAGTCAATCAAAAGGCTTCGGGCTCACGCAATAATCGTATTGTAATAGCAGTTGTGTCATTGGTTGTAGTGGTTCTGGGTGCTGTTTTATACGCTTTCTATAGAAATGCTCAAAGCGATAAGGAGGAGTCTGCGTATGAGTTCGCCCTTTCGAGCAACGACCCCCAAGTGTTGCAAAACTATCTGAATACATACACAGATGCGCCTGAAGCTCATCGCGATTCTATTTCTGCACATTTGGAATATTTTGCACAGCTTGACCGCGATTGGACTAATGTTGTTGTTAGTGGTTCAAAAAGCGACTTCCAACGATACATCGAGCAACATCCAAACTCTCCGTTCTGCCAAGTTGCGCAACACAAGATTGACTCTATTGATTGGTCGAGGGCTGATGCGGCGAACACCCTTGAGGCTGTACAACTCTATTTGGAGCAGCATCCTGATGGTGAGCATTTCGATGAAGCTACAGATAAGATGAAAATGCTTAATGCAAACACGGTGACCCCAGAGGATAAAATACTCGTAGGAACAGTGTTTGATGGATTGTTCCAAAGTCTAAACAACCGAGATGAAAATGGATTGATGAATTCATTCAGTCCGCTGATTGCAAAGTTTCTTGGAAAGGCAAACGCCACACGCAGCGACGTAGTTACGTTTATGCACAAAATCTACAAGAGTGACGTGGCTTCGATGAATTGGATGTCGCTTGAGGATTACGCCATAACGAAAAAGGAAGTAGGCGATCAGCAATATGAGTACACTGTTGTCTTCTCTGGGTTGCAGAAAGTGGAACATACAGACAACAGTTCAAGCGAGACAAGATTTCGTTTTAATGCCAAGGTTAATCCTGATGGTAGAATTACGGAGCTGAATATGACAAAGATTTTAGAATAATTTAAGTGAAAAATAAGTGGCGAAAGGTTATTGTTTCATTTATTATAACTAACTTTGTAATATTAATTAGAAACTTAAATTATTAACAACGTTAACATACATTTATATTATGGGAGACAATAGAGAACTCATAAAGCAGTGTGAGGAAAGAGCACAGCAGTGGCTTACCCCTGCTTTCGACGAGGAAACACGTAACGAGGTGAAGGCAATGCTTGAGGCAGAGGACAAGTCTGCACTTATCGATGCTTTCTATCAGAACCTCGAGTTTGGTACCGGTGGTCTGCGTGGCGTTATGGGTGCTGGTACAAACCGTATGAACAAGTACATCGTTGGCATGGCAACACAGGGCTTTGCTAACTATATATTAAAGGCGTTCCCAGGCGAGGAGAACCTTTCTGTTGTTGTAGGTCACGACTGCCGTAACAATTCTCGTCTTTTTGCTGAGACTGTTGCTGCTATCTTCTCTGCAAATGGCATTAAGGCTTATTTGTTCGAGGGACTCCGTCCTACACCAGAGATTTCATTTGCTATCCGCCAGCTCGGTGCGAAAGCAGGTGTGAACGTAACAGCTTCTCACAACCCGAAGGAATACAATGGCTATAAGGCTTATTGGAGCGATGGTGCTCAGGTATTGGCTCCGCACGATAAGGGCATCATTGATGAGGTTAACAAGGTGACTATTGATGACGTTAAGTTTGAGGCTAACTGGGATAAGATTAAGATTATTGGTGGCGAGATGGACTACGACTATATGACAGCTGTTCATTCTGCAATGATTGACCAGGATGTTATCAACCGCCAGAAGGACCTGAATATCGTTTATTCCGCAATGCACGGCACAGGTCGCGTAATTGTTCCTCTCTGCTTGCGTTCATGGGGCTTCCAGAACATAAATGTTGTTCCAGAGCAGATGGTTGTCGATGGTAACTTCCCAACTGTCGTTTCTCCAAACCCAGAGAATGCAGAAGCAATGACATTAGGTATGAAGCTTGGTACAAAGCTCAATGCCGACTTGGTTGTTGCTACTGACCCCGATGCAGACCGTCTTGCTATCGTTTGCCGTGATGATAAGGGCGAATGGATGATTATCAATGGTAACCAGACTTGCATGATGTTCTGCTATTACATCATTGAGAATAAGAAGAAGCTTGGTAAGCTGAAGCCGACAGACTTCCTTGTTAAGACTATCGTTACAACAGAGGTGATTGCTGAAATCGCTAAGAAGAACAACGTGGAACTTCGCGACTGCTACACTGGCTTCAAATGGATTGCACGTGAGATTGCTATCTCTGAGGGCAAGCAGGACTACATCGGTGGTGGCGAGGAGAGCTTCGGCTTCCTGCCTTACGACAATGTTCGCGATAAGGACGCTCCAGCTTCAATCTGCCTTATCTGCGAGATCGCTGCTTGGGCTAAGGACCAAGGCAAGACTCTCTACGATCTCTTGATGCAGATTTATCAGGAGTATGGCTTTAGCAAGGAGTTCACAGTGAACGTAGTTCGCCCGGGCAAGACTGGCGCTGACGAAATCAAGCAGATGATGGCTGACTTCCGTGCCAATCCTCCTCAGGAGTTGGGTGGTAGCAAGGTGGTTCTCTGGAAGGACTATCAGGCTCTCACATCTACAAAGGCCGACGGCACTGTAGAGAAGCTCGATATGCCTACAACAAGCAACGTGCTCCAGTGGTTCTGCGACGACAACACTAAGGTTAGCGTTCGCCCATCGGGTACAGAGCCTAAGATTAAGTTCTATCTTGAGGTTAAGGATCCGTCGTTCAAGTGTGCTGGTTGCTACGAGCGTTGCAGCAAGGCTGCCGACGAGAAGATTGAGGCAATCAAGAAGTCGCTTCATCTTGACTAATTAAAACACTGCTTCCTCGGAAGTTGCAATTTGAATATATAATAATAGATAAGTCCACTTAAAGATATGGCCAAATTGGACATTCCTTAAGTGGACTTTATTTTTATCTTTCATCTTTTCAATTCAAATCTTCATATTTTATAATGATGAGAAAGACATTAATTTCTATTATTTTTTTGGCTGCTTGTACCTTACATACCACTACGTATGCCAAGGATTATGCTTCAAAAGTGAATACGCTTATAGGTACCGACTATACAGGTAATACTTATCCTGGAGCACAGGTGCCTTTCGGAATGGTGCAGCTAAGTCCAGACAACGGTTTACCCGGATGGGATCGTATTGCTGGTTATTTCTATCCAGATAGTACGATAGCCGGTTTTAGTCATACTCACTTGTTAGGAACGGGTGCTGGCGATTTGTATGATATCTCGTTTATGCCCGTAACGTTGCCGTACAACGAGGCTGAAGAGCCGTTGGGTATACACTCGCGTTTCTCTCACAAGGACGAAACGGCACATGCAGGATATTACCAAGTGCGTCTAACCGACTATGACATTAACGTAGAGCTAACCGCAACGCCCCGGTGTGGAGTTCAGCGCTATACATTCCCTAATGATGGCAAGGAACGCATGGTCATCTTAGATTTGAACAAGGCGATGAACTGGGACGCAACGGTTGACAGCAAGATAAGCGTTGTTGACTCTTTCACCATTGAAGGCTATCGTTATTCGGATGGTTGGGCTCGCAATCAGCGCGTTTGGTTCAGAACACGTTTTTCACAACCTATCAAATCTGTAGAGATTGATAGTAAAGCGTTGAAGAATAATCGGGATGGAGTAGGCTGCATTGCTCGCTTTAAGTTTGCTTCAGAGGGTTTTGACAAACTTGTGGTAACAACAGCTCTTTCGCCAACAAGCCTTGCAGGAGCACAAAAGAATCTGCAGGCAGAAGCTGTGTCTGACGACTTCGACGCAGTGAGAAGACAGGCTGAAAGCCTCTGGAACAAGGAATTGGGTAGGATAGAGATAGAGGGAGGTTCTCAGTCGCAAGAAACAGTTTTCTATACATCACTCTACCACGCCATGTCTGCGCCTACGTTGCTCTGCGATGTTGACGGCAGCTATCTTGGTGCTGATCGTCAGCTGCATAAGGCGAATGGGTGGTTCAACTATGAGACTTGCTCTTTGTGGGATACCTATCGTGCTGCCCATCCGCTTTATGATATCCTAATGCCTACACGTGCCAGCGATATGGTCAATTCGCTCATTGCGTTTAGTAAGGAGAACGGACGTTTGCCAATTTGGAATATGTGGTCGTCGGAGACGGATATGATGATTGGATATCATACCGCTTCTGTTATTGCTGAAGCTATTCTGAAAGGTGTGCCTAATATCAACAAGGAAGAGGCTTTAGCAGAGTGCGTGAAGACAGCCAACTTAGACGACTATAGAGGTATCGGACTTTATAAGAAGTTGGGCTATGTACCCTATGATGTGAAGGAGCCTACGCTTGGCGATGACTGGTCGCTCTCTCGAACGCTCGAATATGCTTACGACGACGCTTGCATAGCAGCTCTTGCAAAGTCGATGAATAAAACAGACCTTTACAAGGAGTTCAGTAAGCGTGCACAAAACTATCGCAATGTATATTGTAAGGGCAATACGTTTATGCAACCACGTCATTCTGATGGCAGTTTCCAGCCTGCCTATTCGCCCGATGAGTACACATCGCACATTTGTGAGAGCAATGGATGGCACTATATGTGGTCGGTGCAGCATGATATAAAGGGACTTGAGAAACTTGTTGGCAAGAAACGTTTTGCTGAAAAACTTGATAGCTTCTTCACTTATACTCCAGCTGCCAATGCCGAACTGCCATTGTTTAGTACGGGTATGATAGGACAATATGCACACGGAAACGAACCCAGTCACCATGCTGCATATATCTTCAACAAGATAGGTCAGCCCCACAAGACGCAGAAGTATGTTCGCCAAATACTGACAGAACTCTACAACGACACACCTGCCGGACTCTGTGGAAACGAAGACTGCGGACAGATGTCTGCTTGGTATGTTTTCAGTGCGTTAGGCTTCTATCCATTAAATCCTGTTAGTTGCGAGTACGAGATTGGTTCACCGCTCTTCCGCAACGCAACAATCCACTTGGAGAATGGTAATACGTTTAAGGTCGAGGCAGAAGGCTATTCGCCAGAGAAGTATCTTGTAAGGGAAGTACTGCTCAATGGTAAGCGACTTCGTAGCACGAACATTTCGCATGAAGATATTCTGAAAGGTGGAACATTGACATTTGTGATGCAATAATCTCGATAAATAGTGTAAAAAAACTGAACAACTCAGTTTTTTTACACTATTATTATTGTCGTATTAAAAGTTTTTGTATCTTTGCAAAAACAAATCATTACATTAAAACGTTAGCTTATGACAAAATATATACTCGTTATATTACTTGCTATCTTTATGGTAGGTGCTCCAAAATCAGCAATGGCTGAGTGTATGCCAGAAATTGAGCTCATTGACAATGTGCAGAAGCCCGTCATATCCATAGAGGATAACGTTGTGCGTGTCACAGATGCTTTTGGAATGACAATGAGCATCTACAATTTGGCAGGAGGTGCTCCAGTTATGTCTGTAAAGATTGATAGTCAGGACAAACGATTTGATTTGAACTTGCCAAAGGGTATTTACATTGTTAAAGTTGGTAAGATAGCACGTAAAATTGTGATTAAGTAACAAGTTTTGTCAATATCCAATTTGAATATTAGCAAGTTCTCATTGTTTCTCTTCTTTCTTATGGCTTTTGTTTTATGCTCATGTCATAAGAAAGAAGAACATATGCCCGTATCGTTAGACGATTTTGCTGCGTTGCGAACATCCCGTTACGATATTTCTGCGGATAGAGTGTTCTCTAATATCCGCACACTCATTTTGTCCGACAAGTCTAACAGTCCAGCCGACATACACGCTCGCAAGCACTACAACACCTGTATGGAGATGCTGTGGATAACGCGTGGTGATGTTTCTTCAAAAGCAGATACCTTACTTAGTTACATCTCTCGCGTCGACTCATTGGGCTTCTCTCGTGACAAATTCTATTATTCCTTACTGAAAGAAGATTTACAACGTGTACGCACCCTTGATTTCGATTCTATTAAAACAGCCGACAATTCGGCTGTTAAAGTGTTCGCACGCTTAGAGTATTATCTTACAAAAGCCTTCTTGCGCTACACAGAGGGGCAGCGTTTTGGCTTTATGAACCCTTACAAAGCGTTCAATCGACTCGATCAGCGTAAAGACGACACCCTACACGTCACATATCGTTCACTTTATGGTTGGCATACAAGTCTGCCCGATGACACCTATCTTGCAACCGCTTGTACTGTGATAAAGGGTGATATGGATAAGTTTGCAGAATTTCTCGCAAAGTCGAAGCCCCACAATCCATTATACGCCAAATACATTTCTGCTTTGAACAAGACCAGGGACAAGGACTATCGCCGTCGTTTGCTTTGCAATATAGAGCGTTGTCGTTGGGAAAACGATGGCGACTACCCGCAGCTGCACAAGAAGTATGTGGTTGTGAACGTGCCCGCTCTGTATCTGTTTGCCCATGATGGTGACGAACGTCTGGTTATGAAGGTGGCTGTAGGTAGTCTTGAGACGAAGACTCCGCTATTAAGCAGCAAGATAAAACGTATGGACTTCAATCCGCAGTGGATAATACCGAAAAGCATAGTGAAGACAAGCGTAATACACCATGTCGGCAATCACTCATATTTCGATAATAACAATTACTTTGTGAGAGATCGCAACACTGGTAAGATTGTAGCACCTGAGAACGTTACACGCGACATGCTCCTTAGTGCCAACTATTCCGTTGTGCAGTGGGGTGGGCGTGGCAATGCGCTTGGAAGAGTTATTTTCCGTTTCGACAACAATTATAGCATATACCTGCACGACACATCCTCGCCCAGAGTCTTCGCCCGTAACAACCGCATGGTGTCGCATGGTTGCATACGTGTAGAGAAACCCTACGAGTTGGCTGTTTTCATGTTGAACGATAAAAACGAGAAGCTGATGGAAAAGATGAAGTACTCTATGGCTGCCGATTTTAGCGAACGGCCACGCGAAGATGTGCCAGAAGCAGAACGTCCTAATCGTTCAAAGATGGTGCGTAGTTTGAAGGTAGAACCGTTAGTGCCGATATACATCACCTATTATACGCTCTATCCTGATAGCAATGGCAATCTTGTTCGCTATGACGACATATATGGCTATGACAGTATAATCTACGACAACATACAAAAGTATCTTTAACCAACCCGTTGGCGGAATTAATTTAGCGCATAC
>NZ_JH379369.1 GCF_000235885.1 Leyella stercorea DSM 18206
GGAAAATTCTATATTTGCGAAATATGATATCCTCCTTCTTGTCTTGAAAGCGGTCTGACTGCTTTAACCAAGGCGAAATGTCTTGGTTTTATTAATAAATAATAAGATCAGCATGGCAGAATTAAAGGCAACCGTGTGCTTGCAAGGGAAGGATATAGAAGTGATTTCATCACATATTGAATTTAACCGCAAGACAGATAATAAAGGAAGGCCAGTGACAAATGTTATTGGCGGACGTATTACCATAACCGTTGAATCTACCAGAGAAACTACTATTCTTGAAGCAATGGTAAACAGTCCTTTCAAAGCGATAAGCGGCAAGGTGATTTATTACAACACTAAGGATAATTCAATCTTTCGTGTCGTGGAGTTCAAATACGCGTATATCGTATATTACAAAGAGGTTTACAATGTTGACAGGAAACGCCAAATGTATTCCACCATCACATTTTCTGCGGATATTATTATGATAGGAGACGCATATTTAAGCAATCAATGGTAAGA
>NZ_JH379370.1 GCF_000235885.1 Leyella stercorea DSM 18206
AAACACAACAATATTATATGAGCCATATTTTTAAAACGCATACTTCTTTGTTGGTGCAGTTGGGACAACTGCACCCCCTGGAGACAACTGCACCCCCTGGAGACAACTGCACCCCCTGGGACAACTGCACCCCCTGGGATACTTGCGCCCCCTTTGATTTCCCTTCGCTTTTAAAATAATGTGGTTAAAAGCGCAGAATTTAGTCGAAAAGTAGTAATTTTGCAGTTAGAAAGATTTCTCATTCTTATAATTACTATATGAAAGAATTAGCACTCAAGTACGGATGCAATCCGAACCAGAAGCCTTCACGCATTTACATGGAAGAAGGCGAACTCCCCATCGAAGTACTTAACGGTCGTCCTGGCTACATCAACTTCCTCGACGCGTTCAACTCTTGGCAGCTCGTTAAGGAGCTGAAGGCTGCAACCGGTCTGCCCTCTGCAGCATCGTTCAAGCACGTATCGCCTGCAGGAGCCGCTGTTGGTCTACCTTTGAGCGACACTTTGAAGAAGGTGTACTTCGTTGACGACGTGAAAATGGAGCTCTCTCCGATTGCATGTGCGTATGCCCGTGCTCGTGGTGCCGACCGCATGAGCTCTTACGGCGACTTCGTGGCGCTCAGCGACACCTGCGACGCCGCTACCGCTACACTCATCAAGCGTGAGGTGAGCGACGGTGTGATTGCTCCCGACTTCACCGACGAGGCTCTCGAAATCCTACGTGCGAAGCGCAAGGGCACATATAACGTAATAAAGATTGACCCGAACTACGTGCCGGCTCCAATCGAGCGCAAGCAGGTGTTCGGCGTGACGTTCGAACAGGGACGCAACGAGGTGCGCCTCGACGACCCTGCACTGTTCGAGAACATACCTACAAAGTCGAAGAATTTCACCGAGGAAGCTATCCGCGACCTCATCATCTCGCTCATCACACTGAAGTACACACAGTCGAACTCTGTATGCTACGTGAAGGACGGTCAGGCTATCGGCATCGGTGCCGGTCAGCAGAGCCGCATCCACTGCACACGCCTCGCTGGCAACAAGGCAGACATCTGGTGGTTGCGTCAGCACCCGAAGGTGATGAACCTTCCGTTCGTTGACGGCATCCGTCGCGCCGACCGCGACAACACCATCGACGTTTACATCTCTGAGGACCACGACGACGTGCTGCGCGACGGCACATGGCAGCTCTTCTTCAAGGAGAAACCCGAGGTGCTCACCATGGAGGAGAAGAAGGCATGGATAGCAGAGAACCGCGGCGTGGCACTCGGCTCAGATGCGTTCTTCCCGTTCGGCGACAACATCGAGCGTGCGCATAAGAGCGGTGTAGAGTACATCGCACAGGCAGGCGGATCGGTTCGCGACGATAATGTTATTGATACCTGCGACAAGTATGGCATCACAATGGCGTTCACTGGTGTGCGCCTCTTCCATCATTAATCTGATGGGTTGAAGTGGTGAGAGGTTGAGATGTTGATATATCTTGAGGTTTTCACCATATAAAAGATTTGAATAACTAATAAAGAAAGATATGAGCAAAGGTGACGATATTGACGCAATCATTGCTAATGGCATTTCATGGGGCCGTGGTGGAGCGTCGAGCAGAAAAGATGATGACGGCAAAGTAAAGACCAAGGCAAAGAAGAAGAAATACATCACAGGTGCCCATGGTAGTGGTTCGGCACGTCAGAAGGCGAAGTATCGCGAGCAGCGTGCCAACAGAAATAAGAAATAATGATTCGAACAAATAAAAGCAGCGAAGACTTTTGTGTCTTCGCTGCTTTTTATTTATATGGTTTAATAACCGTGTCGGTCTACTGTCGGTGCTATTCGAGCGGTTCGGTTGTCAGCTCTGTGACTGCTCCCGTTGCGCTGTCGAGCAGTATCTTCGATGTTAGTTTCTTGCCGAAGAGAGCTCCGTTGAGCATTTCTATCTTTCCGAACTGTGCTGCCCACATCTCGTAGCGAGCTATCTTCTTGTCGTTGTTCGAGAGTGTGAGACGTATCTTTCCGGGCAAACACACTGCGAGTTGCAGTTCGTCTTTCAGTTTATTAGCCATTTCGTGCACGACGGGCGGTTCTGCCGTCACGTTCTCCTCTGCGATATCCACGTAGTAGGGCTCGCCAGAGAGGTCGTCGGTGGTAGAGAGTCCGAACTTCTTCGAGAAGCGGAACGCCATGACGCGCTGTGCCTTCTTCTCGGGTACGAGCGTTACGACATACTCTGTTGTGTCTACCGTTGTGGTGCCCTGGAAGAGCTGCATGAGTGCGCGCTCCTGACGGTTCAGCTGCTCGTACATCAGTCGGAGCTGCTCGCCATCCTTCGGCATGAAGTCGGCTTCGCCACGCGAGAGCAAGTTGCGCGAGTCGCGCACGTCGTATATCTCCTGTGCCACGAGTTGTGCCATCTTTGGCTGGTTGGCAGCGGCGAGGATGTCCTGGCTCATATAGTCGCGCGGATTGAGCGGTTTCGCCTTTGGTGCGGGGCGGAATGGTTCCTCCTCCTTTGCTGCCGGAGCCTTTGTGTTGATGGCGCGCAGCACACCATTCGCGTCGCAGTCTACCGACAGCACTGTGTGCTTCTTGTCGATGCCTATGACGTGGCGCTGACTCTCGTCGCGCATAGCTGTTGTGCTGAACGTTACGCCAACGATGCGGTAGTCGGTTGTTGTCACCTGCGGTGCTGCGGTCTTGAAGTAAAGGTCCGAGTACTCGTTGAGCTGTCCGGGTGTGGTGACGCTTTTCTCTACGAGCACGTGCACACGCACTGCCGTTTTCGGGAGGTAGTAGACGAGTCCGTCAGCCTCCTTCTTGCCGCCTGCAAACGTTGGTAGGGTGGTGAGTGCGGCGAGGATTAGTGTTGAAAGGATGTGTTTCATATTCTATTTCTCTAAGTTCTTGAATGCTTCGGGCAGACTGTCGATGATGTCGCTTGCTATCAGACTCTCTTTGCCTACGCGCTTGGCGGCGATGTCGCCTGCCATTCCGTGCAGATACATGCCCATGAGGCAGGCGTTCTTGCGCGAGTAGCCACGTGCGAGCAGTGCGGTGATGATGCCGGTGAGCACGTCACCGCTGCCGGCTGTTGCCATTCCTGAGTTGCCGGTGGTGTTGAACACCACGCCTCCGTCGGGCAGGCAGAGTGCCGAGTAGTGACCTTTCAGTATGATATACGCGCAGAGGTCGCGTGCCATGTCGCGTGCGAATGTGAGGCGGTCGTAGTCGGAGGTGATGCGTCTGCCAGCGAGTCGGTCGAACTCGCGCGGGTGTGGTGTCATAATCATGTTGTTAGGCAGCTGCTGCACCCACGAACCGTGTGCGCCGAGCATGTTCAGCGCGTCGGCGTCGAGCACTATGGGGCAGTTGGTCTGTTGCAGCTGCGACATGAGTGCGAGCGCTGTGCTCTCCTCCTTGCCCAGTCCCGGACCGATGCCCACGGCTTGATAGCAGTCGGTGTCGATAGCCTCCGAGTAGTAGTTCTCGCGGTCGACGAGGCATATCGCCTCCGGCACAGCCATCTGCATGATGTTAAGGTTGCACTGCGGTGTGAGTGCAGTCACCTTTCCTGCGCCACTACGCATACACGCCTTCGAGGCGAGTATTGCTGCGCCCGCCATGCCGCGACTGCCGGCTATGAGCAGCGCGTTGCCCATGGAGCCTTTGTGTGCGAAGTCATCGCGTTTCAGCATCAGACTTTTGATATACGAGGACTCAATGGTGTCGTATAGCGAGGGGAATGTGTCGATGAAGTATTTCGAGAGGCGTATGTCGAGCGTGCGCACCTCGCCTAAGTACTGCTGGCAGTCGGCGAAGAACATGGCGAGCTTCTTAATGTGCAGCGTCAGTGTCATGTTTGCCTTCACCACGGCAGGTTCCTCCTGCGGGCGATTGCTCTCCGTCATCAGTCCCGATGGTATGTCGATGCTCACCACCTGCGAGGGCGACTGGTTGATGTACTTCACGAGTGAGGCGAATCCACCCGTCAGCGGTTCCTTCAGTCCCGACCCGAAGAGTCCGTCTACGACGAGCGTCTTCTCGGTGAGTTGTGGCGGTTCGAAGTTGGCAGTTATCTCTGTGAACTTACGCACTAAGCCTTCGCCGATGATGCGGTCGCGATTTTTGGCGCATTCCTCCGATAGGTGGTTGTGTATGTTGAAGAGGAACACATCCACCACGTACCCTTTCTCTGCGAGCATACGCGACATGGCGAGTGCGTCGCCGCCGTTGTTGCCCGGACCGGCGAACACTACGATTGGTGTCGACTGTGTCCACTGCTCGCAGATGGCGTTGCAGATGGCTCTTGCCGAGCGCTCCATGAGGTCGATGGATGCTATGGGTTCGTGTTCGATTGTATATTTGTCGAGCTCTCTGATTTGAGCTCCTGTTAGAATCTTCATATCTTCGGTTTTTTGCTTTTCTTTTTCAAATTACAAAGTTAGTGCAAATTGAAGACAATACAAAACAAGCTGGCTTGTTTTTATTGTTGAGATGCCAATTAGGGGGCAGTACATTTTTTGCTTGCTTGGAACCTATGGGCACAAAAAAAGGGGCTCCGCCGAGTCCCAACCTTTGTTAACCTTAAATCTAATACCATGAAAAACATTGCAAAGGTATTGATTTTGAGGTACATCGCCAAATTTTAGTGCCTCTTTCTTATGCTTTTAATATCGCAACAGAAGCTTTTTTGATGTATGTCAATAGTATGTGCGCGTTTAAGCTATAAGTAGTTGGGTATTATGTACATAGTTTACGGTGTAGAAAGCCTATGCAAGTCATCGTTCACCGTACGGAATCTGATCGGGTAGCGAACGGAATCTGATCGGGTGGCGAACGGAATCCGATTGGGTGGCGAACGGAATCCGATCGGACGGCGAACGCGAGCGGTGGCAAAACGAAAGAAACCACAGCACCAAACAAGGTGCTGTGGTTTCCGTAAGTTTATGAATAAAGCTGCGCTTTAGTATCTATAAAGCTGCGCTTTAGTATCTATAAAGTAGCACTTTGGCACAGCTAAAGCAACACTTACTTCAGCACTACCTTCTTGCCGTTCACTACGTAGACACCGCTCTTGAGAGCCTTTGTGTTCACGCGCTGACCATTGAGGTTGTAAACCTTTGCGTCCTCAGGCATGTTGTCGATGGTGATGTTCTGGATGCCGTTAACCACCTCGTCGACAACCTTGAGTTTGTAAGAAGCCGAAGCTGCCTTGAAGTTCTTGTCGCCAGCGAACCATACGGTGATTGTTGTCTCGCCCGTGCTGCGAAGTATTACAACGCCATTGGCTGCCACCTCTGCCACTTCTTCGTTAGAGCTGGTGTATGAGAGCGGAGCAACCTCTGATTCGTTGTATAGTGTAGCACCGCTGAAGGTGTTACCCTCACGCATGTTGGCTGTGTACTCCTCCTGGTCGAACGAGAGTTCTGGTGTGGTGCGGTAGTCGTTGACGATGAGTGTGCAAGAAGCAGAAGCTGCCTTGTACTCGTCGTTGCCTGCGAATGTAACGTCGATGTTCACGCGACCAGCCTTCTTCAATGTCACGTTGCCCTCTGCGTCAACCTCTGCAACGTCGGTCTTGTTAGAAGAGTATGTCACTGCGAGGTTGTTCGGATTCAGGAAGCCGAGGTCCTTAACAGTTGTGTTCGGGTTTGTAAGGTCTATCATTATCATTGTGTCTTCGAACGAGATGCCTGCGTCCTTCTTCTCCTTCTTAATCACCTTAATGACGTACGAAGCCTGAGCCGGCAGATAGTCGTCGTTGCCGGCGAACTTGGCTGTGATGGTCACTTCGCCCGGGTTCTGCGAGAGCAGCACCGTGCCGCTACCGGTTACCATGCAGAAGTCTGTGTTGCTGCTTGAGTATTTAACGGGGAGGTTGAGTTCCTCGCCAGCTGCGTTCTTAATGGTCGGCTGGAAGCCGTCGAAGAGCGGAGCCTCGTTGGTATAGCAGGTGTAAACGTCCTGCGGGAATGTCATTGTTACAGGCTGTGGTTCCTTCTTCGTTACGTTTATCTTGTAAGAAGCCTGGCAAGCCTCATACTTCTCGTTGCCGTAGAAGTAGGCTGTGATGGTGGCTGTGCCTGCGATTTTGTCGCTGAGCCATACCACGCCGTTCTCGTCAACATCTGCGAGGTCCTCGTTGTCTGAGGTGTAGACGATTTTGAGACCCTCGATAGCCTCGCCGTTCTCGCCCTTCACGGTAGCCTTCGGCGAACTGAAGTTGCGGATGGCGTTGATGTCGGTGAGGTTGTACTCCTCTTTCGGGAACGACATCGTTGTGGTCTCCTTCTTAGCGAGCGGAGTAAGCTCGATGCTCTGGACATAAGCTACCTGGCTTCCGCCTAAGAGCTTGAATGTGCCGTCAGCGAATGGTACGTCCATGGTGATTGTGCCGTTTGCATCGTCCGTTACAGCAACCTTTTCGGAATAGTTCACACATTTGAGTTCAGGAGCGTTGCTGTCTTTGTACTTCACTGTTACGCGGTAGCCGTACGGGAACTTGCTGAATGTCGGTGAAACGGCGTAGCCCTGCTGTGTAGCGTCAGAGGCAGAAACTTTCTTCAGCTGCAATCCGCCACCGAAGTTGTTGAGCATAGCGTTGTGAACGGTGAAGGTGTAGCTGTCGCCGTTGAGGTCTACGAAGTCGAACTCGCCCTCCTTGTATTTGTTTTCATTGCCGAAGCAGTCGAAAGCTCCCTCGTTGCAGTCGAAGAGCACCTTTGTCGGGTCGGCAGCCTGGCGGTAGTCGATGGTGTATGAAGCCGACGAACCGATATAGCCTTTCTCTGGAGTGAATGTGGCTGTGATGGTAGCCTTGCCGAAAGCGAGGAATGTAACGGCACCGGTAGTGGCGTTCACGCTGATAGCCTCTTCGTTGTCGCTTGCGTAGCTGATAGAGCCTTTTGCGTCAGTCGGAGTAACGGTAGCAGTCTTGTCGGCGAAGCTGTCGCCCTGACGTACGGTGAATGTCTTGCCGTCAACGTCCGCACCGAAGGTGAGCGATGTGCTTGTGTCGGAAGTGCCGGCGTAGTAGTTTACGGCATCAACATGGATGAAACCATTCTCAGATCCGCCCTTCATGTCAATGACCAGCTTGTAGAAGAGGTTCTTTGCTGGTGCAGTAATGTTGAAAATGAGGTCGTCGGCGAATGTTGTTTCCTTTCCGAAACTGCCTGCAACAGTCTCAATGCCTGCAACAGTCTCAACGATGTCCTTGCAAGCTTTGTCTTTGGCAACAACAAGATTTATAGAGTTCACCTTGTCCAGTTGCTTTGCCTCGCTGATTTTTACAACCACTTTGGTAACAGCCTTCGTGAAGGCAGCGTCGTTCATGATAGATGCTACAGAATTGTTGTTTTTGCGTCCACATCTGATGTGTTTCCAACTCCATTTGTTGTTGTTGAAGTTGCTCACGCTCCATGTGGTGTCGCCAATTTTGGCTGTCCATGTTGTAGTGTAGTTCTGACATTTGTTATTGTTTTTGTTCTCGTCAGGGAAAGTCAGCGACTTCCACACTGCCTCGTTCTGCGCCATAACCGCTGCGCTAACGAGCACGAGCAGGTTAAGCATGAAAAAGCGTAGATGTTTAATCATAATGCTTGGTTTTTTAGTTGTTTATAATTAGTTGTTTATTCGTTTTGCTTGAATTTGTATTGTTCCGCTTGAATATATTCTGTTATTGATGTATTACAACGCAAAGTTACTAATTAATTGACATATAAACAAGTGCGTGTGACAATAAAGATTGCATTGTAATGTTTTATTATCAACCGTTGCTGTTCGGTGAAACAGAAGTGTTAAAATGAAAATGGTCGGTTAGCGTTGCGCCAACCGACCATTATGTCTTGATTTATCGGAAATCAAATCCTTACTCGCCAAGGCTGATAGCCTCCTGCGGGCAAACGCTTGCGCATGTGCCACACTCTGTGCAGAGGTCAGGGTTGATTGAATACTTTTCGCCTTCAGAGATAGCCTCTACTGGGCACTCGCCAATACATGTACCGCATGCGATGCAGTCGTCACCAATTACGTAAGCCATAATCTTTAATGTTTAAATTGTTATTGTTAAATGTTTATTGTTTCTGTCGATACCTACTTTTGTAGTAGTTGCAAAGGTAGTGTTTTTCTTTGAGATACCTACAAATAGGTATTACATTTAACATTTATTTTCTCTCCAGCGTGAGTTTTATTTTGCCCACGAACACGGCGTGCTTGCCGTTCTGGTCGTCTGGGATTGGCTTGCCGTCGGCGTTGGGCGCATACTTCAGCTCGGTGAAGTAGGAGTGGGAGTGTCCGCCGAGCACGAGGTCGATGTCGTGGTTTTGTGCGAGCATGTCGGCATCGTCCACGTCGTCCTGCATGTCCCAGCCGAGGTGGGAGAGGCATATCACCACGTCGCACTTCTTGTCGTGGCGCAGCTCGCGTGCCACCTTGTCGGCTGTGGCTACGGGGTCGAGGTACTTCACGCCCACGCACTTTGTGGCGTCAACGAGTCCGTCGAGCTTCGGCGACACGCCGAACACGCCGATACGCAAGCCGTTGCGCTTCAGAATGATGTAGGGCTTGGTGAGTCCGTCGACGACGGTGCCACGGAAGTCGTAGTTGGCGCAGACGACGGGGAACTTAGCTTCGCGGAAGATGCGTGCCATGTTCTCCAGTCCGAAGTCGAACTCGTGGTTGCCTATCGCCACAGCGTCGTACTTCATCGCCGACATCAGCTCCGTTTCCACCGAGCCTTTGAAGAGGGTGTAGTAGGGCGAGCCTTGCGAGAAGTCGCCCGAGTCGAAGAGCAGTACGTCGGGGTTGGCTTCACGCTCCTGGCGTATCATCTCCATGCGGCGTATGAAGCCGCCTCTGCCGGCTACGAGCGTGTCGGCGAGGTTGGGGTTGAGCGGCATGATGCAACTGTGCGTGTCGTTGGTGTGCAGTATCTCTATGGTCTTCTGCGCTGCCGCGCTGAGCGTGGTGGCAAGCGCAAGAGTTATGATGAATATGTAGCGTTTCATTGGCTTTTTACTCTTTTACTTTTTTACTCTTTTACCTTTAAAAGCTTTTGTGGCTGCGTGGTATGGGCAAGATGCCCATACCTCCTACTTTTTACTTTTTTACTCTTTTACTTTTTTACTTTTCAACGATTGTCATGCGTCCCTCCACGGTGCGGCTCACCGCTTCGCCTTTGTCGTTGGCAGCCTTGAAGTACTGCTCGATGAGGAAGCGCACGTTGTTCTCTTCGCCCGTGGGCGACACCACGTCGGTCTTCTTGCGGAATGCCTCCATGTGGTCGTTGCCCTGTGCCAGGTAGTCGAGTGTAGCCACGCGATACTTAGCATTGGGGTCGACGGGCTTGCCGTTGACAGTGGCAGAGACGAGTTTGCCGTCAGCCGTGGCGGTGAGGCGCAGCGAATGGCTCAATCCCTCGCCGTGGCGCATGGCTATCTGCGCGAACAGCTCCAATACGTCGTTGCCGCTGAGCGTGAGGAAGCATATCTTGTTCTCGAACGGAGCCACGTCGAGTATGTTGCCGCGTGTCACGGCACCCTTGCTCAGCGCGGCACGTATTCCGCCTACGTTGTATATGGCGAAGTCGGGCTGTTCGTCGAACTTCGGGCTGCTCCATACGAGTATGTCGGCAAGCAGGTTCGACAGCGGACTCTCCGGACGTTTCACCCACAGGTCGGTGGCAGCGTAGCCCTGCACGGGGTTCATCTCCGCGTCCACCTGCTTCTTGTGTACGAGCAGGGCAGCGTTGGCTTTCTGCACCTCTGGGTCGGTACTGTTGTCGTAGCGCGAGTCGATGAGTATGCGTGTGCGCTCCACGGATGCTACCTGGTACTGCTTCGTAGAGCACGAGGCGAGGGCGAGCGCAAGGGCGGCAGCCGAAAGGCTTATGGTGTGTAATCGGTTCATTATATGTGAGTTTTGATTTTAATAGTGTAATGTTAAACTTTATATAAACATAGTGCAAAGATACTCATTATTTCTGATAAAATTTTGCCGAACGAATAAAAAGTCGTAACTTTGCAACCGCTTTTCGGCGTAACCGATGACGGGAAGATGAGTAGCCCGATTATGTTGCGCGAGAACGATAAACAAATTTAATTATCAAAAGAAATGGATTTAATTAAAGTTGCTGAAGAAGCATTTGCAACCGGCAAGAAGTTCCCTGAGTTCCGTTCAGGTGACACAATCACAGTCGCTTACAAAATTATCGAGGGTACAAAGGAGCGTATTCAGCTCTACCGTGGTGTAGTTATCAAGATCTCTGGCCACGGAGACAAGAAGCGTTTCACCGTTCGTAAGATGTCAGGTACAGTAGGTGTAGAGCGTATCTTCCCTATCGAGTCGCCGAACATCGAGAGCATCGAGGTGAACAAGCACGGTAAGGTACGTCGCGCTAAGCTCTACTACCTCCGCAACCTTACTGGTAAGAAGGCACGTATCGCTGAGCGTCGCGTTGTTGCTCCTTCAGCTGAGTAATCACCCGTCAGACAACAAGAAAAACAAAGGCAGAAATACATTGCGTATTTCTGCCTTTTTTTGTATATATATAAAGTATGTTATTTAAAGGTTGCAGAACTGGTCGATGAGTTTCTTGCGGAACAGGCGTCCTACCTTAACGTCCTCCACCTTGTCGAACGGCGGATAGAAGCGGCAGGTGTTGTTTGTCACCTCCATGAGGTAGCCGAGGTTGATGATGTGCTTCTGGCTCACGCGCACCAGTTGGTTGTTCAGCGAGAGCAATGCATCGCTGCCAACGTTGCGCTTCAGGCGTATCGGTGCCTTCTGGTTGGAGAGTGTCATCTCCCACAGGCGTAGCTCGCGGTTGTAGGTGAGCACGCCAATCTCGCGTATGTCCACCAGTCGGAAGTCGACGGAGTTGGTGTAGACGATGAACTTGCCGTCGTTGCGGCAGGTGATGCCGTTGTCTGCATCAAGTGCGTTGTAGTCGCCAAAGTCGGCAGTTGGTGAGCTTGTGTCGGTAGGCTGATGAGCAGCAGAGGTGTAATCAGCATCGGGTATGCCAGCCATCTCGATGCATACGCGGCGTATGATGTTGCGCAGCTCGGTGTCGTCGATGGGTTTCATCAGATAGTCGAACGCCTTGTTGCGGAACGCCGACAGCATGAAGCGGTCGTGCGCGGTGTACATCACCGTGCGGCACTTGTATTGTGGCAGAATGTTGGCACGTTCCAGAAACTCAATGCCCGAGATGTCGGGCAGCTCGATATCGAGGAATAGTACGTCGGGTCGCGTCTCGTTCACGAGGCGCAGTCCGTCCATGCCGTTGAGAGCTATGCCGCATAGCTGTGTCTCGTCGAAGGTGGATAACTTTTGGGCGAGTGCGTCAGCGGCAGCTCTGTCGTCGTCTACAATTACGATCTTCATCATAAGTCTTTTCTTTTTAGTTGTTATAGGAACCTCACTCCGTCGGGCACGCGCAGTGTGGCACGGCATCCGCAGACAGTTCCGTTGTTCTCTATGTTGGTAATCTCGAAGCGTATTTTGTTCTTGTTATGCATGTTGGTTATCGCTATGGTCTGCGATATGATGCCCATTCCGGTCTTCTTCTTGAACGTTCCGTTAGAGGCGTTGAAGCCCGGTCCGTTGTCGCTTACGCTGATGACGGTGGTGCGTTGCTCGCGGTGTATGTCGATGGTCAGTTCTTTGTGTCCGTCCCATCCCTTCAGTCCGTGTATGATGGCGTTCTCGGTGAGTATCTGTAGGAACATCGACGGCACGCGTACCTGCTCACGGTCTACGTCGGGTGCAATGTTGATGTGCCACACGAAGTCGCTGCCTAACATGAAACGCTCCACGCGGATGTACTTCTCCACGAAGTCGAGTTCCTCGGCGAGCGTCACGGCAGGCTGTCGCGACATATCGAGGTTGGTGCGTATGAGGCGTGTCAGGTCCTGCAGCTCCGTTGCCTCGCTCTGTTCGGAGTTGATAATCTTGTTGTTCAGCACGTTGAACACGAAGTGGGGCGAGATACGGTTGCGCACGATATTGAGGCGCAGGTTCATAATATCCATCTGTGCCTTCAGCTGTTTGCGTTTGATGTACATGAACCACAATATGAGTATCAACACGAGTATCAGCATGATAGCGATGGCGAGTGTCAGCTGGTTTTTCGTCTTTGCGATGGTGGCGTTCTTGTGTTCAATCATCAAGTCGTGGCGCAGCTGCAGCGTGTCGCTGGTGAAGCGTGCCATGATGTCGGCTGAGCGCATGTTGGAGTGGTTATGTTCGAGCGAGTCGTTGTATGCGTAGTTGCTCTGCAACAGTTCGTAGGCGCGGCGGAAGTTGCCCACCTGCTCGTAGTACTTCTGTAGGTAGCGGTTGCGCAAGTTCACGAGTGTGTACTGCACGGGGTGTTGTGTTTCGTCGTTGTCTGCAATCAGGCGTTGCGCGGTGGCAATGTTGCCCGTCTTCGTGGCTATGCCGATGCGTATTGTCTTGCAGTAGTGGAGTGCCGTGAAGTCGTCGCGCTTGTGGAAATAAGGCTCCACCTCGTCGAGGTAGCGTTGTGCTGTGCGGATGCTGTCGAGGTTGAGATAGACATCGGCGAGGTTCACCTTGCACAGGTACATGTCGAAATTGTTCTGCATACCATGGCGTTCGAGGTTCTGCTTCATGCGCAGAAACTTGTCAAGAGCCTGTCGGTAGTTCTTTTTAAAGTAGTAGTAGTTGCCGAAGTTGTTTAGGAAGTAAGCCTGCATCGACGGCGACATCATGTTGAAATGCTCCTCAGTGGCTTTGTAATAATGCAGTGCGGTGTCGAAGTCGTGCAGCGAGAGGTATATCTGCGCCAGTCCCATGTAGAGTGTGACGTTCTCCTTCGGGGGCAGTGCGAGCGAGTCGACGAGGAAGAGTGCACGTCGATACCATTGCGCTGCCATTGGCATGTTGTTGTCCTGTATGTAGGCGTCGGCAAGGTTGGCACACACCTTAGGCATGTTGTGTTCGGAGTCGCTGTTGGCAAGCAATGAGTAAGCTGCCTTATAAAGTTGTATGGCTTGATGCTGCTTGCGATGGAAGTTGTGGTAGTAAGCCGCGCGACAGTTGTATGCACCGGCGATGAGCGTGTTGAGTCGTCGCTTCTCTGCGTTGTTCAGTTCCCGTTTTTGTTGCTGTTCGGCGAAGCGCAGTATGTTCTCGATGTTGTCTTTAAAGCGTTCGGGACGGTCGGTAAGCGTTAGGTAGCGTGCTTCGCGCAGGCGGTACTCGTAGGCGGTCATACTGTCGGGCGCAGTGCGTATGCCGTCAGCGATGAGTTGTTTGGCAGAAGGTGCAAGGGTCATCACCGAGTCGTCAATCTGCTTGAGTTTGTTTATGCGTGTTGAGTCGCTGTTGTTAGCGTCGGGTGCGCTTCTGTCTTTTTTTAAATAAGGTTGACACCCTAA
>NZ_JH379371.1 GCF_000235885.1 Leyella stercorea DSM 18206
ATGCGCTAAATTAATTCCGCCAACGGGTTACAGAAGTATATGTTGTACCTACTGGAACTGCTTGAGTAGCACCTCCTAAATATGAGTTGACTGAAGAGCTTATGGGGACAAATGGCCCTTGAGGATTACCTCCCCACCCGACATCAGGAATATGACCTGCAACTTGTCCCGATTTAAATAATTCAGGATTGTCTATTCGGTATTTATTAGCTGCGTCACTTGCTTTTTTTCTAAGTTCTCTGGAAACTGGTTGGCGGGTCAAACCATCTGGTGGAATTTGTTTATTCCATCTCGATACAAAATCTTCTAATTCATCAGATTCCTTAGATCCTTTACTAAATTTGCGTTTAATTTTTAATACTCCATCTTCCACATTAGCACATTTTTCTAACCCCAATATATCTAACCACGTATTCACATCCAGCACATATCCGTAGAGAGTAGGATTGTTTCCTGCCAGTCCAATTGGGTCAGAAGAAATATATATCCCCATTTCAGGCGAGTAGTACCTGAATCTGTTGTAATACAATCCCGTTTCTTCATCCTCGTACTGCCCCTGATAGCGGAACGGCACGAGCGTTCGGTCCCCATGACATTCCGCCACCCTGCCGTACACATCCAGCAGCATCTCCCAGACAAGCTTTCCCTTGCTGTCGTATGCCTGCGTCGGCGTACCGAGGTAGTCATGCACTATCGTGTAGCGTTCCCCGTCCGTGACCTTCGCCACAGGAGTGAACGACGTTCCGTCATAGACCCATGTCACAAGGTTGTCCGGCTTCTCCGTGCCGTCGTATTCCTTGCGTCCGGTCTCGTCCGTGACGAGCTTCGGTCTGTCGGCTTCCTCAATGTCCCATTCATGCAGCACCACGTTGCCGTCCCAGCCGAAACGGTGTACGGTGTCGCCCGTCCTTTTTGACACCCGTCTGCCGAGGGCGTCATAGCCGAACGTTATCGTCCTGCCGTCGGGAGTCCTCACCCCGGCAAGCATACCGTTGGCCTGCCACTCGTAGCAGGTGTCGCCCGGCTGCCAGCAGGCGAACGGAGTGGTTTCCTTGCTGCCGTTATCGGTATCCACATCGTCCGCAGAGAACAGCATACCGAGCCAT
>NZ_JH379372.1 GCF_000235885.1 Leyella stercorea DSM 18206
GGATCAAATAATATTGTTGTGTTTTTAACAATCCAATATTATTGTTTATCTTTGCGTCATGAATAGAACTCAGCCCATAGATTACAAGTCCGTATTGTCCTTGTTTCTTCCCGCAGGACTCCTTGACTATTTCGACATAACAGAAGCTTCCAACATGGGAGATTATTTTATGTTGGTCTTAGTTGAGAAAGATATTGTGCCTGAAAACTTACAAGACCTTCCTTTAATTTCCAATGGTTTCCACAAGCCAATAACAGTTACAGACTTTCCCGTCCGTGACCATACCATGTATTTCAGAATAAAGCGACGCAGATGGCTTGACAAGTCTACCGGCAAGAGCTACAGTCGCGATTGGAATCTTGTTGCATCAGGAACCAGAATTACCGCTGAGTTCGGAGCTTTTTTAAAAGAATTACCTTGATACCCATGCAGTGAGCATCAAGAGCGTTGCAGAGTTTACGCATTTGAAGGCAAATGTCCTAAATGACTACTACAAGAACCATCTGAGCGAATTTCACTCCTGGAATCAGAAAAAACATTCAGAGGAGTTTACGCTTTATGCCTGCAATCTCGGCGAACATCTTGCCATAGACGAGTCTTCACTGAGCAATGGAGAATTGTACACAATTGTGACCAATAAGGACGGGCACGGTAGGAAGGGTACGCTGGTTGCAATGGTAAAGGGTGTGAAATCAGACTTTATAATCAAGAAGTTACAGCGTCTTCCTGCCGGCAAACGTGCAATGGTCAAGTCTGTTACTATGGACATGTCAAACTCTATGTATAAGATAGTACGTAAGTGTTTTCCCAATGCAGAGCAGATCGTAGACCGATTCCATGTGCAGAAACTTATGTATGATGCTCTTCAGGACTTACGTATAAAGCACCGTTGGGAAGTGATTGCGGAGGATAATCGCATGCGTGCTTTGTACAAGGAGAAAGGACTTGAATACAAGCCTGAAATATTAAGCTGTGGAGACACTCTTAAGCCTTATGGTAAGATGCAGCAGGTTGCTTGTAAGAAAGCCGAATGACTGGACCGAATCACAAGCAGAAAGAGCCAAGGTTCTATTCAGTAGATTTCCGGACATGAAAGAGTTTTATTATCTTGCTTTAAGATTGGGTAAGATATATTCGGATTACGATAACAAGGACGTGGCACGACCCAAACTCGCATTATGGTTTAATCAGGTTGAGCAATGGAACTGTGAAGAGTTTAATACAGTCATCAAAACGTTTCAAA
>NZ_JH379373.1 GCF_000235885.1 Leyella stercorea DSM 18206
TTCCGCACACTGGCGGGCGTCAACCTATACAACCAAACGGACGAAGCTGAAGCCATCGACTCGGCATTGGTGAGCCGGGCAAAGATAGAAGCCTTGAACGTGGCTGACCGTCAAGCGGACATCGCATGGGTCGCTGAAGGCGATAAGGTCAACGGACAGATGGTACGGCTCAAACGAAACATAGACCGCATCTTGCCTGTCGGGGGGACACCGGAGGATAAAGACAGATGGACGGAATATTACCATATCTACCAGTGCGCCATTGATGCAACGAAAGATGCCTATATGCCCAACGCACAGCGGAAGAAAGAGTATCTGCGCATCTACGAGGATATAACTCGACAGAACGAAATCCTTGTCGGCTACCTTGCCAAACGGCAGAATACTACGATAACAAGTACGCTACTGAATACTACCGCTGACCGTACTCTGGATAAGGAGAGTATTGTCCGCGATGCGGTGAACCGATGGCACGAATCGCGCTTTGCCGTGCGCGGCCCGCAATCTGGCAATAACACGGGTGGCAGCGGCGACGGAGATGAAACAGTAAATAAAGGGAACTGAAAAAACAAAAACGTATGGCAGACGGAAATATACTCTCGGATTTCGGTATTAATATCCTTGAAGAAGAAATTGACGATGTGATTTTTCAAACGAACGAGTTCCTGACTGATGCGACTTTTACCGGCTCGCAGGGACCGTTCTGGTGGATACTACAAATGTGCATGGCACTGGCTGCCCTGTTCGCTATTGTGATGGCAGCGGGAATGGCGTACAAGATGATGGTGAAACATGAGCCACTGGATGTGCTGAAGCTGTTCCGTCCTTTGGCTGTTTCAATCATCCTCTGTTGGTGGTATCCGCCAGCAGACACGGGTATGGCTGGCAGTGGGAGCAGTTGGTGTTTCCTTGACTT
The DNA here is from genome assembly GCF_000235885.1 of Leyella stercorea DSM 18206. Lineage (GTDB taxonomy): Bacteria > Bacteroidota > Bacteroidia > Bacteroidales > Bacteroidaceae > Prevotella > Prevotella stercorea. The sequence goes on from NZ_JH379373.1 coordinate 917, forward strand.
CCTGTCTTACATCCCGAACTGCATCGGCTCGTACACGCATGATCTGTACGAGGCAGAAGCCACCCAAATAGCGGACAAATTCGAGGAAGTGCAGCAACTTATCCATGTACGTGACACGATGTACCAAAGCTTGCAAGCACAGGCAGATGTCGCTCACACGGGTACCTCCGACCCGAACCTGGTAGAAGCGACCATGGAACAAACCGGAGTGGACGAAGTGACGAAGATGGAGAAAGACGCAGCCGAACTGTGGTTTACCTCACTGACGGCAGGAGTCATCGTAGGTATCGACAAAATCATCATGCTTATCGCTCTGATTGTGTATCGTATCGGATGGTGGGCGACCATCTATTGCCAGCAAATCCTACTGGGCATGTTAACAATATTCGGACCTATACAATGGGCGTTCTCGCTGTTGCCCAAATGGGAAGGTGCATGGGCGAAGTGGCTTATAAGGTATCTGACAGTACATTTCTATGGTGCAATGCTCTACTTCGTCGG
>NZ_JH379374.1 GCF_000235885.1 Leyella stercorea DSM 18206
GGACATTGAGACTGCCGGATTGTTGTACGCATTACGCTCTTGCAGCAATATCTCCTTATCCGTTACTGCCTCTTTCATCCTTGTGGTATAAATCAGTGCGTATTGTGTGCGGTATCGTTCCGTCACAATGGTGACGATGGCGAGTATTTCACCATCCTCGTGTCCGCTTTCCTTGGGCTTTAGGCGAATGATGTTGTCAATGGGCTGATCGCCCGCCACCTTGTCAGTGGAAATATCCACGAAACGCACCGGTTCCGATGCCGTGATGACAGTTGTTATCTGTTCGTTCACCGTCAGTTGTTCCATTTCTTCGTAGGTAGTTTGTGCGTTAGCTTTCGGTAAAATGGAAATACCTGATAGAAGCATAATGCCAAATAAATTCCTTTTCATTGAAATACAGAGTTATAATTGAAAATTCATGATTGCTTTATTCTCTTGCGGATTGATATTTGCCTTATCTGGGATGTCATCCTGCATACAACTTGGAGATTTGTCCGTAACATCTATCTGTTCGAATATGATTTGTTTCGGAAGTATTTTATGGCAGAAATAGCTGCTGTTGAACGGTACGTTTTTCCCTTTTCCGAACTGAATACGTTTATCGAACATGAGTAATTCCAGATCAGTATTCTGGAAAAGTCGGCAGGGTGCTACGTTGTTCAGCCAATAGTTGGACATCAGCAAGGCGAATGGTTTTCCGAGTTTCAGACAGCGTTCAAAGACTTCCACCTTCCGGCTGAAAGGAGGATTGGATACGAGTATATCCCATTGGGACGGTTCATAGTTGAAAAAATCCTGTCCGTTATAGATATGGGAATACACGACATGGAAACCGGCATCCTTGAATTTCTGCACAAACTCACTGTGCTTCGTATCGAAAGGACACCAGACTATCTTGCCTTCAGGTATATATTTGATAATGGGTAATACACCATATCCCGGTGTATATTTTTCATCTGTCGGATTCCCGTATAATTTTTTTAAGTAGTTTGAAGATTTCATAGGCACATGATTAAAAATATTTATATTGATTTCTTTTCCCTATTTCGCTTCATTTCTTTATCTGCCTGGCACGCGCCCAAGTACAACGTCCCGTCCGGGTCATTTGGATTTCACATTGCCAAAGAGTGCCCTTCTCCACTGTTTTGAAATTAACATTCCCGTATCTTGGTCCGTAAAAACCGGTATGTTTTTGAAAAGCGAATAAGGCAATCCTCCGTCTGTCTTCTGTTCGGAAGTTGCATATTAGGGCAAACTGCCCTCTGTGATGCCACCATTCGGTACTCACAAGTTTTCCGATAAATGTTTCGGCTTTATTTGGGGCTATATAGTCCGCATAATAAAGCCCATCCGTACCTTTGTGATATTCTGATAAATCTGTTTCCATGTCATCATCGTTTTAATTCCTTTTTTCCTGTCCGTTCACTAAATACACGAAAGTTCCGTATTTCAACTTGACTTTGTTTTTCTTGATAGCTTTGCTAATGGCATTGCTTGTTTTCTGGTAGGCATTGTTCACCGCCTGCATCCCCCATTGTGCAAGGCTGTTTCCTGTTGTACTTCCCATACTCATGTTCATATTGCCCGACATTGCCCCGCTTGCTACATCCTTGCTCGTTTCCCGGAATTGGCTGTTGGGCACATACAGCCCCTCCATGCCATCTGTATCATAGAGTGAGAGACTCACTTTCACCAATTCGTCATTCACGAGGATGCTGCTGATATTACCTTTCACGCGCCCGGATGAGAATCCGCTTACCGTAGCGTACAGGTATGTTCCCCTTGCTATCACACACTCGCCAATCTCCACATCGTCAAGCAGGCGCAACCTCACGCGCGAGCCGTCCACCGCTTTGATGTTCTCGTCAATGATGGCTTGGATGAGTTTCGGTTCACGGACATTCTTCGACAGTGTGTTAAAGTAGTCCGAGGTTGTCTTCACCTTGCGTACCACCTCGCTTGGCGGTTCGTCCGCTGATGGCGTTTTCACAGCCCGGCTCTCTTCGTTGATGGTTCCGGAGGCTGCTGCTCCTTGTGGTGGAGCAATGTTGGCCGTGTCCGTTTCTGCCGGGGGTACAGTCGCGTTTTGCCCTCTCAGTCTCGCCTCTGCGAGTGCTTTCTCCAGTTCGGCAAGTGCTTCCTGTTCTCGTGTCTTGGCAGAGGCAATTTCCGCTGCCGCAGCTTTTTCCTGTTGTTCTTCCGTGAGCAGGTCGATGTCGTCCTGCGTGTATTTCGATTCATACTCTTCCTTGTTTTTATCGGGTTCTTCCCGGTCTATGTTATCTACAGCGGAGTAGTCTTGTATCTTACCCCATGATTTCGCCATATTCTCGTATTTGCTGCCTATGCCATCGTCCTTGATCTGTGCCCCCGGCAATTCGGGGTTCAGGAACTCCGTCGTCTGCAACGCCTTGTCTTGTATTTCTATCGTTTCTGTCTGAAACAGGTCGAAGATGAAATAAGACGTGCCGAGCAGGGGGAAATAAAGGATGGCGGGAAGCATATATTTCGGCTGGCGAAAATTGATTTTCTCCAATATCTTCATTATACATCTTTTAATTGAGTTGTACATATTTGCCTTCAATGGCACAATTTCTCAGTATCTCTGCGTTGTCTTCTCCGAAAGCTAATAGGATGCTACCGCGACTGGGAGAGTCACCTCGTGCTCCGCCTGGTCGGTAGAATCGGATGCGGTGGCGTAGGAATTTCATTCCCGTCGCTTTTGGAAAGATGACGTCCTGAAACATTTTGGAATCGCAACGGTTGAATAATAATGCAATGCCGTTGCCATGTTCTGCCAATTTCCGGACGAATAGCTCGATAAGAGGACGCGAATAGGGAGGATTGAGCCACACACGCCCTTCCCATATCTGGGACAACCCATCTATGTTCTGGTCATACATGACCTCGGCAGTCGGCCACAACGGATGGATGGGAGCGCAAGGGTCAAGGTCGAATTTGCCCAATGCGTCCAGTATCTCCTTTGGCGTGTACCATTCGTCTGACGAACGGACTGATTTTTCAAGCCGTGTATTCATAAGTACTCTTTTTACTATGGTTTGTCCCCTCTGTTTTTATGTTCCCTTATTTCGACTTCCTGCAACAGCTTGTGCCGTTCCCGAAGCACTGAATCCTGCTTTTCCGTCGCCGTGCGACTTACCGGACTGTGTCTGTACACAGTTACCAAGCGGTAGGCGTTCCATACGAAAGCTCCGATGACGAATGTAAAGACGATGACCAGAAACAGCGTCCGGTGTGCGTTGGCAAAGCCCTGCACCTTGGCCGCCGCTTGGTCGATGCGTGTCGCCTTGGCGAATTTATGCCCGGCCTGCACCTCTCGCTCGTAGCGTTCCTTGTACTGCGGGTCATCTTTGTCCGGCATCTTCTCGCCGAACAACATCCGTTTGAATCCTTTGATATTCATATCTTTGGTGATTTAATAGTTACTCTTTGTTTTTTGCTCGATATCTTTGTTCAGCAATGTGCGCCAGTTTACTATGAGCAGTCCATGCGGATTATTGTCCGTTCTCGGCACACGTTTAAGTTGCCCTGCCGTAACCAGTTCGCGCATCAGGATATTACTCCGGCGCTCGATTCGCTGCCGACCATAGTAGGTGAACTCCATATTCTTTTTGTCAAAGGAGATACTGTCACAGAATATCGAGAACACCGCGCTCGTACCCAATATATTGGAGTAAAATCCCTTTTCCTTGAGGGTATTGTACTGTGCCAGTCCCGTCTCATCGACCAGGTACATCGCTTTTTCCATCGTATAGCGGATGTATTTGTCGTCCGGTGCGAGAGTAAAAAAGTAATGGTGGAACATTTCTACGTGGCTCTTGGCCTCCACGTCCAGTGTTTCGTCCATCGTCGTGCGGGTTACGAGTATAGGTACATTTCCGTCCAGCACATACACCTTTTTCTGCGCGTCCGTCACCATTGTCCGGGCAGTCCAGATACTTGATACGCTGATGATGATACACCCTGCAAGAAAAGCAGTGCAGATGATGCCCACCAGTCGGATTTTATTCTCCAAATGTTTGATGACCATATACCTTTATTTTTTCTTGTTAGACAATCGTGTGTATTCGTCATGTAACATTGTCATGACTGTATCATGCAACTCCGTCAGAAATTTTTCGAACTTCCCGTCAAAAAGCTGTGTGTAATCTTCCCGCATGATTACATGCACGAATATCCACCAGACACGGCGGTTTCGATTCTTGGCATTTTTCTGCAATTTGACCAGTTGCAGACGATAGGTAAGGTAAGTCATCATAGGGACAATATATCGGTTGTCCCATGTAATGGCTTCGTCCAGTTCTTCATATTCCGGATCAATTCGGTGGTTAGGTGCATAAACGAGTTCTTCGCTTATGCGTTCATTTGCATAGTGCACGAAACGCTCGTTCCTGCACCATTTCTCAATTTTCTGTTGTACATTCATCTTTTGGATATTTAATATTAGGTTTATCATTATCTCATCATCGAGCCGATACCGCCCGTAGCCGTCATTTTGGCCTGCTGCGCCACACCTTCTCCAAAGTTCCGTGTAGAGAAGGCCGTGTCGCCTTCAGGTATCATCCATGCTGCCAAGTCCGGCACGAGGTTTAGGCATTTCAGTGCCACGATACTTGCCGCCATCAAGTAGCCGGCGGAGAAGAAGCTGTTTTGCAAGTAGGCCGCCATTGTCTGTTCGCTTGCTGTGATTGCCGTCAGGTTTTCTACCTGTATGCACAGTACAATGTCGAATAACAGTAGCACATAGAAGCCGACGAAGTAGAG
>NZ_JH379375.1 GCF_000235885.1 Leyella stercorea DSM 18206
ATAGCCTGACACAGTTTATTTTACACTCTCGAATTGTGCAAAATCTTTGCTCGTAATAAAGGTGCCATTAAATCAAGAATTAAAAAAATAAGTCAATAAGTGCCTAGAAGAAGTTCTGCTTACAATAGAGGGTGTAAGCAGTACTTCTTTTACAATCTTAGAGGATGATATTTCACGGCTCACTTATGTTCTAAAACCCAAAATATAAACGATCCAATTCCCTACTATAATTCTCAAGTTTTCTAGGATAATAGTCACCAAGGAATCGAATTTCATCAAAGCATACACTATTAGAGTCTTTCTGATACTTCTCTATGATAGAAATGAATCTTTTATCATTCTCTATATCGTGATGCAATTTGGACATATCTTCACTAATTGTCCATGAACAACAATTCAAAGCTCCACCCCATTTCTCGATAAATTCTTTCATCTGAACTTGAAAAATCCTTCCTCTATAATCAGGATATAAAGCAATAAACTGACCCATTGCTTCATTATCAAGTTTTGTATTGCCAATTCCTGGAACAATAATAACATCACGTGTCTGAAGAGCGTTGATATATGCCCAACTTAATTCGTTATATTCAGAAAGATTCAACTCTATAACATAAAAATGTTCCATCAAGATATTACGCATTTGAGTAGCAATACCATCATCATATACTGAAAGATTAGTTAACACTACAGGTTTGCCATCTTTTTGTGCGCCGACAAATCTTAAGATACCATCCGTATGCCCACAAACATCCTTTTTATCCCATGGCAACCATACTATAGTTATTTCATCAATAGTTGAATTACATTCTTTAGGTTTGAAAGAATCCCGAATTTTAGATTCTATCTCCTTTTTAGATAATCCTTCATTTTCTATCATCACCTTGTCTGTCATTACAATAAAGGATTTAGTGGTGTAAGTATCTGGTTGTTCTATTTCGCCAACAACAATATTTCCACCATCAATAACCAAAGAAGAATGATTGATGATAAAATTCTTATCTTCAATCTTATTCATCACTTTATCTACATCAGTAATGTATTTTTCCTTACCTTTCAGATAGTCGGGATTGTAGACAAATTGGGAGAAATAACCACATGCAAATTGTATCGGCATATAATCACGACACCAATAATCCTTAGTTAAAGGAAGCGTTTCATGCGCTACGTTATTAGCATCCAGAATTTCACAAACATCCTTATAGATATTGGGATAATCTGTACGTAGCAACTGTGAAAAAAACACTTTGTCTTTATATTGTTCTGTTATCATAGCTTTTCAACTCGTTTAAATCCCCATAATCTGTTGTCGTTTATATTGATTCGTTGCATAGGTTCTGCATGGCCCAGCGTTTCATCAGACTCATCTATCCATTCTATACTAAACTTGCCATTGCTTAGCATATTTGCTCCACCATATAAATCATACCAAAAATCATGAGGAGCCCAATTTTTTCTTTTTTCATTATTCTCCCATTCTTTTTCCCCAGGCACAATAGCTTTATAGCCTCTAATCAAGAAAGACGCATGATATTTCTTTTGTGGATCATCAAACAAAACATCAACGCCCGATGGATTTGGACATACAGCACCTAAAGCATAGCCAAATTCATCTTCCCCTTTCAGATATTTTTTTTCATCTTTAATATTGCCATCATCCTCGTGGTAATAAAATTCGATGCAGGTCAACTTTAGTTTATACGCATCCTTACAACCGCCATTAACAAGAAAATAGCCAGAGAAGAATGCTGCTTCAGCAATTTTCTTAAACTCTTCAAACAGGTTTGCTTCGCAACCATCAGCGCCTTTGAAAGCCTTTAAGGCTTGAAATAATCTTGATTCCATACTTATTGAATTATTTTTATTTGTAAACTTCTATTGTTTTCTCCAACCATTTATATATCTTCTCCTGAAGACTTTTGGGCTCTAACACTTTTATCATATTGCCAAAACTCATCAACTTCATATAGAAGTCATAGGTAGGACGCAGTGCCAATTCAAAATCGGCATAATCATCACATGCATAGATTTCTTTTTGCGAGTGATGCAACGGCAATGTGCGCATATAGTGCTGATGGCATTTGTCTGCCCTTAACACTATTCTCTGAAGCGGTACAGATTCATCCAATACAATACCAAAGTATTCTGCAAAATATTCTTTTGCACAAAAATCTTTTGGCAAGACAAAATGAGCATCTGTTAAGTTAACACCTTCTATTCTATCAAGAGAATACAAACGCAAGTAGTTATAGTCTACATTTCTTGCTAACAATAAGTTCACAAAAGAGTTTCTTTGATTCTTCCATAATAGTAGTATAATTAATTCAAATGCAAAGATACGCATTAGGTGTCTCAATATACGTTACAGGATAAAGAAAAATGGTCTGCAACTCGTGCTGAACGAATTGCAGACCATTATCCTTATTGTCGAGTTATTGAATTGCAAAACTCCTAACTCCTATATTCTACATCGCTGTAGCCGCTACGAGCCATCCGTAGACGCAGCTGCATACACCGAAGAGGAGTACGCCAGCGGTGCAGAGTGCGAGGGCTGTGCGTGTAGCGCAGTCGCTCTTGAACGGAGCGAGCGGAGCATCGGTCTTGTTGATGTACATGCACTTTACAATCTTCAGATAGTAGTAGAGTGACGGTACGGTGTTGATCAATGCGAGGAACACTACTGCGTATGCGATGTTAGAGCCCTGCTCGGCTGCTGCCATGAACACGAAGAACTTGCAGAACATACCTGCGAACGGCGGGATGCCTGCGAGCGAGAACAGAGCGAGTGTCATGAGGAACGAGAGCTTCGGGTTGGTGGTATAGAAGCCGTCGAATACAGACATCTCGGTGTTGCCCTTGCCGCGTGTCTCAACAACGTTGATGATGGTGAACACTGCCATGTTGGCTGCTACGTAGATGAGCACGTAGTACATGAGCGCCGGCAGACCCATTGCGCCGTTGCCTACCGCTGCAAGCATGATGTAGCCTGCCTGCGAGATAGAGCTGAACGCCATGAATCGCTTAAGCTCTGTCTGGCGGAGTGCGAAGAGGTTAGCGATGGTGATGGTGAGGACGATGACGATGTACATCAGCATCTCCCAGTACTCTACCATCGGTGCGAACACCTTGGTGAGGATTGTCATCAAAGCGAACGCTGCTGCGCCCTTAGACACTACGCTCAGATAGCCTGTTACGGCTGTAGGAGCACCCTGGTATGTGTCGGCTGTCCAGAAGTGGAACGGCACGAGCGAAATCTTGAAGCCGAGGCCGCTGAAGAAGAACACGAGGCCCATGATGGTGAGCGGTGTAGCTGTGATCTGCGCCATTACGTCGTCGAAGTAGAGTGTGCCGCAAGCTCCGTAGATGAACGAGATGCCGTAGAGCATCACGCCGCTTGAGAATGTAGCGGTGAGCACGAACTTGGCTGCGCCCTCTGCCGACTCCTTCTTGAACTTGTCGAAGGCAACGAGACATGCCATAGGCACTGATGCCATCTCCAAGCCGAGGAAGAACATGAGGAAGTGGCCCGACGAAATCATCATGTACATACCGAGCAAGGTAGAGATGATGAGCTCATAGAACTCGCCCTCCTTGTTCTGCACGTCCTTCTGCTCGAGCCACGACTGTGCCATCACTACCACGATGAACGCACCGGCTGTAAGGATAACCTTCATCACCTGCGCTGCTGCTGTGGCGGTGTAGAGTCCGGCGAAAGCCTCTGCAGGCTCTGCGGTGAAGCAGACTGCAATCTGAGCAACCAACAGCAGACCTGTCAGCAGGCTCAAGGTAGTATGTTTCTTCTCGCCCTTCAGGATGAGGTCGGCGAGGAATACTATCACGAGGGCTGCCATGAGGCCAGCCTCGGGTATCATATTAAAAAACTGACTATAATCCATTTTTTACTGCTGAACTGTTATTAAAGTGTTGGAATTACGCTGAGGATTGGTACTACGGCATCGCTGATAACATGGCTTGCCCAGATCGGGAACGAACCCAGACCTGCAACGCAGAAGATGAGGCAGCATACAGCGAAGCGCTCGTCCCATGTAGCGTCGGTGAGCTCCTCGAAGTGCGGGTTCTTCACCTTCTCGAAGAGGATGAAGCCCACGGTACGGAGGATGTACACAGCGGTCACAACGATTGAGGTGATAGCGATGACAGTGCAGCAACGGTGGAATGTGTCGGCATTCTCGAACGAACCGTTGAAGATGGTCATCTCGGCGATGAAGCCTGAGAAGCCCGGCAAACCGAGGTTAGCCAAACCTGCAATCACGTAGCCTACAGAGAGGAACGGCATAATCTTCATCAAACCGCCAAGCTCACGGATGTCACGTGTGTGTGTACGACCGTAGATCATACCGATGAGGGCGAAGAAGAGGGCTGTCATCAAACCGTGAGAGAGCATCTGGAGGATAGCACCCGTGCAGCTCACCTTGGTCATCATCAAGAGTGCGAAGAGCACCAAGCCGCAGTGAGACACTGAAGAGTAAGCGTTGATGAACTTCAAGTCGGTCTGTACGCAAGCCGAGAACGCACCGTAAACGACAGAGATGGTTGTGAGGATAAGGAATATCCAAGCCAAGTCGTTAGCTGCCTGAGGCAGGAGGAACATTGCGATGCGGAAGCAGCCGTAGCCGCCAAGCTTCATGAGCACACCTGCGTGGAGCATAGACACTGATGTCGGGGCGCAACCGTGACCGATCGGAGACCATGTGTGGAACGGGAACAACGCGCCGAGCACGCCGAAGCCGATGAACACAAACGGGAACAGCACGTTCTGAACAGCTGCCGGGATGTGGTTGTTGTGCGCAATCTCAAGGATGCTCATTGTAGAAGCACCGTTGAAGAAGTAGATGCCTACCAAGCCCAGGATGATGAGCGCAGAACCGCCCATAAGCATCAACGTAAGCTTCATGGCTGCATACTCCTTGCGACCCGAACCCCAGAAACCAATGAGAAGGTACATCGGGATGAGTGCCACCTCGTAGAACATGAACATGGTGAAGAGGTCGATCGAGATGAAGAAACCGTAAACACCTGTCGAAAGCAGAGTGAACCACATGAAGAACTCCTTTGTGAGGGGCTTGAGCTTCCATGAAGCGAATGTACCGGTGAAGACGATGATGCTCGAAAGCAGCAACATCACAACAGAGATACCGTCTACACCAACCTCATAGTTGATGTGCAAAGCCGGGAACCACGCAGTAGAGGCATGGAGAATCATCTCCTCGGTGTTGCCGCCAGCGCGCTCGCTGATGAAGTGGAGCGTGAGCCAAATGCTCATTGCCAAGAGGCAAGATGAACCGGCAACCATCACACCACGCACCTGATTGACGTTGCGTGCGATCCACAGACCGAGCAGCATCAACGCAGGGATTACTACGAATAAACTTAATATATTCATATTCTAATTATAAGCAAAGTAATAATAATGTTAAAGCTACCGTACCTGTGATGAACCAAACGGCATACTGGCGAACGTCGCCGCTCTGCCATGGGCGGATGGTCTCACCTGCCTCGTTAGCACCCCAAGCAGTGAAGTCGATAAGACCATTGATGATCTTCTCGTCGATCCACTGTACCGGACGGCTGACGTAGCGGAACAGAATCTTGTGAGTAACGAACTGGTAAACCTCGTCCATGTAGAAGCGCTTGTAAGCCCAACGATGCAGACGCGGGAATGTAGCGTACAGCTTGTCGGCGATAGGCTGCTTCTCACCCTTGTAGATATATGTGGCAAGGGCGATAGAGAGGATAGCGATCACTGTAGAGGTGGCAGCTACCTGCGGGTCGAAGTGAACGGTGTAGGCTGTGCCTGCTGCGCTCACGATAGAGCCGAAGCTTGCCCAGCTCCAGTCGCAGAAACCGCCGAGTGTTGTAACAACACCTACGCCTACTGTAACGATGCTCAGGAACACGAGCGGGAAGGTCATAGTAACCGGAGCCTCGTGCGGTGTGTGGTGAGCGTGCAGTTCCTTGTTCTCTGTACCCCAGAAGATGCCGTAGTAGAGGCGGAACATGTAGAACGCTGTCATAGCGGCAACGCCTGTCATCCACCAGCCGCAGAGCGGTGAGTACTCGAAGCAAGCAGTGATGATCTCGTCCTTAGAGCTGAAGCCCGAGAAGAACGGGATACCTGCGATAGCGAGGCAAGAGATGAGGAATGTGATGTGAGTGATAGGCATGTACTTGCGCAGACCGCCCATTGCAGACATCTCGTTAGAGTGAACAGCGTGGATGATGCAACCGGCTCCGAGGAACAGACAAGCCTTGAACATGGCGTGTGTGAACAGGTGGAACATAGAAGCCATGTAGCCAAGCTGTGCGTGGTTGTCAAGAGCCGCACCGTGATGACCCGGCAGACATACGCCGAGCGCTACCATCATGAACGCAATCTGAGAGATTGTAGAGAAGGCAAGCACACGCTTGATGTCGCTCTGTGCGCAAGCAACGGCTGCTGCGTAGAAGGCTGTGAAAGCACCTACGATAACGACTACCTCAAGAGCCTGCGGAGCGTACTCGATCCATACCGGGAAGAGACGTGCAATCTGGAACACACCTGCAACGACCATGGTAGCGGCGTGAATAAGTGCAGATACCGGTGTCGGACCTTCCATAGCATCCGGCAACCAGATGTGCAACGGGAACATAGCCGACTTACCTGCACCACCGATGAACATAAGCACGAGGGCTGTAGGCAGAATCATGCCGCCTGCAGCAAGAGCGCGTGCGCTGTCAGCAACGGTGAAGGCAGAAGCACCTGCGCCGTAAGCAATCTCTGTTCCGGTGAACGAGAAGTTGTAGCTTCCTGTGTAGTAGCCAAAGATGAGGATACCGATGAGGAAGAACATATCGGCGAAGCGTGTCACGATGAACGCCTTCTTAGAAGCGTGAACGGCTGCGTGCAGAGTGTAGTAGAAGCCAATGAGGAGGTAAGAGCTTACACCCACGAGCTCCCAGAACATGTACATCTGGAAGATGTTGGTAGCAAGCACGAGTCCGAGCATTGACATCGTGAAGAGAGAAAGGAAAGCGTAGTAGCGCTGGAAGCCTTTCTCGCCGTGCATATAGCCGAACGAGTAGATGTGCACCATAAGGCTGACCGTTGAGATGACGATGAGCATCATCACCGAAATCGGGTCGAGCAGCACACCGAGGTCGAAGTGCAGATGGCCCAGCGGCAACCATGTCACGTTGTAGGGAACGAAGGTTGCGAAGGTGCCGTCAGCAAGACGGTCGGCTGTGAAATACTGGAACGCTGTGTAGTAGCTGAGTACTGTCACCAAGCCCAAAGAGCAGGTGCCAATCAATCCAGCTGTCTTGTGCGACCAGGAATACTTCTTATTCACGAATTCTGGCAGACCGATAACCAGGAAGCTGATCAGCGGCAACAGAAGAATCCATATTGAATATGTAAAATCCATAATCTAATTAATATTTCATGTTTTCAATACTGTTCACCTGATCGCTGTGGAAATTGCGGTAAACGTTAATAATAATCGCGATAGCTACGGCGCTCTCTGCTGCGCTCACACCGATTGAGAAGAGGGTCATGAAGAAGCCCTCGAACTCGCCGGGGAAGAGCAGACGGTTGAAAGCCGCGAAGTTCAGGTCTACGGCGTTGAGCACGAGCTCTATAGAGACGAGCATGGCTATCAGGTTGCGGCGTGTCACGAAGCCGTAAACGCCGATGAAGAACAGAAGTGCGCTAAGCACGAAATAACATTCTACTGGTACCATAATTTACTTGTCCTCCTTTTCTTTACGTGCTACAACGATTGCGCCAATGATACATGCCAGCAGGAACACTGAGATGAACTCGAAGGGCAATACATACTGATACTTTTCCGAACCGAGAAGAGCCTCGCCGATGGTCTGCATGGGCACCTCTTTGCCTTCAACAAGGACAGAGATGAAACCATTCTTGAGCTGTACGCCGGCTACGGTAGCCAAACCTACGAGGCAGATGAGTGCGTAAGAGAGGGCACGGCAGCCCTTAACGCGCTCTACCAATCCCTGGAGTGTGCGCTTGCTGACGAGCTGCACGGCGAAGATGTACATCATCACCATACCGCCAGCATAAACGCTGATCTGCGCTGCACCAAGATAGGTGTAGTCGAGCAGGAAGTAGAGGCCTGCCACTCCGAGGAGTACGAAAAGCAGGAATGTGACCGAACGCATGATGCGCTTTGTGGTCACGCACATGACAGCCGATCCGAGGATTACTGCTGCCAAGATGCAAAACATTACTATACTTGCCATATTTTCTTACTCCTTATTTTGTTTTGGTGTTAAACGTTCCGATTTCGAAGTCTGCGCCGCCGTCGATGATGTTGGGCAGCGAGCCGCCCTCGTACACTTCCTTGTCGAGGTGAAGCACGAGTGCTTCGCGGTCGAATACCGAGTTCTCGAAATCGTTTACAAACTTGATTGCGTCGAAGTTGCAGGCGTTCACGCAAAGCTCGCAGAACATGCAGTCGCCGAGGTCGTACTGGTAGTCGACGAGCTGCTTTTTCTTCTTGCCTGTCTCCGGGTTCTCAACCATCTGCGACACAATCTTGATGGTGCCGTTCGGGCAAGCCTTCTCGCAAAGTGTACAAGCAGTACACTTCACGACGCCGTTCTCGTCGCGGTTCATCACCAGACGGCCGCGGTGGCGTGCTGCTACGTGCAGTGTGGTCTTGCGGTTCTCGGGATACTGCTCTGTGCTCTTCTTTGTGAGGAGCTCCTTCCATGTGGTCTTCATACCAATGGCGAGGGTTTTCATAGCCGACCCGATTTCTCCGAAATATGATTTTTTGTTTTCTTCCATTGTTTATTATTATTAAGAATTCAGAAGTGAGAAGTTATCGTTCCCTTTGGTCACTTGTAGTTAAGCCATAACCTTTTTTCCATATCAATCAGTACATTTGGCTTAACTCCTTAACTTCTTTACTCCTTAACTTCTAATTAAAAGTGCCAACCGAATGCCACAACTACAGTCATGAGAATCAAGTTGATAAGACACAAAGGCATCAAGTACTTCCACTCGAGCTTCAGAATTTGATCGACACGCAGACGAGGGAATGTCCAGCGCACCCACATAAGCAGGAACACTATGCCGAATGTCTTGCCGAGGAACCACACGATGCCCGGAATCATGTCGAGCACGCTGTCAACGCCGGCAACACCGATGTTGAACGGAGCCCAACCGCCAAGGAATACTGTGGCAGCGATACCTGAAACTACAAAAAGGTTGAGGTACTCGGCGAGGTAGTAGAAGCCGAAGCCCATACCCGAATACTCGGTGTGATAGCCGGCTGTAAGCTCCGACTCAGCCTCAGCCAAGTCGAACGGGCCACGGTTTGCCTCGGCGTTGCCTGCTACGAGGAACACGAGGAAGGCGATGATAGCCGGGATGTGTCCCTTGAAGATGAGCCAACCGAAAGCACCGGTCTGTGCATCTACGATGCCCGATACCTTCATTGTGCCGGTGAGCACAACGGCGGTGATAAGGCAGAGGGCGAGCGACATCTCGTATGAGATGAGCTGCACGGCGCCACGCATAGCCGAAACTACCGAATACTTGTTGTTAGAGCCCCAACCTGCCATGAAGATGCCCACGATGCCGATACTTGAGATTGCCGACATGAGGAACAGACCTACATTGAAGTCGAGCACCTGAGCACCATTATTCCACGGGAGGAACGAGAAGGTGCCTACGGAAGCTATAATCACGAGGAACGGAGCGATGTAGTAGAGCACTTTGTCGGCACCGTCAACAGAGAAAATCTCCTTGATGAGCATCTTCAGCACGTCGGCGAACACCTGGAATATGCCCCAAGGGCCTACGCGCATCGGGCCAAGACGGCACTGGAACCATGCGCACACCTTGCGCTCCATGAAGATCAAGATGATGGCGAGGATGGCGTAGCCTGCGAGGATGCAGACACCAACCAGGATGCACTCGATCAGTATTGTCCAGAAATCTCCAAGACCGCAGGTCACTGAGAGGAGATTGTGGAGCCAGCTTGTTATGTTACTAAAGTCAAACATTTCTTTTAATTTATGATTTCGTTAACGGTCGATGTCAGGAATTACGAAGTCGATAGCTGCACCGGTTGTGATGAGGTCGGCAATCTTCTGTCCGCGAAGCATCGGGTCGAGAGCGCCGGTCAGTGTCAGACCCATCGGGCGCATCTTCATACGGTAAGGACTCTTGTCGCCCTTAGAGTCGAGATATACGCCGAACTCGCCGCTGGCTCCCTCTACAGAGAAGTACCACTGTCCCTCGGGCACCTTGATGATTGGCTTCTGCTTAACGTAGAAGTCGCCCTCCGGAATGTTGTCGATGAGCTGCTCGATGATGTTAAGGCTCTGATAGAGCTCCTTGATGTGACAGTAATAGCGGTCCATAGAGTCGCAACCGGTCATTGTAATCTCCTCCCACTCTACCTTGTCGTAGAGGTCGTACGGGTGGCGCTTACGTGTATCGTTCTTCCAGCCTGCGGCACGTCCTGCCGGACCTGTCACGGCGTAGTTGATACAGTCTTCGCGTCCCATCGGGCCTACGCCAACCAAGCGGTTGTGTGTGATTACGTTGTCGCCGAACACGTCGAGATACTCCTGAATCATCGGACGCAGATACTTGCAGAGCTTCTTGGTGTTCTCTACGAACTTCGGGTCGATGTCTGCCTGGCATCCGCCGATGCGGTAGTAGTTCTGGATGAGTCGTCCGCCGGTGGTCTCCTCCATCACGTTGAGCACATGCTCGCGGTCGCGCATGCAGTAGAGGAACGCTGTGAGGGCGCCCAAGTCCTGCGCTGTACAGCCGAGGTAGAGCAAGTGGGAGTCGATACGCTGCAGCTCGTCCATGATGGTACGGATGTAGTGGATGCGGTCTGTAAGCTCAATGCCCATACCCTCCTCTATTACGCCTACGAGAGCGTGGCGGTGCATCATTGCCGAGAGGTAGTTGAGACGGTCGGTAAGAGCGAGTGTCTGCGGATAGGTCATGCCCTCCCACATCTTCTCGATGCCACGGTGGATATAGCCCAGGTGCGGGTAGATGCGCTTCACCTTCTCGCCGTCGAGAACGGTCTGCAAGCGGAGCACACCGTGTGTAGACGGGTGGTTCGGACCGATGTTCACTACGAAGTCGGTGTCCTCGAAGAGGCGCTTCTTTGTAGCTACGAGGCGGCCGTCGGCGTCGAGACTGTACACAACGGTGTAGTCAGACTCGGGCTCGTCGGTAAGTGGGAACTGGTTTGCCTCGGGGCTCATGTCGAAGTCCTTGCGCAACGGGTAGCCGTTGAAGTCGGTACGCAGGAACAGACGGCGCATGTCGGGGTGGCCCAGGAACTTGATGCCTACGAAGTCGTACACCTCGCGCTCGAGCAGCTCGGCTGCCTTCCAGAGCTCAACGACGGTAGGAATCACATCGCTGCCGTCCACCTTCTTTGCGATGGTGCGTACAGAGCAGCGCTCGTTGTTGTCGGTGTTCTCAAGAATGTAGATACATCCCAAGCCTTCCTCGCCGAAGTCCTCGCCGATGATGGTAACAAGGTAGTCGAAATGTTTCTGGTTCTTCAGTTTCGACATCTCACTCGCGAAATTGTCGAATGAGAGTTCTATGTTTTCAAGTTTCATATCTTATACCTTATTATATTAATCAGTTAGACCTTTCTTTGCATCGAAGCCTTCCGGCACCTCGTTCACTACGATTGTCTCGCGCTTTGCTTCGCTGGCGAGAGCCTCGTTGCTCAAGCCGTGCAGACCACCCTTCGACATAGAGAGTTCTTTCTCCTCATGTGTCATCTTGTGGTTTGCTCCACCGAAGAACTTCTCGACCTTCACCTTGCGCTGCAGCTGCATCATGCCGTAGAGGATAGCCTCCGGACGCGGAGGACAGCCGGGCACGTACACGTCTACTGGCACAATCTCTGAGATGCCGCGCACTACGTTGTACGAGTTCTTGAACGGACCGCCCGAGATGGCGCAACCGCCCACTGCCACAACGTACTTAGGCTCAGCCATCTCGTCGTAGAGACGCTTGAAGACTGGCGCCATCTTGTTGGTGATGGTACCGGCACACATAATCAGGTCGGCCTGACGAGGAGAGTTACGTGTCACCTCGAAGCCGAAGCGAGAGAAGTCGTAACGGGCGCAACCTACTGCCATGAACTCAATGCCGCAGCATGATGTACCGAATGTTAATGACCACAAAGAGTTGGAACGACCCCAGTTGATAGCCTGGTCGAGTGAGCCAACCACTACGTTGACGCCGCCCTCATGGAGCTCGTCTACGATTGTCTCAAGGCCCTTGTTGTCCTTGAACTCATCGTAAGGAATACTCTTGATGACAGGTTTTCTTACTTCCATTCCAACGCTCCTTTCCGCCAAGCGTATGCAAGGCCAAATACCAATACCAGCATGAAGAAACCAACGCTCGCAAGCGCCATTACTCCAAACTGCTTGACAACTACTGCCCACGGGTAGAGGAAGAGGGTCTCAATGTCGAACATAAGGAAAAGGATAGCAAAGAGATAGTAACCTACATGCACCGGAATCCAAGAAGATCCGCGTGTAGGAATACCACACTCAAAGGGCTGACCCTTAACCGGGTTGTACGAACGAGGACCTACGAGTTTCGCAACTACGTACGCACCTACTACCAATACAACAGCCGTCAAGATGACTGTGATTAATAAAATAGAATCCATAAAAATTTTTAAAACAATTTGTTTCTTTTTCTACGTAGAATACCGCTAAGTATTCGAATTGCAATTTTCAGTTTGCAAAGTTAGCAATAATAATTGGATTGTTGAGGGTTTTTACTTAAAAATATGTAAAGAATAAATGCATAGACTCTCCGCTTATGTCATCGTGCACCGAACGCAATCCAATCAGACAGCGGACGGAAACCGATCAGACGGCGGACGGAATCCAATCAGACAGCGGACGGAAACCGATTGGACGGCGAACGCAAACGGTAGGGGGTGCAGCTGTCTCAGCTGCACCAACCAAGCAAACTGGCAATCTATTGCAGCTGTCTCCACTGCACCAACCAAGCAAACTGGCAATCTATTGCAGCTGGCTCCGCTCGGCTTTGCCGCTTGCCAGAGCAAGAAGTGCACCAACCAAGCAATAAAGCCAACGATACTAATGTAGGAGGCTACGGCATTCCTGCCGTAGTCACGCAGTCCCTCAATACGAATATCCTTCCACTGATTGCTGATTTACAGCAGATTATTATGGTGCGAAAAAATAACAACGGATTTATCGGATTAAACGGATTCGCTGGGTGCGTTGAATCCGTTGCTATTTTACGCATTCAAATATAAAGTATATTGATAATCAGTTAGTTACTGTTATCAAGATACAAATGATATGCAAATGTAAGTATAAAACCATATAGAAAAAGTACAAATGGACATTACTTTGTATGATAACATCCTTTTCTACAGATTAAGGGTTAACACAATGTTATACTACTGATATTCAGCATATTGAAGCTGTTCTTCCTTGCATTCAACAAAGAGTGTTAAATTATATTAAATCCTACAGGGCAATTATGATTCGTGCAAAGATAATATTTTGCAGTCAAAGGAAGAAAGACTTCTTGAACCACTTCTATGGTTCTATACTTCTGTTTCTGACGTAAGCTGACCCGTACGGTTTTCGGGTTTTAGACGGACATATATACAGTTTACTTTAGGTTAGCATATATATAAGAGCTAACCAAGGTAAACTAAAGTGTTTTTGTCCTGTAGATACTGCACTTTGTGGACTCTTTTCTCCTTTGACTGCAAAAACCTCTTATAGCCTTATCTCCACCTATAACGTCACTTCACACTGCTGTACCATGCAGTCTGCCATGTACCACCCCATCGGGCTTTGATAAGAATTGTGTTGCAAAGGTACCTGTCATGGCGTTCATCCTGCAAGGTCGGTGCCTGTGGTTTGTCCGTGAAATCTCCACGCTCTGATTGTGGCAGAGGTAGTATTTGACGGCAAAACCTTGCATTGATGAGCCATAACACCTTTTGGGGCAACATAATTCTTTAATCAATCCCGATGGTAGTTGGTTCTACATAAGGGAAGAAAATAAAAATTTTATCTTATGGCTAACATTTGCGACACTCAGTACAAGGTGACAGGCTCACGCAAAGCCGTGGCAGACCTTTGGAACACACTCCAAGAGTTGGAGGTGAACAGTAATAATGTGTATCTGTATCTCTTGGCAGAACACTATGGCATTGACTACGAGAAGAAAGGCATCTCGGTGAGAGGACACATCTATTGGGCAGAGTATGAGGAGAACGTGGAAGACGATTATGCCCTCTTGTCCTTTGACACCGAAAGTGCTTGGTCTTCATGCGACTTGTTCTTTGAGGAGGTGAACAAGGCACTTGGCGATGAACTTTCAATCAGTTGGCGAGAGGTTGAGCCAGGTTGCGACATCTTCTATACGCACGATGAGAACGACTTCTTCCCCGAAGAGTGCTACGTCACTGCATACGGAGAACTCTTTGAGGATTGTGAGGGTGCTTACTCCACCTTTGGTGATGCTATCAAGTTGTGGTGTGAGAAGACTGGTGTCTCACAGGACGGAAGAAGCGAACAGAAGATGATTGACTTCATCAATGAATACGAGTATGAGGCAGAGGACACGAATTTCTGCATCAATCCAATCACATTCGGCTAACAAGGAGGAACGGATATGGCAACGATAGACATGGAGCAGTTGGACGGCGTTGTAGGGTGTTTCTGCACCTTGCTTTATCCCCGAAGAGGTCAGACAGAGGGAACGATTGTCGAGGACTTGGGTTGTGAGGTCATTGTCCAGCTCATCAACGGCAAGGAAGTGACGGAGTACAAGGATGATGTTGTCATCTGTGAATAATCAGGAGAGAGTCTGTTGGCTATGTGGCTTGCAGACTCTTTCTTCCTTTGACTGCAAAAACTCTTTTAGGACAATCCTCCAATGAGGTTATGGCTGTTGTAACTGAAATACCTTGGGAGCAAGTTGTGCGGTTTGCTCACTTGCTCCAGTCCTGTTATAGAAGCGATGCTTCGACACCTGTATAGCGATACGTCGCCAAAGTCCCTTCGCCGTTTTAAGCGTCTCTGTACCTTGTTATAGGAATGGTCATTTCGCCTTTTGGTTTTACTCGTCTGTCTTTTGCGACTCTTCCTTGTCGGACACAGAACTTGGTCTTAGCATGATGACAGTGCTATCGCCAATCCTCTGATGTCTGTCCTCTTTTGGCTTGATGCCTCTATTGCTAAGCTGACCCTTAGGCTTGTCGTTCATCGTGCATCAGTGTTCATGCTCCTCACTCTTCTGATGATACAGCTGTAAGGTCGGATTTCCCGCTTCGTTTCTCCAGGCATACAGCCATAGCAGTGCCCCTGTCTGTTGCATACGGATTGCCTCCTTGCTTACAACCTTTGTTCCATTGTTTGGCCCCGTCTTTTTCTGAATTGAGCTATTTGAAAGCCACTTATTTTCTAAGTAGGTCTGCGGGGTTTCCCCCGCTTTCCCCTTCAAGAACCGTGCATGCGACTTTCACCGCACACGGCTCGTGTAATTCTTTTAATTATCTCTCGTTCTAAATAATCGGCTCTGTGTGCTGTCATGCACTGCATTTGAGCGGGCGTGTACGGCTTTTTGTTTCTTGCCGTTGCTTGAAGTATTCGTCGTATCGTGGGTCAAACGGATTGGCTTTCGACCTTATCTTCGTGTAGCGGAGTATCGGTGTGTGGGTCAGTTGGATAAGGCGATAGATTTTCTCCTTGCCTTTCTTATCCTTGCCCTTTGTTCCAAATATCCATCCACGTTTCCCGTCGTGTTGCCAATACTTCTTCTCTATCCACTTCAACGACTTGTCATGGTGTCTTCTTATCGACCATCTCCTCAGTTGGAGGAAGATTATGTGGTCGAGCTTGGAGAACACCTCCTTCGAGGACACATATCTGTAATAGTTCGCCCAACCGCTTATCTTGGGGTTGAGTTTGCCAATTACATCCGTCTGCTTGGCTGAGCGCATTTTGTATATTACTTCATGTGTCGACTCCGCAAACTTCTTCTGATTCTTCTTGCTCGGTTTAATCAGCAACATGCCGTTGCCATATTTCCGTATGTTGAAACCGAGGAAGTCAAAACCATCCTTGATATGTGTTATCAGCGTCTTTTCCTCTGAGAGTTCCAAACCTCTGTCCTTTAGGAATACGATTAGCTCTGACTTTATCTCTTCAAGTACCTCCTTCGTATCGCCAGTGACGATGAAGTCGTCTGCGTAGCGTACGAGGTTTACCTTGTTGGAGTAGGTCTTGCCGTTGTCCCTTCGGGTTGAGTGTTTGGCTACCAATGCTTCCATCCCATCAAGTGTGATGTTCGCCAATGTCGGGGAGATTATTCCGCCTTGGGGTGTCCCCTCGTCGGTCATGTGGAACACATTCTTTTCTATCACTCCCGCCTTAAGCCACTTGCGGAGCATTTCCTTGTCGATTATGACATTGTCAAGCAACCATTCGTGGCTGATATGGTCGAAGCATCCCTTTATGTCACCCTCAAGCACCCATTGAGCCGAGGTCTTCTTGTGAAGGCACTTGTATATCT
Source organism: Leyella stercorea DSM 18206 (assembly GCF_000235885.1). Classification (GTDB taxonomy): domain Bacteria; phylum Bacteroidota; class Bacteroidia; order Bacteroidales; family Bacteroidaceae; genus Prevotella; species Prevotella stercorea. The sequence continues at coordinate 16,601 of NZ_JH379375.1, forward strand.
GGTCTGTCGCATCCGCACATGAGCGGTATTTGCGAAAACCATAGGAGTTGCCGTCGGCAAGTGTCTCTGCTATGGGTTCAAGTGCCATTAGGAAGAGGGCTTGCATAGCCCTGTCCTTGATGGTAGGGATTCCGAGCGGGCGCATCTTGCCGTTTTTCTTCGGGATGAAGACACGGCGAAGAGGCTTTGGCTTGTAACCCCTCGTTGTCAAAGAGCTGATGGCTTTGTAGCGTCTTATGGGAGTGAGCCAGGTTTCCTTGTCAACCCCAGCAGTGCTACCGCCCGAGTTTGATGTCACGCGTCTCACTGCCAATGCCTTGGCGGAGAACGAGCTAATCAAGATGCGTTGGAGAGATTTCACCTTTCCAATGCGGTTTGCCTTTAGAGCCTCTACTATTCTGACTTGCAGCTTGCGTACCTCCTTCTCACACGACACCCAGTTGATGGTCTGCCATGCGGTCAGTGCGGCTGAGGATGCACACTTGGCTTGCGCCTCGTCCAATTGTCGTTTCTTCATTTACACAAGTTCTACATTTCATTTCGTAGCGAATTACCTGATGGAAGTCTGCCCGCTTTCGCGTGGGGTGATGTCCCAACCCCTATCCCCGCCATTACAGAGGGGCATTCGCTTTCTCCATCGTCATTTACCTACAAGCCGTTCGGTTGCTCTTGCGATTGACTTACCTGTTCCCATAATGAGATGAGGAGACCTATAGGCTTACCATGTTCCGTACGGATAACTTCGACTGATTTAGGACCCGCCTATCCACCGGTGGAGCGACATCCGTGTGGCTATTAGATAAACATAGCCAACCTATCCACTTGCCGTTTTGGCATGGCTCATAAACATCCGTGAGCCAATTCTTTGTCACGATGGTTGGTAACGGCGGTTACTTTACGTTGTCCTTGTCAGTCAGCCTAACAGCTGCGTCTTGTGATGTTCAAGACCTCGCCATATTGTCCCGAAGGCTTCGCACCCAGTCGTTGCCAACTACGCACGCTTCGGTAGGCTACTCTTAACGGAATAAGAGGTTCATTAGTTTCAAAGAACAATTATCTGTACGACTTCATGTCGCAATTACCATGCAAAGGTAGCGTGATGCTGCGAAGGACTTCCTCCTTCTTGTGTGGCCGCTATCGCTGTGACCAATAAAATAGTGCGTAATCTTCCTTTTTCTCCCTTACCGCCAACGACAAAAAGAGTATTGCGAACGATTTTCATGGTGCTTCCCACATGGTGCCACATCCCTGCTTTTGAATGCATGTAAAAATTAAGTTTCACTTTTAAATTCAATTCAAAATGAAAAAGATCGAGAACAACTTCACAGTTTCAGGTTTCGTAGGTAAGGATGCAGAAATCCGTCAGTTCGCAAACGCCAGCGTAGCACGCTTCTCATTGGCAGTAGGCCGTCAGGAGAAGAACGGCGAGGAAACCAACCGCGTATCGGCTTTCATGAATATGGAGGCATGGCGCAAGAACGAGCACACCGAATCATTCGACAAGCTCACCAAGGGCACGTTGCTCACCGTCGAGGGTTTCTTCAAGCCAGAGGAGTGGACAGACAAGGATGGCGTGAAGCACTCCAGAATCATCATGGTTGCAACCAAGTTCTACGAGTGTCCCGACAAGGAGGAGACTCCTGCGGAAGAGCCGGCCAAGCCAGCAACCAAGAAAGGCAAGAAATAGCCTTTCCTCTCCATAACAAGGCGACCTTCGGGTCGCTTTTGTTTTGCTCAGGGACATCAATCTGCTGTTATAGCGTGTGATAATCTTCTCTAATAACAACCATGTGCATTTATTAACCATAACGGCAACGCCGTCTTCCTTTATTCTAACCACTTCGTCCCTCACCATTTGCGAAACGTCACCAAGATGGTTGGCATACAGATATTCCCGGCTGATGGCGACAAAGTCGCTATTAGCCAAGAAAGACAGTATGCCAAGGTCTGAACGCGAGAGGACTGCCATCTATGCCACAAGATGCCGAAGCCGAGGCTTCTGATAATTGTGTCCTTTACTGGCTATCCACTCGCCTTGATATTCAGACCGTCAATCTTGCGACAGCTTCACTACCCACCCACACCTGCTTTACTATTCTTCTTCTCTTTGACTGCAAAATATTTTCTGTTATAAGCGGTGGTTTCGTCCAAGTGCGTTGTATCGCTTCGCCCCACACCTTCAGAACGGCATTACTGTACGGACACCGCACGAATCCCATGTGACAGGCAGCCAACAATGTCACTATCAGAAACTGACACTTCTGATAACTGCCTTTATTGCTGTCTGGCTGTCCCATTATCGGGCTTCGGCAATGTCCGTGTAATGCCATTCTGCCCACCCATACCACCTTTACCACTAATCAACTGTTTTACAATTTCTCTTCTGCTATACAAGAGGCAGTTCTTGTCCACTCAGGCATATTGAATGTGGCAGACATGTCTGCTACGTCCAATCTGCCTCAGTGTCCTGCGGCAAGGACAAGGCACATTTGTCATGCTGACAGGAGTGCCCGATTTGTCCGTTGCGCAACTGTCTCTTCTTGCCTGATATACGTTACTATCTACTTCTAAATTATACTGCTTTGCCCCACGCCTTTGCGAAGCGTTACATGGTCTGTCGTCATACAGACATCCTTGGCTGATGGCAACACGTTGCTATTAGCCAAAGCTGACAGTATGCCGAAGTACCGACGCGAGAGAATTGTCTGTCCGTGCTACAAGCTATCAAGGCTGAAGCTTTGATGACTTGCATCCCGGTCAGCCAACACACTCGCTTTATGTCGGTACAGCAGACCTGCAAACACTTCACTGCCCACCCTTACTGTTTCAATCTTTCTTCTTACCTCTTTATATATAACACATCATTCCTCTTGCAGCCAATATCAATAATCTTCTTCCAATCAGCGCAGTGGTAGGCATATTTCCTGCAAAGTTAGCCGCGTCTGAGACAATCGTCAAATTCTGCTTGAGGTCTTGTGACTGTGAACAATCTTCCTTTTCCTCGGAAAAGAGTATTCTTCACACATAATTTGTCTTTATGTCTTTTCTTGCGGCTTGTGGGAGCAGAAAATATCCCTCCACAGGCTGAAAGGTCTCGAAAGGAGGGAAGAGAAAGAAACGGTTAAGCGAACGCAGAGGGAATTTATTCACTATGCTGAGCGTAAGTTTCTTCAACGTAGTTAAACAAGTCCAGCGACATGGGCGACAAACTTATTTGTATCACTAAAAATAGAAAGGCAATGAAGATTATCATCCTGCATGATGCTGACGCACGCATCGAGTATCTTGACGTAGCCGACCACCTTCTCGGCTCAGACATCGAGGAGTTCCTCACCAGACAGGGCTTCTCAGTGAACAACATCACATGGCTTGTCACATCGGCAGACCATATCCCAGTGGTTTACCACAAGTATGACATCGACTGCAAGACCGGCGAGGCAACCCACACCAAACGAGAGGCAGAACTGCAAGACCTCACTATCCACGGACAACTCCAGGCATTGCAGCACCGGGAGCAGGACGAGCTGAAAGCGGCTCTTCGCAAGTACGGCACGGAGGTGGACGGAGGCTTTGAGGTGCATTTCGAGGGAGAGCAGCCCATCGTGGCAGGTTATCTCTTTGACGAGCCTCGTGACATCGTCATAGACGCAGCACGTTTGGATGCCGACGGAAACTTGTCGCTTCTTGGAGAGGACAAGGAAGTGAGGGATGGACAATACGACATAGAGCCAAGCGACATATTTGGCGGTCAGTTGGACTATGTCACGTCGAGTATAGGTGCATGGATGAAGTAGGAGCATGTATGACCCAGTGCATCGTATATGACGAGACGACCAAGGAGAGCGAGACCTTTTGCTCATTGACCGCAGCCAAGAAGTGGATGCGAGAGCGCATCAAACAGAAGCATGAGGTAAGCGGACAGAAGTACAGAGTCTATTCCGACGGAGAGTTTGTTAATTGCGGCTCTATCAGTCTCACAGGCAGCAACAAGTCTTTTGTCGCCAATACAAGGCAGACGAAGAAAGGATATTAATAACAAGGTAACGGCAAGCCTAACCAACTTGCCACACATATATTGATATGGAAAAGCAAATATTGAGTTTTAATGACTTGCCATCAGCATTGTCATTAGTAATAAACAAGCTGGAGATTTTAGAAGAAAAGTTTTCCACACTAATGACTCAAATTCAGCCCGATAAGGGATTGGAATGGCTTAGTGTTTCCGAATTGAGTGAGTATCTCCCTACCCATCCAGTTGAACACACAATCTATTGTTGGACAAGCAATAAACAAATACCATTCCATAAGAAGGGGAAACGTATCATGTTCCTCAAATCTGAAATTGATGAGTGGATGCAAGATAACAAGAGTAGGTCACGAGCAGAAATTATGAATGAAGCAATAGCTTATGTTCAATCAACAAGAAAAGTCATTTAAATAACAAGGTAACGGCAAGTCTAACCAACTTGCCACTATAACATTTTCACATTATGATTTACACTCACACTATCGGACGCATCGGAGCAAAGGATTGCCGCGTCATCACAGGTACACACGGAACATTCATGGCTGTTGACATCGCAGTGGACGACTACAGTAAGGGCAAGCAAATCACCACTTGGGTAAGGGTGAAGAGCAGCAAGGAGAACCATATCCGTTTGGCTGAATACCTCACCAAGGGTCGTATGGTGCTTGTGGAAGGCACACTGACTTCTTCCATTTGGACAGACCGCAACGGAGAGAACCACATACAGCATAGCATCATAGCTGACTCCATCGCCTTTGTCAATGCAGGGAAGAAGGATGCAACCGACACACCTGCAACAAAGGCACGCAAGGCAGCCAAGGCAGAGGGCGAGGCTCCCGTACCGCCAGCCGATGCACCGCAGGACAAGAGCGAAGACCTTCCCTTCTGAGGGTAGTATCAACTGAGAGTAGTACGTACTAATCGTAGTAAATCCGCTTTTACTATGGTTAGTATGTACTATCAGTAGTAGAATAGTAAAGTAGTATTCACTAATAGTAGTATCATGTTATGACACAGATAATTGCAGTATTAAATCACAAGGGTGGTGTAGGGAAAAGTACGACCGCAGTAAGCCTTGCGGCAGCTCTGCAACTGAGTAAGAAGAACGTCTTGGCTATTGACATGGATGGACAAGCCAACCTCACGGAAGCCTTGGGATTGTCCATCGAGGAAGAACAGACAGTCTATGGCGCAATGTGTGGACAGTACACCTTGCCGTTGGTCAAGTTGCACAACGGCATCACCGTCTCACCCTCATGCCTTGACCTGTCTGCGGCTGAGTTAGAGCTTATCAGCGAGCCGGGACGGGAGCTTATCTTGAAGGGACTTATCACCAAAGCCATCGCCAAAGAGCATTTCGACTACATCATCATCGACTGTCCACCGTCATTGGGCTTGCTGACCTTGAATGCCCTCACCGCAGCCGACTACATCATCATCCCTGTTCAAGCGCAATACCTTGCCATGAGAGGTATGGCAAAGTTGATGGACATCATCCGCATCGTTCAGGAGCGGCTCAACTCCAACCTTAAAGTGGGCGGCATCGTCATCACCCAGTTCGATCGCCGCAAGACGTTGAACCGAAGCGTGAGGGAAATCGTCAATGACAGTTTTCACGAGAAGGTTTTCAAGACCGTCATCCGTGATAATGTGGCTTTGGCAGAAGCACCCATCAACGGCAAGACTATCTTTGAGTATAATCCCAAATCCAATGGTGCCAGTGATTATATGTCTTTGGCAAAAGAAGTGTTAAACTTAAAATAGCATAGCCATGAGCAAGAGCAGTATGTTGAAAGAGGGAATGAAAGGCGGTCTCAACGGACTCCTTTCTTCCACAAAGAAGCCGAGTAAGGAGCAGATAGTCACAGAAACTACACCAGCACCACCTGTGTCTGTTTCTGAGACTACCGAAGTGCCGGTGCATTGCAATTTCCTTATCAACAAGAGCATCCACACGAGGATGAAGTACCTCGCCATCAAGAAAGGGATGTCCTTGCGTGATATTGTCAATGAGGCAATGACAGAATACCTAAAGCGGCATGACACATGAGTGCCGCGCGGTATCATCGCCGAACAGACGATGATACCGCTATCTCTTCTATAAACAGACTTTACTATCCGTAGTATGGTAGTAAAAACTATTCGACTATTATACTATTCGTAGTCGATACTACTTTTAGAAAATACTATCCAACTCATTTTTAGGGCAATAGTTTTCTCTGCTTGTAGGACTGTCTCCATGCTGATAAAAGGCAATGTCGTTCCCTATTACAAGATTTTCTCTTTTTCCCTCATATCAACTATCGTCCTTCCCCATATACAGCTTCGCCCCACGCCATCCCGCCCGTTTCCTCTTTTACATAACAGATTTCTTTTCGCCTGCCTTGCCGCTGCGGATATTGTTTTGCAAAGGTAATGCTGGCGATTGTTCAAACACCAAATCGTCCATTGCATTTGACCGAAAAATCTTCCTCTGCGTGCAGAGCGTATTTTTCGCTCCCGATTTGGCTTTTTGATCGCCATCACTCTTGGAAAGCAAAAAATATCCCTTGGGCAGGCAGGAAAAGCCTCCGAAATAAGGGAAGAAAAAACATAAGAGCAATGGCACACAAGAATGACTATCAAATCCAAAAGCAGTTAGACAAGCCTCAGACTTGGTTCTGCAAATACTATCCCGCACGCATCCGCAATGTGGGTGAGAAGGAGATTGCCGACAGACAATTAGTGTTTGACTTCAAGGACGGAAGAGCCTACGAGGAAGTGGCGCAGCGCACCGCAGAGAATATGCTGACACTCTACGGCAAGGGTTGCGTGAACATCGTCTTCGCCCCCGTTCCAGCATCCACAAGCGAGAGCAACGAACTCCGCTACAAGGCTTTCTGCCACAGGGTGTGTGAATTGACAGGAGCGGAAAACGGCTACGAGCACGTGAGGGTATGCGGAGAGCGTAAGACCATCCACGATAACCGCAAGAACGAGGATGAAGTCCGCAAGGCGAATGTCGTTGAGTTTGATGAGCCGTTCTTCGACAACAAAATGGTGTTGGTCTTTGACGATGTGATAACCAAGGGTCTCAGCTATGCCAAGTATGCCAACCAACTCGAAAGGCTCGGGGCATGTGTTATTGGCGGTATGTTCCTCGCACGCACACATTATAAAGTAAGGTAAAGTATGACAAAGTACGACAAGGCAGTGTCCGTATGCTTCAGCGGACACCGCAGCGTACCTTTCGCCAAGCGGAGGGAGTTGAAGCAATGTCTCAAATCGGAGATAGCCAAGGCGTATGCCGACGGCTACCGGTATTTCTATTGTGGCATGGCAATGGGATTTGACCTGCTGGCGGCAGAAGCCGCCCTTTCGTTGCAATGCGAGTTGAAGGACTTGCAGGTGATAGCCGTTGTGCCGTTCCGTGGTCAGTCTGACCGGTGGAGCAAGGAAGAGCAAGCCAAGTATGATGCCATCCTGCGCATCGTGGATGACGTGGTCGTATTGAGCGAGCAATACTACAATGGCTGCCTTCTGAGGCGCAACGACTATATGGTCAACCGCAGTTCACGTCTCATAGCCTACTTCGATGGCAATCCCAAGGGCGGCACGTTCTACACCGTCAGAGAAGCCAAGAGGCAGGGATTGGACATAGTGAATCTTCATAATAGTGTATAACCCATAAAACAGAAAATGCTTATGGACGATATTGTTGCAATCATCGTTTGCTACTTCGTGTTCGGAGCTTTGGGCAATGTGCTCAGAGCTTTGTTCGGCGGAGAGAGACGAAACGACTTCCGCCGTGACCGCTAAGCGTCTTTAAACCAAGATACGCTGACAGCCATACGTCTGCACCTTACCCCAAAAAGATGCAGCGGATAATTGTGTCCGTAGGCAAGGATATTCAGATTCCTCACCTTAACATTTTGATAAAAATAAAGATACTGCTGCCTATATTTCAAGACAGCAGTATAAACCTTACTCTGCAGGTGCCCATTTGCAACGCACAGGAGAGACGATTGCACCCTCTGCTTTCAGCTGCTTCATGGCTGCATCTACCTCTTTGCGGTCGAGACCGCTGAGTTCTGCGATTTTACCTGCGTTGAGAGGCTGACCAGCCTCTTTCATTGTTGCCAATACTTTTTCTTTTGCGTCCATTGTTTTGATGATTTGATGTTTTGTTTATAATCTTGTTATTAACTCTTGTATTTTGTCTTCCCTTATAATCTTCGGTTGTGCCTTACCTGCCAGAACGAGAATTTTCTTCCCGTTTCTGTAGATGTGCAGCTGTCTGCTTCGTACCACTGCTGTCAAGGTCTCATCATCCTGCATGGCTTGCCATATAGGATAATACACACCTTCTGGTTCAAACAACTTCTTCTGAAGGTGTGAGCACATGTTGGTTGTATCTATTGTCATATCGTTACGTCATATCATTAACATGATTCTGCCAGCTTCTTTTGTGAACATTTCAGGGAAACGGCAGATTGTTGCATACACCTGCTTGCTTGTCACAGGCTGACCGTCCTTTCTCAGGTGCAGCCTATGACGATTGATGGCATCGGCAATCTGGTCGGTTGTCATGCCGCCATTTCGCTTTACCATCACATATACTATGGCTTCTTCTATCTTCATCCTTTATTCATCTGTTTTTCAATCCATGCCATCAATACGGCAACAGCATATTCCTGTTCTTCCTTGGTCAGTGCCCTGCCTGCTGAGATGTGATGCCACTTGAAGAAGCATCCCCGGCAACAACAGCCAGTGGCATGTTGAGCCAGGAAAACAGGATGCCCACGCATGGGAGTCTGCTTGCCGTCGTTCGGTATGACAGCCGGAGCAAGTCTTTTTGCCACAAAGTCCTCTGCGTGTTTTCGTATCGTCGGCAATCCCTTTTCCATTACATACTCCCTGTCTTGCTTGGACAGATGGAACCGGCTGCGAAAATCAGACTTTGCCAATCTCTCAAAGAGATTCGTCAGGTCATACTCTTTCTTATCACCAGGAACGCTTTCTTGCGGCTCTTCCTCTTGGAACAACGATGGATATATGTATTTCTGTGACATCATTATCTGTTGCTTCTGATTTCTAATGTTATATCCATATATGACCGCTTGCCGTCTATATAGTCTGCATAGAGTATTTCTTCGCTTCTGCCTTTCAGAATATGGCACTTACCGCACAGCTCACAGTTGTGCAGACATCTCCATTCATTCAGAACGTAATCCAAACGTTCCTCTCGTGTAGATGATTCAATAGAGGGTGTGCTCATAATCAGTGTCTCCCACAGCGTGGTCAATCAGTGCCTGAAACTCTTCTTCCGTATAGTCTTCTTCCCAACCATACGTTACGTCCTTTATGCCCAAAGTAAACCCTAATGCCTCAGAATAGGATATGCCAATTTCAGCTGCAAGGTCTCTTGCCGCTTGAAAAATCTGCTCTTCTTTGCTTAAGGGCAGTTGTTTCGCTTTCTTATGTTTTTTCTTTGGTTTCCCCATTTGAGTATATTCGTTTAATAATCAGCGTTGATGGGCATCTTGAAATTCCTGTATTTCTTTCGGAGTTCCTCATTTTGCGCCTTCATTTCCTCATACATATCATTCAGTGCGTCAGGAAATCCCCATCCACAAGGGCTTGCCCAACGAAGGCATTGCTTGATTCGGGAATCATACTTGTCCCAAAGGTCATAAAGCACGATGTGGCGCAATGTCTTGTCGAAATTACTCTCAACAGAATCATAGAATTGCTCCCACATGTCTCCATAGTCATAAGTGAACTGACAGGCATTCTCCATATAGAACACCATCAATTCTGCGACTGAATCTTCCGAAGGCTTCAGTTTCTTGAAGTCGGACAATGCCTTGCGGCACACTGAGAAGCGTGTCTTTGGCTCTCTGTTTCTGCTCGGATAGAACTCTTCCCGTATGATGTGCTTATACTCTTCCAGCTTCTGGCCCTCATTCGGCTCTGCATAGAAGTCAAGATATTCCTTTGCCTCTTTCCGTGCAGAATAAAGTTCCAATACCATTTTTATTATTTCACTCTTGTCCATGGACATGAGGACAGACTTTAATTTAGATTTTGACATTTCTGCTCTTTTATCTTAAAAACGGGTCAATCGTTGCCAGCAACTCTGATTTCTGCATCACACCGCTCGTCCTCCACAACACTTCGCCGCGTCTGAACAGCATCAATGTGGGCACAGACTGTATGCCATACTGACTTGCAGTCACCCCATACTTGTCCACATCTACCTTGATGATGCGGATTCTGTCACCCAACACTTCCTTCACCTGCTCAAGGATGGGGTGCATCATCTTGCATGGCTGGCACCAGGTGGCGAAGAAATCGACCAAGACAAGTTGGTCACTTGATATAACGTCTTTGAATGTTTCCATTACGATTTTCTGTAAAATTATGCTATTTTCTTTCCTGTTATCTTACAATACTGCCCTGCAAATGTTAAAATCGAGAAGAATTCAATGAAAAACCTTCGTTATTTCAAAGAATATTCGTACCTTTGCAGCGCTCATCTATAGATAGAAGGAGTTTCGAGACCCGGTTGCCTTTGATGCAATTCGGGTCTTGCGTTTTATAGTGGTGTCTGCAATCTCTTTTTCATCTTCTTTTCCAAAGCCTTTAGTCCATACTCTTTGTTAAGATGGTATGCTGTCAACAGATAGAATCCGTTGCTACGTTGTTGTTCCAAGACAATAACATACTTTTCCACTTTATCATAGATGTATGTTTTCTTGACCTTACGCTTTTTGCCGTCCCTCTCTTCTATGGTAAATACATCCAGATTGTCTGGTGTCAATTCTCTCACATGGTGATTTATCCAATGAAGCCTTTGTGAACGAGCCATCTCGAATACTCGCTTTGGATAAGTCGTACCGTCTTCGTTCTCAACCATGATTTCTTCACAGGTAAGATGCTTGAACAATCTTGCCATGTCAATCTCGCCATCTGTCTTTATAGGATAGATGCGCCACCCTCTGAATGAGAATTGACAGTTATCTTCTATATCACGCTTGAATATTGCATGAAGATCATGCTCTCTTTCTCGTTCACTGAGATATGCCAGTTCCAGCAGCTCAGGGTATTTCTTGATAATATTCAAACTGCTCATTGGCTATTTCAGTGCGATAAAAAACAAATTAAACTTCTTTCTAAATTTGGGAGTTGTGGTGTTGAGACTGATATTACTGTGTTTTTTTATCTTTTCAATCAGCTTCATTTTGGCTCTCACCCTTCCTTCAACTTCTCCCTTTTCATATCTAAGGTTGTAGTTGATGGCTCCCATTAGAACATCTGCCAATTGGATGAAGACACTTTCGTGTGAACGTATAAACTGAAACCTGCCAATGGAAGAGTTGTATTCCATTATTTTTCTGAGCCTCTCCAGCTTATCGCTACTGCATGTGTCCTTGATATCCATATATATGTTATATGTATAATCCATGTCCATCTTGTGATGCAGCAATTGGTAGTACATGCGAAAGTAGAAATCATTAAACGTATAGTCTTCTCGTTTCTCGTCAATCTGACTCTTGTCAACAACCACAGCCCTAAATTCCATGTCATTCATAAAGAACCAGTCTATAAGCTCTGCATAGACTTTATACGTGGCCTCGTGGACATTTGTCCATTTCAGCTCATCACTATAGCCGTGCTTCTTCTTAATATCTTTTATGGCATCTTTTGCCATGCGGATTTGTGTGTATGCTATACTTGTACATCCCAAAAGCATGTAGGGATGACCGTCATGCACCATGTGGGTGCTTTCATCACAGTAGATGTTGAATGTCTTATTCATTGTATCTGTTTTTTGTTTATTCTTTATTCCTTTTCTTCAGCGGTCCACTATGAGGTCCACGGTTCAGCGTCACACCATGCTTGTTGAGTATGCGGAACACGGAACTTCGGCTTGTGAAGCCGCTGATGGCAAAGATGTCATCTATGCTGTGCCCCTCGTTGTACATGTTCACGATATTCTTCTCACGCTCCAGTTTCGACAGTGCCCTTTCCGACTTCTTGGGCGGCCGGATATTCTGTTGCAGATGGATGATGTGTGCCGATGCCTTGCGCAGCACGGCACACTCCTCAGAGAGTGACCCGAACATACGGATGACCTGTGAGGGCTTGGTGTCGGGGAAAAGTTCGTCAAACGTATCGATGCGGTCTTGGATGGAGATGATGCGAACCACCTTCACACGGCAGTATTCTATGAATGTAGCCAGTTCACGGGTGCCACGCAGTGCGTTACTGAACCTCGACACCACCAGCTCGTCGCCGCGCTCCAGACTCGATATGAGCTGCTTCCACATCGGGCGCAGCCTCTCGTGTTCGGACAGTTCCTCTATCACCTGAACACAGCCGTATTGCTGCATCCAAGCCTTGTCTTCTGCATACTCTTCGCCATTGGTGGCGATAAAGATGTAACCTACTTTTGCCATACTGTTGTACGCTATTAAATGAAATCAAGTGCAAAGGTACACTATTTTTCCGAGAAACAATCATACTTGAACGAAAAATCATACTTAAACACGATAATTTGCCATTTTCTTTTCACTTGATTTCATTGAAAATCATACTCGCAAGTATGATACACAAATAAGATTAAACTTACTGTCATTCTTGCAAATATATCGCTGAAACGCATTAACTTTGCACCGTCAATTTCAAAATCAGACTCAAAATAATGACAACAATGAAATATGAAACCCAACTTTTCGGAGGACAAACCAACCTCCATTGCATGAAGCAAATATTGCATAATGCAAAATCAAACTCGCATGGCTGTATCAGACTTGCCATTTGTATTGCCACTGCGTTTGCCGTAGTCATGCTGACAGCATGTTCAGACGGAAACGGCACGAAGTCGTTCCATTCGAGCGATGAAGCCATCAGAGAGTATCATGGCTTTCTGACCACTCTTCGACAGAACGGCAAGGTCTCAATTCAGACATTAGTTAAGATTGTCAACGAATGGCGCGTGTTGGACGATTCCGTGACATCGTGCATCTCACGTGACACTGTCAGGAAAGCCCACTCATACCCGTTCACGGTATATCATGAGTTGAACGACTCCATCCACATCGAGCTGTGCCGTATGGCGATGTCTAAGCAACGCACCTTTCACGACCTGCTCTATCTCAGAGAACAGACCTCTTCCCATGTTGGTGATGAGGAACTACAGCAAGCCGTGAAGGAAGCACAGCCGTTCTTCGCTTCCTTGGATAGCCTGCCTATATATAATAAAGGTGGTAAACAGGCGGTACTGAAGCGTTACCTGCTGTTCCTGCAAAAATCCGCCAAGCAAGGCATTCACGGCAAGGAAGACCTGCTCGCTTTCATCAAGGAAGAGCATTTGTATTTCAAATCCTTCCTGCAATACCTGCCGGATTTTGCTGACGATGACATCGGTGACATCAGACGAAACACCGAACACTGCTGTCGGGAGATACTCCGTGCCGCCGACCGCAAGGATTTGTCCCACAAGGATGCAATGATATACCTCTCCATGCGCACCAACCACCGTCTGCTGCGCAACGCACAAGCGGCTATCGAGGATCTGAATAGTGGCAGGGTAAAGGACGAGCACACCATGCACGCCTACCTCCTGATGATGATGCAGCCGTTCATGACGATGGATGACCTTTCCGTGAGCGTGCTCTCCGACAAGGACAAGGCAGACCTCTACAAAATAGCCGATGCGCTCCCCAAGGAGATGGACGGTCTGGCCAAGAAACTGCACCTCGACAAGCAACGCCTGTCGGATATGCCCATGCTCATGATGAAGATTTATGTCACAAGATTATAAACACCCCAAACAGAGAATACGATTATGTTAGAACAGTTTTGCGATGATTTCCTTGCCGTCGTGCCTTTGCAGTTGCCAGAACTGCTGGACAAGCGCAAGATGGAGAAGCCTGTCAAGTATGACGATTACGTGCTTCTTACTTTCCAGTTGAACACCCCTTTCACGATAGAGGAGGTGATGGATATGCTCGAAGACGAGATGGAAATGATAATCCTCTATCACCACATTCCAAGCCGTCATACGGAGTTCGGACACAGCTGCTGTGCCTATTCCAACCCTTCTTTCGGACGGATGTTCAAGGTCAACGGCTCCACAGATGAGCGTGGCATGGTCAGCCAGATAAAAGTGACCATCTATGACTCGCTGGAGCACATGTCGGCAGATGTATGCCTCGACCTCAGTCTGCATTGCAAGAACGGGTTCTTCAAATACATGAAGCCCAAGGAGGAAGTCCTGCTCGACTTCATTTGAAAGTTACATTTGCCAGATGACAGTCCTGTTCTACCGCAACAACGCTCCATTCTGTTGTCCACAACAAAGGCCAAAGTCATGCCACAAGCTCCCGACCATCTGATGAAGGAAACGCTTTACATGAAGATTATCCATCTTCTCGACCGTCACCGCACATGGCTGGAGATTGAGAGCATCGCCACTGTCCGCAACCACACGATAGTCAGGAACGGCAGAATGACCGACATCCTCAGCCGTGTGCTTGTGGTCAAGGCCATCCACCATCATTTCCCCTACACGAGAGGGCAAGTGTGGCAGATAGCCGAGTACGACTTGGAACAGGCTATCAAGAGCCTTCGGACAACCGACGGAGCTTTCCGTCAGAGAATAATCAAGGGAGAACTGACACTGGAGGATGTGGAGCGTATCATATCCACTGCCACACACGGTGTCGTCCAGCCCGACCTGAGTCCACTTCCATTATTCACATGCTATACATATTATGACAAGTAAGATACTGTTTCTCATCCTGATGTCAGCGTTCTTCTTTGTGACGATGATTCTGCACAGAAGCCGCAGACAGTTTATGACACGGTTCTATCTGCGCATGACCGCGCTTGTGACAGCAAGGAAGCTCTACCGGTTGATGCTGCTCATCCTGCTGTACGTGTTCCACTTCCTCTACCTCTGTGTACACTATAACGACATAGGCGTAGTGGCTTCCACCATAGCGTTTGCCATATTCTTTGTCTTTATGGATGTGGAGAGGTGGCTACAGCGTCTGCACGAGGAGCGGACACCCTTCTGCATCGCCGCGTTGGCGGCAGTGGTGTTTGTCTTCACTCCTCATCTGTTCACGCTTGCTGTCACCATCTCCTTTGTCCTTCTGGCATCACTGTTCTATCCCTCGCGCATAGTCATATCGCTGTGGAAGAACAAGGCTGACCGCAAGATGCTCCTCGAAGACACAGAAATGCTCATCATATACTACTATTAAGTATCACCTGTATCATGCCGTTCCTTTTGTATAATGGAGCTGGCGACAAACAACAGTATTCACCAAACAGATTATTGAAATGAAGAAACAGAAACATAGAACGAGTTCCGGCAAGATGTCTGAACGGATGTCCCTGTTGGAGTTCTTGAAAGAGAGGTCCGGGATAAGGCTGTCGAAGCTCGAAGCCTACCTTGACCTTGTAGACAAGGCTTCTGTACAGTACATCCCCAAGGATCTGTGCAAGCAGGAGTTCAGCCTGTCCAACGGGCAGTTTGTAATCACCATTACCGAACTGGCAGGATGCTGGCATTGGCACCGCGCCACTGTCCGCACCTTCATCGAGCAGTTGGAGAAGATGAACCAGATTTCCGTCACCCGTCTCACGAAGAGCCAAATCATCACCATCCCGATGTTGGCTGAGACACCTGCCGTTTCTCCGATTGACGCAGCCTTGGATGTGTTCCGCCAGAAGATGTGTACCGCATTGGACGAATGGCGAAGCGGCAAGATGTCCGCATCGGCTTGCGCCTCGGAATGTGAACAACTCTACGAAGATGCAACAGAGGAAGTAGCCATTATCTTGCAGAAAGCCGACAATGGCAATTCAATTGGCAAGGTGCCATGCGGAAGAAACATTCCCGAATCTGTAGGACACGCCTTTTGTATGACTGCACTCACAGCTGTCTGCGAAGCCACCTTCCATCAGGTGCTTTCGCAGGAAACAGATAACGCCCTCGTTACCTCCCTTCTTCCCTTCTTTTACAAAGACCTGGGAGGAGACTGGCTCTCATTCATCGAGGCGGCAAAGGCAATATCAGAATTGGCATTGGATGGCAGCTCACCAGCCTTGCATCAGGAAAGCGCAGCCATCAAGTCACAGTTTCAGTCACTCTGCCGACCGTTCCTTGCCATTGTAGCCAACCAAGAGGGCTCCTGTCCATCAAAAGGCTGTATTAACCTCTAATAATCACCGTACAACGCTTCTTCTTTTCTACTGGCACAGTGTTTACACGTCTGCCATTGCTGTAAAATAATCGGGCTTGCCCGTTGGTCGGAAATGAGGGAATTTGGGTAGCCTAATACCCCTCTTGGTCTCCGACCATCGGGAGGCTGTCCTTACAAGCAGCAAGCTGGAGACAGGAGAGTTGTACACACATAAAAGGAAATAGGTTATGGCAACACCAAAACAGGTTATGGATTTCCGACCATCTAAGGGAATCACCACAGCACAGAGCAACGAGCACCAACGCCGTTGGACGGAAAAGGGTTGGGGATCCGCTGAATCAACAGGCAACTACGACCGCAGCCGTGAGCGGCTCAACTTCGAGGTTCGGGGCGGCAAGGTTTGTCCTATAGACAAGAGCCGAAGCATCCCGGAGCGCATGGCAGACATCCTGCGGAGCCGTGGAATCAAAGACCCCAACGAGGGACTGGCAGAGCCACGCTTCCGCACAGTGGTCAATTTCATCTTCGGAGGCTCACGAGAACGTATGACAGAATTGGCATTCGGTGACCAGAAGGTGAATCTCACTCACGGAGCGGACAATTCGCATCTAACCCGATGCAAGGACATTGAGGAATGGGCAAAGGATGTTTACCGCTTTGTTGCGGACAAATACGGTGAGGAGAACATCGTCGCTTTCATCTTACACTTGGACGAAACCAATCCGCACGTTCACTGCACCCTCTTGCCAATCAAGGACGGCAAGTTTGCATACAAACAGATATTCGCCGGAAAGGACAAGTACGAGTTTTCTGCCAGGATGAAAGCCCTGCACAGCGAATTTGCCGATGTCAACAAGCGTTGGGGCATGGAGCGCGGAACTTCCGTCTCAGAGACGGGAGCACGCCACCGCACCACCGAAGAATACCGCCGCCAGCTGTCAGAACAGTGCACCACCATTGAGCAGTCCGTCGCCACCCATCAGCGGACACTCGCCTCGCTCCAATCGGACATCCGTCTGGCAGAGCGGAGAGTAAAAGGACTCACCTCAATGGTCAACAACCTCTTGCAGGAGAAGGCTGAGAAGGAGGCGGCACTTGCTGAATTGCATCGGCAGATTCTTGCAGGTCACGACAATCCTGATGCTCTCCGTCAGCAAGTCCAAGAGCTGGAGCAGGAACTGTCCGCTATCCAGTCGAAACTGGACGACAAGCAGGAGAAGCTCTCAGAGGCTGACCGCAAGCTCGATGCCCTGCGTGAGGAGATGACCGCCATGAAGGAGCGCACGGAGGAGTTGCGGCAGGAGGCACACAGATATTCCGATACTATCCGACAAGGTGCGGACACCGTTCTCAGAAATGCCCTTCTCGAAAACATGGTCAGCGAGTTCTCCGAACGTGTGGCACGGCTTTCCAATGAGGGCAAGGACGTGTTTGACGGTTCCCTGCTTCAGGCCTTTGCGGAGAATGGAACGGAGGTGATGTACTGTGCCACGCTTCTATTCCTCGGCTACGTCGATGATGCCACCACCTTTGCCGAAGGTCATGGCGGTGGCGGCAGTTCGTCCGACCTCAAATGGGGACGTGACGATGACGAGGATGAACGCGCTTGGGCACGCCGTTGCATGATGAAAGCTGCACGCATGATGCGCCCCTCTTCCGGCAAAAGGAAGAAACGATAAGCGGCACTGTCACGTATCACCTGTTATAGTATTCACCAGATTAAATTGAACAACATGAGAAAAATACTTATTCTATCCCTTGGCTTCGCCCTTTCATTGGGTGCGCAAGCCAAAGACTATCACCGCACGGCGGACACCACCACCGTTGTATGCAGACTTTCGGCAGACGGTATGCTTCGTCCGCTTAAACCTTCCTACATGAAAGGGGCATTGGTAGCTTCGCCATGGACGGACAACTGGTTTGTCCAAGCGGCAGGAGGAACTACGGTCTTCCTCGGCAAACCGCTCGGATGCAACGACCTATTCGGTCGCATGAAACCGGCATTCTCCGTGTCGATCGGCAAATGGTTCACACCTTCCGTCGGCGGTCGTCTGAACTATGGCGGTATGCAGTTCAACGACTGCAACAACTCCTCGCAGGACTACCAGTACCTGCGTGCTGATTTCATGTGGAATGTCCTCGGCAACCTCTACAAGGACGATGTACACACTCTTGCCAGATGGAGTGTCATTCCATACGTGGGCGTGGGTATGCTGCACAACAAGGTGAATGCCCACAAGCCCTTTGCCATTTCCTACGGCATACAGGGGCAGTATCATCTCTCCCCACGCATTGCTGTTACGGCAGAGATAGGCAACATGACCACCATGCAGGATTTTGACGGCTATGGCAAGGCACACCGCCTTGGCGACCATCTGCTGTCCGCATCCCTCGGCCTCTCTGTCCGCATCGGCAAGACTGGCTGGAAGCGAGTGATAGACGCTCGCCCGTACATCGCACAGAACGAATGGCTTTCGGCATACGCCTCATCCCTTTCTGACAGCAACAGCCGCTATCACGCCCAGCACGATCGAGATTGTCAGACTCTGGAGCAGCTGCGCAAGATTCTTGCCATCGAGGGACTTCTGGACAAGTACGGCCACCTCTTTTCTGACGATGCCGCTTCTTCCGTCACAAATGGCTATCCTCGAAACGACTACAGCGGTCTCAACTCGCTGCGTGCAAGAATGAGAGACAAGTATGGTAATGGTCAAAAGACAAAGGTCATGGAGTCCGCCTCTTGTACAGAAGAATATGGCAATGCTGAAGGTGAGCCGGAAGACGATTACCTATCGCTCATCCACTCAGGAAAGGCTTGCATAGGTGCGCCCATCTATTTCTTCTTTGAACTTGGCACTGACAGGTTGCTCAACAGGTCACAGCTCGTCAATCTCGACGAAGTAGCACGCATCGCCAAGAAATATGGCTTGAAAGTTAAGGTCATCGGCGCTGCCGACAGTGCCACAGGCAGTGAAGCCATCAATGATAACCTCAGCCGTTCCCGTGCCAGATTCATTGCAGAGGAACTGATGAAACGTGGTATGGAAAATGGCACCATCTCTCAGATTTTCGATGGCGGCATTGACGATTACTCGCCCAATGAGGCGAACCGCCATACCAGAATCCTGCTGTATCTATAGCCAGACATACAGCTCCGAACAAGAGCACTAAAACTTTTTTTTCATTGATAAATTTTAGAAAGGGAGGGCTTGTCCGTGATGGATAGGCCCTCCCTTAATCATATATGTATTAACGCATATTCTATGCGCATATCTTTTTTTTATCCGTGTTTCTCAGTACTTGACCAGTCAAGCAGGAAGTCATATATACTCATTATCTGTATGCCGTTTTCGTCGCTCCACTGCTTGGTATGTTCTCCCACGATCAGCAGTTTGCGGAAAGAGTCATCTACAAGACGCAACGACCGTTTCTCCTGTTCCATCTTTTCTGCATCGGGCATACGCCACGCCGACTGGATGTAGATCCGCTCGCTCCCTTTGTTGCAGACAAAATCCACTTCCAATGTCACCCTCTGCTGCTTTCCTTCCGTATTCCTCACTCGATGATAGACGTTACCCACATCCACGAGCCATCCTCGCATACGCATCTCATTGTAGATGACGTTCTCCATGATATGTGTCGGCTCGCTCTGACGGAACGACAGAATAGCATTCCTCAGACCTACGTCCTGGTAATAATACTTGGACAACGAACCTATGTATTTCCGTCCTTTGATGTCGAACCTTTCGGATTTTTCGATAAGGAAAGCATCCTGCATATATTCCAGATAAGCCGACACTGTCTTGTCGGTTATGCTCTGCACATTGCTTACGGACTTGAACGTATTGGCTATATTCAGTGCATTGACAGGTGCTCCTATACTGGATGCTACGGTCTTCGACAATTCTTCAAATTCAGGTCTCAGTTCTATGTTGTTCCGCTCGTAGATGTCACGTAGATATACCGTGCGATAAAGGCGACGCAGGAAATCAGCCTTCTTCTCATCCCCAACCTGTGTAAGTAGTTGCGGCAAACCTCCGTACAGTCTGTATTCAGCCCAACCGTCTTCTTTCGAACCATCATACACCGTCATGAACTCCTTGAAGGATAGTGGCCACACATGTATCTCGTCACCTCTGCCTCGGAATTCCGTCACCAGGTCAGAGGACAGGAAACGCGAGTTGGAGCCTGTGACATACACATCCGCCCCTTCGGTAACTGACAAGGAAGAGAGCACCTCTACAAAGTCTTCCACCTCCTGCACCTCGTCGATGATGATATAATAAGTCTCATAGTCAATCATCATCTTTTCCACCCAGTCCAACAGGTAGTCCGGGTTCTTGAACTCTCTGTTCTTCCTACTCTCCATGTCGATGACGAGAATATGGTCTTCTCTCACGCCCTCATCCAATAGATGCTGATGAAAGAGTTTCTTCAGAAGGAACGACTTGCCTGAACGTCGCAATCCTGTGATTATCTTTATGAGCCCGTTGTTCTTTGAACGGCTCAACTGTTCTATGTATCTATATCTGTTTACTATCATATTTTACGAAAAACTGTCACTTGTGACACTTTTTCGGAGGCAAAGTTATATATTTTATCCTAAATCAAAGAAAGAAATAAAGAAAAATGCACTAAAAATCAATGATTTTCCTGTTTTGTAGTGTCTATTCCACTTGCCGATGCCCATTTTTCTTTGCAAAGTTACTGCCCGGGCGAATGGTCAAGTACCGCCATGCTAACAGGCAGAGGACTGAACGACAGCTTTCCGCAAATCAAAGATTTGGGTATTTCATTAACTCCTCCGTCTGTTTTCTTGCCTTATCGCCCTCATTCCGCAGTCTTTTGATGCACGAAAAATCAGTTCCCGACAAGAGGAGCCGAAAGGCTTCAAAAGGAGGGAAGAAAAACAAGTTGAACAAATAATTTCTTTGCGTATGGAATTACACAGATTATCAGAAAACGAGCAGGCATTTGTCGAGTGCTTCTCACGGTTCGTAAACGGTCAGATGGGGTCAGCCGCCAAGGTAGGCAATGCCCTTGCAGATGACCATCGCTATCTTATCAACGAAAAGGGCAAGGTGGTGTTTGCCTTCTTGGAACGCCTTGCCAACGACTATCAAAAAGGTCGTTATGACCAGCGTGACGAGTGGGTGTGCCGATTGGCAGCAGAGGCCATCGAACACCTTGTAGAGAACAGAATGTATTACAGAACACTTAACAACGATTGACTATGGCAAGCAGATTGATTACACCCGTATTGGAGGAGATACTGAAATCCTATCCTCTGTATTCACAGGACGGCAAAGGCAAGGATGCCGTTTGTGTGGCAATATTCTTCATCGGACACGTCCGTTGGTTCGTACTTGAAGGACAGCCGGAAGGTAACGACACCACGTTGTTCACCATCGTATGCGGTCTGCATGAAACGGAGTATGGCTATACCTCCGTCAATGAAATGGAGAGCGTAAAGGTGGATGGCTCCAAATATGGAGTGGACGAGATATTTCAAGTGGAGCAGTTGGACGGCTTCAAGCCGGTGAAACTGAAGAGCATTCCAGACGAGGATTTACAAGCATTCCTTCATAATATGGAATGACCCCAAATTAAATCAGCCGCAGGGACATTACTCCTTGCGGCTGACTATTGTTAGTACCTACTATGAGTAGTAAAGCCTACGATTAGTATATACTACGATACTACTCTCATCTTCGGAAAGCGGACTTGGCAACGTGCTCCTCTTGTACCTCTTCCTTCTGGTACTCCTCCATGTCAAGCAGTTGCTCATACGCAGAGCTGATGTTTGCGTCCATAGAATGGTTGTGGCTGAAAGGGAAGGTATGCTTCACAGAGAGTCCTGCATTGGTCACAGTCCCCACATCCAGGCTATCCTTATCCTTGTTATATTGCAGGTTCAGCAAACCACCATTCGGCATTTGGAATATCGGCATTTTTCGCTGCGCCAATTCCGAAAACTCTTCGGCGGTCATCTCCCTCGCCACAGCCTTCACGTCCTCACTGGCACGTCCTATGCCATAGCGAGTGATATGGTCACGCACTTCTTGCTCCGTATGCTTCAGGAACACCTCATACGTACCGCCGACACTCCCGTTATAGACCACTGCAAAGTCCTTGTCCTCTATTAGCAGGTCATCGCCTCTGTTCTGGCACGGCTTCCTGTAGGTCTGCTCCTCGTCCATGCCGTTCCCGTCATAGTATTCCTTGGCAAGCGTCAGCAGTCCTTGATAGTCACCTTTCTCCTTTAGCTTATCCAGTTCCGATGTGTCATCCGTTGATTGGAGATAGGCGATGGAGGCATAATAGACGTTTTCTTTCGATTGTGAAGGCTCTGTCAGGCTTTTGTACTGGGCAAAAGCCTCCTGATAATTGGTGTCAAGGTCTTTGCCGTGGTCGTAAGGAACAGAGAGTTTCACTTCCAGACCGTTACTCGTCGGCACAGCAATCTTTACAGAGTCCTCCTTCTCATGATGCTGGATATATACAGCAGAACCATTATATGCCAAGACTGCATGGTCGCCGTCATCTATGGATAGATAACTTTTCCCTTGCCCGTTTTCCTGCTCAGCCTTTTTCTCCTGGTCTATCTCCATAGCAATCTTGTCGATATGCTGCGTGAGCATTGAGGTAGCTTTTTTCACATCGAGTAGCGTGGTCTTGATGAACTGCGGCGACTCCTTCAGCGAATCCAGCCAAGACTTCAAATAGGCAGCCGAATCTCCTTTCAGATGCTTTGTCATGCCATACCGCTGAGCGGTCAGCGCAGCCGTCAGTTCTGCCACCAGTTCCTCGCGTGCATACTCTGCCGAGCCGAAGGTAGCGGGCTTGATGCGGTCTAACTGTCCCTCCGCACCCGTGGAGTGTCCCATCTCGTGGAAAAGGTTCGAGTAGAAAGACTCCCCATCCTTGAACTGCCTTTTCTCAGGCATCACAATCTCATTCTTGCTGATGGAGAAATAGGCGGAATCACCGAACATCGGTTTGATGGGACATATCCAACGGTTGTCCGCTATCATCCTATCCACGGGTTCAAAGGCAAACTGCTCGTCCTTCTCTACCTTGGGCATCGAGTATTCCTGTTCCAGTTTCTCCCAAAACTCTGGTCTGACCTCCTTCAGGTTGGTCTGCGCCACATTGAAGACATGGTAAGTCTGAAGCTTTGGATATACATTGTACTTTTCGCGCTCTTCCTGAGAGAGCAGTTTGTAGTCCTCCCACTTGATGTGTTCCTTTGTTTCCTTATTGACCACCGTAAACGTGGTGAGCATCACGGGGAAAGAATGCTCACCTTTCAGTACTGACACACGGGGCTTCTGTTCCTCGTCTTTCTTGCCAGTTTTGTTAAACTGCTGTATGCGGTCGAAGGTACAGAAGCGAGGAATCTTGTAACCCTCCTTCTCGCAATGCAGGAGCAACATCATAGCGTTCATGCCATTATATTCTCGTCCGTTCAGGTTTTTCGGCCATTGCAACGCACCTTCAGTAAACCAGGGCTTTTTCCATCCGTCTTTGCCCGACAGCGACTGAATACGCTCAATCATCATATCGGCAAACAGGTCGAGTGCCTTGTCTTCGGCACTCGGACCTTCCTTAGCATAAGGCTTTCCCATAGTCAATTAACCATTATAGGGCTGCGGAACATATTCGCTCATTTCAGACACTCGGCAGGAGAAGTCCAGTTTGTCATTGAAGACACTGACAGACAATGCCCCTTTGATGTTCGCTTTCACGCCTGGTTGCAGCCATGCCTCGCATTTGCCATCGAATAGGAAGAAACTTACCCAGATGTATTCAAATCCGTCCTGTACTTTCTCTGCGCTGAAAGCGGAGAACTGGCAGTACGGCACACCATTCTTGTCCGTCTTGTCCTCAATGCTCTTGCCCACCTTGCCGCGGAACTCCATCACGCCCTTGATGCAGTCCTCTGCCTCGTCAGGCTGGTGGCTGATGCTGCTTGCCGACAGGTTGAAATAAAGGACATCGCCCCATTTTCTTGGTACCAATACACCGGCTACCTCAATGCGTTCGCCGATGTTGCAGCTGCCCACCTCCGTCAGTGTCCCATCTTTGATGACCGACACCTCGATGGTCTTGTTAATCCCGCTCTTCGCTGGAATGACTACGTTCATGGCAAAGCTCACGAATGCCTTGCCCTCCTTGTTCGTGCGGCAGGTCGCAGCCTTGCTGACCGTTCCGCACACTGTTACATTACATTTGATCATTGCTCGATACTATTTGAATTATACATATCCATCGTCCAAGTGAAATGTCTTAGCAATGACAATAATCTCTTTTCAATCATCATATACTAGCGCATGTATCAGTTCATAGACTATCCACGCTGCTATGATAAGTTGGAAGCCGAGATAGATGATGGCCACGGTCTGACCGAAAAGCCATTGGGTAAGCATGAAGTGTCCTGCCACAGCTACCATACCCACCAGCAATGTACACAGATGACTTGCTATCCTTTTCATTTCCTTTGCAGATTTTGTTGTTGACTCTCAGCCTCCATCCCTTGCTCGAAGTTCTGCGAAGCCTGCTGTGTCGCCACGATGCCTGTCACCATTCCCGCAATCTTCGTCCGTTTGCTTTCTTCCGACAGATTGGCATTGCCCAAAATGAGCGACAGGCGGTTCATCTCCGAGGAGGTCAGTTCACGGTCAATCTTCACCGTACCGCTCTCTGCATGAAGCACAGTCTTGCCGTTCTCACCCACAGTAATGGTGCATTGCCTCATGCCTGGAACAAGCGAGGTCAAATCTACGAGCCGGTTGGCTGCCATGGCAGAGATAAGTCCTTTTTGTCGTTCCTCATCATTGCTGTCAATCTGCGCTGCCAACATCATCAGCGACATGAAGGTGGTCATCGCCATGTCGAGTATAGGGTCATTCGTTCCCGAAATGCCCACGCCGCTGTCCTCCGAGGAAAGGATTTTCTTCATCCAGTCCTCCGACGAAACCTTCTGCTCCTGTGGCGCATTGCTCTTGTATTTTGCCAACAGGTCATTGCCGTTATGCAGGGCCTGTAGCTTGATGTTGCCTTTCTGTCCGATTTCTGCCAGATAAGCGGCTGGATCCATATCCCTTTTTGAGCCGTCAGCCGATACACTCTTCACTCCGAAATGCAGATGCTCGCCAGTGGTTCTGGTGCCGGTATTTCCCGACACCCCCAACTTCTGACTGGCATTAACCACGTCACCTACCTTTACTGCTATGTCAGACAGATGCAGGTAGGAGCATTGCACCTTGCTGCCATCCTCACGGCTGTATTCCACGGTGACGGATTTCCCTCCTGCCGTGTTCGCATTATGGTTCACCGCCACCACCTTGCCGCCGTTCTCCGTGGCCAACACCGCCTCATGGTTCGTCTTGATGTCAATGCCCTTGTGCATCTGCTGCTTGGTGGCATCCATCGGATCCTGGCGATTGCCGAAAGGCGAGGTGATGAAGAGAAACTCCTCTCGCTCCACAGGAAAGGAATACCCGGCAGACTGCGGTACATGGGCAGCAGGCATTTCTCTACGAGGATTATTCTCCACCCCGAACGACCGACCTTCTGCCCGCATCTCAGCCATCACCTCACTGTCATACTTGTCCAGTCCGTTGGCTTCAATGATGCGCTGCAGACTTGCAGCATAACCGCCGCCCGTGGCATAGCCGGCACGCTCAATGCCCTTCGTCCAACCCTTGTAGTCGTCAGGCGACAGCGTGAAGCACTGCGCATAACGCTTGTTCTGCTTCAGGAACTGCGAGTGATGCTCATAACTGTCACCCACGCTTTTGTACTTACAGAATTTCTCGTTGGGCCTATCATCCGTATAGACTCCATACTCTCCGCCATTCTTCAACCACGATGCCGTAGCCTTGATGCCAAAGTGGTTGTTGCATTCGCGCGACAGTTGGCTCTGTCCGTTGCTGCTCTCCAGTATGGCTTGCGCCAAGATGACGGAGGCA
This sequence comes from Leyella stercorea DSM 18206, assembly GCF_000235885.1. Taxonomy (GTDB): domain Bacteria; phylum Bacteroidota; class Bacteroidia; order Bacteroidales; family Bacteroidaceae; genus Prevotella; species Prevotella stercorea. The sequence continues at coordinate 42,802 of NZ_JH379375.1, forward strand.
GGAATCCCATACATCCGCATCTGTTCTTTGGCTTCCTCCGCATATTGTGCGGCATACGCTGCGTTCTTTCCCATAAGCCTATCTCCTTAGACTGGTGTGTTGTTCTGTTTCTTGACTTTCCTGTGCCATCTGCTTTCCTGTCTCTTTTCCAGGTGACACCATCTCCGTAATTCCACGCTTCGATGATGTTGTCTGCTTCGGCATTTCCAACTGGTCACAGATGGCCACCCGTTCACCAGCACGAATGAGCTTCGGCAGATAGGTGTCGAGGGCATGATATGGGAATCCTGCCATTGCCAACGGCTTGCCTTCATCATCCTTGCGCCCATTGCTCTTTGTCAGCGTAATACCCAATATTTTGGATGCCTTCACCGCATCATCCTTGTAGGTCTCATAGAAGTCACCGCAGCGAAACAAAAGAATGGCATCAGGATGCTTCTTCTTCAAGTCAAGATATTGTTGGACAAGGGGAGAGACAGCAGCCTTGACAGCCTTTTCATCCTTCTTTTCTTCTTTCTTTTCCTCTTGTTTCTTCTCTTCCCTTTGTTCAGAGCTTTTATCTTCCTTAAGTACCACTTCCTTCTGTTCATCATGCTTATCGACAATTGCCGTCTCCGCTTGCTTCACCTCCGTCGCTTCTTCCTGCTTCTCTTGTGTACTTTGCTCGACATTGTTGTCTTTCTGCAATACATCAGCAAACAGCGAGGCGGCAAGGTTCTGCTTGTAGGAATCCCTGTCAGGAGCCACCCACAATCGTTGCCATTGTGACGGACTGACACTTCTCGGCTGCAACTTCTTGCCGTCAATAGTGGCTGCACACAGGCATTCGCCCGATTTGGCACGGAATACTGCCACACGCTGGATGCGGTTCAAATCAACCTCCTGCTCATTACCTCCGAAGATGTCCACCTTCAGGTCGGGTTTCGCCTCTGCCATAGCATAATACTTCTGTGCCAGTTCCTCACGCACACGCTCGATGTTGTCCATCGACTGCTTCAAGGTGGTGAAGAAATGATTGAGGTCTCCTTTGTCGGGATAGACGGCAAAGCCCTCCTTACCTTCGGGCTTGATGTACAATGCCCACCGCTCCTTGTCATCCTTTACCAACTGCACATTGTCGAAACCGATGTCACGGCTGTGGGTTACGGCCTCAGAAGCATCCAACGAGGATAGGTCTTCGATAGACCAGTTGCTCAGTCTTGATACCGTGATTTTCTTGTCGGCGAAATAACTGTCGTCGGGACGGAAGCCCAAGGCTCCGTCGGGATTGTAGAAACGCACGTTGTCATAACCCTCTTTCTGCAAGGCATTGGTGAAGCGTTGCTTGTTCATGCCCTTGATCTCGTTGTTCACCTCCAACGATGCACCCTGTGGCAGCACCACATCGGCGGTCTTGCTGGCATCATCACGCACGATGACCACAGTACGCTGCTCCTCGTTGGGATGCTGCTTGATTTCGTCTGCTACGAAGTAGTGGTTGGGCAACTGCACCTGTATCTGCGCCGTCTCTCGCTGATGCTGGTCGGTGGCATACTCCACCTTTTCACCCAGTTCGGCTTTCTTCAACACCTTCAGCGCACCGTTCACCTCACTCTCGATGGCATCAATCAGACAAGGGTCTTCCTTCAGTTCCCTCGTCCAATAGTCCACCATGCTAAGGCTGTCCTTTGACAGACGGGCAGGCAGTCCCAGTTCGAGCATCTTCACGCCCGAAGCTATCTCAGTGATGAGTCGTTCCTTCTTCACGGCATCCTCCGACGGGGCTTTGCCGTTCTTCATGACCATGCCCTCACGTGCCAACCGCTGCTGATGACCGGTGGCAGACACCAACTGACGCATCATCTCCTGTACATAGTCATTGTAGTGCTCGAAGTCACGCTGCCGTGGCAGGTAGATGACATCCTTCTCGGTGTCGTAGTGCGCCACACCCGTGCCGTCCTGACGTACATTCACGAGGTTGTCCTTCATCTTCTGAAGGAATCCGTTGACGCACCCATGCAGCTGCTTGTCCTCCTTGTCGCCATAACCTCTATCCTCCACCGTGCCATCCTTCTTCAATGCCGTAGTGTAGGCTGTTTCGTTAGCCATAGGCAGTAGCGTCTGGTCGATATTGAACAGCACACGGATCTCACGGTTTTTCACTCCCTTGTACTGCTGTTTGTCCTGTTCCGACAGTTCTGCGTATGCCTCCTTGGTGATGACATCGTCGGGATTGTTGCGGTTGACGTACTTATTCCAATTGTAATACAGGAACGGCACACCTTTCTCATGCTCCCTCACGCTCTCACCCCGTGCCTTCGCTTCGGAGAACTGCGTAAACAGATTGCTCTTGCAACCCTTGGCATCGGAGTCAAGGGCAAGGACAAGGGCATTGAACGGACTGACCGAAAAGCCCTTGGGATAGAGCTTCGGATAGAGTTTGCCGCTTGCATTCAACCAATGTCCCTTGGCATCCACCGCACTCGTCAGTGCCTCAGTGAGCAGCGACACCTGCTTCTCCGCCGTCCGCTTCTCAAATTCTGATTTCTCTTTCATGCTTTTATCTTTTTGTTTATCTCAATCACATTCTATAATTGGCTTACCAAGCCACCGTTCCCGACAATTTTGTTGTCGGGCTTCACTGTATTCCCCTCGGTCGCACCACGCTCTCCCGTGCCTGCTCTTCGTACTGCATTGCTGCCATCTGTCGCATCTGGTCGTTCTTGGCAAGTATGGCGTTAGCCAATGTATTCAGCGGCAATGCCCCCGACTGATGCGCCCCAATCACACTGTCAGGCAGTTGAATGGTACAAGGCACATGGTCAATGTTGGCAACGAGACACCGCCCTTGCAGCATCGGGTTGCTGATACGAGGATTGAGTGGTTCATCAGGATATTGGCGGTACTGAATGCGAGATGCAGCAGGACTAACTGTAGGTGCAATGCCTTCCTGCTGTTTCCTGCCCAGCACCTCATGTCCCGCTTTGTTGAGCAGATTGGCACCTCCCATACCCATCAACAGCATCTTCAGTATAGGATTCTTCACGAACATTCCAGCCACGATAGAGGCCAAAGGAAGGAGGCTATTGTCCATATTCAGCGATTTTGTCTTGCCAGTGAACAGTCCCACCAGTACATCGGGCAGCATCGCCAACACATAACCAAGGTTCTTGCCGATGTCTGAAAAGCCGTTCAGTCCAAAACTCTGCAACAGCCCGTCCCATCCATTTTCGTTTGTTTGTAAGGCTGTTTCCTCCTGCTGGACTACAGATGGTGTTGCCTCTTCAGTCGATGAATCAGGAGTTTCTTTCGGTTCTGCCTTCTTCTCCTTCTCAGCCTCTGCATCCAGTCTCGCCTTAACCTCCAGATACTCGTCTTCCTGTCCAGGCGCAACTATCAAGGGCACATCCTTGTACTTGCCTGTACGTTTGGTTGCTTCGTTTCTCTGAGGGTCAAGGAACGTACCTTTGTTCCAAGGAAAAGAGGTCTGCTCGGTTTGTTTCGTCCAATCCATAAAAGTGATATTGCTCGTGGGAATCTTGTTCTTGAAATGGCTGTTGGTAGCCTTGATATAGCTGTTCTCGTGGTTCTTGATGACTTTTGCCTGTTTGCGGAATGAGGCGAAGACGTTGGTGCCCGTACCGAAAACTCCCTTGCTGATACACTCCTCGACACAGACCTCTTGGCTGCTACCTTTCTTGCTTAGGTGCTCCATGCCGACATTCATCACCATATCGATACCGACAAACTTGGCGAAGGTTGCCCATGAGCCAATCCCTCCCATGGCCACGACATCGGCACCCGCTCCGGCTGCCCATCCCGCTGCCTTCTCTGTTCGAGAGGGCTTATAGGCTGCCTCTCCTTTGGCTTCTATCTCTGCGGCAAGGGGTGACTTGTTCAGTTCGTAGGGCAGACCGAACAGACTGCTTTGTGCCGCCTTGCGGATGATATAGTCGGCAGAAGATGTTGGCATACGGTCTTTCACCATTTTTTCTATCATCAGCTGCTCCATGCGGTGATCGATATAGGCGTATGCCAAATCACAACCGAGTTGTTTAGAGAGTGCATCGTACCGCTCTCGTCCTATCTCCGTCACCACCGCCTTGCGCCATTCCTCAGCCATCACGGCAAGGTCACGCTGCATATCCTTGTTGCCGACAATAGCCTCCTTGCACATCGCCAGATAGTCTTCGGTGGTCTTGCTGTTCCACTTGCCTGTAATCTTCAGCGTGGCGTATGGGTCATCACCAGGCATATTGGCAGTGGCCAATGAGCGTAGGATGCCAGCCGTACTGTTGGAGTAGGCTCGCATCTCGTCTGCCTGTCTGTTGGACAAGTCCCGTTGCACCCTGCCCATCACGGGGGCAAGGTGACACCCGAAGTAGTCGCCCATCAGACGCTCTATCTCTGCGAATCGCTGACTGTTCTTAACTGCCATATACCTTGTTTATATATTATACTGCTGTAATATCTGTTCCTTTGTCTGCTCGATGGCATTGTGATATATCTCCATCTGCTTAGGATAGTGTTCCTCCAACCATGCGTCCTTGTCCACTTGGCAGTGGATGAACTGCACGGCCATACGTTCCTCAATCTCCACGGAGGGTTCCCCCTCTTCCTTACCATTGAACCATGCCTTTGTCCACCATCTCACGCCAGCCCGGTCGGGATAGACGCTCACTATCCTCGGAATGTCGAAGCTCTGGATATCCACGTCCAAGTCGGCAAGAGGGTCGATGATGCCGTCATGCGTCAGGGCTTGCTCTTGGAGTTTTTTTTTAACACCTCGTCCATCGTGGAGAGATATACCTGATGTCGCATGGCAAGATAGTTGAGAAAGTCGGCAATGAGCAGGTTCTGCACCTTAGTCGCCAAAGGCATACAGCGGTTGCCGATGCCCAAGGGATTAGCCATGCTCGGCATGGTCTCGTAGAAATAATGCTTGCTCGCTCCCAACGAGAAGATGTTTCTCAACGACTGCTCCGTATGTTCGGGCAGAGAGTATGCTCCTTGTTGAAGGTCCTCGAAGTAGGAGGGAAGGAAGCGGAGCATCAATGCCTCTATCTCCTGACGGTCGGTGTCGTAGGGTGAAGGGATGTTCATGTCCAGTTCATTGATGCCCATTTGGGAATTGTGCTCCAATGCCTTGATATTGCCGTAGAGCATGGTGAGGAACTCCAACGGATTGATTTCCTCTCCGTCAAACCTCACCTCCATGTGCAGCAGGTCGCCACTGATGGCGATGGTCTGACCGGCCTTGACGCTTTGGGAGAAGTTGGCGAAGACATTGGAGAGATGCCTGTAAGTCACTTCGTATTTGCCGTAGCGGATGGTCTGGTAGATGCCATGCTCCGCGTCCGACCCAATGGCAGAGACGGTTCCCGTTGCCACCGCCGACAGCAGGTAATGGTTCACTGAGAAGTCTATGCCGTGATGGAAGAATGTTTCTCCCGTCACGGGATTTTTCTGCTCTCCGTAACCCAAGGACATCTGCACGTCCTGCTTTATAGGCTCCTCAAACGGCATACAGTAGCCGCTCGATGAGCGCAGTATCATTTCTTCTGTATATCTCATATCACTGTATATTGGTTATCGTTTCATCCCTCTGCTTTGGGTCTCTGCTTCTTTCATGTTCTGCCCATGTGAAGACGTACCGCCTCTGTTAGGCAGAGTTTGCGCCACCTTAGAATTGTTCCCGATGATCATCGCTCCAAGCAGGGCACCCGCAATCTTGCTCATCCAACCAAAGCGTCCGAATACCATGAAGGCGGCAGCCACCAGTCCGACGATGCTCATACCCGACACGTTGCCCTTGCCGATATTGCCAAAGAGATTGCCTATCATGTCGCATCCTACGCCTCCGAACATATTCCTAAAGAAATCACTGATGCCGCTGAACTGGGTGTCCATCTTTCCGGCTACAGTGTTCACCGCATCAACGGCTTCACCAGCCTTGCCCGTCAGACGTTGCACATCGTTGGCGGTTTGTGCCACCGCTTCCGTGGCATTCTCGCCGATGACAGCATCACCTACGATGCGTGCCACGCTCTTGTCTGTGGTCAACTTCTCCCATGTCACATAGCCTGCGGCACTACCCACTGCGGCCGTCTGCATAGCCTTGCCGGCTCCCATAAGGGTGCGTTGCGGGTGGAGTGCCGCACTGCCTAAGGTCTTTCCAGTTACTCCGATGACATGGCCAGTACCTCGTGCCGCCTTGCCACCATATTTCAATAATGAACTCCAAAATCCCATATCTTATCGTTTTTTAATCACGGTTTGACTTCGTCTTCTTCTGTCACGACTCGGCATAGCTCGAACAAGTTCGGCTCTGCTCTCGCTGCTCCATCAGTTTACGTTCTTGCCCACCTGCTTCCACCGCCTCTTGGCAGCCGCTGCTATCTCGGCTTTGTTCGCTTTGGTGGGTCTTGCCCCTTCGTCTATCTCCATCCAAACATCGCCCATGGTGGTGTATTTCACCGCCCTCGTCAGTCGCTTCAACTGCTTGTTCATCTTCTTCAGTTTGGGTCGGATGCCGAAGACTATCTCCACACGCTCCTTCTCGGTCATCTTGTTGCCCGACAGGCATACCGTGCGTATGTCATTAACTATCTCGATGCTGTTCATAATCAGCTCGCGGTATATCTTGTTGCGCTTGGCTGACAGGGCTACGGCAAGTCCGTTGGCAGGATGGGCATCCAACTGCGCCACCAATCCACCCATATTGTCCACCAACTGACCTATCTCGTGATAGAAACCATATATCTGTGCGGCATAGCTGACGATGGAACGGAAGGAGTCCAGATAGTTGTTGAACTCCCGCTGCAGGTCGGTAGTGGCTTCCACTTCCTCCTTGGTCCAGATATGGCCGGTGGATTGTAGCAGCATCACTTTCTCCTGATTCTTCAGTTCTTTCTCCGCCTTGTTGGTGTACATCAGAATCATCCCCGCAAGAGTCGGGTCGTTCTGCGCCCGCACTCCTGCAAAAGATGATATAAACATAAAAATGGCAATTGATATGAAATACTTCATGACTGATTCCTTTATCGTTAATCACTGATGGTCATACGTCCTGCTCTGCGCCATCTGCTAAGGGCTTGGGTGGCTATCTCTCCATTGCTTCGGTCTATCATCCCTGCCGTCACGCCGTTCCACACATCGGTCATGGTGTAATATCGTATAGACAGATAAAGACGATGCAGCTTCTTGCTGAAGGCACTCAGCTTGTCGTTCAGTGCCCACAGCGTCTTGCTCCTTTCCGCACCAGTCAGCATGTTCTCTTTGCCTCCTTTGGCGACTGCATCTTTCAGCAGTGTGAAGACGGACACCAATTCCGTGGCGGTCTCCATATACAGGTTGTTCATCGAGAGGGTGGCAACGATGCCTTGCGGATTATTGTTGATGGCCTTGCGCATCTTACACAAGGTGATGAATATCTTCACTCCATCGTCGTACAGATAGGTACAGGCTTTGAGGGAAGAGGCATAACCACTGGCGGTTTTCAGATAACTGTTGTACTTCTTCTCCCATTCGTGTATCTTGGTGAACTCTGCGGCGATGGTATTCTGCAACAGGGCAGTCTTGGTCTGACCTTTGATTTCCTTCTCTATCTCACCGTTGATGGCTTCGTTGCCCTCTGCTAATGCCATCCATTCCAAAGGGTTGGCAGTCACAATCTGTGCATGGGCTGACGGCACGCTCAGTACCAATGCCACGACAATGAACCAAATCTTATCTATTCGTAATCTCATATACGCCCTTTCTTCGTTTGTTCGTTTCTACTCTTGTTCGTATCACACTCACCACGTCATAGCTGTTGCTGATGCCGGTCATTTCCAGTTTCGGTGTCGTTCTATCCATCGACAACACGGTCACGCTTTTCAGTCCGCATAACTGTTGTATCAATGTCTGATGCTCGGCAAAGTCCACCACTCGGTACAACTCCATGTAGTTCACGCTCCGCTGAAACACTCCGTGCTCACAGATGAGTTGCTCGCTCCCGATATGGTAGCGGATACTCCTCAGATAGATGAATCGGTAGAGTAAACAGAGGGAGAACAGGAGGCTGAAGACAAGCAACAGGGTACTATATGCACAACCGGGCAATCCTCCGATTAGGAGCATTGCCACGCACAACAGCAACAGAGGCAGTTCGTTGATGAAAAACTGTCCGATGCTGGGGCACAAGGTGATGATGCTATTATCTTCTTGTCTCATACGCTTCTATGATATGTGTTCTTTTCTTCTTTTTCCCTTTGTTTCTCTGCCTTGCCGGCTGCGATAAACTCGGCATAGTCGAAGGTATCTGGTTCGCCCTTGGCAATCAGTTCTGCTGATTTCTTGTTGAGCAGCGCATCGTTCCAGTCCTTGTAGCAACCCAATGGATGATAGGCTTGCACATGCTCGTGACGGAAGCCCATCTCTGCTGCCACCTTCCTGAAGTTTGCAACAAACTGCCGCCCTGCATCGTCCTTGTCAAAACCCAAATAGTGCCGTGCGTTGGGAGTAACGGACAGAAGTCCTCGCATCTGTCCCTCGGTGGGTGTGCCGCCCGTAGATACATACACCATCTTTACAGGATTTATCTGATACTCTGCCATGGCATCGTAGGCACTCTCAAACCATACAATTTCGCTTGCTTTATCCAACGGCTCGCCCGTGAGGTTGGCAATCCACAGTCCTTCACTGCTGTTGCTTCCTTCTGCCTTGCCCTTGTAACCGCCGCTACCGTCCATCTTCGGTCGTCCTCGTTCCTCAAAGCCCACAGTCTTGTCGGGTGTCTTGGGCAGTACAAGCGGAAAGGCAAGGTTGGCAAAGGTAAGTCCATCCGTCCGATGCTTAGTAGCCAGACAGAAATGCCGATGAAAAGCATACTGCGTATAGAGGTCGATGCCTCGGAACTTAAAATAGGGATAAAACCTTTTCTGCGTTTCCCTGTCCTGCGGATTGAACTTGTGGATGTCGTAGTCATTCAGGTTGAATGGCTTTCCGTCCTTTCTTGGTTCTGTAATCTTCGATGGTCTGTCCTCTATGGGTTGGTTGAGCAGTCGGTTGCAGACGAGGTTGACGAGTCGGTCAGGAGACATTCCCACCTTGTTCTCTGAAAACATTTCTGGATGCTCCTTGATGAACGAAATGACATTATACACCTTCTGCTGCGGTGGTTGGAAGCAACATTTCCCATTCTGCGTGACAATGAACTTATCACCACGCACCCGTCTGCCCTCACTGTCAGTACGCACATACGACGGATAACGCAAGCCATCTCTCTTGTTCAGATGATACCCTGCGTCCACCAGTACTTCCTGTATGCTCAACCTGTCCAGAAAGTCATCGTATGTCAGTTCACTACTCATTATAAATTATAAATTGTAAATTATACATTGTTAATATCCTCTCCTTATCTCCGTGGCAACATGATTTGCTTCTGCCTCAAAGTACCTTGCCGCAATCTCCTGTGGCGAATCCACTCCCGGTTTGAAGTAAGGACGTGGACCGCCATGATGCTCTGCATAGAACTCCGGGGCTGGATGGTGATGATGGTGGCTTATGTCATGCGCCACCTCTGCTGTAACGACTGCTCCTGCCGTCAGAGCCGCCAATATCTTCGTGCCCAGTCCGGCGTTGGTTTCGGGGCGTGTCTTCATATCCACTTCACTGAAAACCTTGGAGAAGAGTTTCATGCGATGGTAGTCATCCACCGCCAAGAACTTGTCGTAGTCCTTCTGCTTGATTTCGTGCGTGATGGCTTCTCCATTGATAATGGCGGTCATGCGATACTTATCTTCGCCTTTCTTATCTCCCTCCATCGGAGGCACTTTCTCCACCATGATGTCACCGACTTTCACTTCACGCCCATGCGCTCCCTCACGATACCAACCCTTGTTCTCATTAATCAAGGCAAGGTCTTCACCTCTCACCATGGCATCGCCTTGCAACACGTCACGTCTGACAGTCTCGTCCTCTTCCAACGGAAGCAACCGTTCCTCGTCTTGTTGCTGACGCTGCTGCAACTCCTGTTCAAGTTCGGGATGCAGATGCAGGTCGATGCGCTCCTTGCTATTCAGTGTGTCCATCAGGATTTTGTCAGCAAAGTCGTCCTTGATGATGCCATTCAGCAGTTCCAAGCGTTGAACGACGGGCACTTCCTTGATGGAGTTGGAGGTGAGTTTCTTCAGTTCCTCATCTGTCAGGTCATACACCATGTCGGCATTGACGCTGTTCGACTGAATGGTCAGCGTCTTCGCATTCTCATCAATGATGATGCCATGCGATGCCAGACACTCCTGCCACTTCTCATTGGTGAAATAGACAGGCGAGGTAATCAGTTCCTTATAAGGCTTGGCTGGCTCCGTGCTTCTCGTGCGGCTGATGGAAGGCATTATGATTCCCTCCAAATCTTTCAGCACATCCTGTTGCTGAGGGCTATAACTCTGTTGCTGTCCCTTATAATAGAACCCATAACCGCCGCTCTGCAATTCGCCAGGCTTCATTCTGCCGTCCCAACGTTCAGGCACAATCGGGGCTTCGGGGAAGAACAATCGTCCTCCAACTCTGCGAAGATGGAATCCCTCCTGACTGCGTGGTGTCCAACCTAAAAAGGGTGGTGGCATATCGATGCGCCCCATCCGTCCATACTCGCCGATACCAACACGATAGCCGTGCAGCCCCATAGCTACACGACCGTTGGCATTGCGTGCATGAACGAAGTTCTTGGGCATATAGAAGTCGTTGCCCACAATGCCCGTAAAGGTATTGTAGGCTAACTTGTTGGCATGATTCGTACCCCAGTCGGTCAGAGCCAACATCTGCTTCTCGGTGATGTTATAGGTAAGCAGCGGACTGTCATGCCCTTGCACCACAAGCTGATAGCCGCTGCCATTACTCACCACATGAGCCTGCATACCATTGCGCATGAGCAAGTCACGCATCTCTGGTTGCAGGTCCATCTGTTGGGGATTCGTATTCTTTCTTATCGCCATACTTATTCTTCACTCTTCATTCTTCACTCTTCATTTATCATGCTTCACCGTTCTCTATTGCCTTCTCCAGTTCCTCATCTTTGTGATGGACAAACTGCTCCGCACTCTCTTCACAAATGCAGAGTCCGTTGTTCAGACAATAGCTCTCATATTCTTCCTGCCATTCAGCAGAATGATGGTTGACATACTCCAACCAACCGTACTCGCCGCTCTGTATCTTCTCGACGAGCACATCCTCTGGATAATATTTATTTGATGCCATATACTTATTATATTATGTGTAGATTATTTGTGCATGGAAAAAGAGGCGCGGTTGCGCTCTCCATTCTTCTTCTGCTCATTCCAAAGTTCTTCCGTGTATTCCTCTTCAGGCACATAGTCAAGATTACCGTCATCGCCCATTACCCAACAGCCATAGCACCCGAAGGTGTATTTGTCCCACTCTCGCTTGGTGTTCTCCTTCCACTTCTGACTGTCGCCTTGATTAATCCTTATGCCGGTCTTATCGTTCAGGTCAATACCCACCGTCACCTGTTCGTCCTCCATGATGAGCGTGAGCGGCTCACCCTTCTGCATCACGGTCAGTTCTGCCGAACTCAGTTTCAGTTCATCCTTCAGCACCTCCAAGTTGCGCCCGATGACAGGCGTAGGTACCGACATCACCTGATTGGTCTCCGTGTCAATCTGCACGAAAGCCTTGCTGCTCCTGCCATCAGCATCCTTAACATCGGCAAGGATAGCCTTTCCAGCCAGCAAGTCCTCCTGCTGTTCCTGAGTAAAAGCCTCCAATGGTGATTTCTCCAACTGCGGATAGAAGACCACATCCACCTTGCCGTCCTCCATACGGACCAACGCAAATCGGGTGCGGCTCTTCAATGTCTCGCCCTCATCATTATTCACCTGAATGGGCAGCAACGGTGAACGTCGTCCCTGACCAATATCTTCCAACGCCCACATGGGCAGGTCTTCAATCTTCTCTTGTGTGAGACCAAAACGAGCCAGTGTCTGATAAGGCACCTCGCTCTCTTCAAATCGTACTTGCTTCATACTTTAACTTTGAATTTGAAATTAAACTCATGCAAAGTTATATACCTATTCAGAGACAAGCAGAATTGCATAAGATAATGCGTGTTATTTTTGACGATTATTATTATTTGAGTTTGATTTCTGCTCAAAAATCAAACTCGATTGCTATATTATGTTACAATCTTCTTGTCTTCCCTTTGTTCTTTATGCCAGTCAAAGAATTGCTTGTTACTTTTGCACCATGAAACGATTTCTACTCATCACAATAGCAGCAATATTCTGTTCATCAGCAACAGTATGCGCTCAGTTCAATACCGTCACACAGACTAAGGTACACCGCAAGGCTGTGCCAAAAACGACGCAGTCCGCAACATCCGAACAACTGCCTCCGTGCTCGCCGCATCAGCGGCGAGACTCTCTTGCCTTTGCCCCATTACAAACCCAAACGGAGCAGACCGACCGCCACACGGCACTTGTCAGTCCACTCCGTCATATCTCTGTCACCAGCCCTTTCGGCTACCGCAGAGACCCATTTACAAAAAGAAAAGCCCTACACAACGGGCTTGATTTGAAGGCAAATTACGAACCCACATACGCCATGATGCACGGCGAGGTCATCAAGGTAGGCAAGGACAAACGTTCAGGCCTCTATGTCACCCTCCGTCACGGCGACTTCACCGTCAGCTATTGCCACCTCTCCCAAACTCTCGTCACCAAAGGCACCCACGTCCGTCCCGGCATCATCATCGCGCTGACAGGCAACAGTGGTCGCAGTACTGGTCCCCACCTGCACCTCACACTCAAAGACACAAAAAAAGGACGAGCCATCGACCCGTCCATTCTTCTCAATCTTATCAAGCATCCACTCTAATAGAACGCCTTGTCTTTTGTCGTTCACATCACCCCTTCCGCATTGCAATAATGTCTTAAATATCTAATCCTCAACAATTTCTATTCTTGAAAAACAAGTGTTTTATTCACGAATATAATATGATTTCGTGAAAGATGTCATAAGATGATACTAATATCTATGCTATTTGTCAATAAAGAACCCGTTTCTATGCAGATATTCTGAAACGGTTAGTGTTCCAATCCCTATCTGCTCACACAACAAAGGAAGTTTCTTGAACAACTTACCGTCATTCTGCTGCCTTGTTTCCTCCGTCATTACTTGCATCTCTTCCAGATGGATAGCGTCCGAGTGTCGTACATTCAGTGCATAAATGATAATCTTAGCATCACCTGTTTTAAGGTATTCTTCCTTTTGCTCTATGTATTCTTCTTCAGTCAGTTCCTGCTTCTTCAGTCTTACACAGAAATTGTTGTCTATCATGTTGCTGAATCTCTCTGGGGCACATGGAAATAGATCCTTTGTCGGAATGACCAATTTCTTGTCTTTGAGGAAAGGCATCTTTTCAACTGCAATTCCTTTGGAGGTGCGTTTTGATTCATCCAGAATCACATCAAGTAGCATCAAATCCTTGCGGGAGAACGCCTCTTCCAGGAATGAGTACAACTGTCCGTCCTTATCCAAGGGAAGATAATTCTTGGCAATCATCACCAATGAGCATGTATCAACAACTATCGCCATAACTCCCTCTCAAAATTTGCTGGTTTGACATTGAGTCTCGAACAGAAAGTGGTCTCGTTGACCACTCCATTGAAATAGGCATATTGCATGGTTTTCAAGAATAGCGGAGAAATGATGGGCTTTGGTGTTCGCCCGCCTCTCTTCTCAGAGTTTTTCAACTTTTCCTGTTCCTCTCTTCTTCTGTATTCCTCTGCCAATTCACTCTTGACATTGCTGTAGCTCGAATAGCTGATTTTCCTGTCGATATACATCCTTGTATATAAGGCAAGACGGCTAATGTGCGTCCGTGCACTGATAGCCTTGAAGAGGTCAATGCAGTAGTCGTTACGGGAATCTACACATGCTATGTTAGCAAGTGTTTCTGCTTCTTGTCCCATAATGAACTGATATGCAAAATCATTGCACCATCTTTCGACATCACTGTATGAAGTCTGTGCCGAGATGTCCATCATGTCCACCGACTCCACTTCTTCAATCCCCAATAGACAATGCCCCAATTCATGCGCCAGAGTGAATATTTCTCGCTTGTAATGCTTATGATGCTTAAGCACTATCACATTGGGCTTAAGGTAAAAACCGTCAATGTTGGTTTTCTCTTTCTTGTTCCATGTCTCTATGTATTCAAAGACAAAAATGCCATGATCGGCGATTTTTTCTATCATCTTCACAAGAAACTGCCTATGATTGACAGTTTCCCCGGGATAAAAAAAATCTCTTGCACGTACGGCTACTGTCTTAGGGTCATCTTGTAGGGTGTAGTGTTCTATGTCAAACTTCACATCCAGTTGCGACAGTTTGTTGTATGCATCCAAAGCGTTTTTCAGACTCTCGAATCGGTTTACAGTACGGATCGACTCCAAGTTCAGCTCTGTTCCGAATGAGGTCTTGCGGAAGAAGATACTGCTGCTTGCATTGGTTGACAACTTAGAATAGTCTTGAAAGAAACTGACTTCTTTGTCGAATATCTCACCTATACGCTTCAACACCCCCAAATCAATAGAATCTCCACTGATGTCTGCGGCTCCTGTTATCCGTTTCCTGCCTTTGTTCAGAAGAGACAACAAGTCATCCACCGACATCTTGTATAATGCCAGCAGGTATTCTAAACGTTTCTTGTTAATCTCTACTTTCATATCAGCCTCGATTGAACTATTGTTGTTTTGATGCAAATGCTTAGGCACAATTTTGCGTTGCAAAATTACACATTTTCACTTAAATGGGCGAATTTTCATGCTGAATATCACTGGAATTTATGTTTATTTTGCTAAATCGCTACATTTCGCCACCAAAAAGACACAAAAATAGGACGAATCATCGACCCGTCCTTTTGTTTTTAGCCTTTTTCGTTCTAACCACAGCCTGCAATGTTATTCATCAACTGGTTCATCACTCGCATGTCTCATTTCGTAAACTGTCCATAAGGCTAACACACATTCAATGGCTATCACGGTAATGGCCGCAGTCATGCCCCACCAGTGGGCAATAAGCATAAAGATGCCAGCCTCAATGCACAACGCAAAGAGGATGGTAACAATAAGTGATAATATTCTATTCATTCTACGGTAACTGATTTAGCAAGGTTTCTTGGCTGGTCAACATTCCTATCCTTGTTGATGGCGATGTAATAGGCCAGCAACTGCAATGGGACGGAAACAACGAGAGGTGTAAGGCATTCGGGTACGTCGGGCACTTCAAGGCAATGGTCGGCGATGTCCTTCATTGCGTCATTGCCCTTGGTAATGATGGCGACAACCGTACCGCCACGCGCCTTCACCTGCCTTACATTACTGATTATCTTGTCATACAGCGAGTCCGTTGGAGCAATGACCACCGTGGGCATCTCGCTATCTACAAGTGCAATCGGTCCATGCTTCATTTCCGCAGCAGGATAACCCTCCGCATGGATATAGGATATTTCTTTCAGCTTCAACGCACCTTCAAGGGCGGTGGGGTAGTTGTACCCACGACCGAGATAAAGGAAGTTGCGGGCATAGGTGTATATCTTCGACAAGTTCTTGATTTTGTCAGCAAGTCCCAACACATCTTTTATATACCTTAATTCCGCAACACTATTATAAATATAACTTTTTAAGTACCTGAGCAACAAAAAGTTGCTCAGGATTTTGTCATGTCAGATTTTTCACCTATCTTAGTGTTGCAAATCAAAATATGTATCAAACCCGACAGACATGGCAAAGAAAGCAATAAAATCTGAGAAACTCACTCCTTTTGGAGGAATATTTGCAATGATGGAGCAATTTGACTCCACATTGTCATATGTAATTGACACAACCCTCGGTCTAAGATGCAGGCTGTATGGTTATCAATACAGCGAAATCATCCGTTCTCTCATGAGCATCTACTTCTGTGGCGGCTCATGTATTGAGGATGTCACAACTCATTTGATGCCCCATCTCTCGCTTCATCCGACACTTCGTACCTGCAGCTCTGACACTATCCTCAGAGCGATAAAGGAACTGACGCAGGAGAACATTTCATACACGTCAGATACGGGTAAGAACTACGATTTCAATACGGCTGACACCCTCAATACCTTACTGCTCAATTGTATGTGTGCAGCTGGTCAGCTGAAAGAGGGTGAGATGTATGATGTTGATTTCGACCACCAGTTCATAGAAACAGAGAAATATGATGCAAAGCATACATACAAGAAGTTCCTTGGTTATCGACCAGGTGTGGCGGTTATTGGAGATTTGATTGTCGGCATTGAGAACAGCGACGGCAACACAAACGTCCGTTTCCATCAGAAGGACACGCTGAAGAGATTCTTCGAAAGGTTTGAACAGAACAATCTTGTTATCAATCGTTTCAGAGCTGATTGCGGCTCGTGCTCTGAAGAGATCGTGGAAGAGGTTGCCACCCACTGCAAGACCTTCTATATCCGTGCCAACCGCTGTAGTTCGCTCTACAATGACCTCTTCGCTCTCAGAGGCTGGAAGAGGGGAGAAATCAACGGCATTGAGTTTGAGCTGAATTCCATTCTTGTAGAGAAGTGGAAAGGCAAGACATACCGGCTTGTGATTCAAAGGCGGAAACGGATGGACGGTGAGCTTGACCTCTGGGAAGGAGAATACACATACCGCTGCATCCTGACCAACGACTACGAGCCTTCCGTAAGAGAGATTGTCGAGTTCTATAACCTCCGCGGAGGAAAGGAGCGCATCTTCGATGACATGAACAATGGTTTCGGATGGTCCAGATTGCCCAAATCCTTCATGGCAGAGAACACAGTGTTCCTTCTTCTTACAGCACTTATCCGTAACTTCTACAAGGTCATTATCCAAAGACTTGACGTAAAGAGGTTCGGACCCAATAAAACAAGTCGCATAAAAGCGTTTGTCTTCAGATTTGTCTCTGTACCAGCCAAATGGATCAGAACATCAAGGTGGTATGTGCTGAATATCTATACCTGTAATAATGCTTACGCAGATGTATTCCAGACTGATTTTGGATGACGACTACAACTTATGGGTATGATACTGCTGCGTATTGTCTCAAGTCGCATTGTGGGGTAAGGGGGTATTGTAGGCAGAAGTGGGTATTTCAGCCTCAATTTATCTAATAATTCAGTAATGAGAGAACGTGTACACGTAAATAGGACGATGAAGGACTTAGTTGCGGATTTGAGGCTTATGAAAAGCGTATTGCTTTCTCAATACATGCCGTTCCTCTTCGCTCAGCGACAGGAAATAGGCTTTCCATCCCGGACAGAAATTGATGTGCCATCGCCAAAAACGACCCAACAATGACTTGGGTGAACGGTCGTATCGCCGCCTCAGTGGGCACTGCTGACAGTTATGTTTCTTTTCCAATACTTTATCTATTTATCTTTCGTAAAACTCTCGTGGCAAAAATAAGGATTATTTTCAGTGATCAAGCACACAGTTCATTAAAAAAGAGAGGATTTGCTAAGATTCAGAATAACGACGAGCCATCGACCCCAACGGGAGTCGAACTTCAAGTAACCGCACATGATACAATGTGCGGGTCGAAGTGCCTTCCCAATCCACGACCCCAACGGAGGTCGAACCTTTCTACAGATTATATGGTTCGACCCCGTTGGGGTCGGATGTATAGGAGTCATCTGGCCATCCGCAAGTCTTTGACATTGCGGTTAACGGGGGTGAGACCCTTTTCAGGGTCTGTTTGTTTGCACACCTTCATTCTACATAAACGGCTAAATTCAAATATTAAAAGCGTTTACATATTGCAACGTATTTATCTGTTATGCTCCTATTAAATTGTTCTATATCCTTATACTTTTCAACTAAATCCTTTATCACAGGCGCATTTAAATCGACGTTTAGGGTATATTGAACAAAAGCACGTAGCATCTCATAATTATAATTTACTCAAGTTTCGGATTTAGGTTGAGAGGATAGATTTGGGCATAAAAAAGGCTTTGAGGATTTCCGTATGTCACGGAAATTTAGTAATTTAGAGGTGCCCAAACAACTAATTACAATCACTCAAAGCCATGAGCAAAATTACAAAAATTCCATCGGAGATCCGCAACTTTTTCACGGGAAAACGAATCAATCCCGCATTTTCCAAGTTTATGACCCTCCTTGAGGGGATGAGGATTTCAGACAAAGATCTCGGAGGGAAAAAACGTGAGAACTGTCAGCTTACCAACCTTCAACTTTTCCAGATCATATTGATTCTGCCGTTTATGGCCGTCCCGGGTTTTTCTCATTATGCCGGATCGTCAATCTCGAAACTGTTCGGGGGTAAGAAGGACCTACTCTATTCGTTTATGGCCAAGGACAATATAGACTAGCAACATCATCTGGCACATCGCCTGTCATCTCATCAAGGCCGTGACCATAAGGAAAGACTATCAAAAGAGCCATCTTCCGGCAGTGCTTATTGTGGATGATTCCGACCTGCCGAAGACCGGATTGAGGATGGAGTGTATTGGCAAGATATTCTCGCACGTGTTTCAGCGGTGCATTCTCGGCTACAAGCTGCTGGCCCTGTGCTGGAGCGACGGCCGCTCTCAATTTGTCGTGGACTTCTCGATTCACGGCGAGAGAGGGAAGGTCGATGGCAAGGAACAAGGTCTTACGGCCCGGCAGCGCGAGAGGCGCTACAACCGCAAGCGTGACAGAGACTGCCAGACCGAAAAACGCAAGGAAGAGTATTTCGTATCCAAGCTTGAGCGCCTGAAGAGCATGGTGAAGAGACCATTGGAGGATTGTTCGCCGATATATATGAAGGCGTACACGAGCTCACCGTCGTGGAAAAGATCTGGTCAATCATTATTGATGTAATAGCAATCGTGGCTGAGATTTTTACCATTGACGAGAACGAATTGATGGAGCAAATTATACGGGATAACCGCAGGTTCAAGGCCATGCAACTGATCGCTCAGACTGCATAAAACCTAAATCCGAAACTTGAGTAAAATACATAACTGTAATAATCTACTACTAATCTAAAATAAAGCGATTATAAGCTATCCTTTTTCCTGTGTTTGTTTTAAAGTTTTCACCTATACACTTTTTTATCTTTTCCTGTTCTTTTTCTTTATCCATAACCGTTAAATTTTCAAGCAAATCAGCTTCCCATTGTATTTGAAAATCAAGTCCATCAATTTTAGATGGAGTATGATGGTTGCCTATTATAAAGCATATTCTATCAATATTTTTGTTATAGCCTACCTTTTTTAATATTTCTTTCGCTACTGCTGGTCCTTCCTTTTCTTGATAGACACCATCAATAGAACCGTATTTTTTTTGTGCTTCAACCGCACCAATATCATGTAGTATAGCAATAATACTGATGAATTCTTTTTCTTCCTCTCCGATATTTTCTCCGTTCATTATATCTTCTGCATTTTTCAAAACTTTAAGAGTATGCTCTATGCCAAAAGGAATTTCTTTGAATACTTCTTTCATCTCTATAATAATTTTTTCTTTAAACATAAATTACCTCCATTTATACCTTATAGGTGTTTTAGTTCTATCTATCCATTTTTTTGTTGGCCGCTACAATCAGCATCATGGGACGGCGCATTTCATCCTGCATCCCCGGAATATCCATCATGTTTTCCGGCGGCTGCGGCTCCACAATCTGATTTATTATAAAACCATTTGAAAGCAGTGTATTTAGATATGTGGTCAGTGTTCTATGATATTTTGTAACCTTTTCTCCCAAAAACACAGCTGTCCGTTTGCCCTCATAATAATAATTATCCACCGGAAAATGCAGTATTTCTCCTTTTTCGTTATAATGCCAGTCTTGTGTTCCATAGGCAGTAAAAACAGGATGTTCAACCGTAAAAACTAGCTTACCACCAGACTTCAGTATTCTATATATCTTTTTTACTAAAATCTCATAATCTGCTACATAGTGAAACGCAAGTGAACTTAATATTACATCAAAACTCTCCTCTGGGAATTCCACATCTTCTATAGCACAGCATTTATATTCAACCTGTGGAAAATGTGTTTTTTCTTTGGCTACCTCGAGCATTTTATGAGAAATATCAACACCTACAACAGAAGAAGCACCGTGTTCCATCGCATAAATACAGTGCCATCCATAGCCGCATCCTAAATCAAGCACACGCTTATCTTTAAAATCCGGCAGCAGCTTTCTCAATGTTTCCCATTCTCCTGCACCGGCTAGTCCCTGCTGTGAGCGACTCATTTGACTGTATTTTTGAAAAAATATATTATCATCATATTTGTTTTCTTTCATCTGAATTCCCCTCGTTTAAAAAGTTATTTATCTCCGTTGCAATTTTTTTCACTTCTTTATAAAGCTTCTCGGTCATATCGTAGCATTCAAAAAGTGAAAGACCGAGTACTTCAAAAATATGATTAACCCTTTCGGCATATTTTTCAGGTTTATATTCAAAAGTTTCAAGCAGTTTTATAGCTTTCTTTTCGTTAATGCAATAAGCATTATTGCATGCAAATAGTACTTGATTTAAGCATGAAATAATACGAAAAACATGGCCTGCAATATAATATTTATCCTCTGCTCCCGCATTTGCTTTTACAAACATTAAAGAGAACTCTGCTTCAAATATAAAAAAGTTTATCAAGCTCTTCTTTAGAGCACCAGGGTAAATTTCTGCCTGATTTTTTAATTCGCATAAGCTTTCATTCTTAGCATATTGTATCTTGCTGATCGCCAATTCTCCACGATACATAGCACTTATATAACCATGGGGATGCCCAGTCTGATAATTGGCAGTAACAATTCCTTGCTCCGTATCTTTGATTATTTGTTCCACCCGTTTTATATCACGTAAAATCAAGTCAACATGATACCCGTTTATAACTAACCATCCGCCGCCATTAACCCAATCCCCCCACGCTCCGGGAGGTACAACAAGGTCGTTTCTATTCTCATCATCCAATTCTGTAGCAATTTGATTAATCGCTGTCAGGTCAAATGATTCTGAATTGTAATAGATTCCGATATCTATATCAGAATCCTCTGTATGGGTGCCTCTTGCACGTGAGCCCCCTAATACAATGCCTTCTATGCAAGGCAAAGAAGATAATTTCTCTGTTACTATTTGAATTACATTATCTACCATACGAACACACTCCTTTTATCGATTAAAGACAAAATACTTTCTTTCCGTAGTTCTTCGGGAAGTAATCCTTCCCGATCTGCCAAACATACTGGTCGATTTGCTTCAAGCTAAATTTATCCAAGCCATAGAAGGCACGGAAATCAATCAGTATATAAGTCTGAGCTGCTTCTTTCATAACCTCATTTGCAAATACAACCTTAATCCCGGGTCGTTCAAAGCCTACATCCATGCCACCGGCTCCGGTAAACAGGGAAACGGCTATAAGTTTTTTACTCATTTTCAGACTTCTCCTCATCGTGGATTTTAAATATTAAGCAATGCTCTTTTGAGTCCAAATAAATATCAAACTTTGTTTTTCCTTTTTCGACCCCTAAATTGGAGATTACCGACTTCGGCAAGCGAACTCGCATGTCCTGCTGCAAAAGATAGGTGTCTAAGTATATTCTCTCATCCATATCCCATTCTCCTTCTAGTGATGGACTAATTTTACCCTATTTTTAGTCTAAAATCAATCGGTTTGCTACTCTGGACAGTATAATAATATCAAGCCATCTGTACCAAAAAACGGACTTTAACCTGACAATAGTCCTATTGTCTCAATCGTCAAAAAAGTAGTTTCTTGTCTCAACCTATCAAAAGGCAGACTATGACGCTATTGTCAAAACACGAAAAAAGGGATCCCAGGAGACTGCCAAAATCGGCAAATCTCTCGAAATCCCTTTATTTATAGGCTGTTTTAGGACTTTTTTACTGATTCCTTGACAGAAGAACAACCGTCTCCACATGGCTTGAGAGGACAGAATGAATGTCATTTGAGTACGTCCGTTCTCGGAAACATATCCACTTCGCTTTTGGCACTATCGGTATACGGGAACATATCCAATCTCTCTCTGGAATGTATGTAAGCGCCCAATAACGAGGTATATTGAAAATCTCCAAAGTCACTCGACTTTGGAGATTCTTTTCTTTATTTACAATCTGCTTGTACAGTTTCTGACCATGGCAAATAAGCTTCTAGAGCTGCTTTTTTTGCGAAAGACTCTTCATTTGGCAACTTCTCCAAAAGATAGGTGAGATATTTCTCTGAGTCTAAGCCATTTCGTTTGGCAGTTTCTAAAAGTGACAGGATGATCGCGCTAGATTTGGCTCCTTCAAAACTTTGAGAGAAAAGCCAATTCTTACGTCCCATGACTAATCCTTTAATCGCACGCTCAGCCAGATTATTGGATAATACTAAGGAACCATCTGTTAAAACTGTTTTAAATGTTTCCTCATATTTCAAGGCATAGGTGATCGCACGGCCTAACTTCGATCCTGGGAGCACTGATTGATTGCGACACCAATCAAAGAACGTTGTCATCAATGGCGCTAATCTTTCTTTGCGCTTGCACAATCTTTCAGCTGAAGGCAGCTCAGCCCAAGAGGCTTCTAGTGAAAACATCTGGTCACAATAGGCTAATCCCTTGCGCCCCAATGACTGCTTATCTGCCTGTTTCGGCGTTGCTTCAAAAAATTTTCGGCGTACATGTGCCCAACAACCTACTAACTTTGCTTTAGGTAGTTGGCGATACGCTGACCACATATCACAGTGAACATAGCCATCATATTCGCCGAGAAATTCTTGAACAGCTAAGCCACTTCTGCGTTGATCATGATGATAGAGCGTGATTGGCTGTGCTGCTTGTTTTCCTGACAGGAATGTCCAGTAATAAGTCAAGGGAGTCTCATTTTCTAAAACTCTATAAGCTGTTTCATCCGCATGAAGAAGGTCTTGTGTTAATAATTTTTCGTGTAGTAGCTCATAGAGCGGTTCGAAATAATACTGACTAGACTTGATATGCCAATTAGCTATCTCCTTACGGCTAATCGGTAGCCCCATTTTCTGCCAATCCGCTTCTTGTCGATAGTTTGGCACTTTCAGTGTGAATTTCTGATGAATGGTGTGCGCAATAATAGAAGCTGAACCAAGACTATGCGCCAAGGGCGCTTTGGGTACAGGGGCCTTGATGATTTTATCTGTCGCATTTTTCTTGCTACAGGCAACACACTTATAGGCATGCTGAATATGATCCACTCGTTTTAACTGTGCAGGAACATAGATTAATTCTTGTCGTTGCACACACGAGCCGATTTCTTTTAACCTTTCATGACAATCTGGACAGGTACAAGCCTCTCCCATCAATTCATGGTGGATGACCTCTGGTTTAAATTGCTGAAAAATGGCTTGTCGTTTGCCTTTCGCTTTTTTCCGACGATAAGTAATGGTTTCTTCTTCTAAGTTACCTGGGACAGTCACTTTCTTCTTCAGGCAGTTCCACGTCATCAAACAGGCTCAATTGATTCTGGTTATAGTCACGCTTTTCAGAGGATTTACCATAAAGTTTTTTGGTAAGGTAAGCGACTTGTTCACGTAAAAGCGCAAGTTCATTAGACATTGCTTCAATTGTTTTTGTCAGTCTTTCAATCGTTTTTTCTGATGATGACATCTTCGTTAACTCCTCAAGATTTTTCTTTATTATACGCGAAAAAAAGCCGACATTTCAATAGAAATGACGACTTTGACTCTCTAAAATTTTAGGTGTAATAGAAAATCCTTTCATTAACCATTCGACTTGTTCAGGCGTTAAAGCCTGAACTTCCGTAGTATTTCTTGGCCAAGTTAGTTGTCCATTTTCAAAACGTTTATAAAGCAACCAGAAGCCTTCACCATCCCAGTAGAGGGCTTTAAATCGATCACTTTTTCCACCACAAAAAAGAAAGACGGATTTTGAAAAAGGGTCTAAAGCGAATTGTGACTGAATGAGGTAAGCCAGTGAATCGATTCCTTTTCGTAAATCCGTTTTCCCACAAACAATGTAGACGGGCCCCAGATCACTTAAGTTTAGTCCCATAAGCGAACACCTTCTCTAAAATTTCATTTCGTTGAGATACGTCAAGTGATGAGAAAAAGCTGAGCTCAATCGATCCCACTTTACAACGAAGTAAGAGCTCATTTTTAGTTCGTTGTTTAAAGTGTTGCGTGCCAGTTTTGGGCATCGCTAGAGGGACAATGGGTTGTTTCATCATAAAAAACCTCCAATCTTCTGTTTGAATACAGTATAACTGGAGGACTAGATAGATGCGATACACCTTGTTATTGGACGCTTACGAATGTATACCATACTTTTAAAAGGCAGAATAGCATTTTAACTTATGCTACCCTACCTATAACTAAACATTTACAGTTGCATGTGGCCTATTGTTTTTAGCCGTTAAATATTTTATAACTATTAAATAGCGATACAAATTGTTCGAAACTAATATTGTTTATATCATATATTCTCGCATGTTTTAAAGCTTTATTAAATTGATTTTTTGTAAACAGTTTTTCATACTCTTTGTTAACCCATTTCATTACAAAAGTTTCATATTTTTTTCTCTCTTTAAATGCCATTTTTGCTGGCTTTCTTTTTAATACAATTAATACGCTATCCACTTTAGGTTTTGGATGGAAATAATACCTAGGAATTTTTGCTAATATAGAAATATCTACCTCTGCCATTAACAGCAATGCTAGTGATCTGTTTGTATCTAATAACCCTTTAGCAAAACCATATTCCACTATTAAATAACTTATTGTGGCTGAACTTTCAAAAACAATTTTTCGAATTATATTTGTGCTTATGTTGTAAGGTATGCTGCCAAATATTTTATATGGATTGTGGCTAGGAAATGTAAATTTCAGTATATCATCATTTACTATTTGATAGTTAGGATAATTTAAGAGCTTATTACGAGTTACCTCACATAATTTAGAATCAATTTCTATCGCCGTAACAAAATTACATCTCTTTACCAATTCAGCAGTAAAATGACCTTTCCCTGCACCTATTTCAAAGATGTTATCTTTTTCATCTAAACTTATGCAATTCATTATTTTTTCTATGTGATATTTTGAAGTAATAAAATTTTGACTATCTTTTATATTTACTTTGTTCATTAGAAAACCTCCTTAATTTATTGCATCTCTTTTCGAATATTTATTCATTAATTCCTCTAACCCTGCTTCGGATGTTAGAATTTCAAGATTATTCTCGTTCTTGTAGACCCGCATGACATACCACAGTATCTTATCCTTGTCCAATACATTCACCATACTGTTTTGACATGTGTTTTTTGAGAAAAGAACGTACTCATGGTTCATCCCGATATGCGTATCGGTCTGTATATCAGCAACTTTCTATGTGTTTCAACTACAATAGTCATCTATTCTCATCTTTCTGAGTCCACCCCCTGCAAAGCCCCTCTTTACGACATAAAAATTCGGTCGGAAAAGGTATGCAAAAGATGTTTCTCTCTTTAAGAGAAACTCTTCGGGATGCAAAAATATGAAAATAACTCCAATTCACCAAATTATATAGCGACTTTTTTACAAAAATGCTAAAATTTGTTGATTTCCGTCAAGCAATTGTTGAGCAAATATGTCTTTTACGATAAAATGATACCTCAATATCAACTGTTTAGCAAAACGATATTTCTCTTAAAGAGAGAAACACCTTTTTGCTCAACAATCCCCGACTTTTTTATTATAGTTGCGGTATCACACCGCAATACAATAGTTATAAATATTGAAATAAAGGTGCTGTGAGACGCTGCACCTCCTAAAGAGAATTGATGATGAGATTGTTGGCGTTGTCAACGACAGAGGTGTCCAATGAGGAGAGGTATATCTGTGTGGTTTTCTCGGAGTCATGCCCCAATGCCTCGCTGATAGTAGATACGGGCACGTTCTTGCTCTTGGCTATGCTTGCCCAGGAGTGGCGGGCTACGTAGGTGGTCAGGGGTACGGACAGGCCTATCATTTCTCCGATTTTCTTCAACTGCTTGGTGATACGGCTATAGGCATTCTTGTACTGTCTCCAGAATATGGCTCCCTCTCCTTTTGCTATAGGGAGCAGGTAGGGAGAATCATCTGTTTTGTACTTCGCCACTATCTCCTGCATGGCAGGTTCCCATTTGATGTGCAACTGTTGTGAGGTCTTCTGACGGCGGTAAATGAGCGTACTGCCATGCAGATTGCTTGGTGTAAGTTGTGCCATATCGATGAACGACATCCCACGGGTATAGAAACTGAACAGGAACATATCCCTTGCAAGCTCCAAACGGGGGTTCAGACTCAAGTCCAGCTCTTTCAGTTGCTTGATGATTTCCAAGGGGAGTGCCCGCTTGACGGTCTTGTCGATGCCGGTATATACATGCTTGAACGGTGAGGAAGAGATGACCAGTCCGTCATCTACGGCATGATTGTAGATGGTGCGCAGGTTGCGGATGTAGAAAGAGGTGGTGTTGCGGCACAGTCCGCTGTCTTTCAGCCACTGTTCATAGCCTTGTATCGTTGTCCCATCGACTTCCTCCAATGGCACATCGCCTCCTTTCAGGTAACGCTGGAGGCTGTTGAGGGTGGTTTTGTACCTTGCTACCATCCGCTTCTTGCCGATGCGTCTCAGTTTTTCGTTCAACTCCAGCGTATAGCCGATAATGCCATGTAATTCTTTTCCCTCATGGAAGTTGTCAACGACGGTGTCTGCTGTATATGACTGCCCTTCCTTGTCCAACCGTGCAATGACCAACAGCAGTTTCTTCCTGTCAGCATCCAATGTATCTTTCAAGGAAAGAAGATAGGCTTGACGTTGTGGAGTGACGGAAGTTGGCAAAATGATGTTTGAATGGTCCGCATCCCACTCTGAGGAATAGATTCTGTACTCTGTATGGATCTGACGTGCCACACGATTGTGTATCACCTGATAATACAGGCGACCCTCTTTCTCTTGAACAGATGATGTTCTGAACTTTAATTTGATGGATGCCATAATGCTCTGACTTTAACATTGAAATTGCAATTATTACCTTTATATATAATATAAGTGACAGACAAACAGGTATAGGAGGGATGGTGCCTCACCGCTCGGCATACAACAGCTGATATTCCACCCACCTCCGTTTCCTAATGGATGCCACTGCTTTTCCCCTCCATTTGCAATAGCTCAGATAGAGTGGCAGGATGTCCCTGTCGCCACGTTCCAATCGGGTGAGCAGGGACGCTTTCGGGTATCGTCCATTGCCTAACAACTTGGCTGGTCCAATCTGGTACGAGAGGGTGGCAAGCAGATAAGCATCCCTGCCATAACGGGCATATAGGCGCAGGTGCCGGAGGAGGTCTGTCCGTAACAGCAAATCTGCACGCTGACGTGTCAGTGTTTTCGGGAAACGCTCTCCCTTCTGTAGCTGGTGACCATAGCCCACATAGCCCGGTGTGGTCTTTGGGTCGTGCCAACCCTCGAAGTGTTTGGTAATGGCTACCATCCGTTCAAACAGTGCCCTGTCAATGGTTTGGCTTTGACAGGGCACGCTACAGATGGCCAACATGCTCAATAGTACGATGATGTATCTTCTCATTACATTATTTTATATAGGAGGTGCGATGTCTCACCGCACTCTAATCAATATCACTACATCATAGTGCGGAACTGCTGAATCTCTTTAATCATGGCTTTCACGTCCTCCCCAACCTGAACGAAGTTCTTGTAGAGGATGCGCTCTCGCTCTTCTTTCGACTTGAACTTATAGAACTTAGGGAGAGGGACATACTCCGATTCCTCCTTCTTTATTTCCGTCATATCGAAGTCGGTCTTGCAGTAGAACTTGGATGTCTTGAACTCCTCGCTCTCCTGGATGTTCATGCTTCCGTTCATCCCGGTCTTGGTGACTACGAAGTCACGGGCGGTCTGTCCACATATCCAACCTGTGGGCATATCGGAGATTTTGCTTGCAGGCACCAGGCTGTCCATATTCTCATTGAGGTTGATGGAGGTCTTGTCACGGTCGATGGTCACGCCCTTTTTGAGTTGCACTACTTTACCGAAGATGTCACTCGACAGCCATTCGAGGGTTTCCTTGGCTCTTGCCGAACCGCTCACCACATTGCCCACGGTGGTGATGATTTTCTGCATACCCACCTTGCCATAATCGGCTTCCAACTGCGGAAGTTCCTGAAAGCCAAGTGCCACGCTCACCTTGTTGCTTCGGGCTGTGCCTATCAGTCGGTCTATCTTGTGGAAATACAAGGTCGGCAACTCATCGACGATGATGCTGACAGGAACGTTCTTGCCCTGTCCTGTATTCACCCTCGTTACAAGGCGGTTGAGAATCAAGGCATTCAGTGCACCGATGATGCTCTCCATCTCGGGGTCGTTGGCAATGAGCAGATAACTTGGATTCTTCGGGTCACTGACCTTCAGGTCGAAGTCATCGCCGTCCTTGTGGAATATCCAGTAAGATTCCTTGGTGGCGAGACGGGAGGTATAGACACGTAGCGTGCCAATCATACCTTCCAACTGCTCCATGGCTTTGTTGGCAAAGGCAGTCTGGAACGGGCCAAGCAAGGGGGCTACCTCGTTGTCGGTCTGAAGTACCTCGAAGATGGTCTGATAACTCTCATTGAGGAACGATAGGATATGTGGCATGTCGCTGTACTTGCCCAACCAATAAGCGGGCTGCACCTCCGCGCCCGAATGGTCGAACACCCGTCCTGTGGGTATCAGCCTTTTCGTCTTTGGGTCTTCACGCCGCTCGGCAATCAGCATCTTTCCGTCCTTGTCGTAGGGCTCCTTGCCGTAGTTGCAGAAGAAATAGATGCAGGCGGCAAGGAAGTTGACGGCAGAGGTCTGGAAGAACTGGTCGCTGCCACCGCCGCCTTCCTTCTTGCCTTTTTGCAGGGATTCAAGCAGGGTCTCGGCGGTCTCGCTCGCTGCGGCAAGGTTGTTGATGTACTTCAACTGGATGGGGTTCACACGGCGCGAATACTCCACATCCACAAAGTTGATGATGTTGAACTTCATGCCATGGGGCATCTTGCTGTCCTTGGCATTCTTGTTCTTCAAGTAATGATAGTAGAGTTTGGTGGCGAGAGTGGGAAACTTATAGTCGTACACCACCATGGCAAAGCCCTTCTCGCTGTGCTGCCTGATAAACGGCTCGATGATGGAGAAGGTCTTACCAGAACCAGGAGTACCCACAACCCATGTGCCACGGAACGGATTGACGATGTTCACCCATCCCTTGCGGAACTTGCCCTTGTAATAATAGCGCATAGGGATGTTCACGCTGTACTTGTTCTCCTGCAACTCCCTGCATTGCTCAAAGCTCTCATTCTCGAAGTTGAAGCGGTCTTTCAGCAGCCCTTCCTTCAGGAACTTAGAGATATTGTCGAGGGCGATATGCACCAATACGACACCGACGATGGAAGTGAGCATATAGAGCCAAGTGTTCAAACGGAGGGTATAGAAACAGGGCATTATCGAATGACCGAACAGCCATACGGACTGCACAATCAGCAGCACTCCCGACAGCAGCGGATAGAGCACCTGCCTGCGAGCGTCAAACTCCAGATGCTTCTTGTTGCGCGTTCCCACACAGGTGATACATATCAGCAGGAACGTAGCCACCTTGCTATACACGAGGTTGCCGTCATGGTAAATCATCCACCGCTTGATGCGAGTGTGGATATCCGTCACTACGCCGCCCAAGAAGTCCAACTGCTCCGGCTCCAGTGCGTAGGCGAAGAACTCCATCAGGATGGAGACATAAATCACCGCCCTGAATATCTTGTAAAAACCCTGTAACTCTTTGCTTTCTTCCATTTACTTTACGATGATGTTGGGTGATAATGAGAAAAGATGAAGGATGCCACGGTGGACACCCTCCAATCCTCTTATGAGTTTTATTCGTAGCCGTTGATGGTCTTCTCAGACTCTACTGTCCACGGAGAAATAGTTGCAGATATGACCTCCAAGGTGTTGCGTACAGGCTTCAATGAATAGCTGTAGGAATGACCCGCTTTCCACGTGTCGTTTGTGAGGAATACGAAGTTCTCCCCATTGCTGAGTTGCAATGTCATGTCTGGCATAACCTGTGCAGGAACATAAAGCGTATATTCCATGTGGTCACTTTGTGGGTCGCCGAAATAATAGGTCGTCACCGACTCGTCACTGCATTCTACCTTTCCGGTCTTGATGTTGAAAGTACCGCTGTCAAAATAACCGACGAACGTGAGTAGGCTTCCTGCAAAATCATTGGTGGTGAAACCGTATTCTGGTGAGGTATAGACCTTGATGATGACACGCACCATCTGATGGGTGAAGTTCAATGTAAGGCTCGGATTGGCGTATGATGCCGCTCCACTGGCAAACAGAAAATCATTGACCTTCTGCTCACTCTGTACAGCTGCCTCCGGCACTTGGAACTCTATGAGGTCGTTGGTAGGATTTGCCGTATAGGGATAGTAGGCATTGAAGGTGTGAGTGTCTGTGTCCGTGAAAAACACCTTGTTGGCTGACACAAACTGATTCGTGCCGCCGCTTCGGGTGAACTTCATATTGTTGATCATCCCTGTGGAAGAGATGCCAATCATATCATTGAGTTCCCACTGGTTGTCAACGGCTCGTGTGGAAACGGCAGGTTGCAGCATCTCCAGATTGGTGAATACCTGAAGCTGCTTGGTTGATGTGCTGTCGGTCACGACCACAGAACCTCCGCCACCGGGCAGGTAAATCTCATTGACGATGTCTTGGTCACAGGACGTGAGGAGCATGGCTCCAAGTCCCAACATTAGAAACAAATTCTTTTTCATGCTTTTTCTTTTTTAATTGTTGTACTTTGATGATGATACGGGTGATACTCGATGTCTGTATATGGGCTAATCCATAATCGTGATGATGGGTCTCGCCTTATGCGGCTGCCACTTGGGAGTCTCCTGTATGGCACCGCTTCCCAGTGAGTAAAGCCATGCCTTGGCGGTCGCTTGTCCTTCTACCTCCGTTGAAGTCCAATACCAACAGTCATCATCCTCATCGGGGATAGGTGTGCCGCCGCATTTCAGGATGTATGGGTTGATGATGTCCTTGGCATGATAGAGCAGACGCATCTGTGCCACACTGGGGATATAGGCACTTTGCCCGTAACGCCACATGTCGAAGACACGCTCAGCCAAAGGCGACTTCACATCGGTCGTGCCATAAAGGGCAAAAGTGTTCTTGTTGCCGTCGTAGGCGGTGAGGTCACAGGATGTGTCCTGTTCCACACCGATACTGTCAGCAAAGGCTTCGGGAGCGATGTCCCACAGATAGACGGCATATCCGTTTCCCTCCATTTCTTCCCTCTGATTGACGTTGAACACCACTGCAATGGCTTGCTTGCACGATTGCTCGTAGGTTTCGTAGGGCATCACCTTGCCGTCAGTGGTCAAGATATGGGTGACCTTCATGGCTGTGTCGGGAAAGTCCTGATGCTCGTCACAGGCAGTCAGCAACACCGTTGCCGCAACTGCCAAGATTGAAAACAGTTTCTTCATACGCATAGTCATTTTACAGGAAGTTTCACACCCAGGACAATACCCGTTCTGAACAGGTCTTCACCCTTGATCATCACATCGGTCTTCACCTGCCAGAAGAGCTTCCAGCCGTGTCTGAGTGTATAGTTTTGCTCATAGCCGAGGTGGATGCCACCCAAGAACCTGTCAGTATCGCTACCTGCCGATGCTCCTATGCGCATGTTGCCATGGTGGTTGCGTCCTCTTGCCACACAGGGCTTATAGGCAAAGCCGAAACCATAACTGCGGTAGTTGTTCCAAAAACTCTCAGGACAGACATGACCGCACGATGCGCACTCGTTCCACTTGATATATCCGTTTGCAAAATACTCCCACGCATTGTGGTACTTCGTCTCATACTCGTAGGACAGCGTCACGTCCAGTCCTCGCTCATACAGGCATCCGAACCCCAAGGATATGCGGTCGCTATTCTGCTGCGCCATTGCCGGAGTCATGCTTGCCATAAAACAGATGACAACGAGTAAGGTATGCACAAGCCAATTCCTCACTCCTAATTCCTCATTCCTAATTCTCATTATTCCTCCTCCAACAGTATATGGTTAAACGAATCGGCAGACAGCACATCCTCATAGTCGATGCTGAGCGAGATGGTGCGTCCACTTATCTGTTTTTCCGACAGCTCGATGGTCAGCACCTTGTCGTTGGGGAAGGTCATCTTCTTCACCACAATCACGTTGCGATAGCCATACTTGAAGGTCTTCGCATCGTCCAACACAAGAGATGGGGTCAGTTCCACTATCTGCGCATTGGTAGCCTTGCTCTGCTTCTTGTCCGATAGTTTGATGCGCATCTCGTCGATGTCGAAGCGGATGTTGGTCTTGTTCTCCACGGAGAAGTCGATGAAGAAATATTCGCCCACGCTGTAGATGTTGTTCAGGCGCATTACCATGCGGTGCATCTTCGTCGCCACGTTGCGGTATTTGGCAGACGATGACCATATCTGACGTGCATACTTGGTCATGTCGGCAGTGGACAGGCTTACAGCGGGATTGTTGTAGGCATTGCGCTCCGAGCATTCTATTTCCTTATCGGTTACTGCCTCCTGCATCCTCGTGGTATAGAGCAGTGCATACTGCGTGCGGTAGCGTTCCGTCACGATTGTCACTATCGCCAACACCTCACCGTCGGCATACACGTTGTCCTTCGGCTTCAGGCGGATGGTGTTGTTGATGGGTTGGTCGCCCACCACCTTGTCTGTGGATATATCGACAAAGCGGATGGGTTCGGAGGCGGTGATGACGGTGGTCACTTGGTCGTTGACCGTCAGCTGCTCCATCTCCATGTAGGTGGTCTGCGCCTTGGCTGAAAGCACGCTCAGCGAAAGCAATGCACAGACATTCATTTTCTGAAAACAATTCATATTAGTTGATTTTTTGATGTTTATACTCTATGAGCCACCGTTCCCGACAATTCCGTTGTCGGGCAGTGTCTATTTCCTTTTCTCTTTCCCATTTACAAGGTAAACAAACGTCCCATACTTCAGCTTCACTTTGTTCTTCTTGATAGCCTTGCTGATGGCATTGCTTGTCTTCTGGTAGGCATTGGTCACGGCTTGCATTCCCCATTGCGAGAAACTGTTGTTCGCTCCACTCTGGTCGATGTTCATGTTGCTCTGCATAGCACCGCTCGCCACATCTTTCGTGGTCTCACGGAACTGGCTGCCGGGGACATACAGTCCCTCCAGTCCGTCCGTGTCATAAAGCGAAAGCGAAACCTTTATCAGCTCGTCATCCACAAGGATGGAGTTGATGCTACCCTTCACTCGCTGCGAACCGAAACCGCTCATGGTGGCATAGAGGTACGACCCTTTCTTCACCACGGTCTCACCAATCTCAATATCGTCCAACAGTCTCAGCCGCACCCTCGACCCGTCCGTAGCCTTCACGTCCTCGTCAATGATGGCCTTGATGAGCTTTGGCTCATGCTCGTTCTGCGTCAGGGTGTTGAAATAGTCCGAAGTCACCTTCACCTTCTTCACCACCTCCTGTGCCTTGTCCTCCTCGTCCAGTGCCTTCACCGCCTTGCTGTCCTCGGCAATCTGACCTTTCACCTCAATCTGCTCCTTGGGAGGCCCAGCCTGTGTGGTATCCTGGGCCACGGGGGCAACTGCCGCCTGTCCTCTCAGCCTCGCTTCGGCGAGTGCCTTGTTGAGTGCTTCGAGTGCTTCCGCTTCTCGCGCCTTGGCATCGGCCACTTCGGCTGCATCGTCCTTCTCTTCTGCCTGACGGACGAGTTCCGCAAGGTCTTCTTCTGTGTACTTGGATTCATACGCTTCTTTCTCTTCTTCGTTGTCACGCTCAATGTTATCAACAGCCGAATAGTCTGCTATGCGACCATACGACTTCGCCATGTTCTCATACTTGCCACCGATGCCGTCACCATTCTTAATCTGCGCTCCGGGCAGGTTGGGGTTCAGAAACTCGGTGGTCTGCAGGTTCTTGTCCTGCGTTTCCGCCACCTCCGTATTGAACATGTCAAAGACAAAATAGCCTGTGGCAATCAACGGGATGTACACGATGGCTGGCAGCATGTACTTCGGCTGACGGAAGTTTATCTTATCTGTTATTCTCATCGCTGTCTGATTTTGATGTTACTGACTTGTCTCGATTCTCCTCGTTGGTTCGATGCGTCACGGGAGGAGTGATGCAATGGGCTGCATTCATCATCTGCTTCATGCGCCCTTCCTGCCGCTCGATGGCACTTGCAGCCTCCGTCCGATGACCGTAATACCGCACCATCCTGTAGATGTTGATGCCGAAGCACGTGGCGACAAAGCCGAAGACGATGACGAGAAACAGCGTCTTGTGGGCATTGGCAAAGCCTTGCACCTTAGCCGCCGCACGGTCTATCCTCGCGGTCTTGGCAAACTTGCGCCCTGCCGCCACCTCCTTCTCATACCGCTTCTTGTACTTGGGGTCGTTCTTGTCGGGCATATCCTCGCCCACAAGCATCCGTCTGATTCCTTTTACACTCATACCGCTAGGATATTAGAAGTTTGACTTCGACTTCTGCTCAATATCCTTGTTGAGCAAGGTTCTCCAGTTCGTGATGAGCAGTCCATGAGGATTGTTCTCCGTCCTCGGCACGCGCTTCACCTGTCCCGCCGTCACCAATTCACGCATCAGAATATTGCTCCTTCGCTCTATCCTTTGCCTACCGTAGTAGGTGAACTCCATCTTCTCCTTGTTGAACTTGATGCTGTCGCAAAAGATGCTGAACACGGCACTCGTACCCATGATATTGTTGTAAAAGCCCTTTTCCTTCAGCGTATTGTACTGCGCCAAACCAGTTTCATCGACCAAATACATCGCCTTCTCCATCGAATAGCGGATGTACTTGTCATCGGGAGCAAGCGTAAAGAAGTAATGGTGGAACATCTCGATATGGCTCTTTGCCTCCACATCCAGCGTTTCCTCCATCGTGGTGCGGTTCACCAGTATGGGCACGTTGCCGTCCAATACATACACCTTTTGCTGCGCGTCCGTCACCATGCAGCGCGCCGTCCAGATGCTCGACACCGAGATGATGATGCAGCCCATGAGGAACGCAGAGCAGATGATGCCCACCAGCTTGATTTTGTTTTCTAAGTTCTTGATTACCATACGTTACTGCTTGTTTGAGGTCTGATTTCTCTTCATTCTCACATATTCACGGTGCAGGATGGTGTATATGTCCTTCTCAACTTCTTCCACCAGTTTGGCGTAATACTTGATGCAAGCCTCTACGTAGATGCCTTCGTATTTCAGTTGGATCCACACCCACCAGATGTCACGTTCACGTCTCCGTCGATTTCTGTAGATTTTGGCACGATGCAAGCGATAACTCAGGTAATCTACCATAGGCACTACATACTCGTCGTTATCCTCAAAGCCTTCTGCCATCTCCTCATACTGTGGGTCGATGTAGTTGTTTTCGGAATTGAAAAACTCTTCCTTTGCACGCTTGTTGGCAAACGCCATGAATTTCTCATCTTTGAGCCAACGCTCAATTTCATTTTTTGCTTTCATTTTTCTTGATGGTTACTTTTATTTGTTTCAATAGGAGGTGCGGTGACTCACCGCACACTCACATGTTATCTCATCACGGTCGCCATGGTTCCCGTAGCCGTCATCTTGGCTTGTTGTGCCACGCCCTCGCCGAAGTTTCGGGTTGAGAAGGCGGTGTCGCCCTCTGGTATCATCCATGCCGCAAGGTCGGGCACGAGGTTCAGGCATTTCAACGCCACGATGCTCGCTGCCATCAGATAGCCTGCCGAGAAGAACGAGTTTTGCAGATAGGCTGCCATCGTCTGCTCACTGGCGGTGATGGCCGTCAGGTTCTCTACCTGTATGCAGAGCACAATATCAAACAGCAACAGGACGTAGAAACCGACGAAGTAGAGCATGGCTCCGTAGAAATGAACTGTCAAATAACGGGTTAGCCACTTCGCCCACGCTCCTTCCCACTTGGGCAGCAACGAAAATGCCCATTGTATTGGACCGAATATAGTGAGCATTCCGAGCAATATCTGCTGACAGTATATCGTCGCCCACCAACCGATGCGGAACACGATCAGGGCTATCAGCATCACTATCTTGTCGATGCCCACCACGGCCCCTGCCGTCAGTGAGGTGAACCACAGTTTGCTGGCATCCTTCTCCATGTTGGTCACTTCGTCCACGCCCGTCTGCTCCATCGTCGCCTCTATCAGGTTGGGGTCTGATGTGCCCTTATGCGCCACGTCTGCCTGTGCCTGGAGGTCAGTGTACATCGAGTCCCTGACATATACCAACTGCTGCACCTCCTCAAACTTGTCGGAAATTTGGGTCGCCTCTGCCTCATAGAGGTCGTGGGTGTAACTGCCGATGCAATTGGGAATATAGGATAGAAAATCCAATACGCACCAGCTGCTGCCGCTGTTGGTCATGCCTGTGTCAGCAGGTGGGTACCACCAACAGAGGATGATGCTCACCACCAAGGGCTTGAACAGTTTCATCACGTCCAACGGTTCGTTCTTCACCATCATCTTGTAGGCCATGCTTGCCGCCACGATGATAGAGAACAGTGCCGCCAATGCCATACACATTTGGAGGATCCACCAGAACGGCCCTTGTGAGCCTGTGAAGGTGGCATCGGTCAGGAACTCGTTGGTCTGGAATATCACATCGTCAATCTCCTCTTCGAGGATGTTGATGCCGAAATCGCTGAGTATGTTGTCTGCCATCAGTGCCTGGTTCTATTGTTGATAATCTCTTTGATAAACTCTATGCCTTTCGGTGTCCATGACAGATAGAAGTGGTAGAAGCAGCGCATCCTGCCTGTGACATATACCGCAATGCCCTTGTCCTGAAGGTCTTCACGCAGTTTCCACATTCCATATTCCTTGGTGATGATGCCTTCCTCTTTGAGGGTCTTCACAATCTTGCCGTAGTAACTTCCGACATATTTGTGAAGCTTTGACATTGAAACTACCTCTAAATCAGATGGCATATAATGCTCATCAACGATGGGTGTCCTGCCGATAACGCTGATTCGCTTCGGCATCCTTGACATCTCCAACTGCCACTTGCCGTTTTTCCTCTTGGCGGCATAGAGACGTAACTGTATTTTTGATATTGATTCCATAGCTATTTCTTTATTTTATGTTCTTTCGATAACAGGAATGACTCCCACGCTCTTCAGTTTCTCATAGAGGAAGCGGCGACCTTTCTGTGTCCATTTGGTGTTCATGCGCACATCCTCCGTACCGTCCTTGTGTTTAATGAGGTAGGTCTCGCTGGTCACATAACCGCAGTCCTTGTAGTCGGCATACAGAATCCACTGCTTGCCACGCTGATACTGGATGTTCATCTCCTTCAGACGTCGGTTGAAGCGGATGGACGACTCGCCATAGTCCTGTGCTATCTGTGTGACCAGGACACTGCTCTTCGTGGCAAGGATGATGTCAAGGTAACTCACCTTGTCCTTCATCTCCGTCACCTCCTGTTGCAGGTCATCCACCTTGGATCCCAACTCAACGATGCGTGTCCTTTGGTGTTCACACTCCTGTTCGACAAGCAGACGCTTTTGTCGTTCTTCCTTCAGATTGACTGCTAACCGTATCAGGAAGTCTGGCTCTGCCAATGCCTTCTCGATGGTCTGCTGTGTCATATAGGCACCATGCTTGCGGATAGAGGGGAGCACCTCCGATGTCACCCACTTGCGGAAACGTTTGGCTTCGGGTTTGCGACTGTCAAGGATGACATCATACAGTCCGTCTTCATTGATAAAGTTTGTAACCTGTTCTCTTCCAAGACTATCCGAGATGGGGTACTTTGAAAGTACATCATCCGAAAGTCGTTGTACCAACTTGCTGGTTTTTAGTCCAAGAACTCTTGCCACATCAGCCAAACAGAACAAGGGTTGCTCTGGTGTTCCTGTGGTTCGGACTGCTCCAAATTCCTCGTTGTTGAAAATCTGAATATCGTTCATATCTCTATGCTGTTTTGTGATTATTTCTTCTCTTCCCTTATTTCTATCTGTTCACACTTTCTTCACCCTCACCGCTGTTGGCATCATCGCCGTCAGTGCCTGTCGAGCTCCTCACGCCCTTCATGTTTTCCTGCCAACGGCTCTTGGCATCGCTGATGATGCTGCCTTTATGTACTACACGGTCGTTGGTGGCTGCCAAGAGGGCGGTAGTCTGGCTTTGGGTGTTGAGCTGCACAAGGTATTTCAGTAGTGTCTCGTTCTGTGTCGTCAGGTCGGCATAGATGCTAAGATACTGCCGCTTTCTCTGTGCATTGGGCATATAGGCATCCTTGGTGGCTTTCACGGCACACTGGTACATATTGTACAGTTCCTCCCACCGACGCTTGTCGTTGATGGTGCCTCCTGTAGGGATGATATGGTCTATGTTCGCCTTCATCTTGTCCAACTGACCGTTGATCTTGCTGCTTTCGGCAAGCCAGGCGAGGTCTATCTGTCGGTCGGCTACGTTCAAGGCTTCCACCTCAGCACGCTTGGTGAGGGCAGAGTCTATCTTCTCCGCATCATCTACTTGGTTGTAGAGGTTGATGCCGGCAAGAGTGCGGAAACCTAACTTGTTCTTCTCTGCCGCTGTCTTCTTATAGTTGTTATGTAACAGCCAATAATAGAACTCAGGGGTGAGAGAACCGCCACCTGTCTCCATCACCGTTATCTGGTTCTGCTTGGAGGAGTCGTGGTTGTAGGTCACGCTCTGGGCTGTGGCTTTGATGGTGGTTGCTACCGCCATGATGAGTATCATTGTCTTCTTCATGTCCGTTCTTCTTTTGTTTACAATCCGTCAATAGTCAAGTTTTCCTGCCACTTTCCATCGGCTGAAGGCATCTTCCAGTATCTCTTCCTTCGTCCTCGTCCGATACACCTTCTCCTTCCAATAGCCCATGCGCAGCTGCACATACCGCCATGTCTGGAAGTAGGCTTGGTTCAGATGTTTTTCTATCAGGTCCAACGAATTGTTGATATTGTCCAACACCATCAGCAGGTCGGAAGTTGAACAGGCTGCCGCTCCTGTGGCATACAACACGAGGTCGTTGACGCTATGGTAGAGTTGGCTTCCTTCGTTGTATATGTTGTCGATGGCTTTCTTGTTGATGCTGATGAGCATCGTGTCAGCCAGTTCGATGTGTTTCCGCTTGATGACCTTATCATTGAAGTCCTCCAACAGGTTCTTGTAGTCACTGATGCGGTCGCTCACCGTCTGGTAGGTGCTCTTCACGTTCAGCACCGTGCGCAACGACTGGTACATCACATCGATGATGTCGAAGGCCCGGGTGTATTTGTCCAAATCCACATTCAGTTCCTTGTATTTGCCCACCTCTTCACTGCTGTATTCATGCAGCAGTTGATTGCTGTACTCCAAAGTGCTGCGTGCCAGCAAGAGGCTGCGCTGCTTCTTGTGGTCGTTGATGTATGCTTCCACCGATACCGCATCGAATCCCCATTGCGCCAAGGCTGTATTGGGGAAGAGGGTAATCAGCAGGAGAGCTATGATGATGGTATGTCTCATTCTCCGTTCCTCCCTCAGTTTTCGTTCTCGTTATCTTCACCATTCCCTCTGTTAGGGTCTGCATTCTCTCTCCATCGCTCGTAGCACTCTTCAATGAGTGTCCTTCTGCGACCTTGGTCTGCGTCGATTGAAGGAAGAATGTCCTTCAGCACGTCAATGATGCTGCGCTTGTAGTGCATCATTTTTTCTAATGATACCAAGTCGGCGTAAATCTTGGTGATACGGCTATCTACTTCACGGGCTATCTCCAGACGGTCGCTCGACCAGAGCAGGTGTATTACATCGTCATTGTCGGCGGTCTGGGTTGCCTCGCTCTTGGCATATTCTGTGGTGATGCTGCACGACGGGAACTCCTGGGCTATCTCCGAGATACGGCTGTTCACCTGCCTCGTCTTCTCCTCGTCAGAGGCATTCGGGTCAAGGGTCAGCACATCCACCACCTGTGTGTCGGTGTATTCCGAGGTCAGCTCCCACGATATTTGCAGTATCGCACGGTGTATCTTGATGCCAAGGAAGTACTTGGGCTTCCTTGCAATGGACAGTGTCGCCTTGAAGGTGATAATGCCGTTGATGTTGGGCATGGTGGCAGTTCGGACGTAGGTGTAGCCGTTCCACGAACCGGCACCTTGCCACGTGAGATTGTAGGCTGACTTCACATCCTGCATGATGGCAGGGATGCGGTAGTAGTCATCGGTGGAGGTGGCATTGTCGTTAGCCGCCTCGCTCTTGGCATTCTGTATGTCTGCCAACTGCTGCTGCCATGTCGCCAATTCCTTCTTCAGGTTGTCTATCTTCGTCTTGTTGACATTATGTTGCTGCCGCAAGGCAGGGGCTTCCTCCACAGAGGCATTGGCTATCTGCGTGAGCAGGTTCCTGTTCTCTGTCTCCAACTGGCTTATCTGCGCCTCCAACAGGGCTATCTTGCTATTCGCCTCACGTTCCTTCTCGTCCAGTTCCGATAGGTCGAGATTATTTTCTGATACGCTTGTCCTCATGGCGCATTCCTTGCTGTGGGCATTGAGCGAACCGCCGCACTCACGGCACTTGTACTGCGTGCTGCCCTGTCCGAGGGTGACACCGTCCGAACAGGTGACGCTGATGGTCACGCTCTCCACGCCCTTCAGTTTGGCGGCATCGGTGGCTTGATAGTAACGGCGTGCGTCACTGCCGATGTAATAGACATAGCCCTCCTCGTTGTCGTTATACTCCGAGAGACGTGCCTGCAACTGACGCTTGAAGGTATTCAAGTCCATGCTGTAGGAGTCGAAGACATCCTCATACACCTCTTCCACGTTGTTCCAGCTCTTGGTAACGTGTATCTCGTAGGCGTAGGCCTTCTTGGTCTGCTTGCCGCCACGGCTGATGATGTACGACGACATCCAATAGTTCATCGTATAGGTGAAGCCGTCGCTCTGGGCGTTGAGCTGCTGCACACGGCTGCGGCTCCATCCGGCATGGTTCTCCGAGTTGGCCAGTATCTGCTCTCGCTGCGTGCTGTTAGGGTAGAAGTTGGGGTCGGAGGTGTTGATACGATACCAATGGTCACCGTTCAGAATACTGTTGTCATCGGTCGGCGGATAGTAGTCACAGAGGCTTACGCTGCCTTGGTCTCGTCGGGCAATGTACCAACGCTGTGTATAGTAGTTGCCCTGCGTCTCGCTCAGATAGTCTGTCATCCACGAGGTGATGTTGTAGTTGGAGAGGTCGAAGAGGGCTGCCACGTTGTCCTCGCCACCCACCAGACTAAGGAGTGTGCTGCCGATGCCGTTCTCTGCCTGTTCATAGAGGTCATGGTAGTTGTCATAGATGTCGATGATTTTACTCACCTTGCCATTGAAAAGGTCGTTGAAGGCACTCTGCTGCAAGAGTGCGCCTGATGCCCCGTTGATACCTGCCGTCGCCAACGATGCTCCCATATTGTAAAGCGTCTCGATGTCGGCGGTGAGGTTCTCCACGGTGAAGTTGCCGGGCACACTGGCG
The DNA here is from genome assembly GCF_000235885.1 of Leyella stercorea DSM 18206. Lineage (GTDB taxonomy): Bacteria > Bacteroidota > Bacteroidia > Bacteroidales > Bacteroidaceae > Prevotella > Prevotella stercorea. The sequence continues at coordinate 84,370 of NZ_JH379375.1, forward strand.
ATGTCATCCAACAGCTGCTGCCAATCTACATTGCCTATCTCCGAGAGTTTGAGGATGGCGGCTATCTCTTGGTTGATTTCCAAGAACTGAATGTCGGCAAAGGTCAAGCTACTGTTGGTCACGACACTCTCAAACTGCATACACAGCGACTTTGTGTCGGCGCATATCTTCATCAGGTAACTGCCCCAGTAGAGGGCGGTCTGCGGACTTTTCAGCATCATTCCTGCCACCGTCCATATCTTGGGCATAATCTTGTTCGCCACCATATTGTGGATGCGGCGGTAATAGTAGTTCTCCGTGCTACTGCTCCAAATGCCGAGGTCGGTGAATGCCTTGCGCTCCAAGAACTTGGCAGCGAAGATGCCGGCAGTGGCAACCTCTGCGGCATTGTAGTGCTTCAAGATTTCGCCCACCTGCTCGTTATAATAGCTCTCTGCCATAGCTCCAGCACCGAATGCGGCAGCCATGGCGGCAACGATCTGCTTGTCGTAGTTCACGCTGTAATACTGCGCATGAACCCTTCCCACGACAAGTGTAAGACACATATATATTATAATAAGGTATAAACGTCTCATTGCTTCACTACTTTACGTTTTTACTACTTTCAGTTTCTACTATTCCACTACTTTACTACTTGTAGTATTTACTATTGGTAGTATTCACTACTAATCGTATTTACTACTAATCGTAAATACTACCCAGCCACCGTTCCCGAAAGTTTTGCTTTCGGGCATCTGGGCTTTACGTCTATTCCGGGATTTCCGTTTCCATCAATCAGCCCCCGTGCTCGCCGTGTCAGCGGCGAGTGGCTCCATCGTCCGTCAAATTGAGCACATGCCCCGCCTCATTGACCTTCTGCGCAAATGCCAACGACTTCCCGATGCCACTGGCATCCCAATCTCTGCAATACCGCTCGATAGCCTCCTGATGTCTGCACTTCAGTTCATGCTTATAGAGTTTCAATGCCTCCTTCTCAGCTCGCTCGGTGGTGTAGGTCATATAGCACTCGTGCGGCTCCTCCACACCATACACTCCGCTCGTCGATCCACGTCGGATAAACACCTCACGGAAGAAACTTCTTCCCTCCTTGTTATCCAAGCGGTTGACAGTGAATATCTTCTTGCAATCCACATCCGTCAATCCTAATATCGCCTTGATCTCGTCGAATCGCTCACGAAATTTGCTTTGGTCGAGCAGCATCACCACGTCGGAGTTGTTGATGATGGCTTCCTTCACGATGGGACTGCCGATGATGTCCTGTATCTCCTGTGTCACTACGCCCACGCTCGCCCAGAACTTTCGGGCTGTCTTGTGTAGGCTAAGCACCCGGCGCCTTGTCATATTTCTATGGCAGGTTTCCAAATGCTCGCCTCCGAACCGGACTTACACCTCTCAGCGTATCCGGCTCTCCACTAATTTCAGTCTATCTTTCCGTCATGTATCTTCTTATGACAACTCCTGCACACTGCAATCGTCTTGCGTTTGCGGGCAATCATGTGTCGTTCCCAGCTTTCCTTTCCCTGCAAGTTCTTTAGCTTCCTTACATGGTGCATAACAAGGTCGTCTGTCGTTCCACATAGTTCACACTCACGGGCTTTCAGCCTTTCAACAAGACTTGTCCGTCCCGCAGTATAAATTGTTCGTGGCATAGTGTCACATTCCGATTTATAGGTGGGTTTCTTTCGTTTGAAGCCACCATCGTAAAAGAATCTTTCCTTTACACCTGTTTTAGTCATGTGTTTTATGATAAACCTACCGTTCTTACGATATTTTTTGTTTACCTCACGTGTACGGCATTTATATTTGCCTGCAAACGTTTTGTACATGCTGTATTCCATGATGTACTTGAAATTATTCAAGGCATGGGCGCAGTTGTTGGCTATGGAGTAATAGTTATAGAAACCCACGATTTCTCGATTATAACTATCAAGGATTTCAAGGTCGTCATTGAATATCAGTCCCGATTTGCATTTCGGTTTCCATATTTCCTTTCCGTTACGGTTTGTCAGTTCTAAGACTCCCAAATTGAAAAGTTTTTTACGGACAATTTCCATACTGACATTTAAGCAGACCCTTTTACCATAGGTTCTTCTTAATCTACCCCGTTTATCCCTTTTTTGGTCGTTGGACTTTCTTACATTGATTTCATATCCGAGAAATTTGGCTGGTCTTTCCGTGTGAGTGACAAGTGTCTTTTCATCGGACAGCTCCAATGCCAGTTTATCAGCAAGGAAGTTTTTAATATCTTCCTTTATCTGTTGTGCATCTTGCTTGCTTCCGATAATTCCCACAAGAAAATCATCTGCATATCTTGCATATTTCATTCTTCTGTAATCGGCGTCCATTTCTTCGCCGTTGGGATATTTAGCCCGTCCTTTTTCTATTGCTTTCAGTTCAAGGATTAGCTTTGTCCTTTGCCTTTCATCTTTTACGGATTTCAATTTTCGCACAATACGTTTTCTTGCATTGCCAAAGTCCATACTTTCTCTACTGAATCTTCGTTTCTTCCCTTTGTCGAATTTGGCTATGTATTCCTTTATATACTTATCCAGCTTGTCAAGGTATATATTAGCCAATATCGGGCTGATGATACCCCCTTGCGGTGTGCCACTGTAAGTATTGTGGAATTGCCATTCCTCGATATATCCAGCTTTCAAAAACTTGCGTATCAGTCGGATGAATCGTTCATCCGCAATGCGCTCCGAGAGAATGTTTATCAATACATCATGGTTTATATTGTCAAAGAAGCCTTTTATATCTCCCTCTACAAACCATTTTGCACCGCTAAACTCCTTTTGGATATGAGTTAATGCAGTATGGCAGCTTCGATTGGGACGAAACCCATGCGAGGTATATTCAAAACTTCCCTCGTATATGGCTTCCAATACCATTCTTACCACTTCCTGTATCAACTTGTCATTGAAAGTCGGCACGCCAAGAGGTCTTTTCTTACCGTTTTTCTTCGGTATGTACACTCTCTTTGACGGTTGGGGTTGATACGTTTCGTCTTTTAACATATCAATTAACTTTTCAATTCGTTTCAGGCTCATGCTGTCAATGGTCTGACCGTCCGAACCTTTAGTCATGTTACCTTCTTTAGCGTAAATACGCTGATAGGCAACATAGAACATTTCCTCATTGAACAAAATTCTGTAAAGACGTTCAAACTTATAGCTTGCATCCTTACTGTGTTCTGATAGACTGTTTAATACTCTTTCTGGACTTCTCATAATGTCTCTCACATTTTCCGTTAATTGTATTAATAATTAGCTGCTTCCCTTCGCCATGTACAAGGCGTTACCTTGCTCAAACTACTATGGAAGCTCCGTTACCACTCCGAATTTTCATAGGTCGAACCTAATAGCCTTTCGGCACTTCGGGATAGGTAATCCCCGTTTATCACATCGTAACTGTTGGCATGATAGATTGTCGGATACGACTTCCGTCCTTTACTCGCTTACTGCGGTTGTGTCGTGATAAGTTCTTGCTACATTCATACCTATTCACTGAAGTAGTATCACGATATGGCGGTTGATAGTTACCTTACGCCATAGCCTCAAGGGGGACCACTCAGACTATCGTTCAATCAATTCGGACTTTATCCTCATATCTATCTTTTCATCTCGCCATTCAGTCGCAGTTTGGTAACTAACTGACTTATGACTTTTCCGACATGCTACACTCCCTGCTCGGTTAAGTTTTCCCGAAACAGATAAGTCGGCTGATGATAGGTTATTTTTCAAAGAACACGTTCCTAATCTCCTGCCAAAGAGATATTTACGATGCAACCTTTACGGGCGCACATAGGTACTTGATGTACTCGGCCATCAGCGGCGAGGCGATGGCTTTCCATGCCTCCTCGATGACAAGGCACTTGCGGTTCTTCTTCAGGCGCATCTTCTGCAGGAACACGTCCATGATGATGAGCGTCACGATGGGGAAGAGCTGCTTGTTCTCCTTGATGGCATCCACCTCGAAGACGATGAAGGTCTCGTCGAACAAGGTGCTATCCACGTTCTCGTTGAGAATCTTGTCGTACTTGCCGCCACGGTAGAAGTTTTGGAGCATATAGGCGAAGTTGTCGCAGTCGATGGTGGTGATGTTGTTCTCGATGCAGATCTGGTCGAGACGCTCACAGGCGAACTCATAGAATGAGTCGAAGGAGAGGGTCTTCACGCTCAATGCCATGCGCCGTTCCTCCAGTCCCTTGATGAGTTTCTCCACCTTGTCGTGTATCTGCGTCAGCTCCGTGCCGCGCCGCTTCTCCATGGTGGAGAGGTTTTTTCTCAGTGTCTCCTTCTGTGAGGAAGGATAGGGCTGCACACCGTTGAAATAGAAATCGTAATACTCCGTCACCAACTGCTCCACGACACGGAACTCCAGTTCGGGTATCTGCGTCTCCGAGCCTTTCCATATCAGCAGTATCAGGTTCTTCAGGAAGTCTATCTTCTCAATGTTCAGCTCCCGCTTGCTGATGTTGAAGGGGTTCATGGTGATGGGCTTGTCCTCCGTATAGGCGATGTACTTGCCGCCCACATACTCGCAGAGTCCCTCATACGAGTTACCCGTATCGACCATGACGATGTCGGTGTTCTGCTCCCACAACTGACGCACCACGCTGTTCATGTGGAACGACTTGCCGCTGCCCGAAGGACCCAAACAAAAAAAGTTCGAGTTGTCGGTCAGCTTCTCCTTTCCCTCCTTTCCTGTGATGTCGATGGCTACGGGCACACCTTGGCGGTCGGTATAGTATATCTTCAGCGGGGTGTCCTCATTATGCACGATGCGCTCCTTGTACATCAGACAGGTGGCGGCATCGCCGAGGGTGAGGAATCGGTCGTAGTCGGCATTCATGCCATAGCAGTTGCCGGGGAAAGAGTTGACGAACAGCTCCAACTGGTTGTAGGCCCGCTTGCTGATGTGGATGCCCATGCGCGAGAAGGAGTTTTCGAGATGGTTGGTGCATTTCTGTATGTCGGTGTCGCCGCTCACTGCCACCACGAGGTTGTAGTGGGTATAGACGAGCTGCTTGCTCTCACGGGCTATCACCTCCTGCACACGCTTGATGTCCTCTACAGCCATCAGGTTGCTGGGGTTGGGCATGGAGGCATGGCGGTTTTTCTTCTTGTCGAGTAGGGCAAGCTCACGCTTCTGGTTGGGCACGAACACCATCTGGTTGAACACCACGCAGTCGGCTCCGGGCACGCTATCGACGATGCTCACGAGATCAACGGGCATACTGGTGTTGTTCACCTCGATATTTGCGTAGGGACGGATGACCGACGGCAAGTTGGCATAATCCACATCCACAAGGCTATACACCTTGCAGCTACGGTCCCCCATGCCGATGGTCTCGTCATCGACCTTGAAGTTGGTCATCGACACCACCTTGTCACGGAAGTTCATGGAGAAGAAACGGTCCACATACTCGCAGGCTTCCGTTTTGCCGAGGAATCGGGACTTCACGCCGGCATCCCTCAGCTGGTCGTGCACCTTGCGTATCTTCACCAAGAAGTCACGCCATTTCTTGTTGTCGAACGACATCAGACGGCTCTTCTTGTTCTCCTGTGTGATGGTGAGGTAGCAGACGCTGTCGGTAAAGGGTCTGCCGTTGAAATAGCGGAAGTAACTCTCGCTCAGGAACTCATGATTTCCACCGTTCTCTTCCTTGAATGCCTTCCTCACAAACACGTCCTGCTTGTGCAGCGCATAGCCTTCGCCCAAGGTCTGGGCAAGGGCGGCGAAGAGGTGGGTGAACTCATAGTAGGCCTCGATGTTGGCGGAATACTTCTGCACAGGGTTCTCCATCTTCAGAACAGCGGAGTATTCGCCCGTCTTGGTATAGAGCACGCCGATGCCATCCACTTCCTCGATGGAGAAGTAGATGTCCTGGAAGATGCGCTTGCGCTTCCCTCCCGTGCCGAATGCCTTGACACTGATGGCCATGCCCACGCAGATGGCTGAGAATATGAGTATGATGTATAGGGTCATTGTTCTTTTTCTTTTTTAATCGCAAAAAGGCGGGCGCACCCTCATGCGTGATGCCCCCACCTCCATTCACTTACAATCATTGATAGCTTTCCACTTGGACATAATGGATTCTCTTTTTTGTTTTACACTTTCTTTGAATAGGCATAGATGAATATGCCGTTGTCACTCTTCTTGCTGTGCAAGCCCTTGCGCTGCTTCATGACGATGAGAACGCCACCGACAGCTACGGCGAGGACTAGCAGCACGAGTCCTGCCACGAAACCGAAGATGCAGTAGCCGAGGATGAAACCCGCAACGGCTCCTCCTGCGGTGGCTGCCGCCCAGTAGATGTAGCGTCCCTGCAACCCGAAGAACTCCAATGGACGTTGCAGTCCCTTGAAAATGGGATAATCCGGAAAACGCTCTTGCTTTGTATCTGCCATAACTGTCAGTGTTTTAACGTTCTACATACTCACAATCTCACGCTGCGTTTAACCTCCAATGCCGAAGAACAGAGGCAGTGCCTGGGCTGCTGCAATGAGGAAAATACATGCGCCGACGACCATCATGATCTTCTTTTTCACGTCCTGTTCCTCGTTGTTCATGGCGATGTAAACGCTTATGGCTCCGACAATTGCAACGACACCTGCAATGGCATAGCAGAGCTTCACCACGATAGGTACATACTTGGCAATCTCCTCCGTCACTGTGGTAAGCGCGGTCGTTCCTGCCGAGTAGTCGCCGGCTGCGTTCTGTGCCATTGCTGCGGTGGTGCCGACAAGCAACATCAGGGCGAGCGTTTTCATGCGCTGTGAAGAGAAGAATCCCTTCACCTTCTTGTTAATCCTTTCAAACATTCTTTTTACCTTTTAATTTGTACACTTTGAGTTATCTTATCTCGTATCACCTGTATCTCAAATCTGATAACCGAAGAAAGCGGGGAAGACGATGGTCGCTCCTATGAGGAACAGGCAGGCTCCCACCAGCATCATGATGTTCTTCTTCACTCCTTCTTCGCCCGTATTCATCTTTATATATATCTGCAAGGCGCTGACTATGACCACGATGCCCGCCACTGCATAGCACAGATAAACGATATAGAGCATCATCGTCACGGCATAGTCATGGGCACTCGCAAGTGCGTCCGCTCCCCAGCTGTAGTCCACGTTGCCACACTTAGCACTGGCCAGAGCTGGGGTTAAAGCGGCATATAATGATAGAAATGCACTTCTTGTTTTTGACATCATATCTCATTATTGAGTGATTCCACCTTGACCATGTCACGTCCATTGTGACGAAGACCGCGGGCGATGATGGTGTTGTTCAATTCTTCCGAATACATGGGGTCGGAATAGGTGGTATTCACTTCCTCCATCTTCTTCTCGATTGCGCTTTGTATCTTTTCAAGCACATGAGGCTTGCTCTCTTCCGCAGTGGCGGCTGCCTCCTCTGTAGGCTCTGCAAGCTGCTTCTCCTCGTAGGCTGTCTCATATTGGTTGTCGCCTACGCTGAAACCACCGTCGCTCTCGCTGACCGCTATCGACTCTTCCTCGTCGGTCATGTCACTGACATCAAACGACTCGCCCTGTGACTTCTCGTCCTTGGGCTTTCCGTACAGATCCTGCACGATGATGACCGTATAGTAGATGACATAGATTATGGTCACGACAATGGCGAATATTACAAATGACTTCATATTTTCAAGTTTGATTTTACTATGGTTTGGCTTATTGCCGATGCAAAGGAACTACCTTTTCTTCAATCTTAAACCGAAATGACTTTCCGCGGAGCCAAATCTTAACTCTAATTTTGATTACACTCGCAATCATACTCAAAAATCAAACTCGAAAGGCACAAAAAAAGCCCTTCCGATAGGGAAGAGCTTGTAAAGAGGGTGGATGAAAAAAATGTGGATGGCTATATGGTCAGGTACTTGCCATGGGAGAAGTCCTGATGTTCGTTAGAGAAAACATAGCCCAACTGGTTGGACAAGCATTGGGTGTTGCCTATCCTGGCATCGATGTTGGTGTGCGAATGTCCGTATATCCAATAGTCTATGCCGCTATCGGTGATATAGTCCTCCAACTCTACGGTGAACGCCACGTTTGCCTTGCTGCCTTGAAACTTTGGGTGGAGCATACGGAACGATGGTACATGATGGGTGACAACAATCTTATGGGCTGCTTGCGAATATGCCACTGCATCCTTGATAAAGGTGAGGCAACGTTCATGCTCAGCATTGAATTGGGCATGGGTCATCAGCTCACCTTTATATAATATACGGCGGAAGTCGCTTATCACTTGCTCGGTGAAGTAAGCGTCCTCCAAAGGAATCCTCGACCAAAGGGTGGAGAGGATGATGTCGGTGTCGCCAATCCTCGCAATACCGTTGTAGTGGCTGAATACATTGGGACGTACCTCCAAGAGATAGCCGTCGGGCAGTGTCGCCACATCATAATATTTGTAGAACTCATGGTTGCCCATGCAGCAATGCACCTCCTTGTAGTTCTCCGATGCCCAGTCCCAAAAGGGATGCTTGGAGTAGTTGTCATCGCCGAGATAGCCGATGTCGCCGGCAAGCAGCAGTATGTCGCCCGTCACCTCCAAGGGGTGGGCTTTCAGATACCGCCAATTGTCGGCAAACTCCAGATGCAGGTCGGATGCGTATTGTATCTTCATATTGGTCATGCTTCTATAAACAATTCATCCAGTTGATCTAACAGTCCGGTCACAAATGCCTCGTCTTGACCGAGTGACTTTGACAATGGTTCTGCGAGAGTTGACCAGTCGGCTCTGATGGAGGCGACAAACTCCCTTATACATGCCACTATTGAAGCAGGAGCCTCAATGTTGTCCTCAGTCATTATGACCACATTTTTCAGGATGTCCGAACGGTGCTTCTTGATGTCTTTGGTGTTCACATGCTTGCCGTCCCGCTTGTCTGCCATGAGATTTAGGTAGGCTCTTGCCTTCAGTGCTATCAAGGCAGCGGAATTGGCATGGCGTATGCCATCAGTCAGTTGGCTGTGTGCGATAGTAAAGTGATAGTAATCATCGTCCATGATGATGGCACTAAGACTCGACACATCTTCATCGGTCGGGATAGGTTCTATGACAAATCCCTTTGGCTCTCCAAGCACGTCGGGGTGGCGTGACAGCAGTTCTATCATCTCGGGATAGCCGTCTTTACCATCAAGGAAACGATACATTTCATACCTTGGTGGCTCACCAGCCTCCTGTTTCCTCTTTTCAGGTCGATAGCCAGCCTCCCGCACAAACTGCCAGAAGCGATTGGCGAAAGCCTCGGTCATGTTCTCTACGATGACTATCATGTCGATGTCGTGTGTGGCGCGTGGACGCACCACGGTATTGGTCATGGTGATGTCACAGGCTGCTCCGCCTATCACCACATAGTTTTCTGAGTATTCCGCAAATGCTTCACGGAACTTGACTAATCCTTCCATTTCTGTTCACTGATTATTCGTTCTACTTCTTTTTCTACTCTCGGATCATCATCATCTCTCAACGAAAGGACAAGGGAAAGGCGATCAACCCACTGGCTTTTGTCGCCCATTTTGCTGACAACAGGGTATTTCCATACCTCTATGATATAGTTGCCGTCATAGATGTTGGGATTCTCCATGACATCAGCCGACTTGACGGCACGATATTCCTTGCTTGTCATCATTATCATCTCTTCCCGGTCACGATTAAGCATGGAATAATGTGCCAGGGCATTGATGCCGCATACGGGGTATTCCGCATCCAAGCGTATGTCATCGCAAAAGATGCGGTTCTCCACAGGTGACAGCAAGACGTTCTGAGCCTTGTCCCACAGTTCCTTGCCCTTCAACTCGAAGTGTACCACCTTGCTGCGCTGTCCGTTCTGAATCTTTTGACACAGTCCTACATCTTCAAGACAGGTGACACCCAACGTGACGCTTTCGTAAGAATATGGAAGCAACGGTGCAATATCCCTTGGCGACATTCCTTCAATACTGCCCACCTGTAGGTGATAGAGTAGTATGTATTGCGCCACAGGGGTCAATACTTCGGCAATCTTCCTGTTGCTTGTCTTCTCCAATGCTATGATGCCTGGCAGATGGGCATATTCCTCGGACATGACAAAGAAGACTCCTTTGTCTGCCAGTCTGTGTCGCTCGTAGGTGGGTCCGGGCGCAAGGATAAACACCGCAGGCAGTCCCAGGGCTTCGGTCAACCGCTTGCCCGTGATGGCGCAAGTCCGTGGAGAGGGATTGCCCTTCTTGGGCTCAACGAACAGCAGGGGCGTGCCTTGGTATGTGCCATCATAGAAACGGTATGAGAGTTTCTCGCCAACCGTGATGCCTTTCAGGCTTTCCTTGGCACGAGGTTCCACCTCAAAGCGTCTGCCCAATATCCTTATTTCTTTTTTTAATTCCATTCTGCTACATTTTAATAATGTATTAAAACGATGCAAAAATAAGGATAATAATTGAGAATCAAGCATGTTTGGGCGAAAAAGTGCAGATTTGATATGTAATTTCAATGCATTTGAGCCATTTTTGCATCAAATGATGGTGTTTTCGTCTTTATAATGTCATTCAGATGCCGTTCGTTTCTTCCTCATCAGATAGTCGTTGACATCCTTGTAGTCGGCATATCTGAAGGACTCGTCCGTCACCCTGTACTCGAATACATTGCTGATGCTCTCAACCGTCTTGCGTCCTGCCTGGTCGTTGTCGAGGAAGCAATGGATGTGGGTGTAACGGTCAAGGTAATGCAATGCCTGTTTGAGGTTGGCGACTGAGTTCAGTATCATATAGTCGCAAGGGCTTTCAACGACAAACCATCGGTCTTGCTGTTTAACGAGGGTCATATAAGCAAGGAAGTCCATGAAGCCCTCAAAGACCAGACAACCGTTTTGCCACTCGTTGAACGTATGGGCAAGCAGGGTGATGTCCTTATGCCCGATGCAGCCCTTGAAATAGGGATTGCGCACCTCATGTCCTTCACTCAGATTGCCAAAGGCAATGCCATAGTAATGTTTTTGCTCAACCTTGTAGTGTATCTCCCTGCAATACATCCTGCCAATGGTGATGTCTATCCGTCGGCTACTGAAATAGGACAGCAGAGAATGGTTGCTCAGTGGGAGCAGCTTCACATCGTTCATCTTGGTTGTCGTGTATTCCTTGGCTGCGATAGCGGTCTCGATTGCCTTATCCACAGTGGCAATACTCTTGGACGCAAGGTAGGCAAGGGCATCGGAAACGGATTGTTTGTTATACATACGCTTTACCAGCTCCACAAGGTCACCGCCCTCCTTAATGGCGTAGTCGTACCACAGGTTCTCCTTCTTGCTGACCTTGAACGATGCGGTCTTCTCGTCCCTGAAGGGTGACAGATACCAGTAGGCATTGCCCTTCTTCTTTTTCAGCGTTACATTCTCCTTGTCTAAGAAGTCTATAATGCTCAGTTTCTTCGATTGTTCAATATTCATTGTACTTTCATTTGTTCGGTTTTACTTTGTCCATGGAAACAGTTTACTTTACCCTTTCTCCTATATAGGCACACCCGTAAACTAAACCATTTGCTAAACTACTTTTCCGCTTCCCAATTCAGCCTCCGATTTCGGTTTACTTTGGCCTTATTTCTTATATATAGGTACGGACGTAAACTAAACTGGTTTCTGAACTGTTTTTATTCCTCTTCATGGAACAGGTCAATCTCGGCAGGTGTATATCCGAAATAGTAATGATTATCCCGCTTCACTATGAGCTTTTGCTCGTTAATCAGGTATTTCAGCATTTTGATGATGACGCTTCTGCCACGCTTAAAGCCAATGTCTGCATAGGCTTGCGTTAATTCCTCCACCATGCGATCGAATCCTTTGATAGGTTTCTCCTTGAATGCAGCCGTCAGCGCCTCGTTATGCTGTTCGGATGTCAAGTCTTGGTAAGTAAACCTTGACGGTTGCTTGTCACCTTCTTCCTTCTCCGGCGTGTGCTCGACAATCTCTGGCAACCCTTCCTCATTGACTGTAAAGGCAAACGGCTTGAACTCCTTCTCACGGATGTGCATCGCCTTCACCTCGCTGATGTCGGGATTGGTGGTGCTCTTGGTGATGACAAGCACCGTCTCTGCCTTGTTGTTCATCTCCGTACCGATATGCCCGCGCACGTTATTGTCGCCCTTGTTCTGATGCAATACGCAATGGATGTGCAGGTCATACTTTGATGACCATTCCATCATCTTGTTGATGACCTCGACCGATTCTCCCGCATTGTTGATGTCGAGAAGCAGGTCTCTGATTCCGTCGATGATGACCAGTCCATAGCTTTGGTCTTGGGCAAGCGCATAGTCTATGACCTCTATCCTGACGGAGGGCGTGTACTCTCTCAGACAGATAAAGTCAAGGTTCTCGTTGTCGATGCTTGTAGGTAGACCAGCGAGCTTCAGGATGCGCTCCAGCACATTATGGCAGTGATAGCGGCTCTGCTCCGTATCTACATACAGTATCTTGCGTTTCCCCTCTGGCAGACTGGCGCGATAGTTCAGTACCTTGCCGTTGGCGAGGGAAGCGGCTACCAAGGCAGACACGTTGAAGGTCTTTTTCGCCTTTGCCTTACCAGTAGAAGCACTGAAGTTGCCCAATGTGGCTATGCTGGAATTATCAACCCATATAATCTGAGGAGGTGTTTTATAAGTATCTGTTGCCTTTATCAACGATTCGCTCAATATGCGATTGAGACGCTGTACTCCTTCCTCTTTTGAGTTAGGCTGTACATGTTTGTTATTTTCTTCCATTTTCATTCTTTCGGATTATCAATTTCTATTTTCGTTACCATTCCAATGACCTCTTGTTTGTTTTGGAGCAGCCACTTGTCGATTTCTTCTCTATTAAAATACAGCATTTTTCCCCTTGGCTTATAGTGTGGAACTTCTTTTGCGGCTGTAAGTTTGTATAGCAGGCTTTCAGAAACACCAATATACTTACATGCTTCGTCAAACCCCAAGACGGTTTTGGTCTGCTTGACCATCTTCTCCAATTCCTCGATTCGCTCTATTAGTTTGTCAATAGGTCCCAAAGCCTCCAAACTGTCTTCTATTGCGACAATTCGCTCATAGAGTCTAAAATGTCTTTCATTCATGTGTCACGTACCTTAATTAAATTGTTTACAGACAGTAGCACGGTTATATTAGCCGTCTATTCTTTCTTTGTGTAGATAGTACATATTCCTCTGCTTCTCTTTGAATCTCGTTCTTCGATTTGCCCTTGGTTCCTTGAAGCCATTCATCTATCTCAGATTTGAGGAACATGATGCGTTTGCCTCTCTTGTGAAACGGTATTTCCCGATTGCTTGTCCAGCAATATATGGTATGCTCTACCGGATGTGTTGGGAGATAAGCACATAATTCAGCAACCGTAAACCATGTTTCTTCTTTTTCTGATTGAACAAGTTCATATATACCATCAATCTTGTCTTCTAATGATGACAGCTTTTTCAGTACCCCCGTTATAGCGTTGGGAATATCTTCAAATCTTATACTATTTTCTTCCATGCTAATTATTTTTTATGATTTTTGATGCAAAGTTATGGGGAGACTGTCACTAAATAGAAAAAGTAACGTGATAGTAAGGCAGTATCAACCAAACTATCACGTTTTTACTTTCATTTAGCAGAATTATTGTGATTTATTCCTCTCTTAATATCTGTTCGATGGATTTGCAGATGGCATATTGACTTGCTGTCATGGAAACGTTTCTTCTTATCCTTGAAAGAGAAGAGGAAAGACAACTTGAAGTTATGAATTTCTCTGTTCCATCCTTTTTGATACTGGTTAAGAAGCGACCTTCTCCCATGACATATTGCCAATTATTGTTTATCAAATGGTATTGAGCCATAGCGTCAAACAGTACGGCTACATTACGTACATTCTTTACACGGATAGATGCGTCCAAGTCGCACTTGAATAGGCGACACAACTCGCTACGCACATCACTGTTGTCGGCAAAATCAAATATGTCGTGACTTTGGACAAGTTCTACCAACAAATCCATCTGTCTGTCTGACAATTGGCATCCCAAAGTGAGGATGGACGATTTCTTTCGGGTAAGGATTGGCAGACCAGTACCCACATGTTGAAGAAACAACTCAATAAGTTCCTGCTTGGAATAATCTTCTTTTTTCTTGATTATTGACACACACTTAGAGTCTCTAAACAAAGTACCAATAATGCCAATTGCCATCTGTCGCGAGTTCTTACAACGTGCACAATCACAGTCAATATATTGGTGACTGCGCTCAAATAGTTCTATGAAGTACTCTGTCTTCATATGATTCTTTTCAGCTTGAAGATACCAACTTCTTGCGATCTCAAACAACTCATACAGTTCTCTGTAGAAGTCTTCTGTACACTCCACATGTTTGTGGACACGCTTGCTCTCTTCAAAAAGAGAGAAGCCAAAAAAGGCTGTCTTTTTTCATTTTTATCTGTTTATTGTTATAAATGTTTGGTTTCCACGAAAGGTTAAAGTGCCAAAACAATAGCATCATTACATAGAATGTTGAAAATGAAAGGCACTAAAAACCACCTGTACAATAAAGGACTTATTGATACAAGTGGTCTTCTATACTAAGTGCTTACAAATGATAATCACTATTCATCTATGTCCAACTTAAAAGCTTCTGTAGCTTCATCTTTCTTCTTGTCAATTACTTTTGCGTAGATTTGCGTGGTTTTTACATTGGTATGCCCTAACATTTTGCTTACGGTATATATGTCTGTACCGTTAGCCAATTGTAACGTTGCATAGGTGTGGCGGAAGCAATGAAAGGTGATGTGCTTGGTAATCCCTGATGCTTTTACCCACCGTTCCAAAGGCCTAGATATCCATGAAGGGTCAGGCAGTCCGGCAAACACCAACAGTTCTCCGTCTTTCTTGCGCTCACCGCAAAGCTTGTATGCCTGTGGCGATATAGGCATGTATTCAACGCCCTTAGTCTTCTGCTGAGTGAAATTGAGACGGTACCCACCATTGTATTCTTCAACCTCTGACCATTTAAGCTTTTGAATATCGCTATGTCGCATTCCTGTCAGTGCAGAGAACAAGGCTGCCCGTTTTAGTATATCATCACACGGAGTCTTTGCCAATATATTAAGTTCTTCCAGTGACAGATACTCTCTTCGAGCACTCTGAAACATGATATTTTTAGCCTTGGCAGCAATATCACAATTCAGATAGCCATCCACGAAAGCTTGTTTGAGTGCCGCCTTGAAGATAGAGAAGTACGTCGATGCCGTATTCCTTGAAATAGTTCCTTTCTTAGAACCACCCTGCGGTGCCTTTATCAAGAAGGAACGGAATGCCTCAATATACTTCATGTCAATCTGCGAGAACTGTATGTAGTCACACTTGGCAAACATTGACAACAGTGTGTGCAATCTGCGCCAGTTGACAACTATCGATTCTGACGCAGTTTCCTCTCTTTCTTTGATTAACTTCTCAATATACTCCAGAACATTGCATTTTGAGCGTTCGCTTTGTTCTGCCATTTCCATTTGCTGGTCAGTAAAGAGAGCCATGTTGTCGTACTCTTTTTGACGCAGGACTCGAACGCCATCCGCATAAAGGCAAGTTTCCATATCTTGCTTGGATTTACACTGAATAACGCCATTGTCATCTCGCTTGGGCTTGTACTTTATTCTACCAGCAACGGCTCGCTCGCTTCGTCGTTTATCCCATATAGGGGTAGTAATAGACCTCCTGAGATATTCACGCACTCGTTTGGGTTTGTCATTTCCCGTCTCATAAACAGGATAAGCTTCAAGATAGATGAACCACTCATCTCTCCACTCACTTTTCTTTAATTTGACGGAGACTTTAGTATAATCTAATCTTTTCATAATGGTTTTATATCTTTATAAAGTTTGTCTATTGATTCCTTGTGAGCATACACATAATTACCGATTTGCCGGGTCGGTATTGAGTATTTTCGTATATGAGCATACACGGTGCTGTCATCCAGATGAAATTTCTTGGAAATCTCACCTATTGTATAGCAATCCTCTGGTTCCATGCGGTACATGGTAACTGGTTTCCTTGGCTTGGTGTCAAGCGGAGACTGTCTTAACGGAAACAGATTCATTAGTTCTCCTTTGCATACAAGTCGTATTCCTTTCTCTGGCTCAATGAAGGAAATCTTTTTCATGTAGATGAGCCTATAAATGGTTGAGCGGCTTGCACCAAACATAGCATACGCTTCCGTTATGCTGATATACTCTTTAGACTTGGGCATATTGCTTACAATCTTGTCCAGTTCAAGTTGGCGTTTTTCTTCATCATGCTTACGCTTCCACGCCACCTTGGAGCATTTGGGTGAACAATACCAGGACTCCAAAGTCCTTGCGAAGAACTCTTCTCCGCACACAGGACATTTCCGTACTATCTTATACTTTGCTACTGCCATAATTCATTCATTTTGTAGTTCTTAATATCTATTCTTCTCATCATATCTACTTTTTCTTACAGGTACAAATAAGGTACAGATGTTTATAATAATAACGCAAAGATAGCAATATTATTGTGTACGGCCAAAAACAAGAAAAGCGTGTAACTCATTGAGCTACACGCTTTCCATTTGATATTGTATTCTTATTTCTCTATGTGCTTATTTCACTCCCTCAAAATCCGCATATTCCGTAGAAGTCTTACTTCACGAACCGCAGCCTGATCCACGCACAGCGCGGTATCATGCGCCACGCAGCCACGAGCAACCTATAGCGCCAATCAATGGTCACAACCTTCTTGCCACGCTCCACCGCATTCACGATGTCCGCAGCCACATGCTCCGCCGAGAGTTGCAGTGGGAAATGGCTGCCAGCAATCAGGTCCGTAGCCACGAAGCCCGGACGTATGTCGGTGATGGCGATGGGCAGGCGGCGCATACTGGCGAGCTGCGCCAGACATTCGAGGTAGTGCGACTGGTAGCGCTTTGTAGCCGAATAGGCAGGCGCAGCACCGAGTCCGCGTGTGCGGGCTATCGACGTTATGCAAGCTATGCGTCCTCGGTGGTTGTTGTCGGCAAACCACTGGTAAGCCGCCAGCACCATTCGTGTAAAACCAACAGCATTGGTCTGCACCGTCCGCATCTCCTTCTCCGCATCGAGCGAGCAGTTCTCCCACCCTATTCCCGAGCTATGGAAGTACAAGTCCATGCCGCCCAGCCTGCCAATAAGCTCATGCAAGCCATCGGAGGCATCCTCTGCGTTCACATCAATCTGCTGCCACGCCACTATGCCGTCAGTGGTAGCCACTATCTCCTGCAGCCGCTCCACACGTCTGCCGGCTATGCCTACGCTGTAGCCACGCACGGCTAAAAGACGAGCCACTTCAAGCCCTATGCCAGAAGTAGCACCTATTACTATCGCTTTCTTTGTCATATATTTCTATAATAATCTGTGATGAAGAACAAAGTTATATTATTTATTGTTAACCCACAAAATAAACCGCCCACAATAGCGTTTATTTAACGTATTAAAAAGAAAGGAACAATACTATGATTTTCTCAACAACACCAACACTCGAAGGACACCCCATACGCGAATATCGCGGCGTAGTAACCGGCGAAACCATCATCGGTGCCAATGTTTTCAAAGACTTCATGGCAGGCTTGCGCGACTTCTTCGGCGGTCGCAGCGGTGCATACGAGGGTGTGCTGCGCGAAGCTAAAGACTCAGCCATGCGCGAAATGGCGCAGCGTGCCGAGAGCCTCGGCTGCAACGCCATCGTAGGCATCGACCTCGACTACGAAACCGTAGGACAGGGCGGATCGATGCTCATGGTGACATGCAGCGGCACAGCGGTGGTCATATAAAAGGCTAAAACATTTGCTCAGAATTAACTACCTTTGCGGTAGAATCACCAACTCGTTAAACTTTGTAGCATGAAAACATCAAGAACAATTCATTCCTTCCTGCTCAGTCAGCAGGAGGGGCAGACGCTCCTCACGGCTCAGGAATACCCCTGGAGCGTGCTGCAGGTGATACCCACCACTCCAGCAGACTTCGACCGCACGGTGGCAGCTCTCAAGGAGCGAGGCATGGTAGCCCATCACGATACGGACCGCACATTCTGCATCATCCACCTGACAAGTGGCGACCACGACGGACAACACCCGGAGCGATATATCCCTATAACTCAGAATAACTACATGCAGTTCATCGAGGACTTGAAGGACGTAATGACGCAGGCTGCAGTATGGTATGAGTCTAATGTCATATCACGTTTAAAAACTCACTAAATCAGTTGTGATTTGCTCAGAATTAATTACCTTTGCGGTAGAATCACCAACACCCCTTGCCTAAGTGGTTTATAATATGTATCTATTATTAGTTGATTATCAGTATTATACGCTTTAAACGGTAGAAAAGTGACTGTGTGGATTCTGTTTAGATACGAAAGGCTAGTAATTTAACGTATTTAACTTTCGCTTACATTAAAAACTACCAAATAGTGTTTGGATGGGAACGTTTCAACCGAACTCAAAATGTGACAACCAAAGTTATTCAATAATATTTTAGATGTGTAGGGTTGAAACAACTTCCCTTAAAGGATGTGATTGCCAATCATCCCCTTTTATTCTATAAGAACAAATAGAAATGCTGTCTATCATACTGTTTTCCTACATTTTTATACAAGTAGAAAAGCAGATTCCAATACTGATTTTTGGAGTCTGCTTTTCCGAAATGGTTAAGTATATCTTATTAATTGTTTCATAGATTTAATGGTTGCCTAAAAAACGTAAGTTCTATTTATGGCTTATGTCCAATATATACCAACATGAAGTGGTGAAGAAATTTCTGATATACTTCACCTTCCAGATACAATGTGGCAAGAGCCGTGGAGTAAGGTGGAACTTCTGTTTGTAATGTGGGTTGATGAACCAAAGTTTTTGATCTGTTACCGAGAAGCAACATTGGTGTATGAGTCTTTCAAACAACTCTATACTTGTTCGGCATTCTTTTATGCTCATAAGTTCATTCATAGTTCCTTTCTCTTCATTGCATGTTTTTAGCAACAACTTGTATAAAGGGTTTGGCAACAAGTGAATGAATGGCAGATGTGAGCAAAGTTTGCTTCTGCAAATCTGTTGATGTCCTCCAAAAGGCATTTGCCATGCGGGGAATCCGACAAACAGCACGCCTTTTGGTTTAATAAACTTTCTTAGGTGTGCAAGAAATGGCTCTTTTGTAGGAACGTGTTCTATCACATCATGTAATAGTATTACGTCATATTTATCCTCTTCATTACATGGAACAGGATATTGCATGAAATCACTGCATACAAATGTGGCATAATTGCTGATTTCAGAAAAGTATGCTCTGGCTTCTTTAATTCTGCATTCGGCAATATCTATACCTGTCACTTTGCAGCCCAACTGTGCAAAGGGAACTAAGTTTCCTCCTTCACCACAGCCTACCTCCAAGATTCTACTCTTTGGTGTCAGTTCCGTAAAATCTGACAAGTAGCTGATATAAAACTCCTTAGATGTTATCTCCAAGTCACGGAAATACATCTTCCTGTCTGTATGTCTTTTTTGCATGTATCTTATTTTTTGACTTTTCTGTATATATAGATACAGATCATTCATAAAGACTGCATGCAATTTGAGACTTTCTTACCAAGAGAGCCTAATACCGAAAGGCACAGTCAATGTAAATGGACGTTCTGTCCAAGTATTCTTGACTTCGCTTCCATTCGGAATGTACCAATTCAGCGTTGGCTCAACAAACAATGTCAACTTTGGTGCAAATTGATATTGTATTCCGATATTAGTGTTTACAGTCCACTGTATAGAAGGTGTTGTCTTCCAATCCGTTGTATAGCCAGACTTTCCTCCTACTACATAGTCTGCATATGTCTTCCCAGACAATGGTATCTGAATGCTTGCTCCCGCAGAACCGTAAGCAGACAGTCTCTTGTAAGCCATGAATTGGTACGAGAGCTTGACAGGGATACCGATGTAATGCAATTTTTGTTCCTTGTCAACACGGTAATTGCCGGTACCCAAAGTAAAATATGACTTCAAGTAAGAGTATTGGAGTCCTGTTTCTAAGCTCCAATGCTTTCCTATGCTCTTGTTCACAGCCAATCCTAATATTATAGGTTTGTCATGATGTTCTGCCTCTTCAATTTTGCCCTTGTTGTTATCGGTAATATCCATCATTGCAATATTTTCCGCCGTTGGGTCAGTTGGAGTTAAGCGATGTAGATATTCAGAATACTCTTCCCATGTAGTAAAACTCTTTTTTGAAGGTTGTTCACTCGTAATATCATCACCGCTACTTGTTATAATCTTATAAACATTTTGCGCAATAGTAGTACCCAAAGAACCAGCTGCAAGCAACTGCCATTTACTTTTCTTGTGCGTCCTTGTATCATCCGCAATCCATCTTTCCTCGTTTGGAATAGGTGTATAGATAGAATCTTTTGTGATGATGCTATCTTGCTCGTTATATACCAAAAATTGTTGGCTTTTCTGTAAAGAATCGGTTATTTCGACTATGACATTTTGACCTGTCTTAATAGAATCACCACCAGTTATCACCGTGTTCTTTCTCTGTTGAACACTTCGATAATTAGAGCACAAAATAGCATTTTGCGCTCTAATAACAGAAACATTAGGCTTCTTTTGTATAGGCGTAATGCCTTCATTAGGCTTTCGAGTTCGAACTACATTCACATCATTCTCAGAAACGAGTTTCTTCTTTACAGTAAAATATCTATATACAGGGATGACTATCAACGCCAATACGATGATAAGCATAGCTCTTGGAGACAATATGTTTCGCAACATTGTCTTTGCCCTTGACAATTGTGAGGAAGAACTATGTGGAGCAATATCAAGTAATTCGCTGATTTCTTGATGGGACAAGCCATCCAAAACAGACATATTGAATATTTTCTTATACCCTTCAGGCAAACTGTCTATTGCTGACATAATTTCCTCATACGAAATTGACTGCTTGGAAGTGTTGCCATCTTCCAATACGGTACTGAATTCTTCCTCTACATCAGACAAGGAAATGAAATCGTGTCTCTTACCTTGCTCCTGATATTTCAATACAAGGTTAGTGGTGATACTTGTAAGCCATTGACTAAACCTATGAGTATTCTTCAAGTCTTTCAATGAAACAAACGCAAGTATAAAAGCATCTTGGACAAGGTCGTCAACGACAGCCTTGTCCTCTCTAAGAATATTGATGCATATCCCTTTCATCTTAGGATAATACATTTGGTATAATGTGCTTAAAGCGTCAGCGTCACCTTGTTTCGCTTTTTCTACTAATGTTGTTATATTTGAAGCCATGAGCGATTTTTCGTACTATCTATCTTGATATAGATACACAAACGGCTTGATGACTGCATAACTTTTAGTTAAAGAATATAAATGAATGTGCTATTTTTAGGCAATGTTATACTTGTATTCTCATTTTGGGAACATTTCAAGTGACCACCAAGCAACAAGTATTGGGTATCAATGCAATAACATCACTCTTATATAATCCTACCAAGATTGCACATGATAGCAAATATATCTTGTATCATTGTCCATTCTCAAATTCTACCTGTTTTATTTTATCGTTGATATGATTAGCGTAAGAACCTTTCTCTCGCAAAAATATAAGACAGGTGACATCTGTCAAGGATTGCAGCAATAGCAATACTTCCGATTATGCTAACGGCAATAGTGAAGACCGTATGTACCCCCCCCTGATTTATCAAAATGGAATAGTGGCAATGCTAACTTGCCTCCCATTGTGAATATTGGATGAAAAAGGTATATAGGAAGTGTGTTTCTTCCGATATATCCTATAATTCCCAAGACCTTCTTGTTTTTGATACTCTGTATGAGTTTCGGAACGAAAGAAAGGAATGACAATGCTAATATTGTAACCGCTAAAAAGTTCCAATTTTTATAGTTTGGAAAACTTGCTATTGCTATGAAAGGCAGAATACTCCACAACGATGGTTTTATAATTTCATCAAGACGTTTTTCAGACAGACGCAAACAGACACCAATGAAATAGAAAGCTGCATTCGTAGAATTAAGAACTGGAGTGTATTGTGAGACTAACATAAGAAATGTAGCAAATAAGCACAATTTGCCCATTATGCTCCATTTGCCAACACAATTGAAAGTCAAATAATATATTACCCCGCATATAGCCATTGTGTATAAGAACCAATACGGACCAATAGAGGTGACAAATATCGAGAGTGTAAAATAAACTGTGTCAGGCTA
>NZ_JH379376.1 GCF_000235885.1 Leyella stercorea DSM 18206
GAGTTTATGGAGCTGAACGGCACCGCCGCCTATGTGAAATACAACCGCTTCCATATAGAGCACCGTCCACAGTATGTACCGGATCCGTTCCGCTCGGAAAACTTCTATTATAACAAGGAGGAAGACTATTGCGTCTGTCCGATGGGACAACACATGGCACGCACCGGAACCAGCCACAAGACAAGTGCGAGTGGATACGTCTCCGATAGGGCAACATATACAGCACAGAACTGCAAGGGATGTTCGCTGCGTTGTCTATGTTTCGATGCATCCGGGGACAGACGTGTGATTGATCGGAATCACAAACTGGAAGCTTACAGACAGAAAGCGAGTGAGCTGCTCACCTCAGAGGAAGGTTTTAGGCATAGAGGACGGAGATGCATCGAGCCAGAAGCGGTTTTCGGACAAATTAAATACAATATGGCATATCGTCGTTTTCGCCATATCGGTGTAGACAAGGTCAAAATGGACTTTGCCTTCTTTGCCATTGCCTTTAATATTAAGAAAATGGTGGCAAAAATGACCAAGGGAGGACTTTTCTCTTATTTGAGGGCTTATTTGACCCATATAACGCCATATAAATTGTTTATAAGGCTCTTTTTTGTAGAAAAACAAAAACTCGTTG
>NZ_JH379377.1 GCF_000235885.1 Leyella stercorea DSM 18206
AGGCGGTTTTTTAATTCCGCCAACAGGTTGAAATAATATCCTATTTATTGTACAAAGTTAGTATAAAACCATTAGAATGAAGAAAATTTACTCTGGTTTTACACTAACTTTGCACCAAAACACGGATGTCAGAGATCGCCAAGTTCGTCATAGACTATATCATTTATATTTAGCAAAAATCATCACAGGCCTATGCTTAGAAGCTCCACGATATATCTCCATCACTTTAGTCACACAGTCTCTTGATACCGTGAAGCAGCCACGGCTCTCGGAACCTATCGGGATATACTCCCTATCGCCAGAGAATCTTGTGACTTTTCCTGCTGAATGAATCAAGATACCACGAGTCTCGGCAAGATAGTTGGTCTTGTCAAGCCCACGAAGACGGATGCTCTTCTTAAACTTACTACCCTTTCCTACCATCACATATCGTCCAAGACTGGAGCAGCCGCTACCGACCTCATTGCTGAACTTAGGCTTGGCATCTGTGTTGCCCTTTCCACTGCCGTGCATACAATAGCTGCTCGACACACGCTTTCCATGCTGCAAATCGTAGATAAAGAACCGCTTCTTGCCCGATGGAATAGAGAAATCCACCAGGATATAATAGTCCGTGCTATACCCTCGTCGCTCGCAATAGTCCCGTACTTGCGAGAGATTCTCGCAATCCACCTTGCCATACCATTCCTTGGCATTGACGTAATTCTTATACAATGGCTTAGTGTACCTGTTATAAATGGGAGGCACAAAAGGGATGCTAACAATCAGCAGCAATATGACAACCAGCAATATGATATATATCTTGTTCATCGTTCTCTTGTATGTTTGGTTTATGAAATGTCATCCTTCAATTTAATTTGTCTCTTTGTTATTGCGAATAATATCCAACTGAAAAGCGCGCTGGTCAAGATAGGCGCACAATAGACGATGAAGTTCGTTGCACAAAACCCTATGCCAGTAACCCCTGATAAGTATTGAGTGTTTTTTACCAAAATCGATGCACATTCTTCCGTAGATATACCGATAAATCGTCCCCATACTAAAGCTGTTGCCAAGGCATTCATTATCAGCCATGCAAGACAAACATAGTATAGACGTCTATATTTGGCTTTTTTATACAACGGCGACCGTTCTTTAAGTTCGCCCATTCCCTTCCACGACCTTATGAAAGCAGGCAGAGCGAAGATTACGGGGAACAGACATGCCAAGTAAACGAATATCACTATAAATGCAGCGTTGTACGAAATACCAAGCATAACCGCTAAGTCGGCATTGATGGCACACAACAAGACATACAGATAGTACATATATGACGTTGGAATAGTGAGTATCATATTCGTTTGAACACCGAGACGTATTACATATACGACAATGAAGACCAATCCTACACACATCACCAACGCCTTCTTCTTCAACCATGGATACACGGTTAGACCAATACTTGTGATAGACAGCATAACACTACTGCCCCACATGGTGTCTTCTGCATGGAATGGGCTAAGGAATATATATCCTTCGTTTTCTACCACCATGTGGAAAGCCGGCATTTCCACACCATCTAATCCAGCATTAAGAATCCCATAAAGAAGGATAGCCGCAAGACAAATGGCTATCGGAGCCAACACGTAGTTGCACCGCCATACCAAGATGATGCTTGCGGCAATGGAAAATGCGCAACATATTGCCATTTGGATCGGGAATGACCAATAAAACAACAATGCAAGTAGAAGCAAGATGATTCCCCAAACGATTATCCACCCAAAAGGCAAGATAAGGAGGTAAATACTCCAACCGACAGAAGATATCCAGTCTTGCACCTTCCTAATGGCATCATTGTCATCAACTTTAGTATAATAGTCGGTATTCTTTTCAAGATATTCTCTTACTATTCTGCGTTTTACCAGTTCTTTCTTCAGCGAGTTGCCCTTTACTTTTTCCAGTTCGGGCGCAACAGCCTCAATAGCCTCTTCCATTTGTTTTTTGCGCTGTGCATCTCTTTTGCCGAGCATCTTATGTTGTCTCACATACAATGCTGCAATACAAAAGCCACCGATACCTGCGGCCACAATCAGCCATTTCCAATTAATGTATTGGAAACCGTTGAAGCAGCACCACCATATAATTACCGCAAAGCAAACGCATGGCAAGGCAATTCTAATAAATTTCTGCATATGACACTCAACATTAATGTATTAAAAAACTAAAGCCCACATAGCGACACTCAAAAGAGTAGCCTCATGTAGGCTTTGTCTGCTTACTGCTTTGTTACAGTAGCCTTGCGCGTGTCTACGCTGAACGTACCGAACGAAGTCTGCACCTTGTACACGCCATTCTTTACTGCAACGAGCTTGGCAGTCATACCCATGAAAGAGAAGCTTCCGTCTTCATTCTTGTTGATGTTGTAACGGCCGAGAGGGGGTGTTCACCACGATATGGCTCTTGGTCACTTCCACCACCCCATAAGTAGTGCCCGAAGGAGCATCCTTCACTGTCTGAACCACTTTCTTGGCAGCAGTCTGTACATTGTCGTTACTACCCTTTGCAAAACTTGCTGTGCTGGTTGCTACAACCATCAGCAGCATAATCATTAACTTCTTCATTGTCTTCTATTGTTTTTTAACGGTTTTGTCTTATTGACAATGCAAAGGTAGTGTGGCTTTTCTGAACCGAGAAACTTTCCGAGGTGACTTGTACAAGATGCAGGGTTTATTGTATATCTTGGCAATTATCGCTTCCTAAGCACCAGCCAAGGAGCTACAGCGTGGTGCTTATCCGTACGATACTTTGCGGCTTTCTCCGTGAAGTATGGGGTTCCGTCGGGAGCACGATAGAAACCGCTCTCGTTGCCACCTGTGAGGTATATGGCATCCACATAGCCAAACTCACGCAAGGCATCGGCGAAGTCCCACAGTGTTTCGGGGTGAGGAGTCTCGATGATGCAAAGGCGGTCGTCTGCGGTACGTGCAAGGGCTTTGCGTTCCACCTTGCCATGCAGGAAGAAACGCTGGGGCAGTTCGCCGTTGGACACAAGCACAAACTGGCGGAAGTAAGAGCCGTCACGCTCTACCATGTGCTCGCACATATCGTCAAAACGAGATATGCCGATGACCATATTGCCCTTGGCTATGGCGCAATAGCCAAGACGCGACACATCGCTCCGTTTCTGCTCGCCGTCGACAACCAACGAGCCGAGATACTTGCCCATGGCGGTATAGTCGGCAGTACGGGTGTACATCAGCACACTATGGTCGGCGGTGTCGGGTTCCACAAGCGTCAGTTCTGCCTTCACGTTGTGCAACTCGTAGATGTTAAGCGCAACACCGAGCACAGAGTCGGTTTTAAGCACGACAGACGAAGAACCGTTCTGCGCCTGCATGCTGTCCAATTTCTTGATGTTGTCTTTCGGCGATACCGAAATACTCACACCTATATTATAATAGTAGTTGTAGAGGCGTATGACTTTGTAGCAGCCAAATACAAGCACCACGGTTGCCACAAACCACATGATAGCCAAACTCCACTTCGGCAGCCTACCTCGCTTTTTGATGGGAGCCGACGAAGCATTGTACTCCATATCGCCATTACTCTCTATAATAATCGTGGGTTCGTCGAGAAGTTTTTGCGAAGAGTTGTTGTTATCATCATTCTCTATCGCGAAAATAGGCTTCTCCTGTATGTCGTTACCTTCTGTATATTTCATAATCATTTACTTTTCCTGTTCCAAAATTGTCTTTAACTCCTTGAGAGCTTCCTTCGAAGCTTTTAACCTAAACCCTTGATTCATGCGATGATCCATGAGTTTCAAATCTTGGTTGGTGATGTTGATGGCGTAAACATAATTTGTGTTTACTATCAGACTCTTGCCAACACGCGTAAAGAAATTCTGCTTCAGCTTGTTAAAGGCTTCCACAAAGTAGTGCAACTGGAACGTCATCGTCACCGACTCTCCGTTGAAGAGATGCACGTCACAGTAGTTGCCAGAAGCTTCTATATAGGCTATGTCGTCCGTTGGCACCCTAAACAGTCCAACGGATGTAATAATTTTAAGTCTTTCCATTTAATCCTTACAAATTGTACATAGTTATTACTTCAAAAGGTCATATAATATAGACGCCAAAAAACGAATAATATTATATTGTTTGTCAATAATTCCATGGGTTGCTTGTGCGAGAATACCACCATACGACACCAACTAAAATCATACCAGCCAAAACTAACACTCCAATAACTATTAATACTTTCTTCATTGCTTTTTTATACAAAATTAGGTTATGTATATGCTATAAGCAAATCGTTGCAGATGGTTTGTATGAAATGATATAGAAAATGTATAAACTACACTATTGGTCGATCGGCTCAAAAGCCCGTTAAATATACACAAAATCGGCTCAAACAAACCCGATTATTGACAAAAAATGAGTAAATTTGAGCCGATTAATAAAGAAAGAATATGACAATAGATATAGAAATATTACAGTTTTTACATTATCATCCCTTGGCAAATAGGACAGAGATTATGGCGGGGCTTATGAAAGCTCCCAGTGATAGTACAATGAAAAGGTTACTTTCTGCCGCTGTTAAGGAGGGAAATATTGAGACGGCTGGACGTGGTCCTGCTACGAAGTACAAACTTACTCCACAGGCTCACGTAACAAGGCCTTTGGATTTAGCAACTTATTTTGATAAAGATATTGATGAACGCGAAGTTCAAGAATCTTTCAACTTTGATTTGATTCGTGATGTTCTGCCTAAGGTGGAGATTTTCACAAAAGAAGAACTTGAAGTGTTGAATGATGCACAAATGGAGTTTGAAAAAAATACTGAAGGTATGACAGAATTGGAATATCGTAAGGAAATGGAACGTCTTGGAGTTGATTTGTCCTGGAAATCCTCACAGATAGAAGGCAATACCTATTCTCTTTTAGAAACTGAGCGATTGTTAAAAGATAAGCAGACGGCTTCCGGGAAGACAAAAGAAGAAGCTATCATGTTGCTTAACCATAAGGATGCACTTGATTTTGTGCTTGACATACCAGATTATTTGAAAGAACTGTCTGTGCACCGAATAGAGGATATTCATTCTATCCTGACAAAGGAGTTGGAAGTTGATAGAAATATCCGTCATCGTCGTGTTGGTATCACGGGAACCAATTATCGCCCTCTTGATAATGAATTCCAGATTCGTGAGGCTTTGGAAGATACTTGTACATTGGTGAATGGAAAAGATAATGTTTTTGAGAAAGCACTCTTGACATTAGTGCTATTATCGTATATTCAAGCCTTTGTGGATGGGAACAAGCGGACTGCAAGAATCACAAGCAATGCTATCTTAATAGCAAATGGCTATTGCCCGATTTCTTTCCGAACCATTGACTCCATCGAATATAAGAAGGCTATGCTCATATTCTACGAACAGAATAACATCGCTGCTTTCAAGAAAATCTTTATCGAGCAGTTCTTGTTTGCTGTGAAGACGTATTTTTAGAGAAAACACCCGTTGGCGGAATGAGTCATAAAGTAAATCGTTTAATAATGGTTTGAAATAGTCATCGTAACTTTGCACTCGGAATAAGAACAACTTTGTAGTCGTTAATAATGTGTATTTACACAAAATAGACTAATAAGGATATATGGTAATCCGTAGAGTTCTTGGTTAGAAATAAAAGAACAGAATGAAATCACTGCAAAAATAGTCATATGGTGCGACTATTTTTGCAGTATTCTTACAGCATCGTACCACCCATCTGTTTGTTATATGACGCTATGGCGTCATAAGCATTCAAACGCCCACCCATGCGGTACATCACACCTTGGCAAGCAGTTGGTTTATTTTTGTTCCGTATAATATACTCATAGTTTATTGCAAAGCTAAATATCTAACTACAAAGATATATGTTTTGTTTATTCTCACAAGGATTAGTTAGAATTATCGCCATGAAACAAACTAAAAGTATAACTGTGTGGCGAATCATGTCTTGTTGGTAAAATAAATTCCGCAGAAGGTAATGAGTTTATCTGCTTAATACCAAAATTAAGTTGGTAGCTTACCACTTTATATAGTGGTAGACAAAAGTTTTTGATCCCCCCAAAAGGAGGACTACCAAAACATAAAAATCAAAAGTCCTGTAAATCTTTCGACTTACAGGACTCTGTTGCGGAGAGAGAGGGAGATTGGGTATTATAACGAGATAGACCATAATAGACTGTAAGTTGCTGACAGTCAGGTGATATTTGTTCTTGATTATCTATTATAAACTGTTTCTTTTTAGTGTGTTCGCTGCAAAGGGGGGACTAGTTGGAAAGCCCATTTATTCATTATATCTTTGCAAACATTTACAGATAATACTTCCGTATAAGCGAAGATTAAACGAATAAGATGAACAGCTATGATTAAGATTAATTTTTCGATTAGACCATTTGTTAAACCAAATGGGCAGGTGGCGGTAAGAGCAAGATGGAACTCCAAGAGGTATGAAGTTACATTCATTACTGGTGCATACGCAGATGCGAGCAAATGGGATAATGATTTGCGCAAAGCGAAGCATGGAACAACTCATGTCGTGCGCAACATGTCATTTACCTATTGTGACATCAATGGGAGAATAGCAGACTTCAAGCAGACGATAGAAGAGGCTTTTGCTAAATGTTCACTTGCCAATACAATGCCTACAGCTTCAGAATTGAAAAGTATGGTGAATAAGGCTCTTGGCAGAAATGAACACGAAGAAGCTACGCCTGAAGAAGTAAAGAAGAGGAACATGAAGCAGATGATTGCATGGTTTCTTGATGAATGTGGTCGTGAGAAGAACTGGGATGACCAAGCAAAGGAGAAGTACACTCAGGCTTTTCAACATATCACAAAAGCCAATCCACATATCAAGCCAGACAATATAACGATTGAACACATGTATAAATTGAAAAACTGGTATATCAAGCAGGGCTTTCGTAATCGTACCATTAACAAACAGGTGACCATGCTCAAAGGTTTCTTGAAGTGGATTGACACCAAGCAAGGATATAACGTACCAAGTGCAGTATTGAATTTTGAGACAAATCTGAAGGTGCTGCCTAAAACTGTCACTTTTCTTCATTATGACGAGCTGCTACGTTTTGCCCACTTCGAATTTACTAATGATAAATCAGGACGTTTGACAAGAGCAAGAGATTTTTGGTGTTTCATGGCTTTCACGTCCCTTCGAATATCAGACTTGCTTCAACTTCATACCAATCATATTATGGATGGTAGAATTGAAATGTTTGCCCAAAAGACAGGTGAGCATCTTTATATACCTCTGACAGAAGAGGCTATAGCTATTCTCAATAAATATCGTGGTAAGGGGACTGCTGATGGTCATGTATTTGACATTCCGAGTGCTCAAAAATTGAATGATGCTGTAAAAGATGCAGCCAAAGTTGCAGGACTTGAGCGTATTATAACAGAGGTTTATTATGTCGGGACTGAACGAAAGGAGATTAGCTATAAGTTCTGTGACATCATCAGTAATCACGATGCTCGCCGAACCTTTGTCTCGTGTTCACTGGCTATGGGCATTCCTGCCGAGGTAGTGATGAAGTGTACTGGGCATAGTAACTATAACACGATGAAGCCTTATATTGAGACAGCCACGGAAACACAAACTCTCCAAATGGAGAAGTGGAACAAGAATCAATACCGTAGCCAAATCATCAATCTTTTGGAAGATGCTGACGAGGATAAACTCAAAAAGATATTGTCTTATCTGAAACGAGTTGTGTAGGTTTGAAAAGGGCGTATGTTTTTTTGCATACGCCCTAGTCTTTATAATCTTTTATCTAATTCTTCATTTAATTCTTTAATGAGGTCTGATAAAGCTTCGTATCTTCGACCACTGTCTTTTATATAGTACCACATTTTTTCTTTTGTTTTATACTCTTTTGTCTTATTTTCAGAATTGCCAGGAAAGCTAAAATGCCAACAAACATTTGAGTGGTTGGGAATGTATTGCCTTTTGCCCTCCTTTACATCTGGGTTAAAATCTTCTTCACAAATAAAGCGGATAATACCATATAGAACGCTTTGCCCACCTTTCTTTTTGCTTTTCCCATTTACAACTCCATGTGAGAATTTTATTGTACCTGACAGACAACGATTATTCATAATGTTCACGAACAATTCCTTATTGTCCTCGGCTATGTAATGATTCTTCACGAGATAATTCACAGCAACTTCTATTCGCCTTTCTTCTTTTGTTTTCTCTTTTGGAATACAGATGCCATAAAGATTCTCTCTGTCATCAGTCTCGATATAATCTTTGTCTATTTCTTTGAATTGCCCTAATATAAATTCAAACAATGCCAGATAAAACTCAAAAACATTTACACATTCACTATCTTTGAGTTTAGTGTGGTCATTTACTATCCCATATAAAACTTCTGTATGTTGTTCATAAGAGTAACCCAAAGTTGATATGTTTTCAATTCGTGAGAACCAAGACGCAGAGTCAAATTTTGTCCTATATAAAACAATTTTGTCAAGAGCATTAAAATCCATAGGCTTGGATTCCATGTTACCGACCCAATGCCA
The DNA here is from genome assembly GCF_000235885.1 of Leyella stercorea DSM 18206. Lineage (GTDB taxonomy): Bacteria > Bacteroidota > Bacteroidia > Bacteroidales > Bacteroidaceae > Prevotella > Prevotella stercorea. Next base: position 8,564 of record NZ_JH379377.1, read on the forward strand.
AAAAACATAATTAACAAAGTATTTGTATGGTGACTCATATTTAAGCAATGACAATTTGTTGTCTTTTATGAACTTTTGTATACCAAACGAATCTGACGAAATCCTCAAATTATCTGCTTGTCTTCTAATCGCTGCTTTTGAATATTCATCCATAACATCAGGTGTAATGAATTTAATGACAGTTGGTAAAAGCTGCAATTTGTCTGTCTCATCTGTCAATTCTCCAAGAATGTGATGTTGTACTGTATTTAATTGACTTGATAAAAATGCTTCGGCTTCTGTTTGACTATAGCGACTGTTATCAATAAGTCCGCATACAATATTAACAGCACTCAGCACAGAAAAGACATAACAACTGAACTTTGCTGCATTCTGTTGTTCAATATCCCAATCCTCGTCCAAATCCCAAGTGTCTCTATTGAATAAAGACAAAATAAAATCTTTATTGTCTCGTAAGAATTTGTTTGTATATTGAAAATCTTCTTCCATAAGTTCTTTGTCTTATTTGTTTTTGTCTTTTCCGCCCATCAATCTTTTCTGCTCACGCTCAAAGTTTTCCAAGAAGTGAATCTCTACAGGTGAGAGGTTGTTCTTGGTGCGTTCCTTGAATTTGTCGTATTCCTGGTCGGCTTTCTCTTTGGCGAGTTTGGCGGAGATTTTGCCTGCATGGGTGAGGATGTCTTTTCGGGAAATACGGAGGAAGTCATCGAGAATATTTATCCAATCCTTCATATACATAGGGCGATGTTCCTCGGCTTGCATTTCGGCGAAGTCAAGATACAGACTCACGATGCGGTTCAGTGACTTTATCTCTTCGTGGGTGAGATAGTTCTTGGCTATTTCTGCTTCGGGTTTTGTAGGCATAGCTCCAGACCACGTTGTAAGTCCCATAAAGTCTTTCTCAGCATCGGCTCTCTCGTATATTATTTCCGCCGCCGTATGACCATGTATCGAATAGTGCATCTTGTTCTGTACTGTCTTGAAGAACTTTTGTGTCATTTCTACTCGTGGGTCATAGTCGATACTGAGGGCATAAATCTCCAATACCTTACGATAGAACACCTTCTCACTGGAGCGAATGTCACGTATTCTTGCAAGCAACTCGTCAAAGTAATTGCCGCCTCCAGCTCTCTTCAAAAGGTCATCGTTCATGGCGAATCCTTTTACTATATACTCCTTCAGTACCTTAGTTGCCCATATTCTGAATTGAACACCACGGTAGGAATGAACACGATAACCTATGCTGATAATCATGTCGAGATTGTAGTAAGCTATTACCCTTTCAACCTTGCGAGTTCCTTCATTTTGAACTGTTGCAAAATTTGCAATAGTTGCCTCTTCTTGTAATTCTCCATCCTCTAACACATTCTTTATATGTCGTGAGATAGTGGACTTGTTACGCTGGAATAACTCTGCCATCTGGTCAAGCGAGAGCCAGACAGTATCGTTCTGCAACTTCACTTCTATCCGTGAATCACCGTCAGGAGTTTGATATAATAAAAATTGCCCTTTATCCATATATACATTACTTTAATGTCTTGGTTAGGAGAAGAACTTGGTTTAGCTTCTCAACAAATCTTTCATTTCGACGCCAAGCAGCTTTGCAATGATATTAAGTGAACTGAGATTAGGTTGAGCTTTATTACTTGCCCATCTTGACACAGTACACTCTGATACACCCAGTTCTTGTGCCAGCCATTTCCCAGTCTTCTTTTTTTCGACAAGGACTAACTTGATGCGATTCAAATCTTGCTCCATATAAAATTTATTATCGTTTGATGCAAATTTATATAAATTCCCCGAAACTCCACCATTTCACACGTTAAATTAAGAAAAATAGCCCGATTTTGCCACTTTCTCAGCAAAAAATTCTTGATTCTCACTTAATTTCCGTACTTTTGTCACGCTGATTGGAGGCTCTGTGTAAAAGCAGGGAATAGCCAGTTAGTCAAGAAGGCGTATCAAGCTATTCATACCGCTCTAAAATGTCTGGAAAACAAAGAAGAAAGGTACTAATGAATAGAAACGATATGCCCTTCCTTGGTGTATATGATAATGTTTTGGTGCAAGCCCTAATTGTACCCCTACATATCAAACACTGGGGATGGGGCTTTGTTTCTGAACATTTTGTACCACAGGTTTTTTCCAGACTACCTAGAGCGAGGGATGGCAGATTCGAACTCCATCCCTTTCTTGTATCTATATACTAACTGCCGTGAGTTTGTGGAGTTCTATTGGCAAAAAAAGAGTGTGCTACCGATATGGAGAAAGATTCTGTCGAAAAACTTCTTGAAATCCAAAAACTCAAAGAGGCAGGCGTTTTGAATGAGGAGGAGTTTGAAGAGCAAAAGAAACGTATTCTGGAGGAAGATAATAATGCTCCTCAAAAACCTGTTGTAAAAACAAGAAGCCTCTATTCTGACCTTTTGAATCTATGGAGTAAACTTCATAGTTCATTCCGTCTTGACCAAAAGAAGCAAGAAGAGTTATCAATAAACAAATTAGCATTGTTTGTTTTGCTAATAAACATCGTTTCCTTTATTGGCATAATCATGCTGATGTCTCAACGTGTCGTTGCTTCTTCTATGATGACATTGCCTTTACTATTAGAAGCTTCTTTGTTGCTTTGGGGCATTTGGAAGTCCAACAACAAGATTTTGATTTGTACTACGGCAATCCTTATGGTTTTGCCTGTTATGGGATTGTTCTATATCACAGATTTTTATCTAATTGAAATAAAGGATCCTCCCTTTCATGGATTAGAAGCGTTAATGAATAAGGCTTATTGTGCCTCACTTTTATATGCTTTAATTTCTTTCTTATTGATGGCAAGCAATGTCAAGGTTGCACACAAGATAGTAAAAGTTTTGGCTTTAGCAACTATATTCAATCCTGTCTTTTACGGATTAGCTTTAACTGGAGGGCAGGTCGAGGTAACTTATCGTTGGTACAGTGGTGACACCACGAATTATTATATATTTAAAGATGCCGATAATTATTGGATTTTTCTTATTGTCGCATTTTGGGTTACAAGCCATCTTATATATTCAATTCTAACAGGTCAATCATTTAGACAATCTGTATTGTCTGTTTTGAAAGGATGGACTACAATCTTCCAAGTTGCAAAGCGATATAAAAAGATTTGCTATGCAGTCGTAGGAGCGTTTGTTGTTTTCATTATCGGTTACAACATCAAGCATTACTATGACCAAAGGCAAGCTGCTATCGCTTGGGAACAAAAGCAGATACAGGATTCCGTTGCCAACGTGAAGCGACAGGAACAAGAGCGGAAGAATGCTATAATCCGTGCTGAAAGAGAACGTATTGCTGCTATACAGCAAGCAAAGCGTGATTCTATAGATAAGGTTGAACACCAATGGTTTGTCAAGAAGTATGCTAAAATAGGTATCATTTTTACAAATCTTGAAATAACACGTGGCACAAATAATGATGGAACTCCTATAAAAGGTATAAAATGCCGTTTCTTCAATCCAACGAACAAGACTATTAAATATGTAATAGCTCATTGTTACCCAATAAATGGCGTAGGTGATGTTATGGGCTATCCACAGAATTATCGAGGAATCGGTCCTATTGCGTCACATGATTTTGGAGAATTTACATTTGATGATGTATTTGAAGACAGGAATGACGTAATAGACGACATTGGAGCATACTTCACGATTGTCTATAGTAATGGAAGCAGCAAGGATGTAAAATGGAAGAGTGCATACGTAGACGATTTCAAGACATCATGGTTTGAGTAAGATATGGTAGTATTATGGTAAGATTAATCACATTATTTATAATGGTTGTGCTTTCTTCTTCTTTGAAGGCACAATCATTTACCTCATGTGTAAGTGATGCAGAAACTCGCATTAGCAAATTGAAAGAAGTAGAGAAATTGGTAGCATCGTCCATTCAGAACACGGAGGCAATAAAGGCTACAGCACAACAGACTGCCAATCCACAGCAATATATTGATTTTGTTGTGTTGAGGTATGAGAGAAACAACCATAAGATTCAGTTGGCTATTGTTCAAGCAACAAACGAGGCTATAAAAAATCTTTCTGCTTTTATCGGCAAGAGTGAGGTTGACCAAGTTGTTTTGAAAGAAGGAATAACCAAATATTCCGATATGTCAGCCACGGCACACAAATTTGCCAATGAATTGCAAGAAAAGTTCTTTGACCATTTCTCTGCTTATCTCAACAACTATGGGTATGATTGTGAGTCCATATTCAGACAAGATAACATGGACTTGCTTTTGGAATATGAAGTTTATTAAAAAAATACTGACTATGAAGAGTTTAAAGACAAAAATCATTATGTCGCTATTGTTGACGATGTGTTCATTCACCACATCATTAGCTGATAGTGGATATGTATTTAAAGGGAAAATTGGTAAATACCCTATTGTTCTGACTATATGGGCAACAGCTGCATTTGCAGATGGTGAGTATTACTATGTAAGCCAAGGTAAAAATAAGCCTTTGAAACTCCAAGGTAACTATGACACTGAGGGGTATGAGGATGATGTTTGGTATTTTACAGAAACAGTGAACGGCAAGCGAAACGGTGCATTCAAATTAAAGTGGAGAAGATCTGTAGACAATGGTTATAAGAGAATGACTGGCACTTATGTAAACATCAAAGGAAATTCCTACTATGTAAATCTCACTTGTGTTAAAGTAATCAACAATCCTGACCATATTTAGCAAACGATTATGAGCAAATACGAAGAATTATCAAAGCTGAAAGAACTTCTTGATGCAGGAGTTCTGAACAAGGAAGAGTTTGAAGCAGAAAAGAAAAAGATACTTGATGCTTCCGAAGAAGTTAAGCCAACACCAACAAAGAAACCTGGCTTTTTCAGTAAAGAAGCTGCAAGACAAAGACAAGAGGCTTTTGAGAAACTTCCAAAAGCTGAGCAACAAAGGCAACAGATTATGGGTGTGGGAATCGGAATATTCTTTGCAATTTTTGCTTGTATGCTAATATTCTTTGTTATGTTGTTTGGTTGGAGTGGCGTTAAAGCAGGTATTGAAAACTTATGGGGTCGCTAAATTCTGAAAAGTATGGATAAGGAAGTTATGGATAAACTCATGGAGATAAAGAAACTCTATGATGCTGGTGTCTTGACCAAAGAAGAAATGGAGGCAGAGAAGGCTAAAATTCTGCGTCCTACATCTGTTGCGTCTGAAAGCAAGAAAGAAACGGTAGCTTCTAATGACAAGCCACAACCAAGAACTAGTAAGGGAACGCTGAAACAAGGATTGTCTAAAGATACAAAGATATGGCTTATAGCAGGAAGTGTTGTAGCCGTAATGCTCATTATTGCCATCATAATTCAAAATGGCAGAAGTTCAAATAGTCAGACATACGATAATGACTATGCCGTTGCAGATACTGATACTGTGATGGTTGATGATACAGATTATGATACTGCCGTAGATGACAGCCAAGAGCAAACTCCACAAAGCTATGCTGACAAAGCAGAGAATTACATCGGAGGTCTTGATACTGACACTCGTGTTGTTGCAAGTCTAACGGATGATGATCGCCATTGTGTTTATACACTGACTGAAGTTGAAGCAGGTTGGGGAAGAGTAAACAGTTTGTATTGCCACAATCTTGAAACAGGTTCAACAAATCTCGTTTTAGTTCCTTACAAGGTTGAAGGAGAAGAGGACAATGGCGAACAGGTTGCAGATGCTAAAATGATTGGTAACAATCTTTATGTCATCAACACTTCATATCGTTGCGGTAGTAGTGTTGCTTGCTTGAATACGCTCACAAATAATTGGTCATGTGCTGTCAGAGCCAGTGCTGATGCTAAGTTTGTCGGTTCAAACAAGCTTAAAGTAACATATTCAAAACTCGTATATGAGGGAGAATGTTTAGCTGACAACCAGTATGAATATAAAGATAAAGTAATAACATTAAAATAACGTGACCATATGAGAAAGTTATTATTATTCATCGCATTAGGATTCATAATGCTATCCTCTTGCAACAACGGACAAACAAAAGGTGCTGCCGAAGAGATTGATAGTATAGCACTCAGAGCAAAGACAGATACTGTTCTTAGCTTTAATGGTTGTACTATTGGGAATACAAGTATAGATGAATTTCCTGAAGCAGACACAAATGCTGTTGCTACATTTGATAAAGATGCAATAATCACTGTCGATAAATGGACTTATAATGCCAAATATAGATTTGATGGAGATATTGTAAAGTCAGTCAGGAAAAATCATAAGATTATAAATACGGTCAAAGTCGGCTCAATAAGCATTTGTGTCGGAGATTGGCAGTATGACAAAATTGATTCAACTGATATAAGAAGAATCGTAAAGTTATATACATCAAGGTATGGGAAGTATTCATATTATGAAACTAACGATGGTAACTCTCCTGCTTTGTTTCCTAATGACAAAGTTGATAGCCTTTCCCATGATTTCTACTTAACGACTTTTATTTGTAAAGGAAAAGGGAATATCGTTTGGGAATGGGCAAATTGCAGTATATCCATATATCCTGACCCTGAAGTGTGTTTTATAGATTATAGCTCATTCGGTGCCAAAGATAGGTTGAAAGAAGAAAAGAAACTTGAATCCCAAGCAAAGCATCAAGACATTTAAGACAGGATAAAAAAAGAGAGGAAGGACATCCAAAGTCTTTCCTCTTTTACGTTCTATGGTCGTGAGAAATTAGGTACAGTTGTTTTGAATCTGTAGCCATTATTGCAAACGCCATTAGATTTTAGATTATTTGCTATACTACCAGGATTCATCCCAAGAGCTTTAGCGGCATCGTTCATGGTATTAAAATCTTGCCATGTTCCGTCTGGTGCAAAAGCTCTGACTGCTTTACCACGTTTCTGTTGAGCAAGTTTCATATTTGCTCTGGCTGCATCAGGTATTTTGTGGTTTCCCCAATAGCCACCACCATGTGTTTCTCTCCACTTTTTGGCACCCTCAGAAGCTGCTTTCGGCTCTATTCCTTTCATGCGATCAGATTGAGCTTGCCTCATTTCGGGAGTACGTTTTTTGCCTGTATTGCCTTGACTAATTCTCTGTTTGGTAGCATCAGATTGTGTTCTACCGAGATTAGCTGCCGAGATCTTTTGTTTGGTTGCAGCTGTATGAGTTCTGCCTTTTGAAGCAGCACCAATTTTTTGTCGATGTGAAGCCGAGAAGTTCACCCCTTTATTACCAGTTCCATACTTAGCAACATTATAACCATTATTGATGGTATCGTATTTCTCGATATAATCTCCTTCTAAAGAGAATAATTTGGGTTTTAACATTCCTAAATCATAGTAATCTGTGATGACTTCAAGCTCATGGTAAATCCAATCTTTCGTTCCTAATCTTCGTTTAGCCTCGTTGAGTTTCTCATTAGCGTATTTGTCATCAAGTTTCTTCCAATTACGCCTACGAGCTTTCTCATTGACAGTTTCACCTACATACGACTTGCCATGTTCTTTCTCCTTCCCATTATAAGTATACATGTAAACGACACCTCTAAATGGAATAAATTTGATTGTCATTTTCAGTTCGGTAGAAGTCGCTGATACAGAAATGTCATAGTTGTTGTAATCCAATTTGTAGTGTTTCCTCATTAGCTTTTTATATCGAGGAGCAAAACTTCTAAGTAACATCTTTCCTGCCTTTGCTTGTGTTGGTCGAGAGTCAACAAATTCAAGTGGTTTAGTATTTGAAACTTTCCATCCTGTTATAAGTTCAGCATCCATTATCCCAATCAATTCCTTTTTAGGTAATTTGAGGTTACGTTTCCAAGTGAATGAAATAGAATGAAGATCATTTCTGGTAACACTAAAATCAATAAAACCTTTTCCATAAACGGCATCGTATTTAGGCTGCATCTTTTTCTGAATACTTTCAGCCAATTCACCAATGTCCAAGAGAGTGTCAAAAAGCATAAAGCTTTGTTTCTCTGTTGTCATAATATTTAAGTTTAATGTTATAAGCAAGACTATTCTTACTCATTATAGAGGTTTTGGAGTGCCTTAAACCGAGTTTCGAGGTATTTATTTGACACACGTTGTTTTATGTCTTATGGGACGAAAAAAGGGAAGAAAGCCCATAAAAAAGCCTTCTTCCCAATTTGATTAGTCATTATTGCAAACCTCAAACTCGTGTAATGAATAAAACAGATCTTCATTCTCTTCTTCGTGTTCTTCAACGTAAGCATCCAAAGCATTTTGTATTGCATTAACGTTTGGCTCTACATCAATCCCGACAATCTTAGACACAAAATCTGCTGCTTCATCGAGATTTTCAAAATATTCCCAATCCTCGTATGAATCAAGAAAGTAACGCTCTGGGAAATAATCTCCTGAAGCATCGTTTGTGTAAAAAACTCCACAGCCAGGTTCTTGTTCCATAAAGTAAACTTTAATGCTTTGATAGGTCTTTTCGATAATCTGTCTAACACCTTCCTGTTCGCACCATGCCGTTTCTTGATTTATCGTCAGGACATTTCCGTCAAGTGAGAAGTCTGTTATCTCTCCACGACATCTGAGTTCTTTCCAGTTGCCACCAAGTTTATGTACCAAGTTCCCGAGCCACATTTTCCCAAAGCCATTAGGAAGTATAGAAGTCTTACGTTTCTCCATATATTTCAAAACTTTATGCAGAGATTTTACTTCCTTCAAATCTCCTACGCACTTATAAGAGGTATCACACCAATTCGGCATCAGCGACCTCCTTTCCGTCTTTGTAGTGGTAGATAGACAAAGTTTCTGTTGTCATCCACTGCGAGTTACTTAGTCTGAAACTATATTTATCTTCGAGGGTTGAGAGGAAATCTGAAAAATCCTCATACTTCTCAGATGCTTTTAGTTCTTCATCTGTCAGCTCTATAATATTCAGGCAACCGATAGTGAAGTCTAAAATCAATACATACTTTGCTTCCATAATTATTCTATTCTTGTTGTTTTGTAAAACATTAGCTTGCTTATAAATGGATTCTCACGGAATATCAAGTTTCTGGCTGCTCCTTGATTTTTCGCTTCTACCCATAATGTGATGGGCTTAGTTGATTCTTTAGTCCAAGCCCTAAAATACCAAAGGATTCTCATACCATAATCCCTCCTTTTGAAGTTGCATCCTCTGACTCAAAGACTTCTCTACTTTCAAAATCCAGTTCAAAGTCGTTGTTGTCAAATTCGATCTGGTCTGCCTTCTCGATAGCCTCTTCTTTTGAGTTGGCTAATACTGTTACATCTACAGTAGCATAGTAGTTGTAATGGATAACAAATTTCTTCATATCAGTTAATTGTTTAAGCCCAATCATTCACAAGCCATACCTCAATATCATAATTTATAGTATAGCCCTGCGTTTGAAAGGGGGTTTGTAATTCTTGTTTTATTTGTTCTCTTGCCTCTTCTTCCGTAAGTCCATTAAATTCATCCAAAGGAATATTATGATGTTCCGCTATGGCTTCAACGGCTTCTTCTTTTGATGTGTAGATTCCCTTGCAATCTCGATTCGAAAGAGAATGCCAAGCATCAGTCTCGTACACAGGATAAAGATATTGTTCTGTCATACCGCCTCCTTGATAAAATAGGTTAGGTGGTTGAAGTTGGAGCTATATGGACTTGTGGTAATCATCTTAAACCCCACTCCATATTTGCCTTGGTACTTCTCCACGTTCCAATGCTTTCTCGTAGATTTACCGACCCCCACAGAAGTATGATGTGGAAGAAAGTTGTGTTGTATGAGTTGTTTAATTCTCATACGTTGTTCTTCACAATAAATTCTAGCGTATGCTACATTTGAAGAATGAAGAGTTCTAATAATAGCACCCTCCTGATTGTGTATATTCTCTTTCATTTTAAGTTGTATCTTTTGAGAAGTTTATATATTGTTGATTTAGAGAAAGAGCAACCTTTGGAAGTGACAAATCCCTCTTGATTGAGTGTGTCTGCCATTTCTTGTAAGGTATATTCTTCTTTCACGAGAGTACGGAGCATAGCAATAGCCCTCTTGTTATTAGGGTTGCTATCCGCTTTAGCTTTGCAGGTCTTGATGCTGTTCTGGATTGCTTGCTCATGCTTATCCAGTAAATGCTCTGGATTGCCAAGTTTGAATCCTCTTGCTTTCTTTGCCTGTAATGATGCTTTGGTTCTTGCTGCAATAAGTTCTGCCTCGTATTGTGAAATGGCAGATATGATATGCAGTACCATTTTATTAGCCTGGGGGAAATCGCAAAAGATAATTTCCACATCAGACTCCAATAGATTTGAAAGGAAAGATACGCTTCGAGCGAGACGATCTAGTTTAGCAACAATCAGAGTTGCACTTTCCTTTCGACATTGTGATAACGCTTCTTTCAGTTTTGGTCTGTCAGATTTGCGTCCACTTTCTACCTCGATATACTCAGAAATCGGAGTTGTGTCATGGAGGTAGTTATGTATAATTTCTCTTTGTGCTTCAAGTCCAAGTCCACTATATCCTTGCTTTTGTGTAGAGACTCGGAGATAAGCTACATACTTTGTTTCTGTCATTGTTTACTTGTTTTAACATAAGTTCCACAGCTTAGATGTCCGTCTTGTCGGTGGAACCAATGTGAGTTAGACAATAAAAAAAGGGAATACCAGAGATTGTTAGTTTCCTGATATTCCCCTATACCTTAATTATATAGGCACTGTTACACTGCCATTTTTTGTGTAAGTCCGAAGATAGAGCAAATGTAATCGTAGTAGGATATGCCATACTTCACATTCACATCTATAAGAGATACTATATTCTCACAAGATACATAATGATACACAACCTCGGATTCCATAGAATTGTCAGGAGTGATTGTTATCTTGTATCTGTTGTCGGTTGTGTCTTGTTGAACCTTAATCCAACCACAAACCATGCCTTGAACATGAAAGGAAGTACCATCCTCAATAACTTTTACGCTATTGAAGTTCAGTCCCCAAGAGAAGGGTTTTGTAGAGCATTGAAGATAATCATGCCATATCTTCTTTGCAACTGTTTGATTTTTATCCATTGTTCGGTACATTATATTTATCTATCCAATGTTTTGCATCAGACAGATTGGTGAAAAACTTAAACTCAACATCCTCGTCAGCATTGAGTATAAAAGCCTCGTAGCTGTGGTTGTTGAATTTGATGATGTAACACTCGTTGTAGATGATGTGTTTAGCCATAATACTCTTTCATATAACAGTCCTCGCAAAGAGATCCATAATCATTAACATCACTTCTTGTCATCGGTCTGCCGCAATACTCACAATGTCTTACAGTCTCTTCGTGAACATAGCGAGCAACATCAAATATAGATGCCCCACGGTAAGATACACTGACATTACCTTTCTTAGTTGCTTTCTTGTTTGCCATTTCCTTTTAGTTTTGATTCGTACTTGGTGTAAACGTATTCAAGAAGTATGCTTTTGAGTACCATCTTCTTGTCATCTTCATCATATCTGAAATAATGAGGCTCTTCATCACCATATCTGTTTGTAGTAATGTGTTTGCCTCGATATTCTCCTTTTGAGAAGAATGTAGAAAAAGGAACACTGAGATTAGTATCTGTTGAGTCCATCTGGAAATAGATGTCAAGATACAGTGTTCCTTTGTAGAGTTCAACGGCAACGACTGTACTGTTCCAGTTATTGCCCTGCTGTCTGTCTCGGCTGATATAGAGTCTTTTGTTACGAGACTTGCCGATACGTTCTCCTGTCTCCTTTACTATTCGGGTTATTGTTTCTGGAGTAGCCCAAAGTTCAGAGGAAGTAAGTTTCTCTATCGCTTTCAACTTTTTCTGTGGAGCAATTCGAGAAAAGATAAGTTGATTGATGTTTTGTTTCATGTCATTTCTTTTTAATGAAGTATTCAACAGAAGAGTGAACTAAGATATAGTAGTCCTGATTCACTCCACACTTATTCTCATAGGGATTATAGTAGTCAAGTGCTAATGCCTCGTATAGCTGAGGAATATGCTTCTTGATTTTATTTACCAACCACTTGTAATTGATAGGCTTAATCCCCTTCATCTTCTTTTGCCATTCCGAAAGAGTAATATCGGAACAGCAACATTCGTAAGTCATAGGCTAAATGAATGGTAAGTATATCTCATCCAAAATGCCAGCCATCTTCTTTGCGGCTTCATGTGCGCCACGATTTCTGTCATCGTAACCGTAATCATCGCTTGCCATAACTCGGATAGTTGCCACAAACGATTTCATCAACGACTGCTGTAATGTTCTGTGTTGCATACTAACAGCAAGTCCAAACTTCTTAGGATTCCACGACATAGAGTTAATGGAATCTATCAAAGCTTCAGCCGCTTTATATTCTCGGCTCTCTTTCAATATTACAGTTTCCTGATAATTCATATTTTCTGATTTTTAATGTTGTGAAACAAAAAAGCCAGGGAGAAAATCTATTGTATTTGATAATCTCCCCAGCTCTGTAAATACTGGTTGTTATATGGCAATGCTTAGAGAACCTGCCACATCTGAGGTCTTCATGTAGGCAGACAAATCTATATTAGGATTATCTGCCTTAAATGCTTTCAAGTCAAAACTGCTGCGAGTTGTCGGGAGTTTACGAGTAATTCTCATTGTCTCTGTTACCCAACTCCTCACATCCTTCTCTTCCATGTCAGAGAGGAGCTTGCCTTTGATAATATTCAACTGCTCTTCTGCTGATTTCTTGGCTTCGATAAGTTCACGGATTGTCTCTTCTTGTGATGCCCACTCATAGGGGATAGCATAAGGATTCTTGAATTGCTCACCTCGAAGGTCTGTGTCGAGAAGATCTTTTGCAATCTCAGGGGGAATACGACTAAGGAAGATGATTTCAGATATGTGGTCAAAAGTTCCATCTTTCTTCGGTTTATTACGAAGATGTATGATGAAGAGTTTATCTACCTTTGCCTTCTTGTTCTGAAGCTCAAATAGATAAGCATAAATTGAAAGTTGCCAGCGAGCCTTTTGAAGTTTATCTGCTGTCATCTGTCCGTAGGTTTTTATGTCTCCCAAAGAAAAGGTATCGTCAGAAACTCTATATACCTTGTCTATATTGGATGACCATTCTTTGCTATCTGTTACGTTGTATTCAGATGCCTCATGTGTCAATCCATAGTCCTTGCAGATTTGGATATAATCGACTGTCTCTTGTGTTCCATCATTTATCCAGTTATTATCGAAGTCCTCTATCGAAGAATGGACTCCTGTACCATATTCCGCTGCTGCATTAAGAGTAGCCTCACTGATACCGTTAAATTCATCAGGGAATAGCTGTCTTTGAAGCATCCCTGTGATTCCACTTAGCTGTTTGTCGCCAAGCCAATACTCGTGTGCCTCCTCATTGAAAAAGACACCAGAGTTCTTTAGTTCTATTCGTTTTGCCATAGTTATGCTGCTTGTTGAAGTTGGAGTTTACGTTGTGTGAAGATAGCTTTGACCTCCTCATTTCCATTTACTTCATTCTGATGCTGATAGTAAAGGCTTGCAAGTTGGTCTTGGCTAATGCAAGAATTCACGGCTGCTCTAATCCCTGCATACTTGTCGAGGGATTTCTGTTGGGCCGTGGTAGTTGTCTTAGTGGCAGTTCTTCTTGTTGCCGCTTTCTTTGTTGTGTTGGCAGTAGATGTTGTTCCATCGTCTGCTGTGTTGTCAGTTGGAATATCCTCACCAGCATAGACATAAAGTCCAAGTCCAAACATGGCAAGATTCTTCACTAAGCACCTCATGAGTGTTTTGTTGATGTCGAACATTGTAGTGGCTTGAACCGTCTTTTCGGTGTAAGCCTTCTTATAACTGTCCCATACCTGATATGTATAAGGAGTTAGTTTCATTGCCTTGTTTTTTGCATCCATGACAGGCAACCACATTGAGTGAGTAAGGTTATCAACTGTAACCTCAGTGAATACCATGATGCCAACATTTGGGTCTGTGAAGTAAGGTAGGTTGGTGTCTGGATTCTTGATAACTTGATAGGTTGCACTTGGATATGCAGCCTTAAATTCTGCCCAGGCGTTAGCCCAAGATAAGTAACTGAGTTTATCGTTCTCTCTCTTCTCCAGTTTGTCGTTGAGGTCGAGAGAAGATAAAGCGTTGAACATAAGAGATCTACGTTCATCTGCTGTTATATTAGCAGGAATTTTTGGTTTCTTAAATTTACACATTGCGGTATTTTTTAAGTTGTTGTGAATACTAATGATAAACAAAAAGAGAGATACACAAAAATCTTCTTTCGTTGATAAATGTATATCTCTCAAACATCCAGGTCTATTAGTTTCCAGACTTTTAGAGTGAAGGATGTTAGTTGATGAACCAATTCCATTCTGGTGATTCTTTGTTTATTGCTGCTGCGATGCCTTTACTGATTGTGTAGGCGTTAGCTGAGCGTTCCAAAGAAACATCTATGTAATTGTTTTTGTAGTTAGTGAGCAGCATATAAAACTGCCACGCTGTAATCTCGTGACCATATCCACCAAAGTTGTCATCGGTGTAATAGTCTCGAATCATCTGATTGAGTTGAGCCTCTGGGAGTATAAACTCTGGTAGGTTCAAATCTTTCTTCATTTTTGTTGGTAATGCTGCTGCCATTCTTGCACGACCGAGGAATTGTGCCAAGGTCGAGACATCTATGACAGTATCATTCAAATGTTTCATTTCATCAAGGTGCTGCTTGTATTCATAGTTTTGGAACAAAGTCCAAGCGTTCTTATACAAGTCAGCGGTGTTCGTAACCTTTATACTGAGGTTGCATCCATCTGATGAACGTATCAAGCCATTGGTGCAAAGGGTGTTAAGAAATCCGATGCACAATTTCCATGACTGATATTGTGACGAATTGCCCAAGAGGTTAATGTCTGCATAGTTATGTACAAGACAAACCTGTAAATGACATGGGCTTCCGTTGATGTCGGCTGAGACTGAAGGAATTTCAATCATAGCCATCATACGTTGAAAGTATGAATCTGTTTCTTCGGGGCGTAGGTTTTGAACCATCTTGCCAGCACCGAAACGGTTTCGTAGTTTCATTTCGTGTGATACTCTGACGATTGGAGCGTTTATCTGCTGTCCGTCAAAGTAAGTACTAATAGCATCAGTGATAGTTGATATGCCTTCAACATGACTGATTGTTTCTACGTTGTCCCTTGAAAATACCGGGGTCAACATATCTGATAGAGCATCCATTTCGATTGGCTGTGTATTGCCTATAATAAATGGAGTTCTTGTTTCTTCTGCCTCATTATAATTGATTTCGTTGTTAGAGGCAATTACAGTAGCTTCTTCTTTCATTGTTTTTGGTTTAGAAGGTTATGCTATTGAGAAAAAGTTGATTCGTGGAAAAACTGGAAAGCGTATAATCTTTGCCTTCATGTTTCTCACGAGTGTAACAGAACCATTCTTATTGATTGCTCTGATGATAAGTTCTGATTTTGTCTTGTTCATATTTATTACATTTTGAACAGTTAGAACTATGGGAGCCTCCAGACTTAATTTTGCTGGTTGCTCCCGATAACTTTTTGTACCCTTTGAAGAAAAATGTTATAGCTTCTAATAGGGCGATAATTGTGTCAAGACTTTCGTTTCTAGTCACATACGGTCTCGACTTTTGTTGCGTCGGTAGGCATTACTGGCATTACTGACTTTTTGTTGTTTTTGTACTTGCCGTAGATGGTTTTTCCAAGGTCTGCGGCTTCAATTAAAGTGACTGCTACACATAGTACTCGGTAGCTAATCACAAGAGTTTTTTTGATGTTCATATTTTCTGATATTTTACGTTAAAAAATTTATATTGTTTTGTCTATTATTAGTAAGGCTTTGAGGTGATGATAGAAAAGACAAAAAAAAGAGGTTCAAAAAACACTTTGTTTTTGACCTCATAAATAAAACTTCAAGCATCAGCCCGACCTGTAGAATAGTAGCTCCTTGAGTACCATAATCCCAGCCGAAGCCAAAGTTCATGTTGTTCCAAATTCATCATCTGGCAATCCCTTCTTTATGCTTTGAAGATCGTCAAGAATTTTGTCCTGACGATTTGATATTTTTACATTCAATAATAAGAGTATCAAGGCTTTACAAACGTTCATTTTTATACCACCCACAAAAACAGGCAAAAATGAACAAAAAGCCTTATATATGTAACAAAGTCAAAAGTAACGATTATGTTTGAATATATGTTTTCCCTTGTTACCGATGAATTTAGAGTAGTTGGTGAAGGACAGGAGACTCAACACTCCAAGGAACAGAACAAGGTTGAGAAATCAGTAAAAGGCAAGTATATAAGAGACCTTGAAGCACTCAGAGATAATGGATATTCTCTTACCTCTGGAAGTAATATTGAGATTAGCTTACAAGACATTTTGAAGATTTGCCCTAGAGACAGAAGAAGAGTAGATGCCTATAACTCTTTGAAGGCATATCTCAATGAAGAGTTTGGTTGTACTCTTTGTATCACATCGCAAAAAACTAAAGGAAAGGAGGATTAACTATGAAATTTTTAATGCAGGGAATTGAAATTGATACAACTAAGGTGAAGTACAAGCCAGTCTTGGAAGATGTACTTTTGATGGTCACTAAAACTTATTATCCAGATATAAAACTAAGTAAGGTTGAATATGATTTCGACGAGAAGAAAAATTCTGTCATCCTTACATTTTACAGAGAAACAAAATATCATCTTCTTGGTGATATTAAAGATGTGGATGCCAAATTGATTACAGGACTTCCAGAAGATGTTTTTTATCCTACTCCTGGCAAAAACTACTTCTTCTTGTTAGGATATGCAGATGGATATTATATTGAGCAAAAGGATATTAAAGATGAATTTATATCCTGTCAAGCTATAGAAGATGTTAAGGATGTTTGCTTCAGTACATCTGACAGTTACTTGAAGATTATGATTTATGGGAAGTAAAAAAAGAGGGGAAGATTAGCTCAGTACTGAATCGAGAGTGTAAAATAAACTGTGTCAGGCTA
>NZ_JH379378.1 GCF_000235885.1 Leyella stercorea DSM 18206
TTAGAATAAGGGAGTTTTGACACACCTTCCACATCGGGCTTTCGTGCTCATACCACATGGCTACGGCAAGAATGCCGTAGCCTCCTACCCTCTACTCTTTTAGTTTTAACTCGTCCTGCAAGCGCACAATCTCGTCGCGGTACTGCGCAGCTTGCAGGAAGTCGAGATTTTTCGCCGCAGCCTTCATCAGTTCGGTGGTGTCGGCAATGCTCTTCTCAAGCTGCTTGCGCGTCATGCGCTTCACTACGGGATCGGCAGCGAAAGCCGTTGGTTCTGGTTCGATATATGGGCGGTAAGAAGTAGATGTGGGGCGAGGTTGAGACGTTGATACTGGTGCTGAGTTCTCAGTCGACTTTGCACTGTCCATGAAACCTGAGAGTGCCCCCTTGATGTCCTTGCGTATCTGCTGCGGAACGATACCGTGGTCGGCGTTATACTTCAACTGCAACTGGCGGCGGCGTGCCGTCTCGTCGATGGTTCGCTGCATGCTGTCGGTTATCTTGTCGGCGTACATTATAACCTTTCCGTTCACGTTGCGCGCCGCTCTACCAGCGGTCTGCGTAAGCGAGCGATGACTGCGCAGGAAGCCCTCCTTGTCGGCATCGAGGATAGCCACAAGCGACACTTCGGGCAGGTCCAATCCCTCGCGCAGAAGGTTTACGCCTACAAGCACGTCGTACATACCGGCACGCAGGTCGTTCATAATCTTCACGCGGTCGAGCGTTGCCACGTCGCTGTGTATATAGTTGGCGCGTACGTCGTGGGCAAGAAGATACTCGGTAAGCTCTTCCGCCATACGCTTCGTGAGCGTGGTGACAAGTACACGCGAGTCGTGCTCACGACACTGCACAATCTCCTCAAACAAGTCGTCAATCTGGTTCTCGCTCGGTCGCACTTCGATGATTGGGTCGAGCAGTCCGGTAGGACGTATAATCTGTTCAACCACAACGCCTCCTGCCTCATCTAACTCGAAGTCAGCAGGCGTTGCAGACACGTACACAACTTGATTGATCATGTCCATGAACTCGTCGAACTTCAACGGGCGGTTGTCGAACGCGGCAGGCAGACGGAAACCATACTCCACAAGGTTCTGTTTGCGGGCGCGGTCGCCACCATACATAGCACTGATCTGTGGCACCGACACATGGCTCTCGTCTATAAACATAAGAAAGTCCTTCGGGAAGAAATCGAGCAGACAGTAAGGGCGCTGCCCTGGTTCGCGTCCGTCGAAGTAGCGCGAGTAGTTTTCGATGCCGGAGCAATGTCCAAGTTCCTTTATCATCTCCATGTCGTACTCCACGCGCTCTTTGATGCGCTGCGCACGAATATGGTCGCCCACCGACTCGAAGAAGTCGATTTGTTTAAGCAAGTCGTCCTGTATAAGGCGTATTGCCGATTCGGTCTGCTCCTTCGATGTGACGAACAGATTGGCAGGATAAATCTTATAGTCGGCAAACTCGGCAATGCGTTTGAACGTAACGCTATCCACCTCCTCAATGCTGTCTATCTCATCGTCCCACCATGTTATGCGTAGCACATTGTCGCTGTAAGCCATGAACACATCCACAGTATCGCCTTTCACGCGGAATGTACCACGCGTTAAGTCTATATCGTTGCGCAGATATAGCGCATCAACGAGTTTACGCAAGAAAGCGTTGCGGTCTACCGTTTCGCCCCTCTTCACCGAGATGACGCTATTCGCCATAGCCGTAGGACCACCCATACCGTAGATGCACGACACCGACGATACGACAACAACGTCCTTTCTGCCCGAGAGCAGCGCACTTACAGCCGACAGACGCAGTTTGTCGATGTCCTCGTTGATGGCAAGGTCTTTCTCTATGTACGTATCCGACGACGGCAGATAAGCCTCCGGCTGATAGTAGTCGTAGTACGAAACGTAATACTCCACGGCGTTGTCGGGGAAGAAGCTCTTCATCTCCTCATACAACTGTGCAGCAAGCGTCTTGTTATGGCTCAATATGAGCGTAGGTCGCCCCACGTTAGCTATGACATTAGCCATAGTGAACGTCTTGCCCGAACCCGTTACGCCAAGCAATACTTGGGCATGTTCGCCGTTCATCACTCCGTCGGTGAGCTGGCGTATCGCCTCGGGCTGGTCGCCCGTAGGCTGAAACTTTGAGGATATCTTGAAGTCCATGTGTCGTCATTAAATTAAAATACACGCAAAAAGCGGAACTACAAATATATACAAAAGAAAGAAAACGCTCAAACATTTTATCGTTTTTATTCTAAAAAGATGCCATTAAGCCGTAATAACATGCAAAATCAGCAAGTTATAGCGTGAAGATTTTATAAAAAGAGAAAGTATTCTTTGTAGTTAAATAAATAATATGTATTTTTGCAGTTCAAAAAGTATCGAATTATGAAGAAATCACTATATGCTGCAATTCTTGCAACGGTTCTCTTCTCGAGTTGCGCCAATGAGTTCAACCGGGTCTACAAGACCTCTGACAACACATACAAATACGAATATGCCAAAGAGAGTTATGCCAACGGCAAGTATGTGCGCGCATCATCATTGTTGCAAGGTTTGGTGACAATGCAGAAAGGCACCGACAACGCTCAAGAGAGTCTTTACATGTTGGCTATGGCTGAATACAATAGTAAGGACTACGAGGGAGCAGCCGCTACATTCAAGAAATACTTCCAAAGTTATCCCAAAGGCGTATACGCGGAGAAGGCAGAGTTCTACATCGGCATGAGCCTCTACAACTGCACACCGGAGCCGCGTCTCGACCAATCGCAGACAGTAAACGCCATCGCTGCCTTCCAGGAGTATATGGATCTCTATCCCGACGGCGAGGATCGTGCTACTGCGCAGCAGAAACTCTTCGAGTTGCAGGACAAACTGGTGCAGAAAGAACTCTACTCAGCTCAGCTCTACTACGACCTCGGTCAGTACTTCGGCAACTGCACATACGGAGGTAACAACTACGAGGCTTGCATCATCACTGCTCAGAACGCTCTGAAAGACTATCCTTACACCAACTTGCGCGAGAAGTTTTCGCTGCTCGTGATGAAGAGCAAGTTCGAACTGGCACAGCAGAGTGTTGAGGAGAAGAAGCTTGAGCGCTACCAGGATGCAGAGGACGAGTGCTACGGATTTATCAACGAGTACCCCGACTCAAAAAACAAGGCTACCGCAGAGAAGTACATAAACAAGTGTAAGAACTACATCAAAGATTAATAACAATATTTGAACATACAAAATTCAATTATAAAATATATGGATTATAAAAAGTCAAAAGCACCAGTAAACACAGTGACACGCAACATCATGGACCTCTGTGATCAGACTGGAAACATCTACGAGAGCGTAGCTATCATTTCTAAGCGTGCAAACCAGATTGCTGTAGAAATCAAGCAGGATCTCAACAAGAAGTTGGCTGAATTCGCTTCGTACAACGATTCGCTCGAGGAAGTGTTCGAAAACCGTGAGCAGATTGAAATCTCACGCTACTACGAGAAACTGCCGAAGCCAACACTTTTGGCAACCCAGGAGTTCATTGAGGGCAACGTTTACTTCCGCGACCCGTCACAGGACAACAATCAAGAGCAGGCGTAATGATACAACGTAAGCAATCGTTGTTCCTCTTGCTCGCTTTCATTGCCACGGTGGTTTGCCTTTGCTTGCCTATAGCAGAGATAGCACCGATGGGAATGGGCGGAAGCATTAAGCTCTATAACCTCTGCATCATCACAAGCGCAGGTGCCAACTACTCCGTATGCGGATTGTTCGGCATCCTCGCAATGAGTGCAGCACTCAGCTTGGGAACAATATTCCTCTACAACAACCGAAAGCTACAGAGCAAGTTTTGCGTATGCAACCTATTCTTACTCATAGCATGGTACATCGTACTGGGAGTGACAGCACGCAACACATCGCCTGTTGACTTCTCTTTCAACTTAGCTTTCGCAGCATGTCTGCCTGCCATAGCTGCCATCTTGGTGTTTATGGCTCGCGCTGGAGTGATACACGATGAGAAACTCGTGCGTGCAGCAGACAGAATTAGATAAGAACTTTTATAATTTACATACTACGACAAAGGCTGTGAAGCGATAATGCTTCACAGCCTTTGTCGTTTTGTTGCCATTGAACCATGCTACAGTAACGCGGTATAGTTGCTTTCGCAGCGTTGGAACGATACTACCATAACTATTAGTTCAACTTACAGCTTCAGCTTCTTCTTCACTGGCTTACTCTCATTGCTCATGCGGTCGAGTGCCGTCACAACGTATGTATAACGTGCAGTGCCGTCAACGTAAGGCAACTTATAGTGCTCTTTGTCGGTGATAGTAACTATCTTTGCAGGATTATCCAAATTGATTTTCTCACCCTTCTCAAAGCGATAAACGACATACTTGTGCACCTCATCATCCCAATGCTTAGCCTTAGGCTTTGTCCAGAACAACACGTATCCGTCGCTTGTCCACACCGGCTTCACCTTCTTCGGCTTCTTCGGAGCCTTCGAATCGATGAAAGGCATCAACGGTTGCAGGGCTGGATAACGCCAATACTTATTACGGAGCATTGTGCCATAGTTGCCTACATTGTCTACTGCAGCCTTAGCATACCAAAGTACGGTGCCGTCTACGTTAGGCAACTTGGAGTGCAACGCAAACTTAGCCGGCATCTGATTTATCTTCGGGTTGTCCACATCAGCAAACTTCGCTGTGCGTTCCACATCTTCACCGATATACAACGGACGTGCCGATGCGTAGCGGTTCCACCACTCTATCAGTGTCTTATAGTCGGCTGCGGTATGACCAATCTGCCAATACAACTGTGGCACACTATAGTCAATCCATCCGTTGTTCACCCACAACAGTACGTCGGCATAAAGGTCGTCATAGTTCTGTGTACCCTTGGTAAGGCTGCCCACCTCTACTCCATCGCGTTTGTTGCGATAGATGCCAAAAGGCGATATGCCGAACTTCACCCACGGCTTCAGACGGTGGATAGCTTCGCCACACTCCTTAATGAACACGTTCACATTGTCACGGCGCCAGTCCTCACGATTGCTGATGCCATTGCTGTTCGCAGCATATTCGCGGTCGTCTGGTATCTGCAGCCCAGCTACTGGGTACGGATAGAAATAGTCATCCATGTGTATGCCGTCAATGTCGTAACGCTCGACGATGTCGTTCACCACATTTATTATATACTCGCGGTTCTCGCGCATACCTGGATTAAGAATGAAGAGTCCGTCGTAAGGGAACACACGTCCCGGATTGGTCATTGCTATGTGTTTCGGGTCGAGACTCGAAGTGAATTTAGTCTTTGCACGATATGGGTTAAGCCAAGCGTGCAACTCCATGCCACGCTTGTGGCACTGGTCGATCATCCACTGCAGTGGGTCCCAGTACGGTTGCGGTGCCTTACCCTGTACGCCTGTAAGGAAGCGGCTCCACGGCTCAATATCACTCTGATAGAGAGCATCGCACTCGGCACGCACTTGGAAGAAGATAGCGTTCACACCATCCTTCTGCAACTCGTCGAGTTGATAGGTCAGTGTCTGCTGCATCTTCTCGGTAGACATACCGATGAACTGCCCGTTTACGCACTGAATCCACGCTCCGCGAAACTCACGCTTCTTAGGCGTGTAGCCATTACTGGCAGCAAACAGATTGGCACAGAAAATCAGCAGTGCCAAGAAAAAGATTTTTCTAATGTTTAGATTGTTTGTCATTATGATTGTACTGATTATTTATATTTCATTTTCATCGTGTTGAATAACAATCACAGAATTAGTTTTTAGAGGTCAATCGCTTTATAACGCTATATGCATTATATAATCCGAGCTCGCCAGCCTTGCTCAAGTCGGCAATGCCTTCATGCTGCGAGCCGTTCTTTATGCGCGCCAATCCTCGGTTATAGTAAGCCTCAGCGAGTCCGTTGTCGATATTTATGGCACGTGTAAAGTCGTCGATGGCGTGTACATAGTCCTTATTGACGAGCAGCGCACAACCGCGGTTGTAATACAGGAACTGGTTCTCATGATCGAGCATGATAGCCTGATTTAGGCAATCGACAACCTTTGAACGATTTAACGCAAACGTCATATCATGATTAAGCCTGTCTTTTTCGACAGTGCTATTCGACAATACAGTCGCATTGCTAAACTCGTTAGCCATCGACTGGCAGTAGGCTTTATGCCAAAGAGCCAATACGGATGTGCTGTCCGATTCGAGTACCGTATTAAGGTCGCTGAGCGCAGCGTCATAATTCTGCGTCACACTCTCTGCCACAGCCCTTTGGATGAGCAACGGCATGATACGCTTCTCGCTATGCTCGGCATTGATACGAGTCGACAGCGAGTCGACAACAGCAAGATAATGTTGCGAGAGCGTCTCGTCAAGGCGCTGCTGCTTGTTATTAACATAGATAACAAGCGATGGGTTGCGTCGGTTGAATGCGTCAACACTCGGCACAAAAGGCTGATAAGAGCGCACATCATTAGCGTAGCGCACCAACGAGAGGCAGAACATCGGCAGCGGCTCGTTGCCAGCCACACGATTCTGTACACGTCCTCTATAATCGCTCTTGTATTCATGCTCAGCGGAGTTGTCGTCGGACACTACAATTTGGTTATATTTCTCCATGTCTATCTCGCTGCGACGGCGCATCTGCTTCGCCTTAGCTGCGCTCCAACGCATCTGTTTGCCCACGCGCTTGTCCATCTGCGCCTTCAAGATGCGGAACTCGTCGAGTTCAGCCTTAGCCGTCATACCAAGACGGCGATAGCAGTTGGCACGTCGCGAAAGACCAGTCCAGAAGTTTGGAAACTGATTGATAACCGTTGAATAGTCGCGTATGGCAGCACGCAGATTGCCTGTCTTATCAAGCAATATGGCGCGGTTGAAGATTGCGAGCACATTCTTTGGCTCCATGCGTATCACGTAATCGAAGTCCTCAATGGCACGATTGTCGTCACCAAGGTTCATGCGGAGCAATCCACGATTATAATGAGCGAGGAAGTTATCGGGATCGAAATCTATGGCGGTGTCATAGTCGGACATCGCGCCACGTAGGTTGTTGGTATTATAGCGCGCCAAAGCACGGTTGACATAGTTGGCAGCGTTTTTCGGCTTCAGGTGTATCACCTTACTAAGATATGTGTCGGCATTCTTCCACTCGGCACGCGAGAGAGCAATCATGCCACGCATATTCCATGCATCCACATCGTATGGAGCCACCTGCAGAGACTTGTCGAGCCATTTATCGGCAGTGAGTGTGTCGGCTTGCAAGAGATAGACCTGCGCCTTTAACGAATAGGCACTGGCATAGGACTTCCAACGTGTGATAACAGTATCAAGGTCGAGCTGCGCCTGAACGTAGTCCTTGTCCTCAATACGACAGAGCGCACGATTGTACCACGCTGTTTGGTTCTGTGGGTTCAGATTTATAGAGCGTGTGTAATCGTCAATGGCTTGTGCATAGTGCTTCTGACGAATGCGGCAGAGTCCGCGCAACTCGAACATATTAAAGACATACGGATTAAGTTCTATCGCCTTGGTCACGTCAGCCTCAGAACCCGTATAGTCGTCGAGATAGAACTTTGCAAGTCCGCGATAAAACCAAGGCTCGTAGAGATAAGGCTTTGCAGCAAGAGCTTGGTTGAAATACTGAATAGAAAGCACATAGTCCTCATAGTACAATGCGCTCTGCCCCGAGATAATAAGACGATTGGTGTTGTATTGCGCCCGTATCTCATGCAACGGCAGAATAGCAAGTAATATAAGGACTATGATATGCTTCATAAAATAATATGTGTTTATTTTCTGGGTATCTTCGTGCGATAAGCGCAGCGGAAACGACCTTGCAGAAGGTCCTTAAGCTTACCGCGAATCATCTGTTTGCGCATCGGCGATATACGGTCGACGAACACTGTACCCTCCAGATGGTCGAACTCGTGCTGCATCACGCGAGCCAAGTAACCTTCCACCCATTCGTCGTGTTCTACGAAGTTCTCGTCTTGATAGCGTACATGTATGCGTGTCGGACGCTTCACATTCTCGTGTATTCCAGGCAGAGAGAGACATCCCTCCTCCATAGACTTCTTCTCAGAGTTCTCATCATATTCAAGAATGTGCGGATTGATATAGGCACGTCTGAAACCCTTGTACTCTGGATAGTCCTCGCTGAGTACATCAATATCAATAACAACAACGCGAATATCCAAACCAACCTGTGGAGCAGCAAGACCGATGCCGTCGCTTGCGTCCATTGTTTCAAACATATTAGCTATCAATGTCTGCAATTCGGGATAGTCGGGTGTGATGTCCTGAGCCTCTTTACGTAAGACAGCGTTGCCGTAAGTATAAATAGGTAAAATCATGATTCTTTTATTTTCCCTTCATCCGAAGGTAATCTTGTAGAATGATTGTGGCACTTATTTCGTCGACAAGTGCTTTGTTCTGACGGGCCTTCTTACTTATGCCACTATCAATAATCGTCTTATGAGCCAATACAGATGTGAAGCGTTCGTCGTAGAACTCAACCGGAATGTCGGGAAGCGTCTTGCGCAACTTGGCTACAAACTGCTTCACACGAGGAAGGTTCTCGCTCGGCTCGCCGTTAAGTTGTTTCGGCTCACCCACAACGATACGTTCTACGCTCTCACGAGCCACGTAATTCTGCAAGAAACTCATAAGTTCGCACGTAGCAACTGTCGCCAATCCGCCAGCTATGATTTGTAGCGGATCGGTGACAGCTATACCCGTGCGCTTCTTTCCATAATCAATCGAAAGTATTCGCGCCACTATATTAATAATGTTTTAGAATTATTTCTTGTAAAGAAGCCAAGCACCTGGGTACTGACCAATGAGCTGATCACGAGACTGTGCAGCCTCTCCCTTTGTTGCAAATGTAGCAGCAACAACGCGATAGAGGTTACGATCTGAATTGAATACAATCTGCGCATTGTGACCAGCTGCCTTCAACTGGCTCTGCAAGCCTTCCGCGTTAGCCTTCACGCCGAAAGAACCAACAACAACGCTGAAGTTGTTCAAACCAGAACCATCAACAAGAGTAAAGTTCTCCGAACGTACTGCTACGTTGTCAGTGTTGTCTACAACTGTTGTTTCCGTTACAGGTCGCTCTACGAGCGGAGCTACAACCGGCACTTCTTCTTGAACAGGTGCAACTGGCTGCTCTGCTGGTTGCTCCTGCTTTGCTTGAGCCTTCTCGTAAGCCTTCTTGTATGCGCTTTCGCTTGATTTACAGCTTGTAAATGCCAATACAGCACAGAGACCTGCGCACAAAAACATATTCTTCTTCATATTCTTAAATGATTTAATTGATTTATCGATTGTCGTTTTTATACATTTTGATGCGAAATTACAAAATATATCATAAACAAAGGACTATCACGTGCATAAAGTTTGTTAAATAGGGCTGACACAAAATTTTTATTAAAAAAGTTGCAAAGAAATTACTTTATACAAAAACTTTTGCTATATTTGCACTATCATAATTTATTAACTTAAAATTAAAAGACATGAAAGCATTAGGTTACATTGGAGCATTCCTCGGCGGTGCACTCGCCGGAACTGCATTAGGAGTTCTTCTCGCCCCAGAAAAGGGAAGTGAAACACGCACACGCATCGGTGACGCTGTTGGCGATTTCTGCAAGAAACACAACATCCGCGTTAGCCGCAAAGAGGTTGAGGACCTTGTTGATGATATCAAGGACGCAACTGACGACGAAATTTAATAACAAGCAACGAAAGCAAAACGTAAAGCAAGATGTTCTCAACAGATAAAAACATAGAGACCATTGCTGAGCTTATCGAAGCTGTCAAGAATTACATCGGGCTTCAAACAAAATATGCGAAGCTCGATGTAATTGAAAAGATTGTGCGACTGCTCACAGCACTTACTATGTTGGCTGTGCTATTGTTGCTTCTTTTCATCGGACTAATCTATCTATCCTTTGCAACAGCTTACGCGCTCGCACCACTCATTGGCACAGCGTTGGCATTTGCCTGCGTTGCGGGTGGTTATTTTGTTATGCTCTTTCTGTGCATGATATTTAGAAAAAGATGGATTGAACGTCCACTCGTAAAGTTTCTCGCTGGTCTGCTGATGAACGAATAGTAATCAGCATCACTTTTATACACATACGTTTATGTCACAAATCGAACCCATTGAATTACCGCAGACTATCACCTCGCTCGAAGACATTTCTGCATACAAGGATAGTTTACACAAACAAATTGAACAAGAAGAGGAGCGTATAGCCAACAAGTGGAACGACCTGTTCCACAAAGAAGAAACTATGCCTCAAGGCAAAGCTCAGAAGTTCGCAAAGATGCTGAGTTTAGGTACAACTATGTTCGATGGAATGATGCTCGGTTGGAAACTTTACCGCAAATATCAAGAAGGGGCTTTCATATTGGGAAAAACAAAAAAGAAGCGCAAGTAAGCCCTACGCTTCATTCTTAATTAGTCATTATTCATTATTAATTCCTAACCCCTAATACTCAACATTCAGTTTAAGCCCATCGTACGCCAACGTAAGTCCATTTGGCATACGTTTGTTTGCCTCATCATATAGTCCGATGTGGTGGCACACATGCGTTATATACGTCTGACATGCCCCTATCTGCTGTGCGAACCTCGCAGCATCATCAACCAATTGGTGTGAATGATGCTCCTTCTCAAAGCGCAAAGCGTTCACCACAAGCGTCTCCACACCTTCGAGATACGGAAACTCTGTATCAGCTATTGTCTTCATATCCGTGATATAAGCGAACTTGCCGATGCGAAATCCGAGTATCGGCATCTTGCCGTGCATCACTTCTATTGGCATTATCTCCAAATCGCCTATGTGCAAAGGCTCGTGCGGACGCACATTATGTAGTTCAAGACGTGGCACTCCAGGATAAAGATGTTCTCCAAAACAATATGGCATAGCCAATCGCACTTGCTCACATGTCTTCTCGTCACCATACAAATGTATTGGTCCAAACACAGAGAACGGGCGCAAGTCGTCGATACCTCCTACATGATCGTAATGTATGTGTGTGAGTAGTATGGCATCCAATGGCTTGAATGGTAGCGGCATCAGCTGCTGGCGTATATCCGGACCGCAATCGATAAGCACACGTGTGCCACCTGCCGACTCAATAAGAGCTACGCAGCGCAGACGACGGTCACGCAAATCGCTACTGCGACACACCTCACACTGGCAGCCAAGCGACGGTACGCCACCAGACGTGCCTGTACCAAGCAATGTAACCGTAATTGTATTTTTGTTTGACATCATTCGTAATCATTTACCAGTGACTTGTCAGCACATCTATAGCCGTATCTACCAACTCGCCTACTTATATAACATTCACTTCTGGATGTATCTCTATGCCGAACTTGTTGCGCACGTCTTCTATGATACGCTTATAGAGCGCGACAACCTCCTCACCCGTTGCTCCGCCACGATTGACGAGTACAAGTGCCTGACGGTCGTGCACTCCTACCCTACCGAGCGATGCACCTTTCCATCCACACTGCTCAATCATCCAGCCTGCAGGAATCTTAATATGTTCAGCATCCACAACGTAATGCGGCATACCCTCATACCGTGCAGCAAGACGTTCATATACATCGCGCCCAACTACAGGATTCATAAAGAAGCTGCCGGCGTTACCCATAACCTTCGGGTCCGGCAGTTTTGCCTCACGTATATTTATGATGGTCTGACGCAACTGCTGCGCTGTCGGCTTACTTATTCCTTGCTCCTCAAGCGAGTGGCGTATATTGCCATAGTCGAGGTCTGGACAGAAATTTAACGAGAAGCAGTATGTCACGTGGGTTATCACGTAATGGTCTTTCCACTCGTTTTTGAAACGGCTCTGACGATAAGCATACTTGCAATCCTCATTTGTCATCTCCACTACGTTGCCCGTAGCAATATCCACAGCCTCTACCTTTGTTATCAAATCCTTTGCCTCAACGCCGTATGCACCTATATTTTGCACCGCACTAGCTCCCACCTCGCCTGGTATCAGCGAGAGGTTCTCAGCTCCATGCCAACCATTGTCGACAGCGTAGGCTACGATATCGTCCCACGTTTCGCCTGAGCCACAACGCAGCCATACCTTCTTATCGCTACGCTTCACCACTTCACGTCCCTTAATAGCCGAATGAAGCACCGTTCCTGTGAAGTCGCGAGTGAGCAGTAGATTGCTTCCGCCACCGATGATAAGTAGTGGGCGGTCTGCTTCCGTAAGCGTGCGCACAAATGTCTGCACATCGTCTACATCACCAAACTCCACAAAGCGACGACACAAACCAGCTATACCGAATGTATTGTGCGCAAGTAGATTATAATTCTTGAGGTCTTTCATCACATTATAAGTTTCATTAGTTTCCAGCCACCATCTTTCTTGCGAAAAGTTAGTTCTGTTTCTATACCATTAGCAATGCCTCGTATCACGAAAATCTTCTGATTACTCTCCGTATATTTCTGTCCATAAAGTATATTATAAATCACCTTATTGGGCAGTTCGGGAGCAAACGATAACCACTGTTCGGGTGCGAGAATGCCATTCATTGTCTCAAAATCGTCATCAGGACTCGGTCCGCTGAACTCCAATGGGTCATTAACGCTTGCCACCTGGAAAGCGGTATCGTTCACAAATTCCTGATAGAAATGCAAGAACGAAGCGTTCTTACTCTTAGCCAGACTCTCGTTGCGTATGGAAGTCATCATCCACAGACCACGTCTGCGCTCAAAGACATATTGCTTCATACTATACTTTGGTAGGTTTATGCGCTCCACTACGACGTGCGAGATAGAGGTATCCTTCACCACTTCCATTTGGTGCTGATTGTCAAATATCAATGTATAGAAGTCTTGATTCATAAAAAAGTGATCAGTCTTCCACGCTTTCCTTGCAATGTAGGTTTTCTCCTTACCAGTAAACACGGGCAGTGGGAACACGATGCGCTTGCTTTGCAACTTACGATTGGCAGCAAAGTTAAAGAAAAAGTCGTCGAAGAGTTCGTCTGCGGCTTTCGGCATTGGTGTCGCAGCAATAATTTCATCTTCTACAGAATCCATCACAGCGGTTGTATCGACCGTAATAATGGTGTCGCTATCTACGGCAGATGTGTTTTTCTCGGTGCATCCAGAAGATGAAAAACAAACGATGCCCACCAAAATAGCGAGCACTACGAATAAAACTGATTTTCTCATACTACAATCTATACAATTGACAGGCTTTACAAAGCCCTCAAATTTTTGGCAAAAGTACAACTTTATTTCGATAAACTTCTTTATTAGACTAAAAAATATTACCTTTGCAATGATTTTTATATGTTAGTAAATAAGCTATATAATTTTAATTATGTTAGAAAAGATAGAAGAGCTTCTTAAGGAAGTGAACAATCTTAAGGCGTCAAATGCTGAAGAGATTGAACAACTGCGACTGAAATACCTCAGCAAGAAGGGCGAGATTACAGCTCTTATGGCTGATTTCCGCAACGTAGCTGCGGATCAAAAGAAGGTAGTCGGCATGAAGATTAACGAGCTGAAGCAGGCTGCCATGCAGAAGATTAACGAGCTGAAGGAACAGAATGCTGAGGCGGAGGAGTCGGCTGACGACATCGACTTAACACGCTCGGCTTACCCTATAGCTCTTGGCACACGCCATCCGCTCACCATTGTGAAGAATCAGATAATTGACATATTCCAGCGCATGGGTTTCACACTTGCAGAAGGACCGGAGATTGACGACGACTTGCACGTATTCACGAAGCTTAACTTCGCAGCAGACCATCCGGCACGTGACATGCAGGACACATTCTTCATCGAGCAGAGTGCCTCAGAAGTGACCAAGAACATTCTTCTGCGTTCGCACACATCAAACGACCAGAGCCGCATCATGGAGCGCCAGCAGCCTCCAATCCGCGTCATCTGCCCGGGTCGTGTGTATCGCAACGAGGCCATCTCAGCACGCGCTCACTGCTTCTTCCATCAGCTTGAGGGTCTTTACATTGATAAAAACGTGTCGTTCACCGACTTGAAGCAGGTGCTTCTCACTTTCGCACGCGAGCTCTTCGGTCCGGACACAAAGATTCGTCTGCGTCCGAGCTACTTCCCATTCACAGAGCCAAGCGCAGAGATGGACATCTCTTGCCACATTTGTGGCGGTAAGGGCTGCGGTTTCTGCAAGCACACTGGCTGGGTAGAGATTTTGGGTTGTGGTATGGTAGACCCGAACGTGCTCGAGGCTTGCGGCATCGATAGCAAGGTGTACACCGGCTACGCTTTCGGTCTTGGCATCGAGCGTATCACCAACTTGAAGTATCGTGTAGCCGATCTGCGTATGTTCTCTGAGAACGATGTACGCTTCCTCGACGAGTTCGTTTCTGCCGACTAAAAGCATACATTATATATAAAGCAACTGGAGCAAAGTCCGATTGTTGTACATTATACAACGAACGGGGCTTTACTCCTGTTGTTTTTTTATGATAACTGCATACTTTTTTTATTATATAGCAACATTTTAGACTAACTAATTTCGGTTTGTGCTCAGTTTGTGCTAACTTTGTTGCTAACTATGCACTCAAACAATACGATAGAAAAGAGTTTCACTACAGAACATGCCATGCTGTTCTTCAAAGAGATTGAAGAAGTGGCTGCAGGCAGCTTCGCCATTCATGCGAAGTACGCTATGTTGCGCGATATATTCAAGCGCATAGTGAATCAAGCACTCTCACAAACAAGTATTAACTTTATAGGCTTATTCGCCAAGGTCGACTACCTTATGAAGCAGTTGGATGTGCCCACTGACACCGCTCAACTAATTCACGATACACGGCGAATGCTTAATGCCATACACACCACATCAGAAAACGAGCTGACCACTTCGCTTCCGTACGACCTAAACGCAACGACGTTGCTCGTAGAGTTGTTGTCCGAAAGTATGGCACCCACATCGCTAACAGCCTACTTCCCTACCACCAACCGCAAACGACGTTGGAGCAAACTCGACGCTAAAGTCTTGCGCTGCGTCGTCGAACAATGGGACGATCAATATATCTACGCCACGGAGGAACAGAATGCTTCATCCGTGAAGGTGTGTTATAGTACACAGAACGAGTATCTATGGTTGGGAGGAAAAGCCGATTGGTCGTACTTGAAACAGATTTTGCATAAAAACACACAAATCAACCTCGTGCATATTCGCATCGAGGACGGCGTGTATATGCCCGAACTCATCATCTACGAACCCGATTATCTGATAGATATCACCGCCGTCGCCTCGTGTTTCGAGACCTACGCCGAGTCGCCATACGTCCACTTGCTCAACATGTTGAAGCCACCACCCAATACCGTACATATACACTTGGGTAACCTCGCTGGACAATTCCTCGACGAAACAATACACAACAAACACACCTCCTTCAACGAGAGCATTATCGACTTCTTCCATCACAACGCTATAAGCCTCACTTCATGCGAAGACCTCAAGGATACACAGACCGTGGCTCGCTTCTATAGCGACGCACGCCAGCAGCAACAAAATATAGCGAACCTCATTGGCAAGGTATTACCACAAGAGGTTAAAGAGTTCGATGCACGTGCCGTAGTGCTTGAACCAACGTTCTTTAGTGAGGTATTGGGTATTCAGGGACGACTCGACTTGCTGCACGTAAAGAATGGTGACATCACCATCATCGAGCAGAAGTCGGGCAAGGGTGCCTTCGTGCCTTTCCCCACCGACGATTTCAATCCCAACCGCCCCGAACCGCAAGAGAAGCACCTCGTGCAGCTCTCGCTCTATCGCGCCTTGTTCAACTACGAGTTCGGCAAGCGTGCCGACCAGTTGCGCCACTTCATGCTCCTCTACTCAAAGTATTCTGAGGGATTGGTATCGATAGCCAATATGCCCCAACTCACCTTGCGCGCCATACGTATGCGTAACCTTTTGACGTGGCTCAACATTAGCTGCACAAATGACGGCTTCAACATTCTCACCTCACTAACACCCGAGATACTCAACCGCAACCATCTCACAGGACGATTGTGGGTTCAATGGGTGCGCCCCGAACTGGAACGCACTCTCAATCCTATAAGCCAAGCCTCAACCTTAGAGCGTGCCTATTATCTGCGTTTTCTGCGTTTCATCAGCAAGGAGCATCTGCTCTCAAAGATTGGAAACAAAACAAAAGACGACAGCGGATTTGCTGCCGCATGGCTCGACACGCTCGAAGACAAACGTGCTGCGGGTAATATCTACGAAGAATTAACCATTGAATCGTTCGGCGAGAACGGCGATACTATCGAGCGTTTACAACTGAAGTTCAGTGCTGCACGTTCGGTAGATACTTCCAATTTCCGCTTGGGCGACATCGTAATCCTCTACCCTTACCGCCACGGCGAAGTGCCGAACGCCTGCGCTCAGATGGTTCACCGCGCATCTATCAGCAACATTACAGAAGCAGGCGTAGAGGTGGTGCTGCGCAACCCACAAACCGACCATCGTCTGTTTCTTTCTGCCGAAGACACACGCTGGGCGATAGAGCACGATATGTTTGAGTCGTCCGTAAAATCGCTATATAGTGGTTTACACAGTTTTCTCTCCACACCTCAACCACGCCGCGACCTTATCCTTTGTCAGCGCAAGCCGACTGTCGACGAAAGCATTACGCTCGCAGGCGACTATGGTGCCTTCAACCAGCTCGTGCTACATGCCAAACAAGCACGCGACCTATTCCTCGTAATCGGACCTCCAGGAACGGGCAAAACATCGTTCGCCTTGCTCAACATACTCAAAGAGGAGCTAACCAACCCCAACGCCAACGTCCTGCTCCTCTCCTACACCAACCGAGCCGTCGACGAAATATGCAGCAAACTTGCAGAGAGCGACATCGACTTCCTACGTATCGGTTCGGAGCTCAACTGCGAAAAGACATTCAAACCCCACCTGCTCTGCAATCGTGCTACGACTTGTCCCAACGCACACGCTGTAGCCAATCTCATCAGCAACACACGGGTATTCTGCGCCACAACGACTGCGCTCAATGCCAACATCCACCTACTGAAGATTAAGCACTTCGACCTCGCCATAATCGACGAAGCCTCGCAGATACTCGAGCCTCATCTCATCGGTCTGCTCTCGGCACGCACCTCCATAACTCAAAACTCAATCAGTCGTTTCGTGCTCATCGGCGATCATAAGCAGCTACCTGCCGTGGTGCAGCAGACCGCAGAGGAGTCGCAGGCGGACGAACCTGAGCTACACGCCATACACCTTACCAACTGTCGTCTCTCGCTCTTCGAGCGTCTGCTCACAAACTGCAAGACCACCGACGGCTACAACCCACACCTCGTCTACATGCTCACACATCAGGGACGCATGCATCAGGAAATAGCCGAGTTTTCGAACATCGAGTTCTACGGCAGTAAGCTCGCCGTTGTGCCGCTACCTCATCAGACGCTACCGCCAGATACGGATGAACTCTCAGAACTCAAAATTCAGAACTCAAAATACAAATATCCGAACGGAATCGTTCAGATATTGAACGCCCATCGCATAGCGTTCATCGCCTCGCCACGTGTGGGCAATACTACGGCAATGAAGACCAATCAGGTCGAAGCGGAAATAATAGCAGCTACAGTGATGCAGATATTCAGCAGCACAGCCGACAGTTTTGACGAAGCACAGACCATAGGCATAATCGTGCCCTACCGCAACCAGATTGCTACAATACGCAACGCTATTGACGCTGCCTATCGCACGATGTTCGGCAACGCTGACAGCAAGCAGGATGAAGCACAACGTAACAAACTTCACAACATCACTATCGATACCGTGGAACGCTATCAAGGTTCGCAACGCGACTATATCATCTACGGCTTCACCGTGCGCCACCCCTATCAACTCCGCTTCCTCACAAACAACACATTCGAGGAGGACGGAATGCGCATCGACCGCAAACTGAACGTAGCCATGACTCGCGCACGACTGCATCTGATTATGGTGGGCAACCCCGAAGTACTTCAGCAGGACGAGACATTCAGCCGACTCATCAACTTCGCAAAACAGAGAGATGCCTACTACGACATACCTGCAGAGAAATATTGCGCAGGCAACTTCCTTGTGAATACAGACAAAGAATAACAACTAAAAACACATAGCAATATGAACACAATAACCATGCTCGGCACGGGCAACGCAACCGTCACTCAATGCTACAACACCTGCTTCGCCCTACAGACTGACACCACCCTACTGCTCGTTGACGGCGGTGGGGGCAACGGCGTACTCAGACAACTGAAGAAAGCAGGTATCGGCATCGCAGACATACATCATCTCTTCGTAACCCACGCCCACACCGACCACATACTCGGCGTGATATGGATAATACGTATGGTGGCGCAATGTAAAGACTACGAGGGTCAGTTCCACGTGTATGGAAACGACAAGGTGCAACTCGTAATTCGCACCATCATTGACATGATTCTCGCTAAGAAACAGCTGGCAAAGGTGACTGAACGTGTGGTTTTCCACGAACTGCACAATGGCGACACATTCGAGGTGGGCAACATCGGTATGCAGTGCTTTGACATCCACTCCACAAAGGAGAAGCAGTACGGTTTTCGCGCCGAACTGCCCGGAACTACTGTTGTCTGTCTCGGCGACGAACCGTACAACCAGCAGAACCGTCTCATGGTAGAACACGCCGACTGGCTCCTCTGCGAGGCTTTCTGCCTCTACGCCGACCGCGAGGAGTTCAAGCCCTACGAGAAGTCGCATAGCACAGCACTCGATGCCGGTAAACTCGCCACCAAACTCGGCGTGAAGAACCTGCTGCTCTACCATACCGAGGAGAAGACTCTTGCCACACGCCGCGAGACCTATACACGCGAAGCAGCACAACACTTCAAGGGCCGCATCGTTGTGCCCGACGACCTGGAAGAAGTTCTGCTGTAAACCATCCGTAGCGGAGGTCTCCGGCCTCCGCTACACCCAACAAGACAAGCATTACACATACTTATATAAGCGTATCCGACATGTTTCGTATAAGTAATAAAAACAAAAGAACTATCGTTTTTATTACTTATACGAAACAAAAATGGTATCAAAATCAAACCAAAATAGTTGCTTGGTCTTTACCAAACATCGGACACCGAACGCAATCCGATTGAACGCCGAACGCAATCTGATTGGACGCCGAACGCAATCTGATTGGGCGGCGAACGCAATCTGATTGGGCGGCGGACGCAATCCAATCGGATTGCGTTCGGGTGACGGTGAGAAAAGCTTAAGAAAACGATAGAAACTTCAGTTACTTAACCAATGTTATATGGCAAAGTTACACTTTCGTTCTTATACCACCCACCAATTATCCCAAGCGGGTCTAACCATCGGAAATAAAAGGATAGCAAGGTGATGTAATGTTGGCAGAGCAAATCAAGGCGCAGCGCATTCTTGACATCCAGAGAGAGGGTCTTGTGGATTGGGACAAGGTGAAGAAGTCACGCATGACACTTACCAAGTGGATGGATGACTTTGTGAAGTACACGAGTTAAGCGATTAATAAAAGTACAATCACCGCAATAATACTATTGGTTTTAAGTTTTTTAAAATAAAAATTACGCTAAAATCTGCCGAATAACTTAAAATGAGTTATTTACGAACTTTTCACCTCAACTGACACGGTTAATTTTCTGTAATTATATAATGTGGCAGAATCGTAATTGCAGAAAAAGACGTATTTTTGTAGCTAAATATTCAGAATAGCTAATGAATAAAGAAAAACACGACTTCTTCCTCCATTCCAATGAGGTGAACCACATCAGCAAGGAGGATTACGACAAGATAGAACTGTTGGTGAATGCGACAAAGGCTTTTGCCCGCAGCACCTACCAGTGCGTCTATATCATCGACTATTTTCATCAGGACTTCATCTATGCATCAGACAACCTCGCTTATCTCTGCGGATTGGAACCCGAGCAATTGATGGAGGCTGGCTATCAGATGTATATAGACCACGTGCCGGATGCCGACCTGCAGATGCTGCTCGAAGTAAACAAGAAGGGATTCGACCTTTTCAACGAACTGCCCGTAGGCGACCGACTTGACTATACCATCTCGTATGATTTTCATCTTACCAATGGCAAGCATAGCCGATTGATTCATCATCACCTCACTCCGATACTTCTTTCCGAAGACGGAAGAATATGGCTTGCCCTCTGCACCGTATCTTTGGCAGCTACCGATGAGCCGGGACATATCATCATGCAGAAGAATGGTGAGCGCGGCTATTATGAATATTCCACCTCGCGCCACAAGTGGGAAAAGAAAGAAGGCATAACCTTGAGCGAGACAGAGAGAGAAGTATTGAGATTGTCTGCCCAAGGTTACACGATGAATGATATTGCCGACTGACTGTGCAAATCGGTTGACACGATAAAGGCTTGCAAGCGCAACCTTTTCGCTAAGCTTGGCGTGAAGAACATTGCCGAGGCGCTGTTTCATGCCACTAACTATCAGATGATATAATCGCAATCATATCTCTTCCAACAATGGCGAGAGATAGAACTTGGGGAAGTATTTCACCTCCTTGCCTTCCGTAAGGTTTGCGAGAATGTTGGCACAATAGCCGGCGGCAATATATGCCCCGATGCCCAGTTGTGGGAAAGATGCCTCAGAATAATGCCTGATGGTTTCATCCACCCAAGGCACAGGTATCTGCCAGAACATACCGTACTGCGAGATATACTTGCCCAGTGAGCAACGGAAATCATCCGAACCTTTTTTCACTACTTCGCTGAATGGATAGCCTTTCGGTTTCTCTACAGCGAGAAAGGCAGCCTTGCCAAGATTGACGGCATGGATAACCGTAATGCCCCGTTCCTTGCATTTCTCATCGAAAGCGAAAGAGGCTTCGTTGTCATGCAAGGTTGCATTCACCGCATACCGAATGCCCGACAAGGGGCATGCATCCACATCTTCCATCGTCAGCGTATCCTTTTCTATGCGATAGATTTGAAATCTATCTTCCTGCCGAGAGCTTTCATGGAAGTCATGGCGCAAGGCACAGGAAGCTATCAAGCTTCCCATGTCTGCGCCACTGATCAACAGTTTTATTTGGTTGTTCATTTAAAGAGAGATTTATTGTCGTTACACCATTATTGGATGCCGTAGATAGACATATTACATTCTGTTCTTCTGGCTTTTTCCTGCACCCGTACCCTTATATTTGCTTCTTGTAGTGTTGAACTTATACCGTACAGTAAGCGACACTTTGCTGGTTGACTGTATATCACTAATCAGCTCCTTCATTTTGCCATAATGCGCACTCATGTGGATGTCGTCTGTTCCAAACAAATCATAGACAAAGAGCTGGAACGACAAACGATCCTTCAAGAAAGCCTTATATACAGATACATTTGTACAAAATCTGGGCTTATACGAATATATATTTCTTCCATATCCTTTTGTGGTATACGACATCATCCACGTTAACATTGCCAACTTGGTGTTGAAGGTGTTATTAAAGCGGAATACTGCCATAGGTTTGTTGGATATTTTGCCATCATGTGCATCCATATCAAGCCACTGTTTTACCAAAGATGCCGTAAATGAAGGATACCAAATGCCAAACGAAGGGCGTAAGTTGATGGAAGCATCTACATGATTATATGCCTTTCCATTCACAGGCTTAAGCAGTCCTATTGCAGGATTGTCTTTGTAAGTTTCCACATTCGACATCATCGTATGCGAAGTATGGCTGTAGGTCATGTCGAAAGTCAACCACTTGTAAGCCAACTCGTAGTTGAGATTTTTGCTTATCTCAGACACTAAGAATGGATTTCCCGTTTCATACGTGTAGCGGTTGTCATACTGTATGCCGCTGCGCAAGTAATGATAGGAAGGGCGGTCGATATCGGTAGCATAGCTCAACTGCATCTGTACCTTGCCTACAGGCATCGACAAGCTGATGGATGGGAACCAATTGCCATACGACTTGCTTTGCCCAGGCACATACTTGCCATATTCATAGTAGTTGAAGTCGATGTACTCGTATCTCAGTCCTGCCTCCATGCTCACGTTTCCGAAATCTCTTGAATATGCCAGGAATGAAGATGCCATGCTTTCTGTAATACGGCTGTCATCATCCGACACGAAGTTGGTTGGCACAACCTGATACTTGGATGTGCGATGCGTGTTGGAATATTCACCGCCCAAAGACAATTCGCCACCCAACAACGGGTAGGAAAGCACCAATTTGGAAGCCAACAAACGATATTTCTTGTCAGTAAGGCTATGAACCGTCTGGCTTTGCGCGTCCATCCCAACCTCCTGATATTGCTCTTTGGTAACAACGTCCTCGTTATTCTTCGACCAAAGCCAGTCGGCATTGAAGTCGATGCCGAGCTTGCCAATCTTTCCTACATAGTAAACATTGCTTGAAAGGGTGCTCTTCTGCTCGAAGAAATTAGCATGGCTGTCAGAAGTTTCCGTCTGCTCGTCGTCTTGCCATATAGAAGTAGTCATATTGGCATCGCAGGTCTGTTTCGGATTTCTCAGAAAGCCAAAGTTGGCACCGATGGAATTGTTGGCATCCAACTGGTAGCTGGCATCCAGGCGGAAGTTCATCGCTTCTACCATACCTACTTGTCTGTTTTTACTCTTCTGGTTCCAGGTCTTGTCAAGATAAGTATTCTGCTGTAAGTCTTGATTGTTTGGCTGGTACTGCTTTGCTCCAAAGGCGTATGCGCCCAAATCCAAGCCATTCTTGCGATAGTTCATATTCAATTGAGCAAATCCACCGAAGTTTTTCTTCTCATCATATTCACCTGTGGTTGAGGCATCAAAACCGAAGCCATCGCCCAGTATCTTCTTCGTTGTGATACGGATGACCGCCCTGGTGCTGGCTGCATAACGGGCACCAGGGTTAGTGATGACTTCCACCGACTTGATATTATCGGACTGCAAACGGTCCAGCTCGCTCTTGTCTCTCATCTGTCGTCCATTGATATAGATAACAGGCTCACCGCGTCCGAATACCTTGATGCTGCCATTCTGGGCAGACACTTTAGGTATGCGGTCGAGCAGGTGCTCCATTGTTCCTGCCTTCTCAAGTACTGATCCGGCAACGATTGTTGTCATTCCGCCATGCTTCAGGATAGTCTTAGGCAGGGATGACTTCACAACTACTTCACCAAGCGTCTCACTGTCATCTTCCATCTTGATAATGCCCACATTCTCGCCCTCGCAATCCTTGCAGACGGTCTTATAGCCTATGGATGTCACCTTGATGATTCCGCTGTTGCAGGAAGAGTCGATGACAAAGCTGCCATCCTCTCCACTCACAGCGCCCTTGACGAAAGCCGAGTCTGTTCTATTCAATAATACTACATTGGCAAACGCCAAAGGCTCGCCCTTAGTATTCATCACCTTACCTGTGATATTCTGCGCCATCATCTGCGTCATAGTCGAGAGGCACAACGCTGTAGTAAAAATTACCTTTTCCTTCATATTGCTACTTTTTGCTTGCTTCATTTATTTTTCTGCTGCAAAAGTATAATCTGAATGAAAAAAGCCTTTGACACAAAAGTGTATTTCAGAGATGGGTGGCTAAAAAACTACACTTTTGTGTATGTGAAAACAAAAATCCATGCATAAGCCCATTTGAAAAAGTCATTTTACGAAAACGTCCTATTGATTGTTATAAGTTACAAAGACCAAATATAATCTGGACTTTTTCAAATGGGCTCAATATATTATAAGCTCTGGAATCCACCTATTTCTATTCTATATTCTATAAAAGTTTATGTTGAATAATAAGTGCTTGGCAAACAAGAACCAAGCTATATAATAATAGCGAAACCTTGACCCGAAAAAAAGGTCAAGGTTTTGCTATTTGTTTTTTTAAATTGTAATGTACTAACTCTCCATTATTATACCAGCATCCCCCAAAGAGGGATGTTCGCACAACTTAACTAATTGTACCAAATGGAGGTGTTATCACGTGGGTAACGCTCATCTTCGTTATAAACGTTGTCAAGTTCAAACGACTCAAAATCATAAGATTTCTTCAACAACTTGTTCATAAAACCTCCTATTCTGGCTGATGCCTCTAAACAGCCTTTAATAATCTAATCAGAGGGACGAGAGGCTGCACCCTCCGTACTAATACATTGCGAAGATAACACTTTTTGTTGAATAATGCAATATTTTTTGAACTTTTTGTTACTTTTTCAAAATAATTTAAATCAAATCGTAATACATAATACAACTTATTGGTTATTTCAATACTTTTTTGTAACTTTGGATAAACTTTTTTAAGAAAACAAATTCATTCATCATCTAAAAAACAAACACAACAAATCGCATGATTACAACTATCGCAATCCTTGCCGTAGCAGCAGTATTCTTCGCCATGGGAAAAGTACGCTCTGATCTCGTTGCGCTATGCGCACTCGTCGCACTACTCCTCACCGGAATACTAACACCTCAAGAAGCATTATCCGGTTTCGCCAATCCCGTAGTCATTATGATGGTCGGACTCTTCGTCGTAGGAGGAGCCATCGTGCAGACCGGACTGGCTAAGAAAGCAAGTGGCAAACTGATGACTCTGGCTGACGGCAACGAGTTGCGACTCTTTCTCCTACTGATGATTGTAACGGCTCTCATCGGAGCATTCGTGAGCAACACGGGCACAGTGGCACTGATGATGCCCATCGTGGTGAGTTTGGCACAAAAAGGCGGCATCAAAGCAAGCCGACTGCTTATGCCTCTCGCCTTTGCAAGCAGCATGGGCGGTATGCTCACGCTTATCGGTACACCGCCTAACCTTGTGATACAAGAGGCACTGACCGAAGCAGGCTATGAGCCACTAAAGTTCTTCAGTTTTCTGCCCGTAGGCATCGCCTGTATAATCGTAGGCATCGTAGTACTGCTGCCACTGAGCAAGCGCTTCCTCTCGGAGGGCGAGAAGAAAGAGAGCGACAAAAAGAGCAGAAGAAAAACACTGAGCAGACTGATGGAAGAATATCAGTTGGCTGAGAACCTTTCTGTCTTCACCGTTGCGAACGACTCATTGGCTGCCGGAAAGACACTCGCCGAACTGAATATCCACCACCGCTATGGACTTACCGTGCTCGAGGTAAGACGCATAAAGAAGTCGCACACGCGCATCATGAAAGATGTAGAACAAAAACTGGCTGGTCCAGACACACTGCTCACTGCTGGCGACATTATATATCTCAGCGGTAACAAGGAGACAGCAACACGTCTCGCTACCGATTTGAAGCTGACCGCTGCTTCATCACAGAACCTCACCATCTACGACATCGGCATCGCGGAGGTGGTGCTGATGCACTCGGCGCGTCTATGCGGAAAGTCGATAAAAGACTCGGGCGTAAGACGTATGTACAACGTGAATGTGTTAGGCGTACAGCGCGGTGGCGACTACATCACGGAGAACCTTGCAGACCTGAAACTGCGCGAGGGTGACACTCTCCTCATACAGGGTCGCTGGAAGAATATTGCACGCATAGCTAACGAGGCGGATGGTATCGTGGTGATTGGTCAGCCTCTGGAGGAGGCAGCTCACGTAACGCTCGACTACAAAGCTCCGCTTGCAGCGGCTATCATGCTGCTGATGATAGCGATGATGGTGTTCGACTTCATACCCGTAGCACCCGTAACGGCGGTAATGATAGCCGGACTGCTTATGGTCATCACCGGATGTTTGCGTAGCGTAGAAGCAGCCTACAAAACAATCAACTGGGAGAGTATAGTGCTGATTGCGGCAATGCTACCCATGTCGGTAGCGTTGGAGAAGACCGGAGCATCGAGCATGGTGGCACGCCTGCTTGCAGACAACCTCGGCGAGGCGAGTCCGTACGCTCTGCTTGCCGGTGTTTACTTCACCACATCATGTCTCACAATGTTCATCAGCAACACCGCTACAGCGGTGCTCATGTCGCCCATAGCACTCACTTCGGCAGTGGCAATAGGCGTGAGTCCCTACCCCATGCTCTTTGCCGTTACGCTCGGCGCAAGCATGTGCTTCGCATCGCCATTCTCCACACCGCCTAACGCCCTCGTGATGCAGGCTGGCGGATATAGTTTCATCGATTACATAAAGGTGGGATTGCCGTTACAGATAATAATGGGACTGGTGATGATTGGTGTGCTGCCACTCATTTTCCCGTTCTAAGGTAGGGGGTGCGTGGTACGGGCAAGATGCCCGTACCTCCTACTTTTTACTTTTAAACGCGCTGCGAACAATCGGAATTGCTATTAGAAACGTAACGACATCGCACACAGCCTGGCACATGGCGATACCCATCAGTCCAAACAAATGCGGAAGGATGAGTATGAACGGAATGAAGAGCAGACCCTTGCGCGCCGATGCAAGCACATTGGCGCGGAACGGGCGGCGAGTGGTCTGCAGCATCATGTTACCAGTCATGATGAAGGCGTTGAGTGGATAAGCAGCCAACTGCCAGCGCAGCGTAGTAACACCGACGGCTATCACGATGGGGTCATCGCGGAAGAGGCGTACAGTCGCCTCGGCGAAGTAGAACACAACGCCCGACACTATGACAAGAAAGACCGTGCCTGTCACTACCGTGAACCAAAAGCCTTGGTGCATACGCTTATAGAGTTGCGCTCCGTAGCAATAGCCACAGAACGGTTGGAAGCCCTGACCAAGCCCCACAATGACACACATAACGAACATCGTGACACGACTGACTATGGACATAGCCGCAATTGCAGCGTCGCCATAGTCGGCTGCCGCGAGGTTCAAGAGCACAACTGCTATGCTTGCCAACCCTTGGCGCGACAACGACGGCGAACCACCATACACTATCTCCTTCACCAAATGGAGTCGCAGCGAGAAACGATGCAACTGCAGACGCACCGCAGAAGCTGAGCTACGACTACACATTATATATAATATAAGGAAGCTTACAATCTGTCCGACAACTGTAGCAAGTGCCGCACCACGCAGTCCGAGCGAACAAACGAAGATAAGCACGGGGTCGAGCACCACGTTCAGCAGCGCACCGACAATGATGCCCCACATGGCGTGGCGTGCATTGCCCTGCATACGCAACTGACTGTTGAGTGCGAAGGCGGCTATCTGAAAAGGAGCACCAAGCAGGATGATAGCCATGTATTGTTCGGTGTAAGGAAGAATGGTGGGAGTGCTGCCAAGCCACAGCGACAGAGGGCGCAGCAAGAGGAGTCCGCCGACGCAGACCACTATGCCTACAAGCAAAGCATAGACGAGACCGGTGGCAGCCATGACGGAAGCATTGTCGCGCCGTCTGGCACCCAACTCGCGCGACATATAACTGCCGCTGCCCTGTCCGAAGAATGCTCCAAGTGCCTGAATGAGGCACATTAATGAAAAGACGACACCTACTGCCGCCGTAGATTGTGTGTCAATCTGTCCGACGAAGTAGGTGTCGACGATGTTGTAAAGGCAGGTTACAAGCATGGAGATTATCGTAGGCACCGCCATCGTCAGTATAACACGATAGACAGGAGCTTGGGTGAGGAAGCGGTAAAGCCCCTCCCCCGACTTTCGCCCCCATAGCGATGTGGTTCCTATTTCCTTTTCCTTGCTTTCCAACACTTTTACATTATTAAATATGCAGATTAAAGTCTGCACAGAATCTAATCTTTCAACGAATAAACAATTGTGGTCACAACGCGAACCTTCTTGATATAAGGTGTGCTCTGATCGCGGTCTTCA
The DNA here is from genome assembly GCF_000235885.1 of Leyella stercorea DSM 18206. Taxonomy (GTDB): domain Bacteria; phylum Bacteroidota; class Bacteroidia; order Bacteroidales; family Bacteroidaceae; genus Prevotella; species Prevotella stercorea. Next base: position 27,761 of record NZ_JH379378.1, read on the forward strand.
ATGGAGAACTGTCCTTGGTCGGCTGAGACAATCTTGTTGAGTTGGCTCTTTGAGTTCTTCGCAAACTGCGCAGCCGTCTTCTCCGCATTGGCGATAGCCTCCTCCATCATTTTCGGTTTCATCTCCTTGAACGATACGTACTCGTACTTCACTTGGTTTTCGTAACCTCCATCGACGATGGCTACGCCCTCTTTCAGCAGTTCGCCCTGGCGAGCGATGATGGAGCGTACAAGCTTCACGTTGCGTGATGTGACAGTGATGACCGATGTGATATTGTAGCGGTATGTGCGCTGATTGTTGCTGTACTGGTCGGCATTGAGGTCGATGACGCTCGGCGCATTTACGCTTATCTCCTCAGGCTTCACACCATTGGCAGTAAGGAAGTGCTTTATCTTCGACTGCGTATCACCCAGTCGCTTATAGAGCTCTGGCAAATCGTTGCCAAGTTCTTTCGACACAATAGGCCATGTCACCTTGTCGGCATCCACCTCTTTTTCTGCCAATCCCTTTACGGACACTTTGCGGTCTTTGTTGGCGAAATTGTCAATACCACCCTTGATATTAAAACCAAGGGTAACGATGCTAAGCGCAATGAGTGCTGCGCACCAGATAGATTTGTAACTGTTCATATTCAGGGGTTATTTGGTTATACAAGATACTATTTCAAAACACAGAAGACTCATATATTAAGTTTCTACCACTCGCATCGGTCGACGCAGACATCCGCATCGGTCGACGCAGACGTCTGCATCGGTCGGTGCGGATTGTCTTTACTTTGCTGCGCACTCCAAAAGTGTCTGCACGATACGCTCTGCCGAGCGGCCATCCCAACGCTCAGGTATGCCACAATGTTTCCATTTGCCGTCCACCATGCGTGCCATCTCCTCACCAAGCAGCACGGGGTCTTCGCCTACAAGCACATTAGAACCAACCTTTACGGTCTCAATGTGCTCGGTGTAGCTATTGAGCGTGATGCAAGGCACGGTGTTGAACGTAGCCTCTTCAGCCACATTGCCGGAGTCGGTTACTACGCCAAGCGCATTGGATGTGAGGTAGCCGAAGTGGAGGTAGTCGAGCGGCTCAACGATGTGCAGGTTCTCGAAGAGCAGCGGGTTCTCGTTGACGATGCGCTGCACGGCATCAGCAGCCAACTGGCGCAGCGGAGCAACAACGGGGATGTCGCCCGTGTGCGACATCATGCTCACAAGTAGCGCACGCAGTTCGTCATCGTTGCCGATGATAGCCTTGCGGTTGAGTGTGAACACTATGTATCTCTTCTCGGTCAGACCAAGACTGTCCATCACTGCAGGACGAGCGAAACGCTGATGGTTGAAGCGCAGCGTGTCCATGAGGATATTGCCAACCATATATATCTTTGACGACTCGGCACCCTCGCGTGTTGCAGCACTGTTGCCGCCGATGCCTGCCGTGAAGAGCAAGTCGGAAAGTCCGTCGATAACGAGACGATTTATCTCCTTCGGCATAGAGATGTCGAAAGAGCGTGTGCCTGCCACAAGATGCGCCAGACGAATGCCCTGCTTCTTCGCAACGATGGCAGCAGCCATTGTAGACGCGAGGTCGTCAACAACAATCACCACATCCGTCTTATGCTCCTGAAGGTAGCACTCAAAGGCAGACATCACCTGACCTGTCAGTTCGTTGAGGTTCTTACACTCCACGCCTAAGCATACGTCAGGACGACCAATCTGAAGGTCGTCGAAGAGCGACGGTTCGAGTGTAGGGTCGTCCTCACGACCAGCATACACGAGACTGTGACTTACGCTTTTGCCCTCAGCCTTAGCTTTGACAACGGCGCGAACGATTGGGGCTATCTTTATGAAGTTGGGACGTGCGCCAACAAAGATACAAATGTTCATGTTCATTTATGTTTTCTTAAATTCTTTTACTTATCTCCAGTTTCCTTAAACAATTCCTTTATTCCACCAAGGCTGCCCAACATGTTCGTAGCCTCAAACGGCAGGAATACAGTCTTTGTCTTGTCGCCCTGGGCAAGTTCCTCCATCATCTGGATGTACTTCTGAGCGAGCAGATAGTTGGCAGGGTTGGTACTCTTGCCCACAGCCTCCGTAATCTTCTCTATAGCGATTGCTTCAGCCTCTGCCTTGCGGATGCGGGCCTGCGCCTCGCCTTCTGCACGCAAGATTTCCTGTTGCTTAGCAGCCTCAGCACGATTGACGATAGAAGCCTTCTCGCCCTCCGACTGCAGGATCTGCGACTGCTTCTCGCCTTCTGATGTAAGGATTGCCGCACGCTTGTTGCGCTCTGCCTGCATCTGCTTCTCCATTGCCTGAAGCACGCTTGACGGCGGAATGATATCCTGCAACTCTACGCGGTTCACCTTGATACCCCACTTGTCGGTAGCATCATCGAGAACGGCGCGAAGCTTAGTATTGATGGTATCGCGAGAGGTAAGGGTCTGGTCGAGCTCCAACTCGCCGATGATGTTACGCAGCGTTGTCTGTGTGAGCTTCTCAATAGCGTTCGGAAGGTTGTCAATTTCGTAGACAGCCTTGAACGGATCAACTATCTGAAAATAAAGCAGCGCATTAATCTGCATCTGGATGTTGTCCTTCGTGATTACGTTCTGCTTATCAAAGTCGTACACCTGCTCACGAAGGTCGATAGTGGTTGAATAGCCATAGCGTCCACGCACACTGACAACGATGGTCTTTGCACGGTCAATGAAAGGTATGATAATGTTTACGCCCGGACTAAGCGTTGCATAATACTTACCAAGACGTTCGATGATTTTTGTCTCGCTTTGAGGGATGATGACGACTGCCATCTTTACAAAGACAACAGCAAGCACTACAAGTGCAATAAGAAAGATTGTCATAAACTCCATAGTGTTTGATTTTTAGTTGTTAATATTTAGTCGTTTATATTTAGTTGTTTATTGCTAACATTTAAATACTCAGCTTACGCTTTTTCAACTTTCACAATGATGCTCTCTCTACCAATGATGCGCACCTTCGTACCCACCGGCAGATCCTCCGTCTCGTCAGACTCCGCCTTCCAATCGTCGCCATCGAGCTTCATACGGCCGTAATCGCCAGCCTTAATGGTCTCCGTCACCTTGCCCACTCTACCGATGATGGCATCGGCATTGCTCTTGCGCTGACCGCCCTTGGCATCAAGCATATGTACAAGATGTGGCCGGATGCAATATATAGACAACACGGAGAATACGGCAAATATTACCACCTGTGCCCAAAACGGCAGAGCGAACAAGGAGGCGACAAGCGCACACACCGCACCAATACCAAAACAGGTGATATAGAAATCGCCTGATGACAATTCCAAGACAAGACACACCATTGCAAGTACTGCCCAAAGAGTCCAAAGATTTTGTGCAAGATAATCAATCATAAGCTTTTGTTTTTTATTTTTGGTAAAATTACACAAAAACGGCGAAACACTAAAGAGATTTCTGCGTTTTTTATTGCATATAGTGAAAAAAGCACCCACCTTTATTATATTATTTGTACCTTTGCACGTATAACATACAAACATAATGAAAGCATATACATATATAAAGAAAGGTGAGTTTGCCTTAGTTGACAAACAAAAGCCTGCAATTATCGAACCTACAGATGCCATCGTACACGTCACATTAGGAAGCATCTGCTCAAGCGACTTGCACATCAAGCACGGAAGCGTACCAAGAGCAGTGCCTGGCATCACCGTAGGCCACGAGATGGTGGGCGTCGTAGAGCAACTCGGAACCGACGTGAAAGGCTTCAAAGTTGGCGATCGCGTGACGGTAAACGTCGAAACATTCTGCGGCGAGTGCTTCTACTGTAAGCACGGATACGTGAACAACTGCACTTCGCCGCACGGAGGATGGGCTTTAGGTTGTCGCATTGACGGCGGACAAACCGAGTATGTACGTGTACCATTGGCAGAGCAAGGACTGAACCGCATACCCGACAGCGTTACAGACGAGCAGGCCCTGTTCGTGGGCGACGTGCTTGCTACTGGTTATTGGGCTGCACGCATCAGCGAGATAACCGAAGAGGATACTGTGCTCATCATCGGAGCAGGTCCTACGGGCATCTGCACACTGCTCAGTGTAATGCTCAAACAACCGAAGCGCATCATCGTCTGCGAACAGTCGGAAGAACGTCGCAACTTCATTAGAGCGCACTACCCGGATGTTCTGATTACAACACCAAAGGAGTGCGACAACTTCGTAAAAGCCAACAGCGACCACGGCGGTGCCGACAGAGTGTTGGAGGTAGCCGGAGGCAAGGACACGTTCCAGCTGGCTTGGCAGTGTGCACGTCCCAATGCTATCGTAACAATCGTAGCCCTATACGACGAGGCACAGACTTTGCCCCTGCCAAACATGTACGGCAAGAACCTCACGTTCAAGACTGGCGGTGTAGACGGCTGCGACTGTGAGGAGGTGCTGCAACTCATCGAACAAGGAAAGATTGACACCACACCACTCATAACACACCGCTTCCCGCTCAGCAGAATAGAAGAGGCTTATCAGCTGTTCGAAAACAGGGAGGATGGTGTTATCAAAGTGGCTATCTACAACGAATAACGCCACTGACTCCATTGCAACAAAAAGCAGACTTTATTTTGCAATGCGCTTAATTTGCACTAACTTTGCACTTACATCACACATATTACGAAATAAATATAACAAACAAAATAATGGAAAATAAGACAAACAAGCTCATCGCAGCACAGTATCAGCTCTTCACAATCAGCGACAACGGAGAGCGCAAACTCGTAGAGGAAACCACAAGGGAACAGCCTTTCGTATTCATCACTGGCTTCGATGCAGCTCTCGATGCTCTTGAAGAGCATCTTGAAAACTTGAAACTTGGTGAGAAATTCGATTTTGAACTCGAGAAGGAGAAGGCATTCGGCGAGTATGAGCCCTCACGCGTCATCGAACTCAACAAGGAGATGTTCATTGTCGACGGACAATTCGACAGCAAGAATATATTCAAAGGAGCACAAATTCCTCTGAAGAACGAGGACGGCAACTTCTTCATCGGCACAGTTCTCGAAATTGGTGATGCTGCTGTTAAGGTAGACCTCAACCACCCACTCGCAGGCAAGAAACTTAACTTCAAGGGCTATATCATCGAAAACCGCGAGGCAACAAAGGATGAGATTAAAACTATGCTCAGCCACATGAACGGTGGCGGTTGCGGAGGCGACTGCGGTGGTTGCGATGGTGGATGCGGACACCATGAGGGTGGATGCGGACATCATGACCACGAAGACGGATGCTGCGGACATCACGAGCATAAGGGAGGTTGCTGCGGACACCACCACTAAAACGTTCCTGCAGATTAATGCAGATTGAAGAACAAACTAAAAAGCAAATATGCACAATACATTCGGAACACTATTCACTCTCACCACATTCGGTGAGAGTCATGGCGAAGCTATCGGTGGCGTGGTCGACGGAATGCCGGCAGGCATTCTGATCGACATGGAGTTCATACAAAATGAGCTCCGCCGTCGTCGCCCTGGTCAAAGCCATATAACGACACAACGCAACGAGCAAGACCAAGTGGAACTGCTCAGTGGGGTGTTCGAAGGGAAGTCAACGGGCTGCCCCATAGGATTTATTGTGCGCAACACAAACCAACATTCTGCCGACTACGACGACTTGCGTAGTATCTTCCGGCCATCACACGCCGACTTCACGTACACCTGCAAATACGGCATACGCGACTATCGTGGTGGCGGACGTTCGTCGGCACGCATCACCATAAGTCGTTGTGTGGGAGGAGCACTCGCCAAACTCGCATTACGACAAATGGGCGTAAGCATCACTGCCTACACATCACAGGTCGGTAATATCATCCTCGACCGCGACTACACTAAGTAC
>NZ_JH379379.1 GCF_000235885.1 Leyella stercorea DSM 18206
GTGGAGAAAGGCAAGAAGCCGAAGTGGGGTTATTTCCCAAAAGCAGGGAATCCTGAATTTGTGACGAAGTTCGAGGGAACAAAGGCAACCCCTGAGTTTCTACAGGCAATAGCCTACGAGGTGTATGTGAAGAACGTCACATTCGGGCTTCTCCATCAATGGCTGACGGATATGGGGATGACCGTTTCTGCAAATACGCTGCGCAATTGGTTGAAGAAAGGCAAGGTTTATCTTGACAAGCTCGTTGAGTCACTGAAGGAAGTAGCGTTGGAGAAAGACTCCATCGTGAACTGTGACGAGACCTGGTGCAAGGTGCGCAAATACGACCACTACAAGAAATGTTACATCTGGGTACTTGTGAACAAGGCAGAGCGTGTGGTTATCTTCTTCTACGACAATGGTTCCCGTGGACGTGATGTGCTTACAGACTTTATCGGTGATGCAGAATTGAAGAGCATCATGTCTGACGGCTACAATGCCTATACCTTTATCGGTAACGAGTTGAAGGCTGCCGAGACTCCCAATTTATCCAAGACAGACCATCAGGTGTGTCTTGCACATGCGCGTGCCAAGTTTGTGAAGGCAAGCGAGCAGGCTGGCGACAAGAATGCCGATATCTTCATTAAGTATATAGAGGATTTGTACAACTTGGAACGCCAGTATACAAAGGATAATCTTACTGACGAGGAGAGGGGGAAACAACGTCAAAGTCTTGAGACGAAAGGCATCCTGATAAATCTCCGCACTCATCTCGGTATAGAGAAGTCCAAGGATCCTGCGACTGTTACTCCTTATTTGCAGAAAGCGTTGAACTATCTGGATACATTTTGGACAAACCTCTTTACCTATATAAAGGATGGAAGTTATCCGATAGACAACAATGCAGCCGAGCGTGCAGTCCGTCCTCTGAC
>NZ_JH379380.1:0-8518 GCF_000235885.1 Leyella stercorea DSM 18206
GTGTAGCGTCCCGTTCCTGCACCAATGTCGAGCAGGAACGAGTCAGGCTTGATGAAGCGGCGCAAGTGATGCATGGTGGTTTCAAACTCTACGATGCCGTGCCTGCGCTGCAAGCGAAGGTCTTCGGGGTGCTTGTCGTAATATATGTTGTTTCTTCAAACAACAATAATTCCCAACAAAGGTAATCATAACTTTCAACATTCCACTCTCTACTCTCGTTTTTTTACAACACACCATTTACTCAATAAAAATTTTGAGTTTACATATAAAGCAATTATTTTTGCAGCACATAACATAAACAGAAAATTAGAAAGAATATTATGAAACTCAACAAAGTACACCACGTAGCCGTGATCTGCTCCGACTACGAACGCTCTAAACAGTTCTATACCGATGTGCTCGGCATGAAGATCAAGAGCGAACACTATCGCGAGCAACGCCACTCATGGAAGGCAGACTGCTTTCTTGGCGACTCGTACGTCGTAGAGTTGTTCTCCTTTCCCAATCCGCCTGCACGTCCTTCCTATCCCGAAGCAGCAGGTCTGCGCCACCTTGCTTTCGAGGTGGACGACCTCGCGGCGGCGGTCGGCGAACTCGACAGCAAGGGCATCACGCACGAGCCTATCCGCACGGACGAATACACCGGCAAGCTGTTTGTATTCTTCAACGACCCAGACGGACTGCCGATAGAACTGTACGAAAAGTAAGGAAGCATCACTTTTAGGTATTGCCCGACTCGCAACAAAGTTGTATCTTTGCATCGTAACAAACAAATAAAAAGAAGAATATGACAGAAATGACAGCAACAATAATCGTAGGACTTCTCATTCCGCTATTAGGTACGATGCTGGGATCGGCTTTCGTGTTCTTTATGAAAGACGAAATGTCCGCACGACTACAGAAATCATTGTTGGGCTTTGCCTCCGGAGTGATGGTGGCAGCATCCGTGTGGTCTTTGCTTATTCCGGCGATGGAGATGAAGGCTGACAGCGGCGCATGGTCGGTAGTGCCGGCTGCCGTGGGTTTCCTGATGGGTATAGGTTTCCTGCTGCTTATCGACGAACTGACACCCCACCTCCATATCGGCACAGACAAGCCCGAAGGCGTAAAGTCACACCTTTCAAAAACTGCCATGCTTACCCTTGCCGTAACCATCCACAACCTGCCCGAAGGTATGGCTGTAGGCGTAGTGTTTGCCGGAGCCGAAAACCAAGTTTCAAACATCTCCTTAGCCGCAGCCATTTCCGTATCGTTAGGCATAGCCATACAGAACATCCCCGAAGGTGCCATCATCTCCATGCCAATGCGGGCGGCAGGCAACAGCCGATGGAAATCCTTCGTGTTAGGATCTCTCAGTGGAGTCGTCGAGCCAATCGGAGCCATCGCCGTCCTCCTGCTCGCCTCATTTCTTACGCCGGCACTCCCCTACATGCTCGCCTTTGCTGCAGGCGCCATGTTCTACGTAGTAGTGGAAGAGCTGATACCAGAAGCCTCAAGCGGTCAGCACAGTAATCTCAGCACTATAGGTTTCGCCATCGGCTTTGTGCTAATGATGGTGCTCGATGTGGTGATGGGATAACAGAAAGATAACAACAATAGCAGTGCTTGAGGTAAGAAAATGAGTACTCTCTATGTAGTACTCGAGTAATCTCACAACTATACTCGAGTAATCTCACCACCGTACTCGAGTAATATATCCACCAGTACTCAAGTACTCTCCCCTACAAGTACTGCTACACCATTATAGAACTACCACTTGAGTTCCTCGCTCAATATCACACCGTCTGTGGCATCCTCTGCCATAAACGTGTTGCTCTTATACTGCACGCAGAGCATAAGCATCTCTTCCGAACCGGTATTCTTGATGGCGCGCTTGCCCTCGGGAGCCACACGGATGATGCTGCCCTCGCCTACCGGAATGTTCTCGCCGTCTACCTGATACAGACCTTCACCTCGAAGGATGAAGTAGAGTTCCTCGTGATTCTTGTGCGTATGCAGAAAACCGCCGTCCTGACCTGGGGCGAATGTCTGGAAAGACAGTTCGCTACCTGTTGTGCCGAGAGCCTGACCTACGAACACCTTGCCTGGTATCTGAATGTCGCCCAACTGAAGGACATAATTCTTCACCTCGCTAAGCTTGCCTACACTGACTGCTGTGAAATTCTTACCCGTCTTTGTTGTCTCTACTGATTTCATTGTTTTCTTTGTTTTAATTAATAATTTCGTTTGTAGCTCGCGGTATGAGCAAGATACCCACACCCACCATATTTTGCTTTTACTGCTGCAAAATTACTAAGTTTCAGAACGCTACACAAGTAGGTACGCAAACGTAAGTCAGTTACTTTAAGGTGACTAATACTGAAAACAAGACGCTTGCATCGCTGTGGTTTAAAGTAGTTTAACAATATCGTTGACAACCATGTCAATTCTAATAGTTACTTTTGTATAGTAATACGACTCTAATCACATAATTGCATGAATACAAACGAAGTAAAAGACGCACTTTTCCCCAATTGCCCAATACGCAATATACTCTCGCGCATAGGCGACAAATGGTCTATGCTCGTACTATACACACTCGAAACAGACGAAGCAAAGAGATTCAAGGAACTTCAGCGCAACATACCCGATATATCGCAGAAGATGCTTACAGCAACTTTAAAGATGCTCGAAGCCGACGGACTGGTGAAACGCGAGGCTTTTGCCGAAGTACCGCCACGTGTCGAATACTCGCTCTCAGACAAGGGAAAGACCTTGCTGCCACACATCAACGCCCTTATCTCATGGGCTACAGACAACATGGACGACATCTACGAGTCAAGAAGACATTATCTTATTAAGGATTAACCACATATTATAATAATGAAAACAATAAAAATCATGAGCATACTTACTATGCTCTGCGCCATCTTCTCTTGCAAGGCGCAGAACAAGGGCTTCGAGAGCGTATCGGCAGACGCATACGAGAAGATAATTGCCGACACAACGGTAGTGCGACTTGACGTACGCACAGCAGAAGAATTCGCTGCGGGTCATATCGAGAACGCCGTTAATATAGACGTGCTGAAACCCGACTTCGAGCAGAAGGCGTGTGAAATACTCCCTAAAGACAAAGTGATAGCCGTGAACTGTCGCAGCGGCAAGCGCAGCAAGAAGGCAGCCGGCATACTCGTGCGCGACGGTTATGTAGTTGTAGAGCTCGACAAGGGCTACAACGCATGGGTAGACGAAGGTCACAAAGTAGTGAAGTAGAGCTACACCTGAACATATCAAACCATTTAACACCAGACTATTATGAAGAAGACAGCACTCATAACCGGTGCCACAAGCGGCATCGGCGAAGCCTGCGCAAGAAAGTTTGCCGAAGGCGGTTACAATCTTATTCTCACGGCTCGCCGTGCAGAGAAGTTAGCAGAGATAAAGGCACAGCTCGAAGCTGAAGGCACGAAGGTGCGCACCTTGGTGTTCGACGTGCGCGATGCCGAGGCGGCAAAACAGGCAATCGGTTCGCTCGAAGCTGAATGGCAGACAATTGATGTTCTGATCAACAACGCCGGACTCGCGCTCGGTCTCGAAAAGGAATACGAGGGCGCCCCCGAAGACTGGAACACGATGATAGACACCAACATAAAGGGGCTGCTCACCATGACACGCCTCATCGTGCCGGCTATGATAGAGCGCAACGAGGGCCACGTAATCAACATTGGCAGCGTTGCAGGCGACGCAGCATATGCCGGTGGCAATGTCTATTGCGCCACGAAGGCAGCCGTGAAGACCATAACCGATGGCTTGCGTATCGACGTAGCCGAATCGGCAGTTCGCGTAACGAACGTGAAGCCCGGGCTCGTTGAGACCAACTTCAGCAACGTCCGCTTCCACGGCGACAACGCCCGCGCCGAGAACGTGTACAAAGGTATCGTTCCGCTCACTGGTGCCGACATTGCCGACGTAGCTTTCTACGCAGCTTCCGCCCCGAAACACGTGCAGATAGCCGAAGTATTAGTGCTCGCCACACATCAGGGAAGCGGCAGCGTGATACACAGAGAGAAAAACGCATAAAAGTAAAAAGGTAAAAAGGTAAAAGGGCTTTTATTAGGCTGCGTGGTATGGGCAAGATGCCCATACCTCCTACTTTTTTACTCTTTTACCTTTTTACTTTTATCAGAACGGTGCAGGATCGGCAGGCGAGCCGAATGGTGCACTTTCCATCATATCTGGCGGCAACGGCATATCGCCTGTATTCATCTTGCTACCAATTATCTCCGAGCCAAACGGTGCATCGCCAATGGGTGCCGACTGCTTCTGCGGATCCTGGAAGCGTGTGAACTCGCCACGGAACGTGAGGAGCACATCGCCCGTGGCACCCTTACGGTGCTTGGCAATGATAATCTGCGCCATGCCGCGAAGGTCGTTACCCTTCTCGTCGGTGAGGATATGGTAATACTCGGGGCGGTGTACGAAGAGCACCATGTCGGCATCTTGCTCAATGGCTCCCGACTCACGAAGGTCGGACAGCTGCGGACGCTTACCTTCCAAACCCTCACGGTTCTCGACAGTACGGTTGAGCTGCGAAAGAGCGAGGATAGGTATGTCAAGCTCCTTGGCGAGACCCTTCAGCGACTGCGAAATCTTCGACACCTCCTCCTGACGGCTGCCGAAGCGCATACCGTTGGCGTTCATAAGCTGGAGGTAGTCGATCATGATTATCTTCACACCCTTCTCGCGCACGAGGCGGCGTGCTTTGGTGCGAAGCTCGAAGATAGAGAGACCAGGTGTGTCGTCGATATAGAGTGGCGAGCCTTGTAGATTACGCACGTTCTTGTCAAGGCGCTCCCACTCGTCGTCGGAGAGCTGTCCGTTGAGCATCTTGTTGCCAGGTATCTCACAGACGTTGGAGATAAGACGATTCACGAGCTGCACGTTGTTCATCTCAAGAGAGAAGAAGGCGATAGGCGTATGATAGTCGACAGCGATGTTCTTCGCGAGCGAAAGGGCAAACGAAGTCTTACCCATGGCAGGACGTCCGGCGATGATGACAAGGTCGGAGCTCTGCCAACCACTCGTCTTCTCGTCGAGTTTCTCGAAGCCCGTAGGCACACCAGTCAAGCCACCGGCGTTGGCAGATGCCTTCTGCAGAATGTCAATAGCACGGGTGATGACGGGGTCAACCTGCGTGTAATCCTTCTTCATGTTGCGCTGCGAGAGTTCGAAGAGCGAACCCTCCGCCTCCTGCATCAGTTCGTCCACGTCCTGCGTCTCGTCGAAAGCCTTTGTCTCTACGACGCTGGCATAAGAGATAAGCTGACGTGCGAGGAACTTCTGCGCAAGAATCTTGGCATGATACTCGATGTGAGCCGAAGAAGCCACGTGCGAGCTAAGATCGACAATGTAGGGCGCACCGCCCACATCGTCGATAGTGCCTTCGCGCTTTAGCTCGTCAACGACGGTCATAATGTCGACAGGGTTCTCGTTCATCGAGAGTGTCTGTATGGCGTTGTATATCTTCTGGTGACGTGGCTCGTAGAATGTTTCGGGGCGCAATGTCTCTGAAACGATAGAGAACGCATCCTTATCAATCATAAGCGCGCCAAGCACCACCTTCTCTATATCCACAGCTTGCGGCTGCAGATGTCCGTAGTTCTTGTCGAAAGCCTTTGGCGCAGCTTTCGAAGAGCGTTTTGCAGTAGGATTATCTGGCATAAATGAAATTAATGTTGAGTGTGGAATGTTGAATGTGGAATGATTGCCTATGGCAATGTAAAATGTGGAATGTGGAATGTAGAATTGTCGGCTTCGCCGATGAAGAATTCATCAATAAAGAATTCATTCAACACTCAACATTGCGGCTCTGCCGCGACCATTCAACATTCAACACTCAACATTCAACATTTGCTACACTTTATTATTCTCGGGGAATATAACTGAGGGACGGAAAGTCTTAGCCTCCTCAAAGTCCATGAGGGCGTAGGAGATGATTATCACGGTGTCGCCCACTACAACCTTGCGTGCAGCAGCACCGTTGAGACAGATACAGCCCGATCCGCGTTCACCCTTGATAATATATGTCTCGAAGCGCTCGCCGTTGTTGTTGTTCACAATCTGCACCTTCTCGCCTTCAATCATATTGGCAGCATCCATGAGGTCTTCGTCGATGGTGATGCTGCCGATATAGTTAAGATTCGCTTGTGTTACCTGCGCACAATGAATCTTCGACTTTAATACTTCTATCATCATATTTCTGAGAAACTATTTCTTATAAGTAATGTGGTCAATCAAACGTATCGGTGTCTTGCCGCAATAAACTGTGATACAACCTACTACATACGCGCTGTCGTCCCAATTAGCAACGTCGAGCAATGTATCGCCGTCAACGATTGAGAAATACTCCACCTCAAGTCCGTCTACAGCGTTGATGGTAGAGACTACATACTCGTGAGTCTCTGCCAATGTGTGTGTCTTGGCATACTCGCGGCTCGATTGCAAAGCCTCGTAGATGCGTGGAGCGATGGCACGCTCGTCGGCAGAGAGTAGCGTGTTGCGTGAACTCTTTGCCAAGCCGTCGGCTTCGCGTATTGTAGTACATTCGACAATCTGCACATCAAGCTTGAGGAAGCGCACCATTGCCTTCACGACAGCAATCTGCTGCCAGTCCTTCTCACCGAAATAGGCACGATCTGGACGTACAATATAAAATAGGCGCGATACAACCTGACACACACCATTGAAATGGCCCGGACGATGCGCACCCTCCATCACCGTTGTGACTGGTGGAAACTCAAACTGACGTTTGTCCTCTACGGGATACATCTCCTCTACTGACGGAGCGAAAACATAATCGGCACCACAAGCCTCCAACAAAGCGCAGTCTGCATCAAGTGTGCGCGGATAGCGCTCAAGGTCGCTCTTGTCGTTGAACTGAGTCGGATTAAGAAAAACAGAAACTACGGTCGCTCCATTCTCCGCAACACTGCGTTTTACGAGCGACGCATGGCCCTCATGGAGGGCACCCATTGTTGGCACAATACCTACCTTTTTTCCTGACTTCCGAACTTCAAACAACTCATTCTGAAGTTCAACTATACTTCTGAATAGTTTCATCTTTATAGTGTTTAAAACCTAAAATACATTCGATACGTTTCGAATTTCAATGCAAAATAACAAAAATTTTATCAGACAAGCGCATGTAAAACAGAAAATCTTCAATCGAAGCAATAAAGTTGCATCCGAGGAGTGGATATTTCAATATTTTTATTTAAATTTGCACGTAATATGCGGGTTGGCGCATCATTGTACCAATCATATAATAACAAACCCAAAAAGAAACGCACAACCATTAGGAATGGAGAAAATCAGAATTAAGGATATTGCAGAAAGAGCAGGCGTGTCGGTCGGAACAGTAGACCGCGTACTACACAATCGTCCGAATGTATCGGCACCGGCACGCGAGAAAGTAGAGAAGGCTCTCAAGGAGATGGAGTATCAGCCCAATGTCTATGCAAGCGCGTTGGCTTACAACAAGACATACGTGTTCTATGCGCTCATACCACAGCATGAGTCGGAAGCCTATTGGGAAGAGATTGAGCAGGGCGTGCAGAAGGCTATAGAGGTAAGGCGCGACTTCAACATTAACGTAAAGATTATGTATTATGAGCGTTTCAATAACAATTCGTTCATCGATTGTTATACACAATGCCTCGCATCGAACCCCAACGGCATAATAATAGTGCCACAGGACATCGAAACAACCAAACAATTCACTGATATTCTCCACGAGCAACAGATACCATTTGTGATGCTCGACTCCTATATGCCCGACCTTAAACCGCTTTCTTTCTTCGGTCAGGACTCATTCTGCAGCGGTTACTTTGCTGCCAAAATGCTTATGCTCATCGCTTCAAACGAAAAGGAAATCATGCTTTTCAAGCAGATGAAGGACGGCAAGGTGACCAGTAAGCAGCAGGTGAACCGCGAAGTGGGCTTTCGCCATTATATGCACGACCATTTCCCGCAGATTAAAATCACAGAACTATGCGTACCTTTCAAGGGTACACGCAGCGAATACGATGCTATACTTAAAGAATTCTTTGAGCAGCATCCCGACACACATCATTGCATAACACTTAATTCAAAAGCACACATTGTGGGCGAGTTCCTGCTTCGCAACAACATGCGCGACATACAAATCATGGGCTACGATATGGTAGCAAAGAACGCAGAATGTCTGCGCCAGGGCAGTATGTCGTTTATCATCGCGCAGCACGGCTACCAGCAAGGCTATAGTTGCGTAGACACTCTGTTCAAAGCCATTGTGCTGAAGAAGAAAGTGCAACCCGTAAACTATATGCCAATCGAGCTTCTAACGAAAGAGAATGTTGATTTCTACCGTCGCACACAGCTTTGATAAAAGTAAAAAGGTAAAAAGTAAAAAGGACAGATAAAAGTAAAAAAAGTAGGAGGTGCAGCAGTCCCTACTGCACCAACCAAGCAAAAGATAGGAGGTATGGGCATCTTGCCCATA
>NZ_JH379380.1:8528-36475 GCF_000235885.1 Leyella stercorea DSM 18206
GGAGGTATGGGCATCTTGCCCATACCACGCAGACTAAAAAAAGATACAACTATGAACAATTTAAAAGGAGTTCTTGCGATAAGCCCTCTTTTGGTATTTATCACTCTATATCTTGTAACATCGATTATAGCGGGCGACTTCTATAAGGTGCCGATAAGCGTAGCGTTCATGATTTCGGGCATCTACGCTGTGACAATAGCAGGCGGCAAGAGTCTGCAAAAGAACGTAGCAGCCTTCAGTCGCGGAGCCAGTGCGCCAAACATCATGACGATGCTTTGGATATTCGTATTGGCAGGTGCCTTTGCCAACTCGGCAAAAGCCATCGGAGCTGTTGATGCCACCGTAAACACAATGCTCTCGCTACTGCCGAGCAACATGGTGCTGCCCGGGCTGTTCATTGCGACATGTTTCATAAGCCTGTCGATAGGCACAAGCGTAGGAACTATAGTAGCACTCGTGCCGATAGCATCCGGACTCGCCACCACAATGCAACTGGACGTGGCGTTAGTGACAGCTGTAGTAGTAGGCGGTGCGTTCTTCGGCGATAACCTCTCGTTCATATCCGACACCACCATTGCTGCTACGAGTACGCAAGGCTGCAAGATGAACGACAAGTTTCGCGTGAACTTCTTCATCACTCTCCCTGCAGCAATCCTCTCGCTTGCCATATACGTCTTCTTAGGACAAGAGATGTCGCCACTTGCCAATGTGCATGGCATCAATTACGTGAAGATACTACCATACCTCGCCGTTCTCTCTACAGCCATCGCCGGCATGAACGTAATGGCGGTGCTCACCATCGGACTAACAATAACCGGAGCAATCGGCATACTCGACGGAAGCTTCGACGTGTACGAGTGGTTCCACTCAATGGGCGACGGCATACTGTCGATGGGCGAACTGATCATAATAACAATGCTTGCCGGCGGCGTATTCGAGATAGTGCACAAGAAGGGCGGCATCGACTTCATCATCGCCAAGACAACATCGCACATCAAGGGCAAGCGCGGTGCAGAAGCTGTTATCGCCCTCATGGTGGCCATCGTAGACATTTGCACAGCCAACAACACCGTGGCTATTATCTCCACCGGAAATATAGCACGACGCATCAGCGAGCGCTTCGAGCTCGACAAGCGTAAGGTGGCAAGTCTGCTCGACACTTGCTCGTGCTGCGCGCAGGGCTTCATACCCTATGGCGCACAGATGCTTATGGCAGCCAGACTGACGCAGCTGAACCCCGTCAGAATAATGCCGTATCTGTTCTACCCCATGGCTCTGACGTTGTGTGTGGCTGTAGCTATCATCTTCCGTCTGCCGCGCAGATACTCATAACATCCGGCATTCAACATTAAACACTCAACACTCCACATTCAACATTCTATTATGGACATAATAAAGCGTAACTTTTTTCGTATTATTCAAAATAAGGTATTTGGGATGAGCGAAGACATTGAGCCCATGTCCAAATACAAATGGAACGTACTTGCCAAACTGGCAGAAACACACGGCTTGGGAGAGTACTTTGCAGACCGCGCTGACATACCAGCCGTGGGCGGACTACAGAACCTGCCTGATGCGGGCTTCTCACGAATGCAGAACCTGCTACTAAATAGTCGCTTGAAGAAGATACGTAAGTCGGAGCCGCTGAGCGACGACTCGTCGATAGAGACCCTCAACTTCCTTGACATCATCGTACAGACAACACAAACCATACTCACCAACGGTCTGCACTTCGCAAACATCGTGCGTATCGGTGCGTTTCTGCGTCACGATGGTGATAAAATCGACTTTATAAAGCTTGAAAACTGGCTCAATCGTCTACAGCTGACAAAGATTGCGCAGTTGGAGGCAAGCATTCTCATTAAGACATTGGGCTTTGAGAAGGACGAGATACCATTCATAAAAGACATTACGCCGAAAGCTTACGAGCTGGCACTCGAAGCTCTCGACGCACCCATCGTCATCAAACAAGACGAATGGCAGTTTCATCATTCCTCAGGCGTTTTCGTGTCGAACAACTCAAAAGCCATGAAGAAGACATTCCGCAACTACAAGAAGTATTTCTTCTATGCTCCGGTAGAGGTTATGAGTTGTTGTGTGCACCGATTTGAGAATAGCATTTCCACTCTCGAAGAATAAATACAACCAATCATAATATTCGCATATTTATTTCTTCTAATAGAAATCAAAACGAAACAATATCATAATAAAACATAAAATGGCGTTATCGTTTTGTTATGTCTTCAAATTAACGTAACTTTGTGCAAATAATAACAAAAAACAAGGTTATATGTTTGACAAAGCAACCTACGTTGGCCGTCGCGCCAAGCTCCGAGAGCTTATGAAAGACGGTATAATAATACTCTTCGGCAACAACGAGTCGCCATGTAACTACCCTTCAAATGGTTACTATCCATTCCGTCAAGACTCCTCATTTCTTTATTATTTCGGACTCAACCGAGACGGTCTTGTCGGTGTTATCGACCTCGATAACGGCACAGAGACACTCGTCGGCGACGATATCGACATTGAAGATATCGTGTGGTATGGCAGTGTTGACAGCGTGAAAGATATGGCAGAACGTGTCGGCGTGGCTAACACAGCCCCCATGAAATCGCTCAAGAGCATTTGCAACGAAGCAATGCGACAGAAACGCCGCATACACTTCCTTCCACCTTATCGCCACGACACTAAGATACAGATATTCGACTTGCTCGGCATACACCCCGTTCAGCAGAAGGAAGCGGCAAGCATCGAACTTATTCGTGCCGTTGTGAAGATGCGCTCTACCAAAGAACAGCAAGAGATAGAAGAACTTGAGCGTGCAGCAGTAATCGGCTACAAGATGCACACCACTGCCATGCGCCTTACAAAACCAGGCCTTACGGAGAAGTTCGTAGCCGGACAAGTAGACAGCATAGCCCTATCTTACGGAGCAATGACAAGCTTTGCCACCATCTTCAGCCAGCATGGCGAGATAATGCACGGCAACCCTTCGATGGCAAAACTTGAGAGCGGACGCCTCGTATTGTGCGATTGCGGAGCGGAGACAATCAATAATTATTGCTCAGACAACACACGCACATTCCCCGTCAACGGCAAGTTTACCGACCGCCAGCTTGAGATTTACTCTATCGTAGAAGCATGCCACGACCATGCACTCGACGTTGCCAAGCCCGGCGTTAAATATATGGACGTACACTTCTCAATATGCCGCCTGATGACCGAGCGTCTGAAGGAGCTCGGACTGATGAAGGGCGACGTAGACGAAGCCGTGGCAGCAGGTGCTCACGCCATGTTCCTGCCACACGGTCTGGGACATATGATGGGCATGGACGTGCACGACATGGAAGGTCTCGACCAGATAAACGTAGGCTTCGACGAAGAGACACGTCCGCGCCTCGACCAGTTCGGCACCAACTGCCTGCGCATGGGCCGCCGCTTAGAGGAGGGCTTCGTCGTGACCGACGAACCTGGCATATACTTCATCCCAGCACTCATCGACGACTGGAAGGCTTCAGGCCACTGCGCCGAGTTCCTCAACTTCGATAAAATTGAGACCTACAAGGACTTCGGAGGCATACGCATCGAAGACGACATACTCATCACAAAAGACGGATGTCGCTTCCTCGGCAAGGACAGAATACCCTACCACCCGAAGGATATCGAAGCATACATGGCAGAGAACAAATAGACATTGCTTAATAAACAACAATTAATTTAATAAATTACAACAAAATCACATGAAGAAAATCTTAACACTCGCACTTCTCGCTGTTTTTGCGATGAGCGCAAACGCAGCTAAGCCAAAGAAGGCTGCATCGAGCAACAAGCCTGTCTTCACGACAATCAAGGAGAATCCGATCACAAGTATCAAGGACCAGAATCGTAGCGGCACATGCTGGGACTACTCTACTCTCTCATACTTCGAGAGCGAGATTCTCAAGGCTACAGGCAAGACTTACGACCTCTGCGAGGCTTTCGTAGCTAACAAGACCTATATGGACCGCGCCGTTCAGGTTGTACGCCTCCACGGCGACTGCCAGTTCTCTCAGGGCGGTTCGGCTTACGACGTATTGCACGTACTGAAGAACCAGGGTATCTGCCCGGAGGACGCAATGCCGTTCCCAGGTTCACTCTACGGCGACTCGCTCAACAACTTCAACGAGTTCTTCGGCCAGCTTGAGCCGTACGTAGCAGGCATCGCTAAGAGCACAGCTAACAAGATCTCTTCGCAGTGGAAGGTGGGTCTCCAGGGCATCCTCGACGCTTACCTCGGCCAGTGTCCGGAGAAGTTCACATACGAAGGCAAGGAGTACACTCCGAAGTCATTCGCAGCAAGCCTCGGTTTGAACTTCGACGACTACGTAACAATCACAAGCTACTCACACCACCCGTACTACACACAGTACGCTGTTGAGGTGCAGGACAACTGGCGCAACCCGCTGTCATGGAACCTTCCGATGGAGGACATGGCACGCATCCTCGAGAACGCTGTCATGAACGGCTACACAGTAGCTTGGGGTGGCGACGTTAGCGAGCCGGGCTTCACACGCAAGGGTCTTGCTTACTTCGTAGATACAAAGAAGGCAGAGGGTCTCTCTGGCAGCGACATGGCTCGCTGGTTGAAGCTTTCTCCGGCAAAGCGCACAAACCTCATCGACTCACTCGGCTGCAAGGTGCCTGAGCTCGAGCCGACAGCAGAGCAGCGCCAGCAGCGCTTCGACAACTGGGAGCTCACCGACGACCACGGCATGCTTATCTTCGGTATTGCTAAGGACCAGCATGGCAAGGAGTACTACATGGTGAAGAACTCTTGGGGCGAGACAGGCGACTACAAGGGTATCTGGTACATGACAAAGAACTACATCGTAGCCAACACAATGGACTACATGGTTAACAAGAACGCTATCCCGGCTGACATCCTCCAGAAGATGATTGAGGCTAAGAAAAACCAGGGTATTGGCGATTAACTCCTTGGTAGTTAAGAGACAAAACCTCATTTTTGATATACAATACATAAAGACCGAGCAGGTGTACAACCACCTTGCTCTGTCTTTTTTTCGTACTTATGCAATCCGCGTCGGTCGATGCGGACGTCTGCGCCGGTCGATGCGGATGTCTGCGTCGGTCGATGCGGATGTCTGCGCCGGTCGATGCGGATGCTACACACACAACAAATAACCAACACACACAACGATAATATACTACAAAAATATAATAATTAGGTATAAAGAATTTAACCTGCCACTTAAAAACACAAAAAACACTCCTCTTATTCCATAGTTTTTTTGTAACTTTACACGCGTTTTACCTTAAACGCGCAGACACTCTGCACCCCACTCCTAAACCGAGAAAAAATAAAAACTATATATAATGTTATTCAAATGGAATTACAAGTCACCTGCGACAGAGGAGAAACAGGCGGCTGACGAACTGGGGGCGAAGCTGAATATCAGCCCGATACTCGCCCAGCTGCTCATGCGACGCGGCATAACAACAGAGTCAGCTGCCAAGCGATTCTTCCACCCGCAGCTGGCAGACCTCATCAACCCCTTCCTCATGAAGGACATGGACCTCGCCGTCGACCGCCTCAACGACGCGATGGGGCGCAAGGAGCGCATCCTTGTTTACGGCGACTACGACGTGGACGGATGCACAGCGGTAGCACTGGTGTACAAGTTCATACAACAGTTCTACTCGAACATAGAGTATTACATCCCCGACCGCTACGACGAAGGCTACGGCGTTAGCAAGAAAGGCATCGACTACGCCAAGGAGGCAGGCGTGAAACTCATCATCATTCTCGACTGTGGCATCAAAGCCGTTGAAGAGATTGCCTACGCCAAGTCGCTCGGCATCGACTTCATCATCTGCGACCATCACATGCCCGACGAGGAACTGCCGCCAGCAGTGGCTATCCTCAACCCGAAGCGACCAGATGACACCTACCCATTTAAGCATCTCTGCGGTTGTGGCGTAGGTTTCAAGCTGATGCAGGCGTTCGCCAAGAACAACGGCATACCCTTCGCCCGACTCATCCCGCTGCTCGACTTCTGTGCCGTGAGCATAGCTGCCGACATCGTGCCCGTCACCGAGGAGAACCGCATACTCGCCTACCACGGACTGAAAACGCTCAACCAGAACCCGAGCATCGGACTGAAGGCGATTATAGACATCTGCGGACTCGGAGGCAGAGACATATCCATGAGCGACATCGTGTTCAAGATAGGTCCGCGCATCAATGCGTCGGGACGTATGGAGAACGGACGCGAGAGCGTCGATTTGCTCGTAGAGAAAGACTTCTCGCATGCGCTTGCCAAGGCGAAGCACATCGACGAGTACAACGAACAGCGCAAGGACATCGACAAGCAGATGACAGAGGAGGCCAACAGCATCGTATCGAAACTGGAGAGTCAGCGCCACCGCTCGTCGATAGTACTCTACGACGAGAACTGGAAGAAGGGCGTTATCGGTATCGTGGCATCACGACTCACCGAAATCTACTTCCGACCGACCGTCGTACTGACACGCGATGGCGACTTCGCTACTGGTTCAGCGCGAAGCGTGACGGGCTTTGACGTGTACTCGGCTATAAAGAGCTGTCGTGACCTGCTCGTGAACTTCGGCGGACACACCTATGCTGCCGGACTAACGCTGCGATGGGACGACATACAGGAGTTCCGCAACCGCTTCCAACGCTATGTAGACGAGCACATACAGCCCGAACAGACAGAGGCAATACTCAACATAGATGCCGAAATCGACTTCCGCGACATCACGAAGAAACTGCACAACGACTTGAAGCGTTTCTCACCATTCGGACCAGGCAACACCAAGCCGCTCTTCTGCACAACCGATGTTTACGACTACGGCACAAGCAAGGTCGTGGGACGCGAGCAGGAACACATCAAACTGGAGCTTGTAGACTCCAAGTCGAGCAACATCGTGAACGGTATCGCATTCGGACAGAGTGCTTCAGCGCGTTACATTAAATCGAAACGTAGCTTCGACATAGCCTACACCATTGAGGACAACGTGTTCAAACGCAACATGGTGCAGCTACAGATTGAAGACATACGTGTGGCGGAGGAAGACTAACAACAAGAACAAACCGAGAAGCTTCAATCAAATAATAAAATGGGTTACGACGAAACATTATATCTCAAAATACTCAGAGACACTTGGGGCTACTCCGACTTCCGCGGCATACAGCGCGACATCATACGCAGCATTGCCGAGGGCAAGGACACGTTAGGACTGATGCCTACGGGCGGCGGCAAATCGCTCACATTCCAAGTGCCGGCTCTCGCCATGGAAGGTGTGTGCATTGTTATCACGCCGCTCATCGCACTGATGAAAGACCAGGTGGAGAACCTGCGCCGCCGCCAAGTGCTCGCTGCTGCCATATACTCGGGCATGAGCCGTCAGGAAATCGTCAAGACACTCGAGAACTGCGTGCTCGGCAACACGAAGATACTCTATGTGTCGCCGGAGCGCATCGGTTCGGAACTATTCCAAACCAAACTGGCGCATATAAAAGTGAGCTTCATAACCATTGACGAAGCCCACTGCATATCGCAATGGGGTTACGACTTCCGCCCGTCGTATCTGCACATAGCCGACATACGCCGCTTAAAGCCCGACGCTCCAATACTTGCGCTCACCGCAACAGCTACAAAGGACGTTATTGACGACATACAAGAGCAATTAGAATTCAAGGAGCGGAACGTGTTCCGCATGAGTTTCGAGCGCAAGAACCTCGCATACGTAGTGCGCACATCTGACAACAAACAGCAACAGTTAGTGCACATACTGAACTCAATAAACGGCAGTGCTATAGTCTATGTACGAAGTCGCAAACTAACGAAAGAGATATGCGAACTCTTGTTGAACAACAACATTAGCGCAACCTTTTATCACGCTGGTCTTGAGCACTCTACAAAAGACGAACGTCAGAAAAAATGGCACGACGACGAGGTGCGAGTAATGGTTGCGACAAACGCCTTCGGCATGGGTATCGACAAGCCCGACGTACGCGTTGTGATACACATTACTTGCCCCGATTCGATAGAGGCTTACTTTCAGGAAGCAGGCAGAGCCGGACGCGATGGAAAGAAGGCTTACGCCGTATTGCTCTACGACAAGAGCGACAAGGCAAAGCTTTTGAAACGTATCGCACAAGAATTCCCTAACAAGGAAGAAATTTGTCGCGTGTATGAGCACATTGCCTACTATCTGCAGATTGCTGCAGGTTCGGGTTATGGACGCACATTCCACTTCGAAGTAGAGAAGTTCAGCCTACTCTTCCATCACTACCCCGTAATCGTAAACTCAGCTCTAAAGATACTCTCAAGGGCGGGCTACATAGAATATAACATCGATCCCGACTCACGAACACGCGTAAAGTTCACACTCGAACGCGATCAGCTATACATGTTGCACGAAACAACGCCGAACGAGGAACTCGTGATAACAACACTACTGCGCGAATACAGCGGATTGTTCGTCGACTACCACTTCATAGAGCTCGCATTCATAGCACATGCAACGGGACTCACCCAACAACAAGTGTACTTGATTTTGACGAGTCTGAGCCAACGCCGAATACTGCATTTCATCCCCGAACGCTCTGTGCCATTGCTCACATACACACAAGACCGCGTATTGCCTGAGGAGATAGTTATTTCAGAATCTGTGTACGAAGAACGTAAAACACAGTTTGAGAAACGCATAAAAAGCATCATCGACTATGCACAGAACGATACCGTATGCCGTAGCAGGCAGCTGCTGCGCTACTTCGGCGAGACAGAAACCAACGACTGTCGCCAATGCGACGTGTGTTTGACACATCAAGACACATCACAATCATACAAAGATGCGTATAATCAAGCACTGAAAGCGATAAAAGATCTGCTCGCAGACGGCGAAAAGCACTCAATTACAGAGCTTAACGAAATAGTGCTAAACCAGGAAGCAAAAGATGAAGCTATGGAGTATCTCGTGAACGAAGAAGTGATAAAAGTAGAACTAAACAACATCTTCTTAAAAAAGTAACTTAAAATTAATTAAATAGATAAGTTTTTATTCCGAAACTCGTTATTTTTTGCTTACTTTTGCAAAACAAGCGACGTGTATAGAAACGCCCCACAAAGCGCACACATTAATTTTAATAAAAAGAAAAGAAAATAGATATGTTTGAAAATCTTAGTGACAGACTTGAACGCAGTTTCAAAATACTCAAAGGTGAAGGCAAGATTACCGAAATCAACGTTGCCGAAACCCTCAAAGACGTAAGACGCGCTCTGTTGGATGCCGACGTAAACTATAAAGTGGCTAAGACCTTCACCGACACGGTGAAGAAAAAAGCTCTCGGCATGAACGTACTCACAGCGGTGAAGCCAAGCCAGTTGATGGTAAAGATTGTACACGACGAACTCGCCGAACTCATGGGTGGCGAAGCTGCCGAGCTTAACCTGAACGGACGACCGTCAATAATCCTCATGAGCGGTCTGCAGGGCTCTGGTAAAACCACATTCTCGGGCAAGCTTGCTAATATGCTCAAGAACAAGCAGCACAAGAACCCGTTGCTCGTAGCCTGCGACGTATATCGTCCGGCAGCTATCGAACAGCTCAAGGTCGTTGGCGAGCAGATAGGCGTACCCGTATATTCTGAACCTGAGAGCAAGGACGTTGTAAGCATCGCAAACAACGCTATTCGCGAGGCAAAGGCCAAGAGCTACGACGTAGTAATCGTCGATACCGCAGGTCGTCTGGCAGTAGACGAGGAGATGATGAACGAGATTGAGACATTGAAGAACGCCATCAACCCGAACGAGACTCTCTTCGTTGTCGACTCGATGACCGGTCAAGACGCTGTCAACACAGCCAAGGAGTTTAACGACCGCCTCGACTTCGACGGTGTGGTTCTCACCAAGCTCGACGGCGACACACGCGGTGGTGCAGCACTCTCTATCCGCACCGTTGTCACTAAGCCAATCAAGTTCGTAGGTACCGGCGAGAAGATGGAAGCGATCGACGTGTTCCACCCGTCGCGTATGGCAGACCGTATCCTCGGCATGGGTGACATCGTGAGCCTTGTAGAACGTGCCCAGGAACAGTTCGACGAAGAAGAGGCACGCCGCCTGCAGAAGAAGATTCAGAAGAACAAGTTCGACTTCAACGACTTCCTCGGACAGATTGAGCAGATAAAGAAGATGGGTAATCTGAAGGATCTCGCAGCAATGATTCCGGGCGTAGGCAAGGCTATCAAGGACGTTGACATTGACGACAATGCATTCAAGGGCATTGAAGCAATCATAAAGAGTATGACTCCGAAGGAGCGTACGAACCCGGAAATCTTAAACCAGAGTCGCCGTATGCGTATCGCGAAAGGTAGCGGTACAAACATCCAGGAGGTGAACCGACTCATCAAGCAGTTCGACCAGACTCGCAAGATGATGAAGATGGTTACTGGTACAAATATGGCAAAAATGGCTGGCATGATGAGCAAGATGAAAGGCATGCCAGGTATGCCAAAGTTCTAAAAAAGAAGAGATATGCAACTGATTGACGGAAAAGCAACTGCTGAAGCTATTAAAGCAGAAATAGCAGAAGAGGTGAAGAGCATCATGGCTGCAGGTGGCAAGCAACCGCATCTTGCGGCAGTGCTTGTAGGTCACGATGGTGGCTCAGAGACTTACGTGAAGAACAAGGTCATTGCCTGCGAGAAGTGCGGCTTCAAGTCGACACTTATCCGCTACGAAGACGATGTCACCGAGGACGAACTGCTCGCATGTGTAGAACGTCTGAACAACGACAACGATGTAGACGGATTTATCGTGCAGTTGCCGCTTCCACGTCATATCGACGAGCAGAAGATAATCGAGGCTATCGACTACCGCAAGGACGTTGACGGCTTCCATCCTATAAACGTCGGACGCATGGCTATCGGTTTGCCATGCTTCATATCCGCTACTCCACTCGGTATAGTAACCCTGCTCAAACGCTACAACATAGAGACCTCGGGAAAGAAATGTGTTGTGCTCGGCAGAAGCAACATCGTAGGCAAGCCTATGGCACAGCTGATGATGCAGAAGCAATATGGCGATGCAACAGTTACGGTATGCCACTCGCACACCACCGACATCAAGAAAGAATGTCGCGAAGCCGACATCATCATAGCAGCAATCGGCAAACCCGACTTCGTAACAGCCGATATGGTGAAGGAAGGTGCTGTGGTAATTGACGTAGGTACGACTCGCGTTCCTGATGCAACACGCAAGAGCGGATTTCGCCTCAACGGCGACGTGAAGTTTGACGAAGTAGCTCCGAAGTGTTCGTTCATAACACCAGTACCAGGCGGCGTCGGACCGATGACAATCTGCTCGCTAAT
Source organism: Leyella stercorea DSM 18206 (assembly GCF_000235885.1). GTDB lineage: Bacteria > Bacteroidota > Bacteroidia > Bacteroidales > Bacteroidaceae > Prevotella > Prevotella stercorea. The sequence goes on from NZ_JH379380.1 coordinate 19,924, forward strand.
GAAGAATACGCTGCAGGCAGCGAAGGGATGGTAAAATGAAGACAAGCGTCAGCAGCTGGCATCACAGGTGCTGACAACTGTCAACACAACAACATAACACACCCCAACCTTAATAAGTATGACAGCAGAAGACTATTACAAGCTCGGCAACGAGTACAGACGTAAAGGCGATTGGAAGCATGCTATCGACAACTATCTCGAAGCAATAGCTCTCGACCCCGAGTCGCCTGCAGTGGAAGCAAAGCAAATGCTCGACGATATGTTCGCCTTCTACTGTAAAGATATGTATAACCCCTAACTCTAAACGATATATTACTATGGGAAAAATCAAAGGTGCTATCGTGGTTAACACCGACCGATGCAAAGGATGCTCTCTTTGTGTTGTAGCTTGCCCGAAAGATGTCATTGCTCTCACAGCAAAGGCAGTGAACGTGCATGGTTATCAATACGCCGAGGCTGTAAGACCTGACGATTGTATTGGTTGTGCATCGTGCGGAATTGTATGTCCAGACGGATGTATTAGTATTTACCGTAAAAAAATGGAGGATTAACACAATGGCAGAACAGGAAGTTAAACTTATGAAAGGCAACGAGGCTCTCGCCCACGCTGCCATCCGTTGTGGTTGTGATGGTTATTTCGGCTATCCTATTACTCCACAGACCGAAGTTATCGAAACACTCTCAGAACTTAAGCCTTGGGAGACCACAGGCATGGTAGTGCTTCAGGCAGAGAGTGAAGTTGCATCAATCAACATGCTTTACGGTGGCGGTGGCACCGGCAAACGCGTTATGACATCGTCGTCAAGTCCGGGCGTATCGCTCATGCAGGAGGGTATCTCTTATATGGCAGGCGCAGAAGTACCGGGTCTTATCGTCGACGTTCAGCGCGGCGGTCCTGGTCTTGGCACCATCCAACCTTCACAGAGCGACTATTTCCAGGCTACACGTGGCGGTGGCAATGGTGATTACTATATCCTCGTGCTCGCCCCGAACTCTGTTCAGGAGATGGCAGACTTTGTCGACCTCTCTTTTGAACTCGCTTTCAAGTATCGCATCCCTGCAATGATTCTCTCTGACGGTGTTATCGGTCAGATGATGGAGAAGGTAGTTCTTCCTCCATTCAAGCCACGCCGCACAAACGAAGAAATCATAAAGGAATGTCCGTGGGCAGCTACTGGTTGCAAGGGTCGTAAGCCCGTCGTTATCACATCTCTCGAGCTTAAGCCTGAGATTATGGAGCAGCGCAACCTGCAGCTTCAAGAGAAATACCGCAAGATTCGCGAGAATGAGGTTCGCTACGAGACCAAGTTCATGGACGACGCAGAATACATGATTGTTGCGTTCGGTTCGGCAGCGCGTATTGCAGAAAAGACTATCGAGCTTGCACGTGCAGAGGGCATCAAGGTCGGTTTGTTCCGTCCTATCACATTGTGGCCTTTCCCCGAAAAGGAGATTGCAGAGGCAGCTAAGAAGCTCAAGGGTATTCTCGTTGCAGAGATTAACGCCGGCATGATGATCGAGGACGTACGCCTCGCAGTAAACGGCACTGTACGTTGTGAGCACTACGGACGACTCGGCGGCATCGTTCCCGAGCCAGAGGAAATGGTTAAAGCTTTAAAGGAGAAATTTCTATGAACGATATAATATCACCGGAGAACCTGGTTTACAAAAAGCCTGAGCTTCTCAACGATACCCACATGCACTACTGCGCAGGTTGTTCGCATGGCGTAGTTCACAAACTTGTGGCTGAAGTTATCGAAGAAATGGGCATGCAGGAGAACGCCATCGGCGTAAGCCCGGTAGGCTGCTCTGTATTTGCCTACAACTATATCGACATCGACTGGCAGGAAGCAGCACACGGACGCGCTCCAGCTCTTGCTTCTGCCATCAAGCGTCTGTGGCCAGAGCGCCTTGTCTTCACCTATCAGGGCGACGGCGACATGGCTTGTATCGGAACAGCCGAGAGTATCCACGCACTGAACCGCGGTGAAAACATCACTCTCATATTCATCAACAATGCCATCTACGGTATGACTGGTGGACAGATGGCTCCGACAACGCTTATCGGTCAGAAGACATCTACATGTCCTTATGGTCGCGAACCGGCGCTGCATGGTTATCCACTCAACCTCTCAGAAATGGCTGTCACTCTACCGGGCACATGCTTCGTAACACGCCAGAGCGTAGAGAACGTAGCATCAATCCGTAAGGCAAAGGCTGCTATCAAGAAGGCATTCACAGCATCTATGGAGGGCAAGGGTTCATCACTCGTTGAGATTGTTGCTACATGCAACAGCGGATGGAAGTTGCCACCGGTGAAGGCCAACAAGTGGATGGAAGAGAATATGTTCAAACAATACCCGAAGGGTGACTTAAAAGACACGACAAACCTATGAAAGCAGAAATAATTATAGCAGGTTTCGGAGGACAGGGCGTGCTCTCAATGGGTAAGATTCTCGCCTACTCCGGTCTGATGGAGAACAAAGAAGTAACATGGATGCCGGCTTACGGTCCTGAGCAGCGTGGCGGTACAGCTAACGTGACAGTAATCGTGAGCGAAGAGCGCATCTCATCGCCTATCCTTAGCCAGTATGATGTGGCTATCGTACTTAACCAGCCATCGCTTGACAAGTTCGAGTCGAAGGTGAAGCCAGGCGGAATACTTATATATGACGGTTTCGGTATTATCAATCCACCGACACGTAAGGACATCAATGTCTATCGTATCGACGCTATGGATAAGGCTGCCGAATTGAAGAACTCAAAGGTGTTCAACATGATTGTACTCGGCGGCCTGCTAAAGGTTTGCCCGATTGTGAGCACCGACGGCCTCAACAAGGCTCTTTACAAGACACTTCCCGAGCGTCACCACGGTCTTATTCCTCTGAACATGGAGGCAGTAGAGGCTGGCGGACAGATTATCGAGAAGGTTTAAAATCGGAAAACTTATTTTTTTATAACTATCTAATTATTTGAGGGCGGGCTGCAGTGATTGCACCCCGTCCTTTTTTGTTTCAATACAAGACAAAAAAATAGGAGATCTTACGACCTCCTATTTCGTATTGTCATATTAAATTGACTTCTATATAATGGTTATTCCTTGTTAGGCAAATGGAATTCGTACGACTTATCGAACACTTGACTAACCTTATTGATTTCGAGGAATGTTGTGCCCGTCGGGTTGCCCAATCCGAAGCTACCACTAAGGTACGCAATCTTATCGTCGGAGCCGATGTAGCCTTTCTGTCGGAGCATACGCAATGCAGCTGTGAACATGTATGCAGCAGGCGCATGTTCCTTCTGATGAACGGGGATGACACCAAAGCTGAGATTTAACCAGCGCTGTGTCTTTTCCTTATAACATATTGCAAGGATAGGGTTCGGACCGCGGAAAGCAGCCAAATGGCGTACGGTCTCGCCAGTAAGACTGTCGGTGATGATACCAGCAACGCCAAGTGTCTTCGTTGCCTCAATAGCTGCATGAGCAAGGAATTCACGCTGCGAGCAGTTCTCGTTCATCGGTACCTCATAGTCGCCAAGCGCAGAGCGGTCCTTCTCTGCCTGCTCAGCAATGGCAGCCATCGTCTGCACTGCCTCAAGCGGATACTTGCCACTTGCCGTCTCACCACTAAGCATGAGTGCATCTGTATATGAATAGATAGCATTGGCTATATCAGTAACCTCAGCACGTGTAGGGCGCGGATTCTTAATCATCGTATGGAGCATCTGTGTTGCGACGATAACCGGCTTCTTCTTCATCACACACTTGCGTATAATCTGGCGTTGAATGCCCGGTATCTGCTCTATTGGCACCTCTATACCAAGGTCGCCACGCGCAATCATAATGCCATAAGAGGCATCAATAATCTCATCAATATTATCTACTCCTTCTTGATTTTCAATCTTTGAGATAATTTTTATGTCGCTATTGTGCTCGTCGAGTATCTTCTGTATCGCAAGAACGTCATCGGCAGAACGCACAAACGAATGAGCAATAAAGTCGATGTCTTCTTCAATAGCAAGGAGTATGTTATCGTGATCCTTCTGCGTAATAGCAGGCAGAGCGATATGCTCGCCAGGTACGTTCACGCTCTTGTGTGCACCAAGCACACCGTCGTTCTGTACCTGAGCTACAAGCATCGGACCATTGTTGTCTATGACAAGCATATCAAGTTCACCATCGTCAAAAAGCACATGATCACCAACCTTCACATCCTTAGCAAAGTCGATGTATGACACATTGACAATATCGTGCGATGAGTCCATACCCGGACGTCCAAATATCTTAACCACATCGCCCGTCTTGTACTCTATTGGCTCAGCACAACCAGTGGTTCTCACCTCTGGTCCCTTTGTGTCAATCATAAGAGCCAAGTGGGGCGAAACAGTTCTCACGTTCTTTATAATATTACGTATCCCGTCAGGCGTCGCATGTGCAGTATTCATTCTTACGACGTTCATTCCGGCAAAGAACAATTTGCGGAGGAACTCGACATCACAACGGCGATCGCTAATAGAAGCAACAATCTTTGTTTGTTTCATCGTATATATATTTATATGTTTCTCGTATGCAAAGTTACTGATTTTCTCAGAAAAACCACGTTAATGCACTACACATAAAATCTTAAATATGTGTAATAATTAGTGAGCTATCAGCGATGTATTCAGTAAATTATTCGTCGTATCGTGTATTCTCATACGATACTTATCTGCATAGCTGATGCTCATTATGCGTTGTGGTTCGGCAATTGTAGGCGTGAGTGACAAAGCAAGATGCCCCATAGTGCGACGCAGATTAAGTTCTACACACGGATGAAGCAGGAAGCCGTCAGCACTCTCACGTGCTACAGCCATCATGTCAATGCCGAAAGCTCCAACATATATACCCTTAAAATACAGAGAAAGCACAGCACGAATACGCTCGCAGATATTATCAACAAGAGCAATGTCGGCATACCGTGATAATATTTCACGCTTATCAGCTTCTGTGGCAAGTATATTGCCTACATATGCACCACCACGTGTAGCGAAGAGCGAGAGTCCTTTGAAATCAATCGACCCGTCGGAATTGCTCACAAACTCAAGTCCGAAGTCGTACACCTTACTATATAATGGCTCTACCATTATGCCACCCTGACGTTTGACGACATTCGCTGCCCACCCTTCAAGATGTGCATCAAGTACTGTGGTCTCTACATAGCGCACTCCCCTGCCGCTACTGCTCCATGGCGACTTGAGCACGCTTCTTCCGTTGCGTTTTAACACTTGAAGTACCTCCTCCATTGTTGTGCAGTAGTGGCTTTCACCAACAGTTTGGGACTCAGCTATTTCACGCAACACAGGCAAAAGATGTTCTGCAGCAAAGCGTCTGTTGCTCATCTCTCTGATAGTAGCAAGCGCATCGTCACTTGGCATGAATGGTTCAAGCCCTTTATTAGCACGCAACAGTTGTTCCTTTATGGTGCGATCCCACCCCCACGGCTCTACCTGAAAACTCTTAACATCGTCCAAAGTAAAATCTTTCAAGTCGGCAGCGGTGACAAAGACCACATCATTGCCGAACTTACGTAGATGGCGACGTGCCTCTATTGCTGCCTCAACATCGTCTACGAGTACCATATCGCCTTCTGAAGCCCAGAAAGCAGGGATAAATTCCAAGTCGGTACGCAAACGTCTACCTGCATGAGGGGCGGTGAAACATTCTTGATTGGCAGCAAGAGCTATGTCGTGCTCAGGATTGAATATATGTAACTTCATCTGTTCTTATCTTTAATTACTTCGTAAGCAAGTGCAAAAATACCACTTTTATTTCACAATCGAGCGACTACACATCTGCATAATAGCACACCGCAAACGATGCAGACGCAAAAAATAAAAAAAATGCAGTTTTTGCAATACAGAGTTTGCAAATAAAGAAATTAATATTACCTTTGCATAGTTGTAGAAGACTATATAATAAATAGCAAAATATTCAAGTAACAGAAGCAACAGAAACAACCGATAGAGTAATGGAAGCTTTCTTTAAAACTCATAAATACCTCGTAGAGCATACGGACGCACCAGTCAGACGCAATCTTATGGACGAGATTGACTGGAGCGATCGTCTCATTGGCATTAAGGGTACACGAGGCATTGGAAAGACAACATTCCTATTGCAATATGCCAAGGAGAATTTCGACACTAACGATCGTCGTTGTCTCTACGTGAATATGAACAACTTCTACTTTCAGGGACGTGGCATCGCTGACTTTGCGATGGATTTCTATAACCACGGTGGCGAGGTTCTACTCATTGATCAAGTGTTCAAGCAGCAGAACTGGAGCAGCGAGCTTCGCAAATGCTACGACCAATGTCCAAACCTGAAGATTATATTCACGGGCTCAAGTGTGATGCGACTGAAAGAGGAAAATCCCGAACTCTGTGGCATCGTCAAGAGTTACAACCTCCGTGGCTTCTCGTTCCGCGAATACTTAAACCTACAAACAGGCAATAACATCCCCGTCTATACGCTTGACAACATTCTCGCCAATCATGTAGAAATAGCCAACGAGATTGCAAAGAATGTAGACATTGCCGAACACTTCAACTCCTACCTTCATCATGGCTTCTATCCATTCTTTCTTGAGCACCGCAACTTCGAGGAGAACTTGCTCAAGACTATGAACATGATGACCGAAGTAGACATTCTTCTGATAAAACAAATCGAGCTTAAATATCTCACAAAGATAAAGAAGCTCCTTTACCTACTTGCTGTAGAAGGACTGAAAGCACCGAACATCAGCAACCTGGCAGGAGAGATTAAGACAAGCCGTGCCACAGTGATGAATTATATCAAGTATCTCTCTGATGCACGTTTGATAAACATCATTTACCACCCTGGCGACGAGTTCCCGAAAAAACCGTCAAAGGTGATGATGTACAACCCCAACCTCATGTACTGCATCTACCCAATCGTGGCAGACCGTCAGGATGTTATGGAGACATTCTTCGTCAATATGCTTTGGAAGGACCACAGCATCAATCAGGGCAACCGCGACGCTGCATACATCATTGACAACAAACTTCACTTCCATGTCACGAGTGCCAACCACATACGACGCACTCGCAACTCCTCAGAGCAACTGTACGCCACCTACGACCTCAATATTGGTCAAGCGAACAAAGTTCCGCTTTGGATGTTCGGCTTACTCTATTAAAAGTAAAAAAGTAAAAGAGTAAAAGAGTAAAAAGTAGGAAGGCTTAAGAAGGCTTAGAAAGGCTTTACTCGGCTTAGGAAGGCTTAGTTTGGCTTAGTTCGGCTTAAACGCCGCCTTAAATGAAGCTTAGACAGAAAAAGTTTAAAACAACTATAAGTATTCACTAATTAAAAAGAATTAGTAAAATGGCTAAAGAAAAAAAATTTATCACTTGTGATGGTAACACAGCTGCCGCTCACGTGAGCTACATGTTCACAGAGGTTGCTGCTATCTATCCTATCACTCCGTCATCTCCGATGGCAGAGCATGTAGATGAATGGGCTGCCAAGGGTCGTAAGAACCTCTTCGGTCAGCGAGTTTCTATCCAGGAAATGGAGTCAGAGGCTGGTGCAGCAGGTGCTCTCCACGGCTCACTTCAGGCTGGTGCCCTCACCTCAACATACACTGCTTCGCAGGGTCTGTTGCTGATGATTCCTAACATGTATAAGGTTGCAGGCGAGTTACTGCCGTGCGTGTTCAACGTTTCTGCACGTACATTGGCTTCACACTCTCTCTGTATCTTCGGCGACCACCAGGACGTTATGGCTTGCCGTCAGACAGGCTTCGCAATGTTCTGCTCTGGTTCAGTGCAGGAAGTTATGGACCTCTCTGCAGTTCCTCACCTTGCTACACTTGAGACATCAGTACCGTTCATCAACTTCTTCGACGGTTTCCGTACATCACACGAGTACCACAAGATCGAGGAGATGGATATGGAAGACATCCGTCCGTTGGTAAATCCGGACTACATCAAGCGTTTCCGCGACCGTGCCCTCACACCTGAGCGTCCTGTTACACGCGGTACAGCTGAGAACCCGGAGACATTCTTCACACACCGTGAGGCTTGCAACGAGTACTACGACCGCATCCCTGAAGTAGTAGAGAAGTACTGCCAGGAGATGACAAAGATTACTGGTCGCGAGTATCACCTCTTCAACTACTACGGAGCTGAGGACGCAGAGAACGTAATCATCCTCATGGGTTCTGCTACAGAGCCTGCACGCGAGGCTATCGACTACCTGAACAAGCAGGGTAAGAAGGTAGGTATGGTTGCTGTTCACCTTTATCGTCCGTTCGCAGTAGATTACCTGAAGAAAGCTCTTCCTGCTACAGTTAAGCGCATTGCTGTACTCGACCGTACAAAGGAGCCAGGCGCAGAGGGCGAACCGCTGTACCTCGACGTTAAGTCGGCTCTCTACGACGACGAGCGCAAGCCGCTTATCGTTGGTGGTCGTTACGGCCTTGGTTCTTCAGATACAACACCGGCTAAGATCGTTGCTGTGTTCAAGAACCTCGAGCTCCCACAGCCTAAGAACCACTTCACAGTGGGCATCGTTGACGATGTTACATTCACTTCACTTCCTGAGGAAGAGGAGATTCCAATGGGCGGCGACGACTTGTTCGAAGCTAAGTTCTACGGACTCGGTGCTGATGGTACTGTAGGTGCTAACAAGAACTCTGTACAGATCATCGGTAACAACACCAACAAGTACTGCCAGGCTTACTTCTCTTACGACTCTAAGAAGTCAGGTGGTTTCACTTGCTCACACCTCCGTTTCGGCGACAGCCCAATCCACAGCGCATACCAGGTAAATACTCCTAACTTCGTGGCTTGCCACGTACAGGCTTACCTGAATATGTACGATGTTACACGCGGTTTGCGCAAGAACGGTTACTTCCTGTTGAATACTATCTTCGACGGCGAGGAACTCGTTAACTTCATCCCGAATAAGGTGAAGCGCATTTTCGCTCAGAACAACATCACTGTTTACTATATCAACGCTACAAAGATCGCTCAGGAGATTGGTCTCGGCAACCGTACCAACACCATCCTCCAGTCTGCATTCTTCCGCATCACAGAGGTTATTCCTTTGGATCTCGCAGTAGAGCAGATGAAGGCATTCATCGTTAAGTCTTACTCTAAGAAGGGTCAGGACGTTGTTGACAAGAACTTCGCAGCTGTTGACCGCGGTGGCGAATACAAGCAGCTCACTGTTGACCCGGCATGGGCTAACCTCGCTGACGAGGAGGCTAAGGCTGACAACGCTCCGGCATTCGTTAAGGAGCTCGTTCGTCCTATCAACGGTCAGGCAGGCGACCTCTTGAAGGTTTCTGACTTCGTTAAGCACGACACTGTTGACGGTACATGGCAGAACGGCACTTCAGCTTTCGAGAAGCGTGGTGTTGAGGCATTCGTTCCGGTATGGAATGTAGAGAACTGTATCCAGTGTAACAAGTGTTCGTTCGTATGTCCTCACGCAGCTATCCGTCCGTTCGTTCTTACCGACGCAGAGCTTGCAGGCATCGAAGGTCTTGAGACACAGGAGATCAAGGCTCCGGCTACTCTCAAGGGTATGCACTTCCGCATTGAGATTTCTGTACTCGACTGTCTTGGCTGCGGCAACTGTGCCGACGTTTGCCCAGGCAAGAAGAACAAGGAGATCGGCGAGCTCGAGAAGGCTCTCAAGATGGTTCCGTTCAACGTAGACGCAGAGGATATGCAGAAGGAAGCACAGAACTGGGAGTACCTCGTTCACAACGTAGCTTCTAAGCAGGACCTCGTAGACATCAAGCAGAGCCCGAAGAACTCTCAGTTCGCTCAGCCTCTGTTCGAGTTCTCAGGCGCTTGCTCTGGTTGCGGTGAGACTCCTTACGTTAAGCTCATCTCTCAGCTCTTCGGCGACCGTCAGATGATTGCTAACGCTACTGGTTGTTCTTCTATCTACTCAGCTTCTATCCCGTCTACACCTTACACAACCAACGCTAAGGGTCAGGGACCAGCATTCGACAACTCACTGTTCGAGGACTTCTGCGAGTTCGGTCTCGGTATGGTTCTCGGTAACAAGAAGATGAAGGAGCGCATCTGCCACCTCCTCGAAGAGGCAAAGGCAGACGAGCACGTTCCGGCAGAGTTCGTAGCTGCTGCTGACAAGTGGATGGCTAACATGAACGACTCTGAGGGTTCTAAGGCTGCTGCTGCAGAGCTTAAGCCGCTCATCGCTGCTGGTGCAGAGAAGGGTTGCCCGGTTTGCACAGAGCTCAAGACTCTCGACCACTACCTCGTAAAGCGCAGCCAGTGGATTATCGGTGGCGACGGTGCTTCTTACGATATCGGCTACGGCGGTCTCGACCACGTATTGGCTTCTGGTGAGGACGTTAACATCCTCGTACTCGATACTGAGGTTTACTCTAACACTGGTGGTCAGTCGTCTAAGTCTACTCCGCTCGGTGCTATCGCTCAGTTCGCAGCTCAGGGCAAGCGTATCCGCAAGAAGGACCTCGGTCTTATGCAGACAACATACGGCTACATCTACGTAGCTCAGATCGCTATGGGTGCTGACAATGCTCAGACATTGAAGGCTATCCGCGAGGCAGAGGCTTACCCAGGTCCGTCACTCATCATTGCTTACGCTCCGTGTATCAACCACGGTCTGAAGCGTAAGGGCGGTATGGGTCGCTCACAGAACGAGGAGAAGCTCGCTGTTGATTGCGGTTACTGGCACCTCTGGCGCTTCAACCCGCTGTTGGCTGACGAGGGCAAGAACCCGTTCACACTCGACTCTAAGGCTCCGAAGTGGGAGGACTTCCGCGACTTCCTCCTTGGTGAGGTTCGCTACCTCTCTGTTCAGAAGGCATTCCCGAAGGAGGCTGACGAGCTGTTCAGCCAGGCTGAGAAGATGGCTAAGCTCCGCTACCAGACCTACGTTCGCAAGAGCCAGGAGGATTGGAGCGAGCAAATCTAATCAAACCGAAATCGAAGGAGGAGACGGATAGCACGCCTACCCTATCCTCCTAAGATAGAAATATTATAAAACGACAGCAATGATGTTTAGACATTATTGCTGTCGTTTTTTTGTAGTGTCCCCGATTTCCGCTAACTTTGCAATACGGGTGTACGTTGAGTAAGCAACCAAGTGAAATCTTCGGTCTATCATTCAATACACTATCATTAAAAAAGAAGACAAAGGAAATCAATTCTAAATAAACAAGCCTACTAAAACAAAACAAGATAAACAATACAATGAATTTGAAATTGCTCACAGGAGTCATTGTCTCAACGGCATTCCTCCTGCCCGGCTCCGCATCGGGACAGACTGCGGACTTCAACATCGTGCCTCAACCGCTGCAGGCTGACGTAACTAACGATGCACCTTTTATCCTCAACGGCAAAACATCAATTGTAGTTGCGACCTCAAACAACGACCTGAAGCGCAATGCCACCCTACTCGCATCGTATATCGAACAGACTACTGGTGTGCGCCCCACTGTCGGAAAGCAGGGCAAGGATGCTACAGCTATTGTCCTTTCTATCGACAAGACAATCAGCAACGCTGAAGGCTACAAGCTCGATGTCGACGCTAAACGCATCAGCATTGCTGGAGCATCAGCAGCCGGTGTGTTCTACGGCATACAAACCTTGCGTAAGTCGCTGCCCGTAGTGAGTGGCAAGGCATCACAAGTGACCATTCCCTGCGCTCACATCGTCGACGCTCCGCGCTTCTCCTACCGCGGAACACACCTCGACGTGTCGCGCCACTTCGTAAGCACCGACGAGATACGCCAATTCATTGACATACTCGCCCTGCACAACATCAACCGCTTCCACTGGCATCTCACTGATGACCAGGGTTGGCGCATCGAGATAAAGAAGTATCCGTTGCTCACCAAGGTTGGTTCAAAGCGCACACAAACCGTCATCGGCCACAACACGGGCAAGTACGACGGCAAACCATACGGAGGCTTCTATACACAGAAGGAGATACGCGACATCGTGAAGTACGCTGCCGACCGCTACATTACTATCGTTCCAGAGATAGACCTTCCAGGACACATGCAGGCAGCTCTTGCTGCTTATCCCGAACTGGGCTGCACGGGCGGTCCGTATAAGGTATGGGAGATGTGGGGCGTGTCGGACAACGTGCTCTGCGCTGGCAACGACAAGACAATGAAGTTTGTAGACGACGTGCTGAAGGAGGTTGTGGCTCTCTTCCCGTCTAAGTACATACATGTTGGTGGCGACGAGTGTCCGAAGACCCAGTGGCAGAAGTGTCCGAAGTGCCAAGCACGCATCAAGGCACTGCATCTTGAGGCTAAGGACGGACACACAGCCGAGGAGCGTCTGCAGAGCTACGTCATCACTCACGCTTCCAACTACCTCAAGTCGTTAGGCCGCAACACCATCGGTTGGGACGAAATTCTTGAGGGCGGACTCGCTGAGGGTGCCACCGTTATGTCGTGGCGCGGAGAGACTGGCGGCATCGCGGCTGCCAAGCAGCATCACGACGTGGTGATGACACCAAACAGCTACCTCTACTTCGACTACTACCAGTCGCTCGACAAGGCTAACGAGCCAGAGGCTATCGGCGGCTACCTGCCGTTGGAGCGCGTCTACTCTTACGAGCCGATGCCTAAAGAACTGACTGCCGACGAGGCACGCCACATCATCGGTGTGCAGGCGAATATCTGGACCGAATATATGCCTACATTCAAGCAGATGCAGTACATGGCTCTGCCGCGTATGGCGGCACTGAGCGAGGTGCAGTGGAGCCAGCCCGAGCTGAAAAACTACGCCGACTTCACAAGTCGTCTCGTTAAGTTCACGCATCTCTACGACCACCAAGGCTACAACTACGCCAAGCATCTCTTCAACGTGAACATACACGTTGATGCCGACACGAAGTGGCAAGAGATTGTAGTACATCTCACCACAACCGGTGACGCTGAGATACGCTACACACTCGACGGCACGGAGCCTACAGCCAATAGTCCGCTATACGTTGGTGCCATCACCCTGCAGAAGTCTGCCAACATCTGCGCAGCTGCCTTCCGCGACGGCAAGAGAAGCAGCGTTAGCCGTCAGGAGATAAACTTCAACAAGGCTACGGCTTGCCCCATTACATTGCTGCAGCCCACACACAAGAACTACACCTACAATGGTGCAGCTACGCTTACCGACGGACTGCTTGGCGACAAGGGCTTCGGCACCGGCCGTTGGCTCGGCTTCTGCGAGAACGACCTTGAGGCAGTTATAGACATGCAGAAGCCTTCTGTAATCTCGCACGTAGAGTTAAACACCTGCGTGGATAAAGGCTCATGGATTCTCGACGCACGCGACATCGAAGTGAGCGTCTCTCAAGATGGTAAGACATTCAAGCAGGTAGCTACGAAGCAGTTGCCGACACTTGGCGAGGATGCAGCCGACAAGGTCTACACCCACAAGCTCGACTTCCAGCCCACAAAGGCACGCTACGTGAAAGTCAAGGCTACATCGGAGCGCAATATGCCCGAATGGCATAGCGGAAAGGGCAAACCGGCGTTCCTCTTTGTTGATGAAATAAGCATTATGTAGCAGAAAAGTTATCGTTCTCCGTACGCAGTCTGATTAGATTCCGAACGCAACCCAATCAGATTCCGTACGCAACCCAATCAGACTGCGTACGGAGAACGATGACTTTTGTTAGTGTAAAAGACAACACCCAAGTAGGTTTTAGGCGAAAGAACCAAACCTACTTGGGTGTTTTTGTATGGAGTGCAGAAAGTCTCTGCAATAATAAAGTTTAATTAAAGAAATTCCAGCTAACGCCAAAACGCAACACACGCTGGTTTAGCGGATAATGAGGCGTGAAGAAATATGAACGGTTGCCGCTGCCGGCGTTCACATGGCTCATCATCACAAAGAAGCGTGCCTGCTTCAAATGGAAATTGGCGTAGACATTCACAAGCGGATAGTTGCCTACCTTCGTCTTGCTTGGACCATCCTGCACGGCATATTGTCCGAGAGCCGGACTATAGTCGGGGGCATAGTAGCTTGTGAAGTAACGCGCATCGGCACCAAGGTCACACTTCAACACACGCGCTATCATAAAGCGCAAGTACAGATTGGTGTAGACGTTCAAAGTGGGCACAGGCAGCACTGCCTCATTAGACGATTTCTGGAACGTAACAACGCTCTCCCAATTCACCGGACCGAGGGTCACATCCTGCTGCAAACCTACGGTGAAGAGACTTATCGCCCCACCAGCCTGCTTCACGCTGAGCGTGTTCTGCGTGCGCAGATGCTCATCGGTTATGTTGTATCCCATTGCGAAGTAGGTGTAGTTCTTCAGCTCATCGAACGCCACACGCAGCTTTGTGCGTGTCTTGTCGTAAGCAAAGGTGCCCTCCAAGCGCGAGTGAACAATCTTCGCCATATCGTCCTTGTCCCACCAGAAGTGGCGCGAGTGGTAGTGACGCTGATAGAACGTTGGGTTAAGACTATGGAAGAAGCCTGACGCAGCGAGGCGCACCGTGTCACCAAGGAACTTAAAGTTGAGGTCAACATTAGCATCCACCTTCACCTGACCAGCATCCTTACCTATCGCCCACACCTCGCCCAACACGCTGTAGTGCAGCGTTCTACCTTGTGTCTTAGAGAGCTGACCGCCTACACTGAGGTTGTGCTCGTTGTACGTAGTGAATGTACGCTCGGTATTAGGCAATGTAAAGTGGCGCAAGTCGGACGTAGCAAACACCTTTACGCCTGCCTTTGCCCACTTGTTGAAGCCTTCCAACAGCGACAAGGCGAGCGTGTTCTGCAAACGATAATGGCTCGTCTTGTCATATATAGAGTCGCCACTGTACGCACCTACATTGTCGTAAGTGTTAGCATAGAAGTCCTTCGGGGAGTTGTAGGCTTGATAAATGCGACGATAGGTGTCGAACTTGGCGGTGTGTATGATGCTCGTAACGGGCACATACTCTGTCTTCATCCACATCGTGTCGAGCTGCGCCTGAGCTGCAAGGCTATTCAGACTGTCGGCTGCTGCCTTGCCATCCACGCGAATACGCCCCGAGTTGTCTGCCATTTCGGTAGTCGCAGGCTCTTTGCCTGCCACCTTCGCATCGTCAGGACGTCCGCCAAACGATTGCTCCTCGTATTCCTCCTCGTCGAAGTCAGTGCCCTCGCGCTCTGCTTTGCGCTTGGCAGCCTCCTTTTCGTGCAAGGCTGCGTTCTCCTTCTCCGATTCCATTGCAAACTTGCGGGCTGCAATCTCCTCCTCGCTCATCTTCACTTTCTTGCGGAAACCAAAGCTAAAACGATGCGTGAAGAAGATATGCTGATTAGAGTTGCGGTTCCAGTTGCGCTCCAAGACGGTAGGAATCTCGTTCGTTGCGAAGTTGTCGTCAAAACTCTCTGGGTGCTTTATGTACTCGTCGTTGGTGATACCACCATTCTCCGTTACTTTCTGATCAAGAGTGGAGAACAAGAGATGTGCCTGATAGCGTTCACCGAGATAGGAGCCATAGAGCAAGAATTTGAAATGCGACGTGCTTTGCTCAGAGTAATAGCCACGTCCGTAGAGATAATCGACGTTGAAACCAACGCCAAGGCGCTTGCCTGCATTCACTCCAAACTTAGCCGAAAGTCGGTCTTCACCCGTTATTCTGTCACCTGCGGTGTTGTATGTAAGGTTCGTGATAGGCGACAACGTGTTCGTGAAATGAAACTTATCTACGGGCGATACAACATAATCGTATGGCTGCGTAAAGATAAACTGCTCTGTTTCTGGACGATCGATAAATATGCGATGTATGCGCGGCGCACCGAGATTGCCCGTCGTGTTATACTCACCACGCAAACCCGTTGTAAAGATAGAGTTCATAAACATGTGCGACACGGTGTCAACAGCAGCTTTCCTTTGGTCGCCAAAACGCGAATCGACCGTCCATACCCTTATGCCGCGCGGTATAACTTTGTCCGTACCCAGTGAGTCGGCAGCGTTTCGGTTGCGCTTGTTCACAGAGCCATCAGGGTTCATTTGGTTGAAGCGATCGTTGTCGTCCATACCTATCTGTGCCGACAGACACATCGGAACAGACAACAGAAACGCAAGAAGTCCTAATAATTTTCTTGTTGTTCTTATCATTGCAGTTATTATAGGCGTATTAATCTGAAACAACACTCCGCCATCTTGAACACCATAGATACGAGAATAATAACCGTGCCTATCGTTTTATCGTGGAAATAGAGCACAAGAACACCCACAACGGCACCAATCATAAAGATAATGTTGAGAATATTCCTTATCATAAAGAAGCGGTCAGAACGTTCTCCTCTGCTATGATGTCGCTCAGGGCGCTTTACAGCCGACTCTTCCAAGTCGAAGTTCTGCTTATCGTCTGTCAAAAATTCGTTGTCCATTCTGTTTTGTTTAAAGAATTGCATAATTAGTAAAGTGCAAAATTACGAAATTAAAGCCTATCAGCCGCCAGATTAACCATTATTTAACAAATGAGATATCAAAGTAGGAGGAGGGCGTGTCAAAACTCCCAATATA